>JAGWNF010000045.1 GCA_028871455.1 Alphaproteobacteria bacterium
CATGTCTACCATCGTGCACCACACCCAGCGGATGCCCGCGTCAAGTCTTGCGCGGTACTTCGCATGCGTCTAAATAGTGCGGCGCTGCGTCCCCATCGTCTAGAGGCCTAGGACGGGGCCCTCTCACGGCCCAAACCGGGGTTCGAATCCCCGTGGGGACGCCATCGTGCTATCCGAGCGGCCCGCGTGTGGCACCTAGGCGGCGTCAGGCGTCAAGATAACTCGCGCACTCGGTCGACACGCTTTTTAATACTGCGGCGCCAACGTGCGAGATGGCGGTGGCGACGATCCCAAGCCGCCTGGCGCACGACCTTGATCGCAGATTCCGGCGGCGCGAAAGCGGCGACTGCTCGCGCCAACGCCGGATGTGCCGACTCGTCAAAGAGGATTGCCATGCCCGATGGTGTGCCGAGCAATAGCTTCGGCGCGCGGCCAGCCAGCTTGCCGATCTCGGTCATGCCAGCGTGCATATCGAACAGCGCCACGTCGTGGACCAGAAACACCGCGCCCGGCGTCGCCTTGGCGCGAACCGCGGCGTAATCGCGAACCACCTGTTCGTTGGTGTGCAAGCCATCAATGAACGCGAAGTCGATCGATCCGCCGAGCTCACGATCGATGACAGTTGCCACGTCCTGTGGCGACGTGCCCTGGACGGCCCGCACCGGCAATCCATGTCGCGCTGCGATACGGTTCGTCAATGCCAAGCCCTCGCGCATCTGCGGATCGGGCGCCATGTCCATCGCGACGACTTTGCCGTGCGGCATGAGCACACCCAACGCCAGAGTGCTCCAGCCCATCGAATTGCCGATGATCAGCGCGCGGGCGGGTGTGAAGGCCGCAAGCACGTGTTCGAGGAAATAGATCTCCTGCACGGCGATGCCGAGATTTCCCGTTACGCTCTTGCCATTACGGCAGAACCACGTGAACGGCGCCCAAGGCAGGCCATCGGCATGATTGGGTGCGAGGCCCGCGCAGAGTTCAATGCCCTCCTCGCGGTAGAATTCGGTGAGTTCACCGATGATCGGCATTCGCGGGACCCTAGAGCACGCTCCACCCGTGGCAAAGCATTTTATGGTCGAGAGCGGGGCGCGGTTGCGCGGCGGCGCCGACTATTGATTCGCCGGTTTCGGCAATGTCACCGAGCGGCAAGTTTGTGCGATCGCCTGCGTCTTGGCCGTGAAACTCGGCGGGATCGACCGCTTGGTAGCGATGTATTGCACTTCGTCTGGCGTGATCGCGTCGGCGGCTTTTTCCGCTGCGCATTGGCAATAGAGCCCGATCTGCGCTTCCGTATAGCCGCTTTGCTTCATCGAGGGATCGTTCGTCTCTTGAGCGATACAGGATTGCTTGGCGCTGGCGATGAAGGCGTCTTTGTCTTGATCGGATGTGAAGCCTGACGGCGGCGCGGGAGCCTGCATGCGCCAATAGATCGCGGCGCCCGATAACGCGATTACGACGACGCCGACGACAGCAACATACCGATTCATGGCGGACGATCATATGGGAGGGATTCCGGTTGGCGCCAGGACTTTAGCGGCCGGTAAACGGTCCGAATGCCTATCCAGCGCAAGGCTGACACGGTTCGACCGGCACGATATACCTCGGCCATGACTGGCGTTTCTTTCGTCGTGACGGTCTACAACAAGGCGCGCTTCCTGCCGGCGGTGCTGGGCGCGATCTTTGCCCAGGAGGGCGACTTCGCGCGCGAGCATGTCTTCATCGACGACGGTTCGCGCGATGAATCGGTCGAGGTGATGGAACGGCTGTGTGCCGGCCGGCCCAACGTTCGGATCATCCGGCAGGCCAATGCCGGACCAGCCAAGGCGACCAATGCTGCGGTAAAGATGGCAACGCAGCCTTGGCTCAAGATCGTCGATGGCGACGACGTGCTCGCCCCGCATGCGACCCGGCTATTGTTGGACGCGGCCGGACGGCTCGGAACCCGCTTTGCCATCGGCGGTCATATGACTTATCGCGATCCGGAGGACGTCACCTTTCCCGTTGCACCACCGTCGCCTGCCATTCGTAGGCGCGATTTGTTTGCCGAATGCCTGCGAAACGTCCCCTGTAATTTGACTCCGACCTTGATCGACCGTGCGCTTTATTGGGAAGTCGGCGGCTGCGACGAGCGGCTCTTCATTCAGGATTTTTCGCTGCTGCTCCGATTGTCGTGGCGCGAGGCACCCGTGCTGGTGGATTGCATTGTCAGCGCGAGCTCTGACGTGCCCGGCAGCCGGCTTACCGACAATCAGCGCCTCATGCTGCGCGAAACCAATCAGGCGATCATGCATTTCGTTGCCGAAACCGCGGGACTGCCGTTCACCGTGCGCCGCACAGCTATCGAGCGCGCATTCGGCCGCGCCTGGAAATGGCAGCACCGGAGAATGGGCGCTTCGCTCGCGTCGCGCTGGTTCTGGCTCTATGCGTTGGCCAAGCTCGGACCGCCGGGCCTCGCGTCGCCTTTCCTGCGATCGACGCTCGATGCCTTTGCCGTGCCACCGAGCGGTCGCTCATGACTGGCGTGTCCTTCGTCGTCCCTGTCTACAATAAGGCGCCTTACCTGCCAGCGGTGTTGAACGCGATCTTCACGCAGGAGGGCGACTTCACGCGCGAAATTATAATCGTCGACGACGGGTCGACTGACGGGTCACCGGCTGTTATTGATCGGACCTGCGCCGGTCGCACCGATACGCGGGCCATTCATCAAAACAATCAGGGCCAAGTTGCCGCGACCAACGTTGGCGTTCAGGCGGCGACGTACCCTTGGATCAAATTCGTCGACGCCGACGACGTACTGGCACCCTACGCCACGCGCATTCTGCTCGACGCCGCGGTAAGCATTGGCGCCAAAATCGCGGTCGGTGCGACGACGTCCTATGAGTTCGGCAAACCGATCACTTTCGGGCCACTCAATGCTGTGGCGGCCGCGCCCTATCGCCGCGATCTTTTCCGAGAAGTGATGAAAAATTCGCCGAGCAATCTTTCGGGAACCCTGATCGACCGCGCCCTCTATTGGGAAGTCGGCGGCGGCGATCCGCGGCTGCGCTATGTCATCGATACGGCGCTCATGATGCGAGCATCGCGCAACCGTCCCGTCGCCGGAGTTCGCGCCGTCGTCGCGGCCGGACCGAGCACGGCACCCAACCGTATGAGTGCCAATCAAGCGCGCATGCTCCGCGAGCACAACCGCGCCATGCTTTACCTGCTCGCGGAAAATCCTGACCTGTCGTGGCGGGATCGCCGATTGTTGCTCGAGCGCGCTTTCGGCCGTGCCTGGAAATGGCAGCGCCGCCGCCGCGGTGCATCGATTTGGTCGCGCTGGTTCTGGCTTTATACCTTGGCAAAAATTGGCCCGCCGGCGCTTGTCGAGCGCCATCTGGAATCGACGCTCGAAGCCTTTACCGACGCCATACAATAGCGACCAGGCAGAATGTCGCGCGCTCACTAAATGGTGTGAGCGTCTCGGGGTGCATGCGGTTGCGGTCCGGTTCGTGGTGCTTCGCAAGCCGGTGTCGTTCCATTATGATCGGACCGACGCAAAACTTGTCGCATCGGATCCAGAGTGCTCTTCAACAGCCATTTGTTCTTGGTCGGCTTTTTGCCGCCGGCTCTAGTGTTCTACGTTCTTGTTTATCGGCAAGAAACCACGCGCACTTGGTATCTGATCGCCATTTCACTCGTATTCTACGCTTGGTGGAATCCTCCTTTCGTCCTGCTGCTGATCGGGAGCGTCATCGTTAATTGGTTTGCCGCGGCCGCCTTTTTTGCGACCGAGCGTAAGGTCTTTTTAGTTGCGGCTATCGTCGGCGATCTTGGCTGCCTCGGTTTTTTCAAGTACGCGAATTTTCTGCTCAACACGGCGAGCTGGATCGGCGGGTATACGCTTTCGCCACTCGATGTTTTCCTTCCGCTCGGTATCAGTTTTTTCACCTTCCATCACATCATCTATCTTGCCGATTGCATGCGCGGCCGCGCCCGGCTGTACAGCTTCCGGGACTATGCGCTCTACATCGTGCTCTTCCCGCAAATTCTCGCGGGTCCGATCGTCCGCCATAACGAGATCGTTCCGCAGTTTTCACGGACCCCGTGGACGGAAAACGTGGCCGAGACTTTCGCGCGCGCGCTGGTGCTTATCGTTATCGGCCTGGCGAAGAAGGTGCTAATTGCAGATTCTCTGGCGCAGATTGCGACGCCCATCTTCGACAAGGCCGCGCAGGGGCCAGCATCGCTCCTCGCCGGTGGCGACGCCTGGCTCGGGATTTTGGCGTTCACGTTTCAAATCTACTTCGACTTTTCCGGCTACTCGGACGTTGCGATCGGCCTCGCCCGTCTTTTCGGCTTTACGCTTCCCTATAATTTCGACGGGCCGTATCGCTCGCTGAACGTCCGAGAATTTTGGCGACGCTGGCACATGACATTGTCGCGTTTCTTGCGCGATTACCTTTACATCCCGCTGGGTGGCAACCGCCATGGCCTGCCGATCCAGGTTTACGCGTTGATGGCCACGATGCTGCTCGGCGGCCTGTGGCACGGTGCCGGCTGGACTTTCGTCACCTGGGGCGGACTGCACGGTTTGGCGCTGATAACGGTAGTGCTATGGCAACGCCAAGGCCTGCACCTGCCGCCTTGGGCCGCGTGGCCGGTAACGTTCTTCTTCGTCGTCCTGACCTGGGTCTTTTTCCGCGCCTCCACATTTGGCGCAGCGGCCGAAATGCTGCGGGCAATGGCCGGCGGGGGCTACGGCGGCTGGCATTTCCCGGTCACGACGCTCAATCCGTGGCACAGTTGGATTATCGGCTTTGCCGCCGCACTCGCGATCTTTGGCCCAACCAGTCAGGAGGTGGCACTGGTCCGACTGACACCGCGACGCATGTCAGCTGTCGCCACCGCACTCGCGGCGGTCTTCGTGCTCATGGAGATCGGGAATCGTGGCACGCAAGAATTCATCTATTTCCACTTCTAGCGGCCGGCGGCACGAGTGACCTGGCAGCGGTTCTTGGTGACGTTTTGGGCGGCGGCCATTCTAGTTGGCGCGGCTCTGCTCGC
>JAGWNF010000046.1 GCA_028871455.1 Alphaproteobacteria bacterium
CCCCCGCGCTGCGATCCCGGCGCGGGGGCTTTTTCTGCTCATCGCATCCGGCCTCATCGCTCCGAGTGGCGAATACGTGAGTCCGAGTATTCGCCAGTCCTGCGCCGCCGGCCACGCGCTCATTCTCGCCCATGTGGATGCGATCTGCGTGCATCCGGCGAGGAATTCATGGACGACGACGCGACTCGCGCGGTCAACGCCAAGAAGGGCAGCCCGTTCCTCTCAACCAAGCAGGCGGCGTACTACATCGGCCTGTCGCCGCGCACCCTTGAGCGCATGCGCCGCACTGGCGAGGGGCCCCGCTACCGCAAGCACGGCCGCTACGTCCGCTACCACATCGCCGAGCTCGACGCATGGTCGGACTCGCGCGCCAAGAGCCGCACCACCGATGCGTAGATTCGATCTGCTGGCGTTCTCCGGCGTCATCGCCCGCATGCAGAGATCGAGGCCTCAACGCCGGCGCACAACTCTTGAATGCGCCGCGTTCGGCATCACGATGCTGGGCCTTTCGGCCGCCCTGCATCCGATCCCGCGGCTCACCTGGAATGCCAGCGCCAGCGCGCCCATCGGTCTCTATGGCGTCGTGCTACATGCCGAGATCAAGCGCGGCGATCTCGTCTTGGCCGCCTTGCCGCCTGCAGCGCGCACGCTCGCCGCCGAACGCGGTTACTTGCCTTTTGATGTCCCCGTCGTGAAGCACGTTGCTGCACTCACGGGTGACATCGTGTGCACCCATGACAGCATCATCACCATCGACAGTCGCACCGCCGCGAAGCGTCTCGCGGCCGACACGCGCGGCCGTCCGTTGCCCGCGTGGACTGGCTGCCGCGTTCTGCACGGCGGCCAAGTCTTCCTGCTCAACGCCGCACCAGACTCCTTCGACGGGCGATATTTCGGGCCGGTCGAGCGGCGCGCGGTCCTTGGCAAGCTGGTTGCGATTTGGACGCGGTGACGCTCGCAGTGCTTGGGCGATTGACCTTCGGGGCACTTGCGTCCGGCATTGCGCAACCGGAACTGCGGCCGCCAATCACGTTGGCCGCAGACCATTCGATCGACCGCTGGCAGCCGCTCATCGCCGAGGCGGCACAGCGCTTTGGCCCGCCACAACCCTGGATCCGTGCCGTCATGAAGGCCGAGAGCGGCGGGCGTCTGACGCTCGACGGCGCCCCGATCACGTCGCCGGCCGGCGCCATGGGGCTCATGCAAGTCATGCCCGAGACCTACACCGCGATGCGCGCCCGGCTGGGCCTCGGACCCGATCCTTACAAGCCGCGCGACAACATTTTCGCCGGCACGGCCTACCTCGCGGACATGTATCAACGCTACGGCTATCCCGGCCTGTTCGCCGCCTATAACGCCGGGCCAGAGCGGTTCGAGCGCTATCTCCAGGACGGCACGCCGCTGCCTGAGACCGTCCGATACCTCGCCCGGATCGGCTCCGATGCCCTTGCAACCGTTCTCGCGATGAAGGGGCCGAGCCCGTCAGCCGGCATGCAACTCGCGGCTGCCGACACGTCGACGAGGGCGGATTTTGTATCGGGGCGAGCACTATTTTTCGTGAATGAAGCGCGTGCCCGACGGGCATCCAAGCCACCGAATGATGCATTCAGCGCGGACCAGAATCAGGGTCCGGGCGACGCGATTTTTGTGGTGCGCAAAGGCGCTGATGGACGGTCGACAAACCGGTTCGTGGACCATCTCTTCGTGCCGCTGGCGCGCAATCACCCTTAAGTCGAGAGCGTAGGAGATCGCATGTCAGTGCAGGAGCGAGAGGCAGGGGACTTTGGACGGGGCGTTAGCAAGATAAAAGTCACCCTCCGTGCGTCGGGTATCGGTCTGTCTGCACATCGGATTCGATGGAGGGAACGCACGCGCTTCCCTCCAACGAGTGCGCAAGCCGTTGATCTGCCGGAAGCTCGATCTCTCCGGTGTCGGTACCGCCTCGTCACGCCGCGGTGTCGGCCGCGGCCTGAACACAGGGTATCGCCATGAGTCGCGACGATGACTTCGAGCCGCGGCTCGGCCTCATCGGCAATCGCCGGCTGCGCAGCTCTTACCTGCGTGAGGTGAGGCGGGGCATCGCGGTGGCTGGTGGCCGACGTCGTCAGAGTCGTTTCGATGGCAGTCGGATCGGCCGCGGCGCCGGCGTCGGCCGTGTGCTCGGTTCGCGCGACCGTTACGCTGCATTCCGGATCCGGCGTGTGATTGTGAAGGCTCGGCTCATCAAGCTCGCCGGGCATGGCTTGAAGGGTGCTCAGGTCCATCTCCGGTATCTGCAGCGTGATGGAGTCACGCGCGAGGGCCTGCCCGGGGACCTCTATGACGCCCAGCATGATCGCGCCAACGGCCCGGCCTTTCTCGAGCGATGCGACGGCGACCGGCACCAGTTCCGGTTCATCGTCTCAGCCGAGGACGCGATCGAATACGACGACCTCAAGAGCTTCACCCGGCGGCTCATGCGCCAGATGGAGGAGGACCTCGGCACCAAGCTCGATTGGGTGGCTGTCGATCACTACAACACGGGTCATCCACACACCCACATCGTTCTGAGGGGCAACGATGACCGCAGTAAGGACCTGATCATTGCGCGCGAATATCTGAGCCACGGCATGCGCGAACGGGCCGCCGAGATCGTGACGCTGGACCTCGGCCCGCGCACAGACCGGCAGATCGAAGCCCGGCTCCGTGCTGAAGTCGAACAGGAGCGTTTCACGAGTCTCGACCGCGGACTGTTGCGCGAAGCGGACGCGGACGGGATCGTCCGCTCCGGAACCGTTGCCGGCGGTGCCTTTCGCCAGACTCTCAGGGCCGGACGGCTTCAGAGGTTGAAACGGCTCGGCCTAGTCGAAGAAATTGGCCCATCGCGCTGGCGCCTTGCCGCGGACCTCGAATCGGTGTTGCGCCGCATGGGCGAGCGCGGCGATATCATCAAGGCGATCCACCACGAGTTGGTCGGAAAGGGCAAGCCGTCGCTGATGCCGGACGTCGCGATCTACGATCCGGCTGACCCGAAGCCGGAGCGGCTAGTCGGACGGCTGGTCGCGCGGGGCCTGTCGGACGAACTCAACGATCGCCATTACCTGATTATCGATAGCGTGGATGGCCGAGCGCTTTATGTTGACATCGGCAAGGCCGATGCCGTCGAGCCAATCCTCGAAGGTGCCATCGTGGCGATCGAGCCTAAACCGATCGCGCCACGCCGTGTCGACCACACCGTCGCTGATATCGGGGCTGCAAACCACGGTCGTTACAGTGTCGACATCCATCTCCGGCATGATCCGTCGGCAACCGCGGCGTTTGCCGAAACCCACGTGCGCCGGCTTGAGGCGATGCGTCGCGCCAAGATGGACATCGAGCGTCAGCCCGATGGCACCTGGGTCATTGCGCCTGATCATCTCGAACGCGCTGCCGCTTACGAGCGGGCGCAGGCGCGTATGACGCCCGTAATGGTCCAGACCTTGGCGGCGCTGCCGATCGAGCGCCAGGTCAGGGCCGAGGGCGCTACCTGGCTCGATCGCGAGCTGGTTGCAGAGGCGCCGACAGTGGTTCGGGACGCCGGCTTTGGGCACGAGGTTCGCGAGGCGCTCGCCCGCCGCCGGCAATGGCTCATCGAGCAGGACCTCGCGCGAGTCGAGGGCGACCGGATCGCCTATCGCGCCAACCTGCTAGGGCTACTGCACCGGCGCGATCTGGCCCGCGTCGGGGCACAGCTCGCGGACGAACTCGGGCTCACCTATGTGGAAGCACACCCGGGTCGCCGTATCGAGGGCATTTATCGCCGACGAGTCGATCTCGCCAGCGGCCGGTTCGCTCTCATCGAAAGAGGGAGGGAATTTACGTTGGTGCCCTGGCGGCCCGTGATCGAGCGCAATCTGGGCAAGCTGGTGTCGGGGATCGCGCGCGGCGAGACGATTTCCTGGACGATCGGGCGGGAGCGAAAGGGTCGGGGGATTTCGTGATAGGACTTGGGCCAAATGCGTACGACTTGATCGGCCGCCTCTGCTTTACCTCGCCACCTGACGGAACTGTGGGTGATCACATCTATTGAAGCGATAACGGTGTCGATGCACTGGCACGCCACCTCGGAACAAAACCGGGCACGACTGCCTCGCGGCCATTCAGCGAGCGGTGGAGCGCGTCATTGCGCGTGAACTTCCTCTGTCATCCGATCTTGGCAAGCGCGGGGAACGTCTCCAGAAGCCAGTAGGAAAAGGTTGTGAGTTCGCCGGTGAGGATGGCAACACCCATCGCCACCACCACGGCGCCGGCGCCGATTTCGAGCATCCGGCCGATTCGGCCGAGCGCCTTCAAGCGGCCCACGAGCCGGTCGGTGAACACGGCGGCGCCCAGGAACGGCACCGCGAGGCCGAGCGAATAAGCCGCAAGCAGGACGATCCCTTGCTTCACGGTCGCCGAAACCGCGCTCGTCGTCAGGATCGCGCCGAGCACCGGGCCGATGCATGGCGTCCAGCCGAAGGCGAAGGCGAGGCCGAGAACATAGGCGGCGCCCGCCCGCCCGGCAGGTTGGCGTGAAAGCGGAAATCGCGCATGAAGACGAGCGGCCGCGGCAGGCCGAGCATCAGCAGGCCGAACAGGATGACCACCGCGCCGGCAACGAGATTAGCTTCGTACCGGTAGGACAGCAGCCACTGGCCCAAGGCGGTGGCGCTGGCGCCGAGGGCGATGAACACGGTCGTGAATCCGAGGACGAAAAAGACGCCCAGCCGCAGCGCGGCGAGCCGCGCCGGCAGGCCGGATGAGAGCTGATCGAGCGACCGGCCGGCGACGTAGGACACGTAACCCGGCACCAGCGGCAGGACGCAGGGCGTGAGAAACGAAATCATGCCGGCCGAAAAGCTGGTCA
>JAGWNF010000012.1 GCA_028871455.1 Alphaproteobacteria bacterium
CTGCCTGCACATACGACACCCCTCGGTCCTTGATCAGCTTCACAGCCTCAAGCTTGAACTCCCGCGTAAACTTCCGTCTCGCCATGATCCACCTCCGGTTCCATCAAAACACCTAACTCGGTGTCCGTGGAACCGGCAGCAGGCCAATAGAGATACCCACCATGATGGCTTATGAACAAGACAGCTTTGGTCCATTCAGCACGAGATGGCCGAAGAACAGTGACCGTCTTTTCCGGACTAACGCTACCGTGCCCCTGGCGCAGAGTTTAAGTGAGCGGTGGTACCGGTTGATACTGGGGTACAAAAGAGCAGGCGATCTCTTGATAAAGGAAGCCGTCGAGAACCGGCTGGATCGCCGAAACCTGCTATACCCGATTATTTTCTGTTACCGGCACTATCTTGAACTCACCCTGAAAGCGATGTTGGACGAGCATGCCGGCAAGGTCGACTTTGTATGTGATCGCAATCACCACGATTTGAAAAAGCTCTGGACCGATTTCAAAGCTATGGTGGAACGTGGCGGCGACGTTCATCCCGAGAATTTCGTAGCTATGGACGCCATCATTGCTGAGTTCGCCACCATTGATCCTCAGGCGATCTCATTTAGATATGCAGCAAAATCGACGGGCGCCGAGATTTACCTGCCAGACGGCGGCGTAGATTTGATTAACCTCCATGACGTAATGAATGGCATGGCAAATTGGCTTGAATGCGTAGATTTGGCACTGACGCATGAGTCGTGGCCGTCGCAGTAGTGCGCCGGTTTGACAAAGCCGCGCCGATCCCCCACATAAAGGCGGCACGGAGCCGCATGCCATGGCCGAAATCCTCGAAAAGGAGCGGAGCGTCAGCCTGACCTCGCGCGCCGCCGCGCGCGTCAAGGCGCTGCGGGCGCAGGAGAACCTGCCCAACGCCTTCCTGCGTCTGGCGGTGTCGGGCGGCGGCTGCTCCGGCTTCCAGTACGGCTTCAGCTTCGACGAGACGCGGCAACCCGAAGACCGCGCCTTCGAGCGCGACGGCGTCACGCTGGTGGTCGACGAGATCTCGCTGGAACTGGTCAAAGGCGCCGAGATCGATTTCGTCGAGGACATGATGGGCGCGGCGTTCCAGGTGAAGAATCCGAACGCCGCCTCGTCCTGCGGCTGCGGTAATTCGTTCTCGGTCGCTTGACCAAGCTCGCTTCCTGGAACGTCAACTCGGTCAAGGCGCGGCTCGGCCATCTGCTCGACTGGCTCAAGGCCGCAGCGCCCGACATCGTCTGCCTGCAGGAAATCAAGTGCACCGAAGCGGATTTTCCACGTCTTGAGATCAAGGGTCTCGGCTACGACGCCGTCGTCGTCGGCCAGAAGACCTATAACGGCGTCGCCATCCTGTCGCGCGTGCCGGCGAAGGACGTCGTTGTTACCCTGCCCGGCGACGGTACCGACGACCATGCGCGTTACGTCGAGGCGACGGTCGGCGATTTGCGCGTCGCGTCGGTCTACCTGCCCAACGGCAATCCCGCGCCGGGCGACAAGTTCGACTACAAGCTCGCCTGGATGAAGCGCCTCGAAGTGCACGCCCGCGATCTGCTCGACCGCGAAATGCCGTTTGCGCTGGCCGGCGATTTCAACGTCGCGCCAGCGGACGACGACGTCTACGACCCGGCCGGCTGGAAGAACGACGCACTTTGCCGGCCGGAATCGCGGACGCGGTTCCGCGCGCTGCTCAATCTCGGCATCGCCGACGCTTTCCGCGCCCTCCACAGCGAAGGCCAGCGCTACACCTATTGGGATTACATGCAGCGCCGGTTCGAGACCGATCACGGCCTGCGCATCGACCACATCCTGCTGTCGCCGCAAGCGACCGACCGTTTACGGCAGTGCGATATCGACAAATCGCCGCGCCAGCGCGACAAGCCTTCGGATCACACGCCGATCTGGTGCGCGTTCGCCGCGCCCTGAACGACGCGGCACTTCTGGCCATTACGCCGCGTCGATGCGGCTGACCATTCCCGGGAAGCGAAGCGAAAAATGGGGCCGCGCGTCGCGGCTTAGAACTGGACGCCGTAGCCCAGGCGGAAATTGTCGCCGAACTCGCCGTGATCCGTGCTTTGATCCGGCGTGCGCGTGTGATCGAACGACAGCATCAGGCTCTGGTTGCTGCCGAACGCGTAGCCGAGCTGGACGCTGCCACGCACCGCGGCCGGCGCGCCGCCGGCTAGGGCCTCATGCGCCGGATCCGTGCCCGGGCTCATCACGCTGCCCGACAGGCCGAAACCGCCGTAGAAATGATCCGCGCTGAAGACGTTCCACGACAGGCCGGCGACATTGCGGCTGGTATCGCTGGCGCGATCGAGCGCCAGCGCGGATTCCGGTCGCGGCGAGAAAATGAAGCTGAACGGGCTCTTGCTGCCCGGCGGCGTCAGGGCGATCTCGAAATTGCCGCCGGCAGCCGGCGGCCGGAGATTGGGCAGGTCGAGTTGGAATTCCGGCAACGGCGCGCCGCCGCGCACCAGCGGCGTCGCTTCAAGCGCGAATGCCGGCCAAGCAGCCGTGAGCGCGGCGACCGCGACCACGGTGCACGCCAACCCTTTGCCTAAACGGGCCATGACTGACCTAGCCGTACTGGGCACAAATACTAGCGTTCAGTTTATTACACTGACGGCGCACGATTCAACCCAAAGGCGCCGCGGCAGCAGCGACTCTCATACGATAAGATATTGAATTTGCCTCTTAATACGGCGCGCCATGAATCTTGTCGGGTGTGTCTTAGGGGTAACGGTGGCGCGCGCCAGCGGGATCCTCGATCGACCAGGAGTCGTCGCCAAGCCCCTCGGCGTAGCAGGGTCCGATCGGTACCTTGCCGTGGCCGCCCGGCAGGTCGAGGACATAGATCGGCTGGCATAGCCCGGAAACCCGGCCGCGCAGCGCGCGCATCAGCGCGCGACCCTCGGCCAAGGTGGTGCGGAAGTGCGACGTGCCGCGCGCCAGGTCGGCGTGATGCAGATAATAGGGCTTCACCCGCATGGCGACGAGCGCGCGGAACAGCGCCTCGAGCGTCGCCGCGTCGTCGTTGACGCCCTTGAGCAGCACGGTCTGACCGAGCAGCGGAATGCCCGCTTTCGCCAGCCGGGTGCAGGCGATGCGCGTCGGCGCCGTGAGTTCGCGCGGATGGTTGGCGTGGATCGCGACATAGACGGCCTTTTCGGCATCGAGCGCCGCAACCAGCGCCGCCGTCACCCGGCTCGGCTCGACGATCGGCACGCGGGTATGGAACCGGATCACTTGCACGTGCGGAATCGCCCCGAGCGCGCGGACGATCGCCTTCAACCGTCGCGGCGAGAGCAGGAAGGGATCACCGCCGGTGACGATCACCTCCCAGATCGCCGGATCGCGCCGGATGTAGGCGAGCGCCGCGGTCAGTTCGCGCGCCGTGAGCGCGCCGCCCTTCCCCACCGCTTCGCGCCGGAAGCAGAAGCGACAGTAGACCGGACAGACCAGCAACGGCTTGAGCAACACGCGATCGGGATAGCGGTGGACGATACCCTTGAGCGGCGAGAAGCGGTCGTCGCCGATCGGATCGGCGCGCTCCGCCGGCGCGGTGCGCAACTCGGCCGGATCGGGAACGAACTGGCGCGCGACCGGATCGCCGCTTGCTGCGATCAAGTCGACGACGTGCGGCGTCAGCGCGACCGCGTACCGGCGCGCGACACGCTCGACCGCGCGGCGGCGGTCGGCGGAAACCAGGCCGGCAGCGACCAATTCGTCGGCGCGGCGCAGCGTGCGAATTTTCATCCGCCTAACTAGCCGCGCGCTGGAAGGCGCGTCCAGAGGGATTTCAGTGCGCCAGCGGCGCAACTTGGCCGAGGCCGGGCGGCGGCCCCGGCACCGTCATCGGCAGTGCCGTGCACGGGCCTTCACGCCGGGCGACGCAAACGTTGTGCGTGCAATGCACGGTGGCGAAGCCCGAATTCGCTGGCAACGGATGGGTCGCCACCACGGTGTTGAACGCGTCGCGATGCGCCGTGAACCATGCGAGATCGTCTTCCCAATAAAGCGGCGCGTTCTGGTGCATGAGGCTGTAGCCGCCCGACAGGAACCACGGCACACCGTAGAGTTCGATACCGCAGACATCCGGCAGCGCGGCGACGATGCGGTCGGCGCGCACCACGTCGGCGTCGCGCGTCCATAGGGCGCGATAATTGGGCGAATCCGCAAGGCCCGCCGGCGTCAGAACGGCGAGCGCCAGGACCGGCACCGCCGCGGCATGGAGCGCGGCGCGCTCCGTCATGCCGCGCAACGCGAAGCCGTCGGCGAGCCAGTCGACGACTTGCGCCAAGCCGAGACCGGCCGAGATCACCGTCAGCAGCAGCGCCGGATAGATGAAGCGGAATTCCTTGTGCGGGATCGCCGAATGGATCACGAGGATGATCAGCGCCAGCGCGGCGAGCACCGGCAGGCGCCGCGCGCCAAGGCGTGCCAACACGAGCATCACCGCCGTCGCCGCGCCCCAATAAAACAGGACCGCGTCGAGATAGTAGTGCCAGGGCTCGGCGCCCCAATGGGTGCTGACGCCGTACCACAGGTTGATCAGGACGTTGCGCCACAGCGATTCACCCGGCCAGCCCCAGGTCACGGCGTCGAGCGCGCCAAACAGCGCGATCGCGACCAGTCCGCCGGCGATCAGTGGCGGCAGACGCTGCCCCGCCGGCACCGTATCCACCCAGTTCCACAACACGAAGATGGCGACGGCCGGCGCGATCTGAATCCGCAGCAGCGCGGCGACGCCGAGTATCAAACCGGCGAGCGCCAACCGTCCGCGTCCGCGCACGGCGTAACCCGGCGCCGCAAGATAGAGGCCGATGACCAGCAGATGCGCCGATACCGCTTCGCTCAGCGGCCGCGGACCGAAATACACCGCGTCGATCCAGCAGGCGGTAAGCGCGCCGGCGATGATGCCGCCCCAAACTCCGTAGAAACGCCGGCCCCAGAGATAGGCGCAGAGCGCGCTCGTCGCGCCGAGCGCCGCCAGCACCGTGCCGATCGCCGGCATGTAAATCGCGGGTCCGTCGCCGACGATGCGCGTGGCCTTCATGATGCCAGCGATGAAGCCAGGCAGCGCCCACGACCGCATGCCATAGACGAATTCCCAGGGGATGAGGCCGGTGCCGTAGACCAGCCGATGCGCCGGCTCCACCGCCTGGAAGATCTCGTCGGGATAATCGATCGACGGAAAGGCGAAGACCGGCAGCAGCCGCAGTGCGAAGGCGGCGAGATAGATCAGCGTGCCGGCGGTGACCGCCGGGCTGATCGTCACCGGCCGGGCCGGCAGCGCGATCCGGGGCGTTTCGGCGTCCTGCATGGCTCGGGCGCAGAATGCCTGAAGATGGTTAACGCTGTGCGAACCCTGCCAGCCAGTCAGACCTTTGTCACGCCACGGTCCTCAAAGGTCGGCGAAGCAGTGGGTTTCCGCCTTCGCGCCGGGATGGACCACCGCGCCCTTTTCGGCATCGCCGACGGTCTGGGCATAGCGCCAGAGCGCGCCCGATTGGTACTCGGTCCGCTTCGGCTTCCACGCCTTGCGGCGGCGCGCCAGCTCGGCCGCACTGAGCTTGACGTCGAGCGTGCCTTTGATGGCGTTGATCTCGATGATATCGCCATCTTTCAGCAGACCGATCGGTCCGCCGACCGCCGCTTCGGGGCCGACATGGCCGATGCAGAAGCCGCGCGTGCCGCCGGAGAAGCGGCCGTCGGTGATCAGCGCGACGTCCTTGCCCGCGCCTTGGCCATAGAGCGCGGCGGTGGTCGACAGCATCTCGCGCATGCCGGGACCGCCGCGCGGGCCTTCGTAGCGAATCACCAGCACGTCGCCTTTCTCGTATTTCTTCGCCTCGACGGCGGCGAAGCATGCTTCCTCGGTATCGAAACAGCGCGCCGGACCGCGGAACTTGAGCTCGATCCCCTGCATGCCCGCGATCTTGCAGATGGCGCCCTGCGGCGCGAGGTTGCCCTTGAGCGTGACCAGGCCGCCGGTCTTGGCGATCGGCTTCTTGGTCGTATGCACCACATCCTGGTTCCGGGGCACGGCCACACCTTTCAAATTCTCGGCCATGGTCTTGCCAGTGACGGTCAGGCAGTTGCCGTGCAGGTAGCCGCCGTCCAAGAGCGCCTTGAGCAGCACGGGCACACCACCGACGCGATGCAGATCGTTCATCACGTATTTGCCGCCCGGCTTGAAGTCACCGATATAAGGCGTCTTCCTGAAAATCTTGCCGACGGCGTGGATGTCGAAATCGATGCCGGCCTCGTGAGCGATCGCCGGCAGGTGCAACGCCGCGTTGGTCGAGCCGCCGGATGCCGCGACCACCATCGCCGCGTTCTCGAGCGCCTTGCGCGTGACGACGTCGCGCGGCCGGATGCGCCGGCGGATCAGCTCCATCACCATCTCGCCCGACGCCTCGGCGTACTGGTCGCGCGAGTCATAGGGCGCCGGCGTGCCGGCTGAGCCGGGCAGCGCCAGGCCCAGCGCCTCGGAGACGCAGGCCATGGTGTTGGCGGTGAACTGGCCGCCGCACGAGCCGGCCGACGGACAGGCGTGGCATTCGAGATCGTGCAGCTCCTCGTCCGTCATCTTGCCGACGTTGTGCATGCCGACGCCTTCGAAGACATCGACGATGGTGACGTCGCGGCCCTGGAAACGGCCCGGCAGGATCGAACCGCCATACATGAACACCGCCGGCACGTTGAGGCGCAGCATCGCCATCATCAGACCGGGCAGCGACTTGTCGCAGCCGGCGAGGCCGACCAGCGCATCGTAGGAATGGCCGCGCATGGTGAGTTCGACGCTGTCGGCGATGACCTCGCGCGAAACCAGCGACGACTTCATGCCGGCATGGCCCATGGCGATGCCGTCGGTGACAGTGATGGTGGTGAACTCGCGCGGCGTGCCGCCGGCGGCGGCGACGCCCTTCTTCGCCGCCTGCGCCTGGCGCGCCAGCGCGATGTTGCACGGCGCGGCCTCGTTCCAGGTGGTGCAGACGCCGACGATCGGCTGCGTCAGCTGCTCCTCGGTGACGCCCATGGCGTAGAACATCGAGCGGTGCGGCGCGCGTTCCGGCCCGACCGTGATGTGCCGGCTCGGCAGCTTCGATTTGTCGATCGGTTTGCGGTTCAGTCCCTCGGGCATCGGCGCCTCTCCACAGGATCGGAGGCGCACCTTACAAAGCGCCGGGCAGGTTTGACTAGGCCTTGTCGGGATAAGCGATCGACACGACTTCGAGCGTATCGACGCCGCGCGGACCCTTGAGCTCGACGACATCGCCGACGCGTGACTTGAGCAGCGCGCGCGCCACCGGCGAAATCCAGCTCACCTTGCCATGGTCGGCATCGGCCTCGTCGATGCCGACGATGGTCACCGTGTGCTCCTTGTCGTCGGACGTGGCGTAGGTGACGGTGGCCCCGAAGAAGATCTGGTCGCGATTGGGCTGCGCCGCCGGATCGACGATCTCGGCGATCTCCAGCCGCTTGGTGAGGAAACGGATTCGGCCGTCGATCTCCCGCAGCCGCTTCTTGCCGTAGATGTAGTCGCCGTTCTCCGAGCGGTCGCCGTTGCCGGCGGCCCAGGCGACGGTCTCGACCACCTTCGGCCGCTCGACCTTAACGAGCTGCTTGAGCTCGTCCTGCAGGCGGCGATGGCCGGCGGCGGAGATGTAGTTCTTGGCGCCGGCGGGCAGATCGGCGGCGTGTTCGATCTCGATTTCCGGCGGCGGCGCCTCGTCGCCTTCCTTGGTGAATGCGCGGTTCATGGCGCGATCTTGCCATCCCCGGCCGTACACGCCAAGACCGCGGCAGCGATGATCTCGCAACGCGCCGACGCGCTCAACCGCGGATCGTAGCGCCGCGCTAGGACGCGACGCGCGCAAAAATGCCGTCGGCTACTTGCCCGGCGCGCGGTAATTCACCGACTTGCCGAGCGCCGCATCCATCTCCTCGGCGGTGAGCAGCGGCGTCAGGCTCAGATTGGCGAATCCGGCAGCGTTGACTGCGAGCGAGAACGCCGCGGCGTTGACGTTGCTGGGCAGATCGACGATCGAGATCACGTCATCCGCGCCGAACGCGAAGTAGAACGCCTCGAGTTTGCCGCCATCGGATTCCACCAGCTTCGCCACCGCGGCGCGCCGGCCGGACGCCTTGTCCTTCATCAGGCCCTTCACGCCATCCGCGGTATAGGAAACCCGCACGAGATACTTTGGCATCGACACCTCCCCTGGCTGTCTTGCAGCGCCGCGGATGATAGCATTGCGCGGGCGCCGCGGCGATTCGACCAAGGTGCGCCCGGGAGGACGACTATGATCCGCATCGATCCGAGGAAAACCGCCGCCGTCGCCATCGACATGAACCGCTTCGCGCTCGACTTGATGTTGCGCACGGTCGGCTGGCCGATGACCAACACCGAGATCGCGCAGGCGCTGGCGGCGTAAGCCGATCTACGCGCCGCCGATGCGGGCGAGCGCGGCGTCGAGGCGCGAGAGCGCGGCGCGCGCCTCGGCCTGACGTTCGCGCTGCTCGTCCACCGCCTCGGCCTTGGCCTTGGCGAGGAACTGCTCGTTGCCGAGCTTGGCGGCGATCTTATCGAGCTCGGCGCGGACGTTCTTTGCCTCTTTCTGGAGCCGTGCGCGCTCTTTACCGACATCGATGGCGCCGGCGAGATCGAGCAGCAGCAGCGCGCCTTCGACAACGACCTGGATGGTGTTCTGCTTGGCCGGCGCGGCGGTGGCGACCGGATGGATGCGCGTCAGCCGCGCGAGACGCCGGACCAGCGCGTCGTGGCGCGCGAGCCATGCGGTTTCGTCGCCGCCGGCTTCGGTGACATAGGCCGCGATTTCCTGCGCCGGCGGCACGTTCATCTCGGCGCGCACGGTGCGGATCTGGGCGATCAGCGCCACCACCCAATCCATTTCCGCCGACGCGTCGCGATCAATCAACTCGGCGTCGAGCGCCGGCCATTGGCTTTTGATCAACAGACCACCCTGCCCGCCCGCGAGATGTTTCCATAGCTCCTCGGTGACGAACGGCATGATCGGGTGCAGCAGGTGGACCAGGCGGCCGAGCACCCATGCGGTCGTGGCCCGCGTCTCGGCCCGAGCGGCCTCGTCGGCGCCGGTCAGCACCGGCTTCGAGAACTCGACATACCAGTCGCAGAATGTGCCCCAGGTGAAGTGATAGAGCGCGTCCGCCGCGGCGTTGAACTCGAAGGCTTCGAGCGCTTCGGTGGCGCGCAGCGCCGCCTGCGCCAGCGAGCCCGCGATCCACTTGTTGAGTCTAAGCTTCGCTTTCGCCGGATCGAACTTGGGATCGAGCTTGCATTCGTTCATCTCGGCGAAGCGCGCCGCGTTCCATAGCTTGGTCGCGAAGTTGCGGTAGCCTTCGATGCGGCTTTCGGCCAGCTTCACGTCGCGGCCCTGCGCCGCCAGCGCGGTCAGCGTGAAGCGCAGCGCGTCGCAGCCGTACTTGCCGACGATCGCGAGCGGATCGACGATGTTGCCCTTGGACTTCGACATCTTCTGGCCGCGCTCGTCGCGCACCAGGGCGTGGATGTAGACCGTCCTGAACGGCACCTCGCCCATGAACTTGCAGCCCATCATCATCATCCGCGCGACCCAGAAGAAAATGATGTCGAAGCCGGTGACGAGCACGTCGGTCGGGTAATAGCGCGCGAGCTCGGGCGTGGCGTCCGGCCAGCCGAGCGTCGAGAACGGCCACAGCGCCGATGAGAACCAGGTGTCGAGCACGTCCTCATCGCGCCTCAACGCAACGTCCTCGCCGTAGTGCGCGCGCGCCGCCGCCTTGGCGGCTTCCTCCGTTTCCTCGACGAAAACGAATCCATCGGGCGCGTACCAGGCCGGAATCTGGTGGCCCCACCAGATCTGGCGCGAGATGCACCACGGCTGGATGTTGCGCATCCATTCGAAGAAGGTGTTCTCCCACTGGCGCGGCACGAAGACCGTGGCACCGCGCTCGACCGCGTCGATCGCCGCCTTCGCCAGTTCTTTGGCGTTCACGTACCACTGGTCGGTGAGCCACGGTTCGATGACGACGCCGGAGCGGTCGCCATAGGGCACCATCAGCGTGTGCGGCTCGGTCTTTTCCAGGAGACCCGAGGCTTCGAGATCGGCCAGCACCTGCTTGCGCGCAGCGAAGCGATCCATGCCGCGGTAGCGTTCGGGCACGCTGTCGTTGAGCTTGGCGTCCCGGTCGAAGATGTTGATCAGCGGCAGGTTGTGCCGGCGGCCGACCTCGAAGTCGTTGAAGTCATGCGCCGGCGTGATCTTGACGGCGCCGCTGCCGGCGGTCGGATCAGCGTGCTCGTCGGCGACGATCGGAATGTGCCGCGTGGTCAGCGGCAGCACGACGTTCTTGCCGATCAGATGCTTGTAGCGCTCATCCTCGGGATTGACCGCGACGCCGGTGTCGCCGAGCATGGTCTCGGGTCGCGTCGTTGCGACGGTGATGAACGTGCCGTCGCGGCCGACGACCGGATACTTGATGTACCAGAGCGAGCCCTTGGTCTCGCGGCTCTCGACCTCGAGGTCGGAGACCGCGGTGTGCAGCTTCGGGTCCCAGTTGACCAGCCGCTTGTCGCGATAGATCAGGCCTTCCTTATAGAGGCTGACGAAGACCTTGCGCACCGCGGCGCTGAGGCCCTCGTCCATGGTGAAGCGCTCGCGCGACCAGTCGGGCGACGCGCCGAGCGAACGCAGCTGGCGGGTGATGGTGCCGCCGCTCTCGGCCTTCCACTGCCAGACGCGTTCAATGAACTTGGCACGGCCAAGCGTGCGGCGGTCGATGTTCTCCGCCGCCAGATTGCGCTCGACCACCATTTGCGTCGCGATGCCGGCATGGTCGGTGCCCGGCTGCCACAGCACGTCGCGGCCGCGCATGCGCTCGAACCGCGTCAGGATGTCCTGCAGCGTGTGGTTGAGCGCGTGACCCATATGCAGGCTGCCGGTGACGTTGGGCGGCGGCATGGCGATGCAGTACGGCCGCTTCGACGACTTCGGGTCGCAGGCAAAGGCGCCGGATTTTTCCCACGCGGCGTAAATGACCGGCTCGATGGCGCCGGGATCGAAGGTCTTGTCGAGCATCGCGCCCGTTTTTAGGCGGCCCGCCGCGCTACCGCAAGGCGCGCGTCATTCCGAAGGATCGTCACTCAATCGGGCCGGTTCGGAACGATCGTGGCCGAGACGAGGCGGAGAACCGTCAGTTGCCGCGCGCTTCGCGCGCCAGCCGCGCAATCTCGTCGCGCACAATGCGCTCGATCAGCGGCGGCAGATTGGCGTCGAGCCACGCTTTGAGCAGCGGCTTCAGCAGCTCGCGCGTGACGTCCTCGAGCGCACGGTCGCCGCCTGCCAGTGCGCCCGCGGTCGACGCGGCGTGCGGCGTCTCACGCGCCAGCTCGGTCAGCGCCGCGATCGAGGCGGCGGCAGCGCTCGGCGAAATCACCCGCTCGGTCGTAGGCTCCGTCGGTTTCGGCGTCTCAACGGCCGGCGGCTCGGCCTTCGACGGCGGCTCATAAGGCGCCACCGCGATCGGCGGCGTCTCGCGCGGCTCGCCGCGCGGCGCCAGACGCGAGGCCAGCGACACCACCGAACCGTCGGACTCGACCTTATCGGTCAATTCCAGAATGTCCTGTTCCGCGGCGGCGTCTTTCGTCGTGCCGCCGCTATCGGCATCCTCGGCGATGATGCGGCGGATCGAAGCGAGTATCTCCTCCATCGAGGGTTCGTCCTGGCGACGAATGTCGGACATGGCAACCTCCACTAACCACCTGCCGCCCGGTCGCCGGCGGCACCCAGATATAGTAGGGAAAGGCATCACCAAATGCTAGATATGCCTTCCTGTCTGGGGATAACTCCTTACGGGCTGGGTCCGAAGCCCAGCCATTTCGACCGCACCGCTTGGTAATAACGGTTCACGTCGTAGAGGTTCACGTTCAGCTTGAGGTCGGCGGCGGTCAGCCGGCCGATCTGGTCGGCGAGATTGAACTCGGCGACGGCGAGATCGTGCTGTGCGCGCACCAGATTGGTGCGATCGACGAACAGCTCCTGCTCGGCGTTGAGCACGTCGATCAGCGTCCGCAGGCCGGCGCGCTGTTGCGCCCGCAAGCCCTCATAGGCGACCTCGTCGGCCTTGATCGCCGCCTGCTGCGAGACGACGTTCGCGCGCTGCGCCTCTATAGTCTCCCACGCCGCGGTCGCGCCATCGACGGCAAGACGGCGCGCGTCGTCGGTCAGGCCCTCGCTCTGTCCGACCCTCTGCTTGGCCTGGCGCGATTGCGAATAGATCAGCCCGGCCTCGTAGAGCGGCACCGTGACCTGCGCCTGCACCGTGCCGTAGGTCGTCTCGTGGCCGCTGAGCTGCGCGGGATCGTCGGTGCGGTTCGCCTCGCCGACCAGGTTGAGGCTCGGCAGAAGCTGCGCCTCGGTAGCGGCGACAGCAGCGCGCGCGGCGTCCTCGCCGAACAGCGCGGAGATCACGTTCGGATTCTTGGTCGCCGCCAGCGTCAGCGCCTCGTCGCGCGACGCCGGGATCTGTGGCTGGACCGCCGGCCGCACCAAATTTTCCGGTGCGTGGCCGACGTAACGTTTGTAATTGGCACGGTCGGATTGCAGCACGCCCTCGTCCTGCTGGCGCTGCGCGTGCGCCGCCTGGAGCCGGGCTTCCGCCTGGGCGACGTCGGTGCGCGTCACCAAGCCGGAGCGGAACTGGGCCTGTGTCTGCTTGAGTGTCTCCGCCAGGACATTTTCGTTGTTGCGATCGAGCGCCACCACCGCCTGATCGCGCAGCACGTCGAAGTAGGCCGAGGCGACACTGAACAGCACGGTGCCTTCCACCGCGATCAGGTGGGCGCGCTCCGAGCGCACGCTATCCTCCGCCTGGGCGGTCTTGGCGACGGTCTGGCCGCCCTGATAAACCGGCTGCACCAGCTTGAAATCGAGCGAGCGCGGCGTGTTGTAGCCCTCCGGCACCTGTGTGCTGGTGGTCGGCGTGTTCTCGAACTGCTGCTTGCCGATAGCGCCGGCGAACGTCAGCGTCGGCCGCCAACCCGACAGCGCCTGGTTCACGCCTTCGTCGACGGCGCGCAGATTGGCGCGCTCGGCCAGGAGCTGTGGGTTGGTGTTGTAGGCGTCGGCGAACGCGTCCTGCAACGTCTCCGCCCGCGCCGCCGTGATGCTCAGCGCCAACGCCGGGAGCAGAACGAAAGCCGCGGCGCGCCGCATCGACGGCTCAGAAGGCGAAACTCGGCGCCGGCTGGAAGCCCGGCAGATACGGCGTTCCGGCATCGAACACCGGACGACGCGACAGCGCCGCGCCGACGCGGGTCATCACCTCGGCCTCGCCCATCGGCGCGCCAGGTTTGCGGATGACGCCGACTATGTGGCCGCCCTCGGCCAGCTGCGTGCGCAGGACATGCGGCACGTCCGCGGCGGCGCCGGCGAGCACGATCGCACTGTACGGCGCGCCCGCCGCGTAGCCTTCCTCGAGTGGTCCCTGCACCACTTCGACATTGGCGCAACCCAAGTCGGCCAGGCGCTGGCGCGCGGTGGCGATCGCGCCGGATTCGGATTCGACCATAACGACGCGGCGGGCGAGCCACGCAATCACCGCGGCGGCATAACCGCTCGGATCGCCGATGACCAGCACGGTGTCGGCCGGCGCGATGGCCGCGAGCTGAATCAGCCGCGCCAGCACCATCGGCTCGATCAGCCAGCGGCCGTTGCCGAGCGGCAGGTCCTCGTCGATATAGGCGACGCCGCGCAACGGCTCGGGCACGAAGCGTTCGCGCGGCACGGCGTCGAAGGCGTCGAGCACGCGGTCATCATGGACAGTGTTGGTGCGCAGCTGGCCGTCGATCATGGCCAGGCGCGCGGCACGGTAATCGGATCGGGTCATGGATGAGGATGAAGATTGGCCGCTAACGGTCTTGAAAATCCGATTTTAGCCGCCGGCCGTGCGCTCGACAATCGTCGTGTGGTCGGCCATTGCGCCGGCCAGCCTGAACCGCCTATATCTCGGGCCGCGTCGCGTCCGGCCGGATGGCAGAGTGGTTATGCAGGGGACTGCAAATCCCCGTACAGCGGTTCGATTCCGCTTCCGGCCTCCACGCGGTCCGGTTTGGACTCGTTAACCGGGCGCGTGTATATGATGCGGCCATATTCCGGGGTAGCTCAGCGGTAGAGCAATCGGCTGTTAACCGATCGGTCGTCGGTTCGATCCCGACCCCCGGAGCCACTCACAGCAAGAGGCCGGGCGGCATATCCGCTCGGCCTCTTCGCTTTCGTCGCACCAACGGCCTGTACCGTCGTGTATCGCCGTGACCTTTGCGCGCAATAAAGAACAGCCGGCGTTCAGTGCCGCGCCGGCAGCAGCTGTTTGATGCGCGCCGAGAAGCCGTGGCGCAACCGCTCGCGCCGCACGACGGCATCGCTCTCGACCCAGTTGAGCTGCACGACGCGGCGCGGACCGCTGATCGGATGGTGACCGTGCCAGGAATGCGGCGTGACGCGGAACGCGAGCAGCGTGCCGGCGGCTGGCGGCACCTCGGCCACCATGTCGTCGAGGTCAGTGTTCGAACGCAGCAGGCGCAGGCGTCCGCCCGGCGCCTCCCACGCCTCGTTCATATAGACCAGCACGGTGATGATCTTGGTCGCGGTGTCGGTGTGGATGCGGCCGTCCTTGGCCTGGGCCTGGCCGCGCACCGTCACCATCGTCGGCCGGTCGGTGAGATCGACGCCGAACTTGAGCGCGAAGGCCTCGCGCACCTCCGGCCCCTGGATCTCGGCGAGGAACTCGGCGAAGGCCGGACCGTAGGTGACGTCCGCCACCGGAAAGCTGCCCGGCCGGTCGATCGTGGGATAATCGGCCGACAGCGGCGGCCGCGCTGCGGGCGGCACGAAGCCCGGCACGATGAGATAGGGATACGGATCGGTCGCGAGCGGCGTGCGCTCGAACGCAGCCAGATCGATGAAGCGCAGGCGCTCACGGGTCCCGATCTCGGTCATGGACGACATCATACCGGTCGATCCGCGGACCGCCAATGCTTCACGCGCAGCTTGACCTGGATCAAGGCCGGTTGCGCGCTGTCCGGCATGCTTGGAATCATGCGACGCATTTTCATCCCTTCCCTCGGATGCGTGGTTGGCGTCCTGTTGCTGTCCTGCGCACCGCAGCCGCCGGCCCAAGCACCGACGGCGACCGTCGCGCAGGACATCAATGCCGCGCGCAGCCGTGGACCAACGCCCGACGTCGACACCAGCACGACCTATTTCAGGCCGACGCCGGAGCCGCCTGCAGCGGTAAAAGTGCCGGCCGCGGCGCTGCCGCGACCGCCAGAGCCGCCGCCGGTGCCCGGTCGGGTACGCGTCGGTCACGCCTTCGCGCTTGCCAACTGCCGCCCGTGCCACGTCGTCGAGCGCGGCCACGGGTCGGAGGTCCGCTTCGCCGACGCACCCGACTTCCATGCCATCGCCGCCAATCCACGGACGACCGATCTGACCCTCACCGTCTGGTTGCGCAATCCGCATCCGACGATGCCAACGCTGGTCCTGACCCGGCAGGAAGCGGCCGATGTGATCGCCTATATCCGAAGCCTACGCGGCACTCGGTAGCGGCATCGTCACTCGACGCCCGCGCATCGCCTCCCATAGACTGCGCCGCCATGGCAAAGCGCTCGCGTGTCCGCATCCTCCGCAAGCAGACCGTATATCGCGGCTATTTCCGGCTCGATCGTTACACGCTGCGCCATCGGCTCTATCGCGGCGGCTGGAGCGCGTCGATGCGACGCGAGGTGTTCGAGCGCGGCAATACCGTCGGCATCCTGCTCTACGATCCGCCGCGGGACGCGCTGGTGCTGGTGGAGCAGTTCCGCCTGCCGGCTCATCTTGCCGGATTTCCCGCCTGGCAGACCGAGATCGTCGCCGGCATCATCGAGAACCAGCGTGAGAGCCCGCGCGCCGTCGCGGTCCGCGAAGCACGCGAAGAGGCCGGCGTCGTCCTGACCGCGCCGCCATTCCTGGCGCAAAAATTCATGACGTCGCCCGGCGGCTCGACCGAGACCTTTCATCTGTTCTGCGCGCGCGTGGATTCACGCGGCATCGGCGGCATCCATGGCCTGCCCCATGAGCACGAAGACATCAAGGTGGCGGTGAAGAGTTTCGGCGCCGTGATGAAGGCGGCGTTCGCCGGCCGCATCCAGAACGGACCGACGCTGACCGCGCTCTATTGGCTGGCAGCCAACCGCGCGCGCTTGCGGCGGCGCTGGCCGCGGGCGTAGCGGAAAACCGTCTCAGGCCGCCGAGCGCGGCTTCTGCGTCTCGGTGCGCTGCTCGTCGGTTCGCAACGGAATGGGCTCGACGGAGCCGCGATGATAGCCCGGCCGGAACAACCGGGTGGCGACGAGAACGACCAGCACCGGCACCAGCCAGACCAAGCCAATGTCGTTGAAGGCGTTACGGTGTTCGAGGATCCAGTGCCACATGACGAGTTCCCCTCCCCCTCCGGAAGATTCTTAGGCACCGACTCCGAGGACAATCCCCCCAAAATCACGGTCGCCAGGACGTTCCGATGATCGGAATTACATTCTGGTCGATCGGCGCACCGGCACCGCTACGCGGCGTGAACGACCCGTAAGTCGGCGTCGGCGGATTACTAGCACAACCCACCAACAGTGCCGCCGCGACACCGTGGCCAAAACGGCCATCGATCACGCGCGCAAGCCCTAACATGCGCCGCCCGCGGGGTTGATTGCAAGAGGCGACTCTCTATAGTCAGGCGCCTCGTAACTCCGCCGCCCCATATGCTGAGCCCGGCAATTCGCAACGGATTCATTGAAACTATCGGCAATACGCCGATGATCCGCTTGCGCAAGGCGTCGGAGCAAACCGGCTGCGAGATCCTCGGCAAGGCCGAGTTCCTTAATCCCGGCGGCTCAGTGAAGGACCGCGCGGCGCTCTACATCGTCAAAGATGCCGAGACCCGCGGCCTCCTGAAACCCGGAGGTACGATCGTCGAAGGCACCGCCGGCAACACCGGCATCGGCCTCGCCCTCGTCGGCAATGCGCTCGGCTACAAGAGCGTCATCGTCATGCCGGAGACACAGAGCCAGGAGAAGAAGGACATGCTCCGGCTGTGTGGCGCCGATCTCCGGTTGGTGCCCGCGGTGCCCTACGCCAATCCGATGAACTACGTGCGCTATTCCGAGACGTTGGCCAAGGAAGTGGCGGCGCAATCGCCGTGCGGCGCGATCTGGGCGAACCAGTTCGACAACGTCGCCAACCGGCGCGCGCATATCGAGACCACCGGCCCCGAGATTTGGGAACAGACCCAGGGCAAGATCGACGCCTTCATCTGCTCGGTCGGCACCGGCGGAACGCTGGCCGGCGTCGGCATGGCGCTCAAGGAGTTCAGCCGCAAGGTAAGGATCTATCTCGCCGATCCGATGGGCTCGGCGATCTATTCGTGGTACGCGCGGCATGAATTGAAGTCCGAGGGCAATTCGATCACCGAAGGCATCGGCCAGGGCCGCATCACCAGGAACCTCGAAGGCGCGCCGCTCGACGGCTGGTTCCAGGTGACCGACGAGGAGATGCTGCCGGTGCTGTTCGATCTCGTCACCGAGGAAGGCCTGATCCTCGGCGGCTCGTCCGGCATCAACATCGTCGGCGCGATCAAGGTGGCGAAGGAGCTCGGGCCCGGCCATACCGTCGTGACCATCCTCGCGGATTACGGCACGCGCTATCAGTCGAAGCTGTTCAATCCGAAATTCCTGCGCGAGAAGAAACTGCCGGTACCGAGCTGGATACCGGAGGGGTGACAGTGGGTGCGGCCTACGCCCATCCCGAGGCGCTGATCGAGACGGACTGGCTTGCTGCGCATCTGAGCGATTCAAACCTGCGTATCCTCGATGGCACGTTCACGTTGCCGGGCGTCAGCCCGGCCGGCGCCGAGATGTACGCGCGTCAGCACATACCCGGCGCGATCTTCTTCGACATCGACGGCATCCGCGACGAGACCGATCCCCTGCCCCACATGCTGCCCGATGCGCCGAGCTTCGCGCGGATCATGGGCGGGCTGGGTGTCGGCAACCACCACAAGGTCGTGATCTACGACGCCTTCGGCCTGAGTACGGCGCCGCGCGTGTGGTGGACGCTACGCGTCTTCGGCCATCGGGACGTGGCGGTGCTCAACGGCGGTCTGGCCAAGTGGCTCGCCGAGCAGCGGCCGGTCACCACCGAGGTGCCGCAGTTTCCGGCGGCGACGTTCGACGCCAAGCTCGACCGGAGCCGCGTGCGCGACAAGGCGCAGATGCTCGCCAATCTCCGCTCGCGGCGCGAGCAGGTAATCGACGCGCGCAACGCCGGGCGCTTCGCCGGCACCGAGCCCGAGCCGCGCGCCGGCCTGCGCGGCGGCCATATTCCGGGCAGCCTCTCGCTGCCGTCGACCGAGCTCATCGACAAGGCGACGCGCACCGTGCTGCCGGCTGACGCGCTCGCCGGCCGCTTCCGTGCCGCAGGCGCCGATCCGGCCAAGGCAACCGCGGCCACTTGCGGCTCGGGCGTCACCGCTGCCGCGCTCGCCTTCGGCGCCTACCTGCTCGGCTGGCCGGAGCCGGCGGTCTATGACGGCTCATGGTCGGAATGGGGCCTGCCCGGCGACACGCCGGTCGCGACCGGGCCGGCATAGGTATTTCTACGCACGAAAAAGACGCGTCCGGGTGACCTAGATCAATCCGATCTTAAGGCACGCCGGCTTAGATACCCGCATGACCATCGTCCTGATCACGCTCGCCCTTTTCGTCGCGCTGTTCGAGCTCGCCCGCAGCCAAATCGATGCCACCGAGGCGCCGACGCCCGAGCTGCGCAAGATCGACGAGGACGAGCAGCGGCGCCGCTGACCCCGGACTCTGGCGGCTACCAGAGCCAACTCGCGACGTTGTCGTAGGCCTCCCCACGGCTGAGGCGCCGCAGGCCCTTGACGCAACGGACGATGAACCAGATCAGCGTCAGGAACAGGATCAGGCCGCCGATCAACAAGTGCAGCATCACGAATCCGATCACGGCATAGAGCAAGCCGATCCAGAAGGTGCGGATCTGGAAGCGATAATGCGTGCGTACCCAGTCCGGCCCGTCGTTGCGATAGACATAGGCGACGATCACGCCGATCAGATGCGTGACCGCGATAACGAGCCCGATGAGATAGAGAACGTAGATGATGGTCGCGGTACGACCCTGCGCCGGATCGCGGCTGACGATAACCTGGCTCATCGGTTCCCCTTCGCGGCCTGGGCGCCGCTCGGCTCAAGCGATACGCGGTCCCGCAGCGACGTTCAAGCGGATCGGCGCTAGACCCCTTCCGGTTCGGGCGGCGCCATCGCAGCCGCCTCGGCGCGCTTGGAATGGTCGGCGGCGATCAGCAGGTAGACCGCCGGAACGACAAAGAGCGTGAACAGCGTGCCGATGGCGATGCCGGTGGCGATCACCAGGCCCATCTGGAAACGCGAGACCGCGCCGGCACCCGAGGCCAAGATCAACGGCGTCACGCCCAGCACCATCGCGGCGGTGGTCATCAGGATCGGCCGCAGCCGGATGCCGGCCGCCTGCTCGATCGCCTCGCGCTTCGACTTGCCTTGCTCCTGAAGAACGTTGGCGAAGTCGACGATCAGGATGCCGTGCTTGCTGATCAAGCCCATCAGCGTGACGAGGCCGACCTCGGTATAGATGTTGAGCGTCGCGCCGCCGACGCCGAGGCTGATGAAGATCAGCGCGCCGGCGATCGACATCGGCACCGACACCAGGATGATGACCGGATCGCGGAAGCTCTCGAACAGCGCCGCCAGCGCCAGGAAAATGATGATCAGCGCGAAGGCGAAAGTGGCGACGAAGCCGCCCGATTCCTGGATGAACTGGCGCGACGTGCCGGCATAATCGATCGAATAACCCGGCGGCAGGGTGCGGCCGGCGAGGTCCTTGAGCGTGGCGAGCGC
The DNA here is from genome assembly GCA_028871455.1 of Alphaproteobacteria bacterium. Classification (GTDB taxonomy): domain Bacteria; phylum Pseudomonadota; class Alphaproteobacteria; order ATCC43930; family CGMCC-115725; genus REEB95. The sequence goes on from JAGWNF010000012.1 coordinate 20,023, forward strand.
GGTGCCGAGCGCGACGCCGGGCAAGGCGACGCCTTGGATCGTGGCGCTGTTGAGCTGCTGGAAGTGGTTGATCGATTCCGGAATCGCCGCGGTTTCGATATGCGCCACCGTCGACAGCGGCACCGGCGTGCCGTCCGCCGCCTTGATGTAGTAGTGCAGGAGCTGGTCAGAGTTGAGCCGCGAGACCTGCTGCACCTGCGGAATCACCTTGTACGAGCGGCCTTGCAGGTCGAAGTAGTTGACGTAGCCGCCGCCCAGCATCGACGACATCGCGGCGCCGATGTCGCTCATCTTGAGGCCGAGTTGCGCGGCCTTGTCGCGGTCGATGACGATCGTCGCCTGCGGCTGGTCGACCCGGAGATCGGTGTCGAGGAACATGAACTGGCCGGTGCCGAGCGCCGTGTGCAGGAAATTCTGCGACACCGTGTTGAGGCGGTTGAAGGATTCCGTGGTCTGGATGACGAATTGCACCGGCAGGCCAAAACTGCCCGGCAGCGGCGGCGGCTGGAAGGCGACCGCGTTGACTCCGGTGATATGGCTCAGCTGCTGCTGCACCAGCGGCTGGAGCTGATTCGAAGTACGGCTGCGCTCGTCCCACGGCGTCAGCACCATGCCCGCAAGCGACTGAACCGGCGTATCGATCTGGAAGACGTGCGCGGTCTCGGGATAGCTGGCGAAGGTCTGATAGACTTGGCGCGAGTAGAGCAGCTTCTGCTGCAGCGTCGCGTCGGCCGCCGGCCGCGCGGACTCGATGACCACGCCCTGGTCCTCCGTCGGCGCCAGCTCGCTCTTCGATCCGGTGTAGAGGAAATAGATGCTGCCGAGCACGATCACCGCCAACGCGGCGGTCACTGGCAGGAAGTTTAAGCTCGAATGCAGGCGGCGCTCATAGGCGCCGTGCAGGCGCATGAAGTTGCGGTCGACGAACTCGGTGAAGCGTGCCTCCCAACCATGACCGAGCTCGGCATGCGGCTTGAGAAGCCGCGAGCTCATCATCGGCGACAGCGTCAGGGCGATGATCGCCGACACCGTCACGGCACCGACGAGCGTGAAGGCGAACTCGGTGAAGAGCGCACCGGTGAGGCCCTTCTGAAAGCCGATCGGGATATAGACCGCGACCAGCACGACGGTCATCGCGATGATCGGGCCGCCGAGCTCGCGCGCCGCGCGGATCGCCGCCGCCACCGGCCGCATGCCTTCCTCGAGGTGGCGGTTGACGTTCTCGACGACGATGATCGCGTCGTCGACCACCAAGCCGATGGCGAGCACCAGCGCCAGCAGCGTCAGCAAATTGATCGAGAAGCCGAAGATCTGCATCATCGTGAAGGTACCGATCAACGATAGCGGGATCGCGATCGTCGGGATCACCACCGAACGCAGCGAGCCAAGGAACAGGAACACCACCAGCGTGACGATGAGCAACGCCTCGACCAGCGTGCGGATCACCTCGTTGATCGCGCTGTTCACGAATTTCGTCGAGTCATAGACGATCGTGCCTTCGAGGCCCTGCGGCAACTGGGCCTGGATGCCGGGGAAGACGTCGCGGACGCCTTTGGTGACGTCGAGCAGATTGGCCGATGGCGCGACCTGGATGCCGATATAGACGGCGCGCTGGCCGTCGAAGCCGACCTGGGCGTCATAGTCGTCGGCGCCGAGTGTGACGTTCGCCACATCCTTGAGGCGCACGATCGCGCCGCCGGACTGTTTCAGGACCAGGTTCTTGAACTCGTCGACGGTGTGCAGATTGGTCGAAGCGGCGAGATTGACCTGGACCATCTGGCCCTTGGTATTGCCGACGCCCGAGATGTAGTCGTTCTGCTTCAGAGCGTCGGCAACGTCGGCCGCTGTCAGGCCATAGGCGGCGAGTTTGGCCGGATCGAGCCAGGCGCGCAGCGCGAAGGTGCGACCGCCCAGAATCTCGGCGGTCTGGACGCCCGGTACCGCCTGGAGCTTCGGCTGTACGGCGCGCGTCAGGTAATCGGTGATCTGGTTCGGCGCGAGCACGGTGCTCTTGAAGCCGAGATACATCGCGTCGAAGGTCTGGCCGATCTTGATCGTCACCACCGGCTGCTGCGCGCCCGGCGGCAACTGGTTCAACACCGAGGTGATCTTCGAATTGATCTCGGTCATCGCCTTGTCGGCGTCGTAATTGAGCCGCAGGTCGGCGACGATGGTGCTGGTGCCGGTCGTGCTGGTCGACGTCATATAGTCGATGCCGTTGGCCTGCGCGATCGCGTTCTCGAGCGGCGTCGTGATGAAGCCGGCGATCACCGACGGATCGGCGCCGTAATAGGTGGTGGTCACGGTCACCACGGCGTTCTCGGTGCGGGGATATTGCAGGACTGGCAACGTGCCGACCGAGCGCAGGCCGAGCACAAGGATCAGCAGGCTCACCACCATGGCGAGCACCGGCCGCCGGATGAAGATGTCGGTGAACTTCATTGCGGCTACTCGTCCTGCGGATGCGGATTGGCGTTGTCCGCCGGCCGGACCGTGTTGTTGATCAGCAGCCGCGAGCCGTTGCGCAGCTTCATCTGACCGGCGGAGACGACCGTGTCGCCGGCCGACACGCCCTTGATGATCGCAATCTGGTCGCCGCGCGTCGGACCGGTGGTGACGAAGGTCTGATGCGCGACCATGAGCGGATGGCCTTGCGCATCCTTGCCCTGGCCCTGCACCAGGTAGACCGTGTCGCCGTAGGGATTATAGGTGATCGCCGTCTGCGGCAGCGTGACGTAGCGCTGCTTCGTGCCGACATCGATGTCGACCTTGGCGTACATGCCGGGCAGCAGCTTGTGGTCAGGATTGGCGAGAGTCGCCCGTACCGCCACGTTGCGCGTCGCGGTGCTGACCAACGGGTTGATCGACGTGATGGTGCCGGCGAAGGTTTGGCCCGGAAAGGTATCGACCGTCGCAATCATTTTCTGGCTGGTGCGGATCTGCGCCAGCGCCTGCTGCGGCAGGTAGAAATCGAGATAGATCGGATCGAGCGCCTGCAGCGTGACGATCGTCGTGCCGGCGTTGAGATATTGACCGACATCGACCTGGCGGATGCCGAGATGGCCGGCGAAGGGCGCACGCAGCGTCTTCTTGTCGACCACCGCCTGCTGCGCCGCGACCTGCGCTTGGGCGTTGCGCAGCGTGGCCTCGTCGGTGTCGACCTGCGCCTTGCTGACGGCATTGATCTTGAGCTGCTTCTGGTCGCGCGCCAGGTTGATGGCGTCGAGATCGGCGGTCGCCTGAAGCGCGTGCAGCTGGGCGATGTCCTGGTCGGCGCGCAGCGTCAGTAGCACGGTGCCGGCGGCGACATCGTCGCCCGAATGAAAGTGGATCTGGTCGACGATGCCCGGCACCTCGAGTGACAGGTCGGTGCCGTTGACCGCGCGCAGCGAGCCAACGGCTTCGAGCTGCGGCTGCCATTCCTGCGCCGTCGCGACCACGCTCGATACGGTCTGCGGCGGATTGGCGAACGCCTTCATGAATCGACCCATCATGTAAGAACGGAACGCCTCGTAGCCGAAGATGATGGCCAGCACGAGTGCTGCAAGGGCCAGCATGATGATCATGCGCTTGGTCAGCGGGTTCATGCCGCGGATGCGCTGCGTCACGTCGCGAGGATCGAAAGGCATGGCGTCAGTCCTGGTGCTGATTCTGGGCGACGTCCGTACGGTTCCACCAGCCGCCGCCGAGCGCCTGGAATAGCGCCGCGGTATCGGCATAGCGCGCGGCCTGCGCCTGGACGAGGGCGATCCGCGTCTGCTGGTAAGTGGTCTCCGCCGTCAGCAGCGTGAGATAGCTGACCGCGCCGAGGCGGTATTGGTCCTGCGCCAGGCTCAGGCTTTCCGCAGCCGAACGTTCGGCAGCCTCATCCGCCTGCAGCGCACTGGCGTCGGATTGCAAGGCACGCAACGTATCCGCGACGTTCTGAAAGGCCGACAGCACGGTGCTTCGGTACTGCGCCGCCGCAACGTCGAAGGCCGCTTCGGCCGCGCGCTTCTGGTGTAGCAAGGTTCCGCCGTGGAACAGCGGCTGTGTCACGCCCGCGGCAAGCGCCCAGATGCCCGTGCCGGAGGCGAACAGGCCGCCGATGGTGGTCGCTTCGGTGCCGATGTCGCCGCTCAACGGAAACTGCGGCAGCATGTTGGCGGTGGCGACGCCGATCTCGGCGCTGGCCTGATGCAACGTCGCCTCGGCGGCCTGCACGTCCGGTCGCTGTTCGACAAGGCGCGACGGCAGGCTCACCGGCAGGTCCCGGGGCAGCATCAGCGCCGACAATTCAAAGGTCTGGCCGGGCGGCCGGTTGGGGAAGTGACCGGCGAGCGCAGCGATGCGGTCGCGCTGCTGCGCCAGCTGTTTCTCGAGCGGCGGCAACGTCGCCTTCTCCTGCGCCAGCGTCGCCGCCTGCTGCAGCACGGCGCTGCGAGCCACGGCGCCGAGCTCGAACTGCCGATTGAGCAGGTCAAGCTGGTCGCTCTCGGCCTTGACGATATCCTGCGTCGCGGCGATCTGGGCGCGCAGGCTTGCCTCCTGCACCGCGGCCGCCACCACGTTCGACGTCAGCGTCAGATAGGCGGCTTCGAGCTGGAAGCGCTGATAGGTTTCGGCCGCTTCGGCAGCCTCGACAGTGCGTCGCACGCCGCCGAACACGTCCGGCGAATAGCTAACGCTGACTTCGGCGGTGTTAAACGAGAAGATTCCGTGCTCTTGCGGATTGCCGATGCCAGCGCCGTTGAACTTCTCGCGCTCGTGCTGAATGCTGCCATTGATACTCGGATAGAAGCCGCCCTCGTCTGCGAGCACGTTCTCGCGCGCCTCGCGCAGCGACGCCTGTGCCGCCGTCAGGTCGGGATTGTGCGCGAGCGCCTCTTTGACGAGAGCGTCGAGCATCGGCGAATGGAACAGCGCCCACCACTGGCCGGGAATGTCCTGGCCGATCGCGAAATGCTGCGCCGCGCCGCCGGCGATCTTGGTCGCCGCGGTGTCGGTGAGCTTCTCCGGCGTATAGCCGGCGCCGGCAGGCGCCGCCGGTTTCTTGAAATCGGGACCGACCGCGCAGGACGCCAACAAGAGCGCCGCAGCGAGGATCGCGAGGCGGCGGTTCATCGGGCCCGCCCGGCGAAAATGGCGCGGGTGTGTTCGCACACCACGCGCTGTACCGCCCGTACCCGCGCCCGGTTCATCCTGGACCATTGCATCGATCGGCTCGCCGGCTTGTTGCAGAACACCGCCGCCTGGCCAAGGATTGCCGTGGTGCGCAACCGTGTCTGCTCGTCCTTGGGCGAACGACCGATCAGGCGCGCGACCAATGCCGCGCACGGCTCGACGACACAGCGCCGCATGGTGGCATAGAGCGATTCGAGCGCCGCCGAGCGCTCGACCTCGGCACGCGCGATGAACGCCTTGCGGCTCTCGATGCTGGCGCGGGTGTCGTCCTCGCCGCCCACGAAGATGAGCGCGACGAAATTCTCAAGCAGTTCGGTCAATAGCGCGAGGATAGCGGCACGCGACGCCTTGCCGTCCGCCAGCGCCGTCCGCACCCGGGCGCCGACCGGCGCCATCTGGCGCTCGATGTAGTCGGCGAAGTAGCCGACGACGGCGCGGTAAAGGCCCTCCTTGCTGCCGAAATGGTATTGGATCGCCGGCAGGTTGACGCCGGCGCGCTCGGCGAGCAGCCGCGTGCTCGTGCCATCGTAGCCGTGCCTGGCGAAGACCTCGATGGCCGTCTCGATCAGCCGCCGGCGGGTGTCGGCGCCGCGCGTCGAGACGGGAGCCCGTCGCGGGCCGCGCGCCGGAATGGTTTCGGGCGCTAACATGATCGCAAGCTTCTATATCTATCGATCGATACAATCAAACTATAAAATCGCCGTGGGGCGCGGTCACCGAAATATCGCAAGTCAGCCATGCGGCCAAAAATACAGGCGCCTGCCGTGAAACCGGCGCGAAGATGACAAAACCATCGCCACGGCCGATCCGCCGCGACGGCACCGTCGTCCTTCCGGCGGCGGCGTCCGGCGCTATCATGGCGGCGATGGACCCGACCAAGCCGTCCGCCGCCGCCAACCTCGGGCGCTACCGCCGCAACCTGCAAGGCGAGGTCGACAGCGCCGCGCTTTATCGCGCGCTCGCCGACGCCGAAAGCGATCCGCGCCTGCAACAGGTCTATCGCCGGCTGGCGAGCGTCGAGGAAGCGCATGCCGAATTCTGGACCCGCCGCATCCTCGGCGCCGGCGGCCGCGCGCGACGTCTGCGGCCGGGCCTGCGTTCGCGCCTGCTCGCCTGGCTGGCGCGGCGCTTCGGCGCCGAAACGGTGTTGCCGATCGTCGACACGCTCGAGCGCAGCGATGTCACGCAATACGACGCACAGCCCGAGGCGGCGGCGGCCGGATTGCCGGACGACGAGCGCTCCCATGCGCGCATCATCCAGGCGATGGCGCGGCCGCCGCGCGGCGGCCTCACCGGCGGCGAACTGGCGCAGATCGAGGGACGGCATCGCGGCGGCGGCAACGCCCTGCGTGCCGCCGTGCTCGGCGCCAACGACGGTCTGGTGTCGAATCTCAGCCTGATCGCCGGCGTCGCCGGCGCCGATCTCAGCAGCCACGCTGTCCTGGTCACCGGCATCGCCGGCCTGATCGCCGGCGCCTGCTCGATGGCGATGGGCGAGTGGCTGTCGGTCAACAGCGCGCGCGAATTGGCGCAATCGCAGATCGCAGTCGAAGCCGAAGAGCTGCGCACCTTTCCCGAGGAGGAGAAGGAGGAGCTGTCGCTGATCTATCAGGCCAAGGGCCTGACCGAGCACCAGGCCGACCTCCTCGCGCATCGCATCATCGGCGACAAGAATGCGGCGCTCGACACGCTGGCGCGCGAGGAGCTCGGCATCGACCCGAAGGAGCTCGGCGGCTCAGCCTGGGTCGCGGCCGCGACCTCATTCCTACTCTTCGCCGGCGGTGCCGCCATGCCGATCCTGCCCTTCGCGGTTCTCGACGGCCCAACGGCGGTATGGGCGGGCGCGGCGCTGAGCGGCGTCGTCATGTTCCTGATCGGCGCCGGCACGACGCTGTTCACCGGCCGCGGCGTCTGGTTCTCCGGCTGCCGCCAACTGGCTGTCGGCCTTGGCGCGGCGGCCGTGACCTACGGCATCGGCAAGCTGATCGGTGTCGCTATCGGCGGCTGACACGCTCATACGCCGCGTGACGCCCGGCGTCGCCGCAGGGGCCTTTCGCCGCCGCGCGACTCCCGGCAAGATGGCCGAAAGCACGAGCGAGACGATGAAATCCAAATCGAAAAAGCCCGACACGCTGCTGGCACATGCCGGCCGCGACCCAGCGCGCAATTTCGGCGTCGTCAATCCACCGGTCTATCACGCCTCGACGATCATCCATCAGACCGTCGCCGAGCTCGAAAAGGCGCAGAAGAACCGCTACGGCATCGACCAGGTCGTCTATGGCCGTTACGGCACGCCGACCACCTTCGCCCTCGAGCAGGCGGTCGCGGCGCTCGAAGGCGGCGCGCGCGCCATCGCCTTCGGCTCTGGCGCGGCGGCGTGCTTTGCGTCGATCCTCGCGTTCGTCAAGACCGGCGACCACGTGCTGGTGACGGATTCTGTCTATGGGCCGGTGCGCGGCTTCTGCAACGGCTTCCTCGCCCGCTTCGGCGTCGAGACGACGTTCTACAATCCGACCATCGGCGAAGGCATCACCGCGCTGATCCGGCCCAACACACGGGTGATCTATCTCGAAAGCCCTGGCTCGCTCACGTTCGAGATGCAGGATACGCCGGCGATCGCCAAGCTCGCCAAGACGCGCGGCATCAAGACGGTGTTCGACAATACCTGGGCGGCGCCACTCTATTGCAAGCCGCTGGCGCTCGGCTGCGACGTCGAGGTGATTGCCGGCACCAAGTACATCGTCGGCCATTCCGATGCGATGATGGGTCTGGTCGTCGCCGACGAGGAAAACTTCCTGAAAGTACGCGAAGCGGCGACGCTGATGGGCAACCACGCCGCGCCCGACGACTGCTATCTGGCGCTGCGCGGCCTGCGCACCGCCGGCGTGCGCCTGCGGCAGCACCGGGCGACTGCGCTCGAGCTCGCCAGCTGGCTCGCCAAGCGGCGGGAGGTCGGACGCGTACTCTATCCCGCCCTGCCCGGCGATCCCGGTCATCACCTATGGAAGCGTGACTTCACCGGCGCCTCCGGCCTGTTCGGCTTCGTGCTCAAGCCCGACACGTCCAAGCGCGCCGTCGACGCCATGCTCGACGGCATGGAGCTGTTCGGCATGGGTTTCTCCTGGGGCGGCTTCGAGAGCCTGCTGGTGCCGGTCTATCCGCAGCATCTGCGCACCGCCGTGGTCTGGCAGGAGGGACTGACCTTGCGCGTCCATGCCGGGCTCGAGGACCTCGACGACCTGATCGCCGACCTTGACGCCGGCTTCAAGCGACTCAACGCGGCGGCTTGACGCGGCCGTTGCGCCCGGCGTGACGACTTGCGTCACTCCGTTATATATCACCGTATATAACTGATGCGGGAGGTGATCGATGCTGACATTGACGCCAGTCGAAAGCGCGGCGCTGCTGCTGAGCCTGCGGGTTGCCTTCGTCGGCACGGTGTGCAGCCTGCCGCTGGCGCTCGCCGTCGCTTGGCTCCTGGCGCGGCGGCGCTTCGTCGGCCAGCAGTTGCTGAACGGCGTCGTGCATCTGCCGCTGGTGCTGCCGCCGGTCGTCGTAGGCTTTGCGCTGCTGGTGCTGTTCGGCCGGCACGGGCCGGTCGGCGGCTGGCTCTATGACGTCTTCGGACTGACCTTCGCCTTCAATTGGAAGGGCGCCGCGCTGGCGGCGGCCGCGATGGGCTTCCCGCTGATGACGCGCGCCATGCGGCTGTCGCTCGAGACCGTCGATCGCCGGCTCGAGGCAGCAGCGCGCACGCTCGGTGCCTCGCGCAGCCGTGTGTTCTGGACCATCACCCTGCCGCTGATGTCACCCGGGATCTTGACCGGAGCGATCCTCGGCTTCGCGCGCAGCATGGGCGAATTCGGCGCCACCATCACCTTCGTCTCCAACATACCGGGCGAGACGCAAACCCTGCCGCTCGCACTTTACGCCTTCACCCAGGTGCCGGGTGGCGACCCGCCGGCATTCCGCCTCTGCGTCATCGCCGTGATCGTCGCCATGGCGGCGCTGTTCGCGTCCGAGGTGATGGCACGCCGGCTCGATCGCAGCGTCCGGGGCGCGTCATGATCGAGGTCGACATCGAGACGAAGCTCGGCGCGTTCGCGCTCGCGGCGAAGTTCGCGGCGCCGGCGTCGGGCGTCACCGCGCTATTCGGACGCTCGGGGACGGGCAAGACCTCGGTGGTCAATGCACTGGCGGGCCTGATCACGCCGGCCCGCGGCCGCATCGCGGTGCGCGGCGAGACGCTGTTCGACAGCGAGAGACGGATCAACCTGCCGCCCGAGAAGCGCCGGCTCGGCTATATCTTCCAGGAAGGTCGGCTGTTTCCACACTATTCGGTGCGCGGCAACCTGCTCTACGGCGCCAAGCGCTTCGACGCGGCGGCTCTCAATCGCATCGTCGCGCTGCTCGGCCTCGGCGAATTGCTGCACCGGCGGCCGGGCGATCTTTCCGGCGGTGAAAAGCAACGCGTCGCCATTGGCCGCGCCATCCTGGCCGAGCCGCAGCTGCTGCTGATGGACGAGCCGCTGGCCGCGCTCGACGCCGCGCGCAAGGAGGAGATTCTACCGTTCATCGCGGCGTTGCGCGGCGCGCTCGATATTCCGGTCATCTATGTTAGCCATGCGATGGAGGAAGTCATCCGCCTCGCCGACATGCTGGTGCTGGTCGATGGCGGCCGGATCGCCGCCACCGGCACGGTCGAAGCACTGACCAGCCGGATCGATCTCCGGCCGCTGACCGGCCGGTTCGAGGCCGGCGCGGTCATCCGCACCGTGCTGCGCGGCCACGACAAGGCCTATGGCCTGAGCGAACTCGCGTTTCCCGGCGGCCGGCTGCGGGTGCCGCATATCGACTTGCCGCTCGGCAGCAAACTGCGCCTGCGCATTCACGCGCGCGACGTGGTGCTGGCGGCGACGGCACCGCAGGGTTTGTCGATCCGCAATGCCTTCGCCGGCCGGGTGGTCGAGATCTCGCCCGAGGACGGGCCACTGGTCGATCTGCGCCTCGACATCGGCACGCCGGCCGAGCCGGTCATGCTCTGGGCGCGCGTCACCCAGCGCGCGCTCGCCGACCTGCGGCTCGCAGTCGGCAGCCCGGTCCACGCCCTGGTCAAGACGGTCGCCCTCGAGCGGCCGAGCCCCGGTGGCGAACGCGCTTTCGGCGAAACGTACGAAGCGGGCTGACTGCCGCACGCCGCAGCAAATTCGCTAAAATCCGTGCGATTGCCGGGCATCCGCCGTCGCAGTTAACAGACAGTCAAGACAATACGTGGCAAAGTGAGCCCGTCGCGAGCCTTCGAACGCCGAAGGACGCCGAAAGATGGCCGGGCCCTTGTCGCAGAACGACGCCACCGAATTCGACGAGCTTTGGCGCATCCGCCAGATGGCGGAGCAAGAGGCGCGCGAGCAGGAAGACCGCCGCGCCTTCGAGCGCAAGAACGTCTTCTGGAAAGCGCGCCTTGTCCTGCCCGAGGGCGCGATCAACTGCGTCGTCTATGACCTGTCGATGGGCGGCGCGCGCGTGCGCCTGGTGGCGCAGCTTCAGAAGCAGCAGCGGTTGCGGCTCGACATCGAGAAGCTGAGCCCGCTCAACGCCGAGGTCGTCTGGCTCGGCATCGGCATGGTCGGCATCCGCTTCACCGACGATCCCGCGTTCATCGGCCGTACGCTCGGTCCCCTGCTCGCCGGCGGCACGCCTCAGGGCGCGCCGTAGAGCTGCCGCGCCCGCTTCTCGAAGGCCGCGACCATCCGCTTCACCGCCTCGGTGAAGACGGTGTCGATGATCCCGCTCAGAATATGCGACCGGAATTCGAAATCGACGTGGAAGTCGATCAGCGTACCGCCGTTCCGCGGGATGAACTGCCAGTGATTCTCGAGGTACTTGAACGGCCCTTCGGCGTATTCGACGTCGATGCGGTCCGGCCGGTGCAAGTGAACCCGCGAGGTAAATCGCTCGCGCACCATGCGCCAGCCGATCAGCAGATCGCCGAGAATTAAATTGTCGTGGCGTTCGCGGATGCGCGCGCCGACGCACCACGGCAGGAATTCGGGATAACGTTCGATATCGGCGACGAGATCGAACAGCCGCTCCGGCGCGTAGGGTAAGAACTTCTGCTCGGCATGCGTCGGCATCGTTCTAGGGCACGAGCGCGAGCCTGGCGGCGCGCGCCTGCCGCAGTTTCACGAAATCGTCGCCGGCAAAATAGGACGAGCGCGTCAGCGGCGAGGCCGAGACCATGAGGAAACCCTTGGCGAAAGCGCGCTCCTTGATGCCGGCGAACTCCGCCGGCGAAACGAAGCGCGCGACCGCGTGATGCTTGGGCGTCGGCTGGAGATACTGGCCAACGGTAAGGAAATCGACGTCGGCCGCGCGCAGATCGTCCATCACCGCATCGACCTCGTCGAGCGTTTCGCCGAGACCGACCATGAGGCCGGACTTGGTGAACATCGAAGCATCAAGCCGCTTCACGCGCGCGAGCAATTCGAGCGACGCGGCGTAACGCGCGCCCGGCCGCACCTCGCGGTAGAGCCGCGGCACGGTTTCGAGATTGTGGTTGTAGACGTCGGGCCTGGCGGCGACCACCGCTTCAATCGCGTCATCCTTCTTGAGGAAATCGGGTGTCAGCACCTCGACGGTCGTCGCCGGCGCCGCGCGGCGGATCGCCTGGATGGTTTGGACGAATTGATCGGCGCCGCCGTCGGGCAGATCGTCGCGATCGACCGAAGTGACGACGATGTGGTGGAGGCCGAGCTTGCCGACCGCCTCCGCAACGTGCGCCGGCTCGTGCGGATCGACCGCACCCGGCTTGCCGGTGGCGACGTTGCAGAAGGCGCAGGCGCGGGTGCAGACCGCGCCCAGGATCATTACCGTCGCGTGCTTTTCCTTCCAGCACTCACCGATGTTCGGGCAGGCCGCTTCCTCGCAGACCGTGTTGAGCCTGAGCGCGCGCATCAGGTCGCGCGTCTCCTGATATTCGCGCGACATCGGCGCCTTGACGCGGATCCAGGCGGGCTTCGGCGGCGACGGCTGATCGGGCTTGCGCGCCTTCTCGGGATGGCGCAGCGGCGCGTTCATGCCGTCAGATGTGGAGGGCGCGGCCATAGGCTTCAAGCACCGCCTCGTGCATCATCTCGCTCAACGTCGGATGCGGGAAGATGGTCTCCATCAGCTCCTGCTCCGTGCTTTCGCAGGTCTTGGCGATGGCATAGCCCTGGATCAGCTCGGTGACCTCGGCGCCGATCATGTGCGCGCCGAGGAGCTCGCCAGTCTTGGCGTCGAACACCGTCTTGATCATGCCCTCGGGCTCGCCGAGCGCGATCGCCTTGCCGTTGCCGATATAGGGAAAGTGACCGACCTTGACCTGGTGGCCGGCGGCCTTCGCGGCTTTCTCGGTGAGGCCGATGCTCGCCACCTGCGGCATGCAATAGGTGCAGCCCGGTACGTTCTTGACGTCGAGCGGATGCGCGGTGTTGAGGCCGGCGATGTGCTCGACGCAGAGCACGCCTTCGTGCATCGCCTTGTGTGCGAGCCAGGGCGGACCGATCACGTCGCCGATGGCGTAGAGGCCAGGCTCGCCGGTTGCGCACCATTGATCGACGACGATGTGCGTCTTCTCGACCTTCACCTTGGTGCCTTCGAGGCCGATGTTCTCGACGTTGCCGACGATGCCGATCGCCAGGATGACCCGATCCGCCTTGACCTCGAAGCTCTTGCCCTGGGCCTCGACGGTGGCGACGACATCGTCGGCGTTCTTTTTGAGCGCCTTCACCGTCGCCGAGGTGTGGATCTTCATGCCCTGCTTCTCGAAGCTCTTGCGCGCGAAGGCCGAGATCTCCTCGTCTTCGACCGGCAGGATGCGGTCCAAGACCTCGACCACGGTCACTTCGCAACCGAGATTACGGTAGAAGCTGGCGAATTCGATGCCGATGGCGCCGGAACCGACGACCAGGATCGACTTCGGCATGGCCGGCGGAATCATCGCCTCCTTGTAGGTCCACACCAGCTTGCCATCGGGCTCGAGGCCCGGCAGCGTGCGCGCCCGCGCGCCGGTGGCGATAATGACGTGCTTGGCGGCGAGATCGGCAGTCGTCTTGCCGCTCACCTTCACCTTGCCCTTGCCGGCGAGCGTCGCAGTGCCGTCGAACACCGTGATCTTGTTCTTCCGCATCAGGAAGGCGACGCCCGACGAGAGCTGGTTCGCCACCTTGCGCGAGCGCTCGACGATCTTCTTCAGGTCGAACGACACGTCCTTGGCGCTGAAGCCGTAGTCGCCGAGATGCTTGAGCAGATGCGAGATTTCGGAGCAGCGCAGCAGCGCCTTGGTCGGAATGCAGCCCCAGTTGAGACAGATGCCGCCGAGATGCTCGCGCTCGACCACCGCGGTCTTCATGCCGAGCTGCGCCGCGCGGATGGCGGCGACATAGCCGCCCGGCCCGCCGCCGATGACGATGACATCGAAAGAGGTATCGGCCATGCGTTCTCCTAGAGCGAAATCCCGGCCGAGCTGCGCGTGAGCCGTGCGCCGTGCACGCTCACACCAGCAGCGCCGCCGGCGCTTCGATCAGTTTCTTGAAAGCCTGCAGCCACTGCGCGCCTTCGGCGCCGTTGAGCACGCGGTGGTCGCAGGCGAGCGTGCAGGTCATGACATTGGCGACGGCGAGACCGCCGTTGCGCGCCATCGGCCGCTCCTCGCCCGCGCCGACCGCCAAGATGCAGGCCTGCGGCGGATTGATCACGGCGGTGAATTCGCGCACGCCGTACATGCCGAGATTGGAGATCGAGAACGTGCCGCCCTGGAAGTCGGCGAGCTTGAGCTTGCCGGCGCGGGCGCGGACGCCCAGATCCCTCATCTCCGCAGCGATCTGCGGCACGCGCTTCTGGTCGGCATTCTTGATGATCGGCGTGATCAGGCCATCGTCCATCGCCACCGCCACGGCGATGTCGACGGCGTTCCAGCGCAGGATCGCGTCGTCGGTGTAGGACGCATTGGCGACCGGCACCTGGCGCAGCGCCATTGCCGCGGCGCGGATGACGAAATCGTTGACCGAGATCTTTTGGCCGAGCGTGTCGTTGATCTCGTGCCGCGCCTTGAGGAGCGCATCGATCTCGCAATCGACAGTAAGGAAGAAATGCGGCGTATAGGTCGCCGATTGCGCCATGCGCGTGGCGATGGTGCGGCGCATGCCGGTGAGCGGAATCTCGGTGTAGGGGATGTTGCCGGCCTCGGCGACGATCCGGTCCTTGCGGAAGGACGGCGCGGCCATGCCGCCGGCGCCCGGTGCGCGCGCAAATCCGCCGCCGGCCATCGCCGCCTCGATGTCCGCCTTGACGACGCGACCGTGCGGACCGCTGCCGCGCATACCGGCAAGATCGAGCCGCGCGTCGCGCGCCAGGCGCCGCGCCAGCGGGCTGGCGAAGACACGGGCGCCGGCCGCACGCGGCGGCGCCGACGGACGCGGCGCCGGCGCCGGCGTGGCCGCCGGCGCCGGCTGAGCGGGCGGCGGCAGAGCCTTCACTTCGGTCTTGGGCGCGGCAGGTGCCGCCGGCTTCGGCGGCGCCGGCGTCGCTTTGATGTCGGCGGCGCTCTCGCCCTCGCCCAGGATCACGGCGATCGGCTGGTTGACCTGGACGTGTTGCGTGCCCTCGGGCACCAGGATGCGGCCGAGCGTGCCCTCATCGACCGCCTCGTATTCCATCGTCGCCTTGTCGGTCTCGATCTCGGCGAGGATGTCGCCGGCTTTGACTGCGTCGCCTTCCTTCTTGTGCCACTTGGCGAGGTTGCCCTCGGTCATGGTGGGCGACAGCGCCGGCATGAGGATCTGCGTCGGCATGATGCGGCTCAGCGATAGCCGACGGCCTTGGCCGCGGCGACCACGTCCTCGGCCTGCGGCAAGGTCATGTGTTCGAGATTGGCGGCGTAAGGCATCGGCACGTCCTTGCCCGAAACCCGCGCCGGCGGCGCGTCGAGCCAGTCGAAGGCCTGCTCCATGATCTGCGCCGCGATCTCGGCGCCGATACCGGCATAGGCCCAGCCCTCCTCCACCGAGACCAGACGGTTGGTCTTCTTTACACTGTCGACGATAGTCTCGATGTCGAGCGGCCGCAGCGTCCGCAGGTCGATCACCTCGGCCGAAATGCCTTCGGCGGCGAGCGCGGCGGCGGCATGCTCGGCGACCTCGACCATGCGCGAATAGGCGGTGATGGTGACATGCTCGCCCGGCCGCACGATGCGCGCGCGGCCGATCGGCACGATCCAGTCGGCATCGATCGGCACCGGGAAGCTGGTGCCGTAGACGATCTCGTTCTCGAGGAAGATGACGGGGTTGGGATCACGGATCGCTGCCTTGAGCAAACCCTTGTGGTCGGCCGCCGTGTAGGGCGCGATCACCTTCAGGCCCGGCACGTGCGCGAACCACGAGGCGTAGTCCTGGCTATGCTGCGCCGCGACGCGCGCCGCCGCGCCATTGGGGCCGCGGAAGACGATCGGACAACTCATCTGGCCGCCCGACATGTAGCGCGTCTTGGCCGCCGAGTTGATCAAGTGGTCGGTCGCCTGCATGGCGAAGTTCCAGGTCATAAACTCGACGATCGGCCGCAGGCCCGCCATCGCCGCGCCGACGCCAAGGCCGGTGAAGCCGTATTCGGAGATCGGCGTGTCGATGACGCGGCGCGCGCCGAATTCATCGAGCAGGCCCTGGCTCACCTTGTAGGCGCCCTGGTACTCGGCGACCTCTTCGCCGATGAGGAACACGTTGTCGTCGCGGCGCATCTCTTCGGCCATGGCGTCGCGCAGCGCCTCGCGCACGGTCATCGTCGCGCTCGGACCGGACCATTCGGCTTCGGCCGGTGCGGCCACGGACTTGGGCTGCGGCGCCGGCGGCGGCGGCGGCGCTTTCGCGGCCGGCGGCGCGACCGGTTTCGCCGGCGGCGGCTCAACCTTGGGCGCCGCCCTGGCTGCGACCGGCTTTACGTCTTCACCTTCGCCGGCAATGCGCGCGATCGGCGCGTTGACGGCAATGTGCTCGCTGCCTTCGGGCGCGATGATCTCGGCGAGCGTGCCCTCATCGACCGCCTCGTATTCCATCGTTGCCTTGTCGGTCTCGATCTCGGCAAGAATGTCGCCGGATTTGACCGCGTCGCCGACCTTCTTGTGCCACTTGGCGATCTTGCCTTCGGTCATGGTCGGCGAGAGCGCCGGCATCAGGATGTCGACCATCGCCTACGCCTCGACTTCGCCGTAGACGTCGGTCCATAGCTCGCTCGGATCGGGCTCCGGACTCTGCTGGGCAAAGTCGGCGGCTTCGGTAATCTGGGCCTTGACCTCGTTGTCGATCGCTTTGAGGCGGTTCTCGTCAAGGCCGCTGTCGACCAGCCGCTTGCGTACTTGGTCGATCGGATCGTGCTCCTGCCGCATGCGGCTGACCTCATCCTTGCTACGGTATTTCGCCGGATCGGACATCGAATGGCCGCGATAGCGATAGGTCAGCATCTCGAGCACGAACGGACCCTTGCCGGCGCGCGCGTAGTCGACCGCTTCTTGCACCGCCGCCATTACCGCCAGCACGTTCATGCCGTCGGTCTGATAGCCCGGAATGCCGAAGGGCGCGGCGCGGCCGAAGAGATTGGGCGACGCGGACGAGCGCGAGATCGACGTGCCCATGCCGTAGCGGTTGTTCTCGATGATGTAGATCACCGGCAGCTTCCACAGCGCCGCCATGTTGAAGCTTTCGTAGACCTGGCCCTGGTTCATCGCGCCGTCGCCGAAGAAGGTGAGCGAGACGCGGCCGTTGTTGCGATAGCGATGGGCAAAGCCGAGGCCGGTGCCGAGCGGCACGCAGGCGCCGACGATGCCGTGGCCGCCGAAGAAATTCCGCTCGCGCGAGAACATGTGCATCGAGCCGCCCTTGCCCTTCGAATAGCCGGTGCGGCGGCCGGTGAGTTCGGCCATGACGCCTTTCGGATCCATACCGCAGGCGAGCATGTGGCCGTGATCGCGATAGGCGGTGATGACGGTGTCGCCGGGCTCGACCACGGCCATGGCGCCGGTGACCACCGCCTCCTCGCCGATATAAAGGTGGCAGAAGCCGCCGATCAGACCCATGCCGTACATCTGGCCGGCCTTCTCCTCGAAGCGCCGGATGAGCAACATCCGGCGGTAGAGGTCGAGCAGTTGTTCGGCGGAGATTTCGGCTTCGACGGGCTCGTCGGGACGGGACTTGGGCTTGCGCTTGGCGGCTACGGCCACATGGTGTCTCCCGGAGATCCTCGGCCGCCGCGACGACGTGGCCGCGACGGTAATATTATTCCACTATGCCTACTCGCGCGCCCCTGATAATGCAACCATACTCTTAGCAAGAGATTGTTTTGCAAAGCAAAATAAAACTTAACTGAATCTGAGTTAAGTAGCCTGAAAACCCTGCCTGAGGATGGTCGCGTTTCGGTCCCATGCGCTACCGGACCGTCCGTCGACTCGGAGCGATATTCCGCCTACGACGATTCCGCCCGCCCGATCCGGCGCGCGGCCTACGCGGCAGCTACTTGGTGGGCTGATCGTAGTAGAGGACGATTTCGTCTGGCGCGGCGTAGTTCAACATCGCGTGCACGCGCTCGTCGAGATAATCGCGGTCGAGGTGGTTGCCCTGGAGCAGCGCGACGTGCTGCGCCAGCGGCGCGCGCTCGGCCTGGAACTTCGCCAACGTCGCCTTGGCGTCGTGCACCTGGGTCTGGAGATTCCACAGCGCCAACAGGCCGCGATCGCCTTCGACCAGGTGATAGGCGAAGTAGGCGCAGAGTGCGCAGCCGAGCACGGGGCCGATGATCTGGCGCGCGCGGGCGCGCAGCGCGTAAAGCACGTCCATGGCGACTCGTTTGAATCACGGCCGAGTCGCTGGGTCAAATGAAATCCGATTCTCGAATTAAGAATCAAAGAGTCGTGGGCCGACTCTGCGGCCAATTCTGAGCTTCGGAACGGTGCACAACGGCGTGGGCGCGAGCCTCTAGCGCCGGTAGATCGCCCGACCGGGAAAGCGCGCCGCCGGACCGAGCTGCTCCTCGATCCGCAGCAGCTGGTTGTACTTGGCGAGGCGATCGGAGCGCGCCAGCGAGCCGGTTTTGATCTGGCCGCAATTGGTCGCCACCGCGAGATCGGCGATGGTCGCGTCCTCGGTCTCGCCCGAGCGGTGCGACATCACCTGGGCGTAGCCGGCGCGGCGCGCCAATGCCATGGTCTCAAGCGTCTCGCTGAGCGAGCCGATCTGATTGACCTTGATCAGGATGGCGTTGCCGATCCCTTGCTCGATCCCCTGCGTCAGACGCTGGGGATTGGTGACGAAGATGTCGTCGCCGACGAGCTGAATCTTCTTGCCGAGCGCATCGGTCAGCGCCTTCCAGCCGGCCCAGTCATCCTCGGCCATGCCGTCCTCGATCGAGACGATGGGATAGCGCGCGACCAGGCCCTCGTAGAACTTCACCATGGCGCCGGCGTCGAGCGTCTTGCCTTCCATCTTGTATTTGCCGTCCTTGCAGAACTCGCTCGAGGCCGGATCGAGCGCCAGCGCCACCTGCTCGCCCGGCTTGTAGCCGGCGGCTTCGATGGCACGCACGATGAAGCCCAGCGCCTCGTCGGCCGATTGCAGGTTGGGCGCGAAGCCGCCCTCGTCGCCGACATTGGTGTTGTGGCCCTTGTCCTTGAGCGCCTTCTTCAGCGCCTGGAACACCTCGGCGCCGTAGCGCAGCGCCTCGGCGAAATTGGGCGCGCCGGCCGGCACGATCATGAACTCCTGGATATCGATCGGATTGTCGGCGTGCACGCCACCGTTGAGGACGTTCATCATCGGCACCGGCAGCACCGCGGCGTCGACGCCGCCGACATAGCGGTAGAGCGGCAGGCCGAGCTCGGCCGCGGCGGCCTTGGCGCAGGCGAGGCTAACGCCGAGAATGGCGTTGGCGCCGAGGCGCGCCTTGTTGGGGGTGCCGTCGAGATCGATCAGCGCCCGGTCGAGGCCGGCCTGGTCGGCGGCGTCGCGGCCGGAGACGGCGTCGAAGATCTCGCCGTTGACGGCGTCGACGGCCTTGCGCACGCCCTTGCCGCCATAGCGCTTCTTGTCGCCATCGCGTAGCTCCACCGCCTCGTGCGTGCCGGTCGAGGCGCCGGACGGCACGGCGGCGCGACCTTTGGCGCCGCTTTCGAGCACGACGTCGACTTCGACGGTGGGATTGCCGCGGCTGTCGAGGATTTCGCGCGCGGTGATGTCGGTGATGGCGGTCATGCGGTTCCGTTGGTTTTTTTTGCGAGCTTGTCGAATTCCATGAGGCGCTTGAGCAGCGCCGGCATGTCCTTGAGGTGGACCATGTTGGGCCCGTCGGACGGCGCGTGATCGGGATCCTGGTGGGTTTCCATGAACACGGCGGCGACGCCGACTGCGACGGCCGCACGCGCCAGGATCGGCACATATTGCCGCTCGCCGCCGCTCTTGTCGCCCTGTCCGCCCGGCTGCTGCACCGAATGGGTCGCGTCGAACACGACCGGATAGCCGGTCTGCGCCATGATCGGCAGCGACCGTATATCGGAGACCAGCGTGTTGTAGCCGAACGACACGCCGCGCTCGCAGAGCAGGATGTTGTCGTTGCCGGCCTTGGAGATCTTGGCCGCGACATTCTTCATGTCGCCCGGCGCGAGGAACTGGCCCTTCTTGACGTTGATCGCGCGCTTGGTTTTCGCCGCCGTCACCAATAAATCGGTCTGGCGGCAGAGGAAGGCCGGAATCTGGAGCACATCGACCGCTTCGGCGACGGGTGCGCATTGCTCCGCCGCGTGCACGTCGGTCAGCACCGGACAGCCCCACTTCTCGCGCACCTCGGCGAGGATCGGCAGCGAGGCTTCGAGGCCCATGCCGCGCGGACTTTCACCCGAGGTGCGGTTCGCCTTGTCGAACGAGGTCTTGTAGATCAGGCCAATACCGAGCTTGCCGGTAAGCTCGACCAGCGCGTGGCTCATCTCCATCGCATGCGCGCGACTTTCCAACACGCACGGACCGGCGATCACCGCCAGCGGGCGATCGTTGCCGAGGGTGAGATTGCCGATATGGACGTGACGCGGCGCGGTCATAGCCGACACTTATATAGCAGCCGCCTAGACGAGGCGAGACTGCTCCACCGCCGCCTTGATGAACGACGTGAACAGCGGATGCGGCTCGAAGGGCTTGGATTTGAGCTCGGGGTGGAACTGGACGCCGATGAACCAGGGATGGTCGGGGAATTCGATGATCTCGGGCAGCTCGCCGTCGGGCGACATGCCGGAGAAGCGCATTCCGGTCTTCTCCAGCCGCGGCTTGTAGTTGATGTTGACCTCGTAGCGATGCCGGTGGCGCTCGCTGATCTCGGTCGTGCCGTAGATCTCGGCGACGCGCGAGCCGGCGATGAGCTTCGCCGGATAGGCGCCGAGGCGCATGGTGCCGCCGAGATCGCCGTTGGCCTTGCGCTTTTCGAGCTGATCGCCCTTCATCCATTCAGTCATCAGGCCGATCACGGGATCGGCGCAGGGACCGAACTCGGTCGAGCTGGCGCCATTGAGGCCGGCCAGGTGCCGCGCCGCCTCGATCACTGCCATCTGCATGCCGAAGCAGATGCCGAAATAGGGCACTTTGCGTTCGCGCGCGAAGCGCGCCGCCTCGATCTTGCCCTCGCTGCCGCGCTCGCCGAAGCCGCCGGGTACCAGGATGCCGTTGACGCCCTCGAGATAGCTGACGGCGTCGTCCTTCTCGAATATCTCGCTGTCGAGCCAGTCGAGCTTGACGCCGACGTTGTTGGCGATACCGCCGTGCGCCAGCGCCTCGCTCAACGACTTATAGGCGTCGGGCAGATGCGTGTACTTGCCGATGACGGCGATGGTGACGGCGCCTTCGGGCTTGCGGACACGCTCGACGATCTGCTGCCAGCGGCCGAGATCGGGCTCGCGCGCCTCGAGGCCGAAATGGCGGCAGACCTCGCGGTCGAGGCCCTGCGCGTGATAGGCCATCGGCACGTCGTAGATGGTGTCGACGTCGAGCGCGGGAATGACGCGCCCCTCCCGGAGATTGCAGAACAAGGCGATCTTCTTGCGCGCGCTGTCGGGAATCTCGCGGTCGCAACGGCAGAGCAGGATGTCAGGCTGGATGCCGAGACCCAGGAGCTCCTTGACGCTGTGCTGGGTCGGTTTGCTCTTCAACTCGCCGGCCGAGGGGATATAGGGCACCAGCGTCAGGTGGATGAACATGGCGCGCTCGCGGCCCAACTCGTTGCCGAGCTGGCGGATCGCCTCGAGGAACGGCAGGCCCTCGATGTCGCCGACCGTGCCACCGATCTCGCAGAGCACGAAATCCTCGCCGCCGAGCTCGGCCTGGATCGCCTCCTTGATGGCGTCGGTGACGTGGGGAATGACCTGGACGGTGGCGCCGAGATATTCGCCGCGGCGCTCGCGACTGATCACCGTCGAATAGATGCGGCCGGTGGTCTGGCTGTCGCTCTTGCGCGCGGCGACGCCGGTGTAGCGTTCGTAGTGCCCCAAATCGAGGTCGGTCTCGGCGCCATCATCGGTGACATAGACCTCACCGTGCTGATACGGGCTCATGGTGCCCGGATCGACGTTGATATAGGGGTCGAATTTGCGGAGTCGGACGCGAAAGCCGCGCGCCTGGAGCAGCGCGCCGAGCGCCGCCGCCGAGAGACCTTTACCGAGTGAGGAGACCACGCCGCCGGTGATGAAAATGAACCGCGTCATGGAATTTCACCATACAGCACCGCCGCCTGCGCGCAAACGGAAAGCGCCGACTCGGCGCGCAGGGCGGCTATGCGTGGCGTCTCGCTTCCGTCATTGCGCGGCGCGCAACGACGAGAGCTGCGGCTAGGCCTGCGGCTGCGACGGCGCGTGGCCGTGCGGCCGGCCGTGGCCGCGGTGCCGGCGCGAGCGACGACGGCCGAACTCTCCGCCGCGGCCGTTGGCGTGACGGCCACCGTTGCCATGGGCGTGACCGTTGTGCCCACCGTTATGCGCGTGGCCGTTATGGGCGCTGGGCGCGTGCCCGTTCGACGGGCCCTGCCCCGCCGGCCGCTGGAACGCATGCGCGGCGACAGCGATCTTCTGCCGCGTCACCCTCTCGATGTCGCGCAGGTAGGCCTTCTCACTGTGATCGCAGAACGAGATCGCGATGCCGTCGGCACCGGCGCGCGCGGTGCGGCCGATGCGGTGGACATAGCTCTCCGGCACGTTCGGCAGCTCGAAGTTGATGACGTGCGTGATGCCGTCGATGTCGATGCCGCGCGCGGCGATGTCGGTTGCCACCAGCACGCGGGTGCGGCCATCGCGGAAATTGCCGAGCGCGCGCTGGCGCGCGCCCTGCGACTTGTTGCCGTGAATCGCCTCGGCGCCGATGCCGCCTTTGGCGAGGCCCTCGGCGACGCGATTGGCGGCGTGCTTGGTACGGGTGAAGACCAGCGCCCGCGCGATCGCGCCATCCTTGAGCAGGGACGCGAGCAGCGCGCGCTTGTTGCCGGAGTCCACGAACATGACGCGCTGGTCGATGCGCTCGACCGTAGTGGCGGCAGGCGTCACCTCGACGCGCACCGGATCCTTGAGCAGCGTACCGATCAGACGGTTGATCTCGTCGGGCATGGTGGCCGAGAACAGCAGCGATTGGCGCGTCTTCGGCAGCAGCGGCACGATGCGGCGGATGTCGCGGATGAAACCCATGTCGAGCATGCGGTCGGCCTCGTCGAGGACGAACACCGAGAGCGCATCGTAGCGGACATGGCCCTGTTGGTGCAGATCGAGCAGCCGGCCCGGCGTGGCGACGAGGATATCGAGACCGCGGCGGAGCTCGTCGACCTGCGGGCCCTGCCCCACGCCGCCGAAAATCACGGCGGTGCGCAATCCGAGATGGCGGCCATAGACGCGGAAGCTCTCCGCGATCTGCAGCGCCAGCTCGCGCGTCGGCGTCAGCACCAGCGTACGCATTGAATTGCGCGGCGCAGGAACGCGGTTCGCCGCCAACCGCTGGAGGATGGGCAGCGCGAACGCCGCCGTCTTGCCGGTGCCGGTCTGAGCGATGCCGAGCAGATCGCGCCCGGCTAAGAGATGCGGAATCGCCCGCGCCTGGATTGGCGTCGGGTGCTCGTAGTTCTCCGCGCGCAGCGCGCGCTGGATCGGCTCGACGAGGGCGAGTTCGGAAAAGGAAAGAGTCACTGTGTTATTGCTTTCTATCGGTACGGCCGGACGCGCAGGCGCGGCAGCCTGTGTTTTTGGCTGGCCTCGCGCGAAACCGAGGTGCCGTGTTGTGGGTGATTTCTCGAAATTGGGGGCGCTGGCGATCGAAATCGGCCGCGCTTCGCGCGATCGCGAGAATGGAGTGGCGCTTACATGGGGCCGCAGCGGCGCAAAGTCAACCGAATAACGTCGCGCGCCGTGAAATGCCGCAGGCGTTAACGAAAGCCGAAGATCGCGACGCGTGCGATCCCGTCAGCAACGGCCCTGCCTGGCAAGACCCGGCGGACAACCGCCCGGCGGTCTGGGCGGACCGCCGCGCTCCCAGTGGCCGGGCACGAAACGCCAGCCGCCGCGCACCGCCACCCACTGCGCCGGCACGTAGACGGCGCCGGGTCGCTCGCGCAGCCAGCGGCCGTCGTGCCAGACGTGACGGCCGTGCTCCCATCCCCAATAGCCAGGCGCCCAGACATAGCCCGGACGCGGCGGCGGCGGCGCGACCACGACCGGCGCCGGCGGCGGCGTGCCGATGATGATCTGCGCGCTGATCTGGGCGTACGCCGGCGCCACGACCGGGCCGGCGGCGAGCAGGACGGCAAGAGCGAACGCCAGAGACAAACTTCGGTTCATCGGCAGCCTCCGATCGCAATGACCAGACGGGACCAAGCGGTGAACGGCAACCGGCGTCAGGATGCCCGGCCGATTGCGGCGTTTTGACGGCGGGCTACTTGGTCAGCGGTGCGGCGGGCGCGGCTGGTACCGGCGGCTTGCCCGGCGTCGCCGGCGCCGATTGCGTCGTCACCGGCCGGTCGATCACCGATGTCGGAGCGCGGCTGCGCGACGCGATCATCGCCAGGGCGATGCTGGTACCGAAGAAGCAGGCGGTGAGGATCGCCGTGGTTCGGGTGAGCAGATTGGCGGTCGAGCGACCGGTCATGAATCCCGACATGCCGCCACCGCCGATGCCGAGGGCGCCGCCCTCGCTCTTCTGCAACAGGATGACGGCCACCAGCGACACCGCCAGCAGCAGATGAATGACCACGACCACCGTGAACATGGGGCGAGGTTTTAGCGGTTTGTGGCGGCGAATGCCAGTGGCTATGAGGCGCCTCGTTCGGGCCGATTTCCGCCATGTTGGCGGCGGTCAACCGCCGGTGGCGAAGCCTGGGAATAGCATCATGCCGCCGTCGACGAACAGCGTCGTGCCGACGACGTAATCGGCGTCGTCCGAGGCGAGCCACACGGCGGCGCGGGCGATATCGATCGGCTCGCCGATCCGCCGATACGGCACCAGCGTCATCAACCGCTCGTAGGCCGCCGGCGTCTGCCATGCCGCGGTGTTGATCGGCGTGCGAATGGCGCCCGGCGCGATGCTGTTGACGCGGATGCGATGCGGCGCCATTTCCTGCGCCAGGCTTTCCATCAGCATCTTGATGCCGCCCTTGGACGCCGCGTAATTGGCGTGGCCGCTCCACGGGATCGCCTGGTGGACCGAGCTCATGCAGACGATCTTGCCGGCGGCGTTCGACACCGCCGGCACGACGCCGCGGCGCAGGAACTCGCGCACCGCCGCGCGAGCGCACAGGAACTGGCCGGTCAGATTGACGCCAATGACGGTGTTCCATTGCGCCAGCGTCATCTCGGGAAACGCTGCGTCGCGCTGCAAGCCGGCATTGGCGACCAGGATGTCGACGGTGCCGAACTCGTCGATCATGCGCTTGAACATCGCCTCGACCTGGTCCTCGTTCGAGACGTCGGCCTTGTGGGCGTAGGCGCGGCCGCCTTCGGCGCGGATCGTCTGCACCACCTCGTCGGCGCTCGGATCGCCGACGACGTAGTTCACCACCACGTCGGCGCCAGCCTGACCGAAGGCCAGCGCGACGGCGCGGCCGATGCCGGAATTGGCGCCGGTAACGATCGCTTTCTGGCCGCTCAGCACGCGCGGCACGCGGTGGGTCGGCGCGGTCGGTCGCGGTGGCAGATCGGGCATCTTCACTCTCCTGCTGAATTGCAGCGCGGCGGCATCCACCGCGCCAAGAATGAACCGGCGGGTATTGCGATCCAAGCATGCATCGACGCTTGACGCCGACATGACCGCGATTTAATATTTGACTATATTCGAAATATCGGAGGATTGGATGAAGGCGGACGAGGCGGTGTCGGCGCTGGACGCCGTGGCGCACGAACATCGGCTCGCGGTCTATCGCATGCTGGTGAAGCGCGGGCCGCAGGGTTTGCCGGCGGGCGAGATCGCGGCGCGGCTCGAACTGCCGCCGTCGTCCCTCACCTTCCATCTCCAGCAGCTGCGGCACGCCGGCTTGGTCACGCAGCGGCGGCTCGGCCGGCAGATCATCTACGCCGCCGATTACGCGGCGATGAATCGACTCGTCGCCTAC
This sequence comes from Alphaproteobacteria bacterium, assembly GCA_028871455.1. Taxonomy (GTDB): domain Bacteria; phylum Pseudomonadota; class Alphaproteobacteria; order ATCC43930; family CGMCC-115725; genus REEB95. Next base: position 45,820 of record JAGWNF010000012.1, read on the forward strand.
CTCACGGAGAATTGCTGCGGCGGCGCGGCCTGCACGCCGGCCTGCGCGCCGGCCGCGGTCAAGCCGGCGCGTCACCAACGGAGATCGGCATGAAGCGCTTTCACGTCCACGTCGCAGTCGAGGACATCGACCGTTCAATCGAATTCTACACGACGCTGTTCGCGACGGCGCCGGCGGTACGGAAGCCGGATTACGCCAAATGGATGCTCGACGATCCGCGCGTCAATTTCGCGATCTCGCAGCGCGGTGCCGCGGCTGGCGTTGACCATCTCGGCATCCAGGTGGAAGACGCGGCCGAGCTTGCCGAAGTCGCCGGCCGGCTGGCGCACGCGCCAGCGCCGGTGCTCGAGGAAAAAGCGACCACTTGCTGCTACGCCCAATCGGACAAGCAGTGGATCGCGGATCCGCAGGGCATCGCCTGGGAGACCTTTCTGACCCACGGCGAATCGACGATCTACGGCAATGCCGGCGCAACCGAGCGGCTGGCGAAGGCGGCGGCGCCGGCCTGCGGCTGCGGCGTGAAAGCCTGAGCGGCCGCTATGACACCGCGCGTCTACAACGTCCTCTTCCTCTGCACCGGCAATTCGGCGCGCAGCATCATGGGCGAGGTGCTGCTCGGTCATTGGGGCAAGGGCCGCTTCCACGCCTACAGCGCGGGAAGCCGGCCGAAAGGCGACGTTCATCCGCTGACCCTCGAATTGCTGCGCGCGATGAAGCTGCCGGTTGCCGGCTTGCGCTCCAAGAGCTGGGACGAATTTGCGCGGCCGGATGCGCCGCGCATGGATTTCGTCTTCACGGTCTGCGATCAGGCGGCGGCCGAGACCTGTCCGGTCTGGCCAGGCCAGCCGATCACGGCGCATTGGGGCGTGCCCGATCCGGCCGCGGCGGAAGGCACGCACGACGAGAAAATGGCCGCGTTCCGCGACGCCTTCCGCCGGCTCGACACGCGCATCAAGCTATTTCTCGCGCTACCCATCGAAAAACTCGACCGGCTCGCCTTGCAACGCGAGGCGCGCCGGATCGGCACCGCCAGCGCGCCGAAAGACGCGGCGTCGTGACCATCGAGCTCAAGGCCGCCGAAGCCGTTCCGGCGTCGCGCGATCTGGCGCGCGTCCGCTTAGCGGCAATCGAGTTCGTCGCGACCGCGTTCCTGCTGATCGCGGTCGTCGGCTCCGGCATCATGGCCGAGCGGCTGGCCGACGGAAACGTCGCGCTCGCCCTGCTCGCCAATGCGATCGCGACCGGTGGCGCGCTGGTCGCGCTCATTCTCGCCTTCGGCCCGGCCTCGGGCGCACACATGAATCCAGTGGTGACGCTGGCGGCCGTCGTGCTCGACAGCTTCGACCGCCGCCTCGCCGTCGCTTATGCCGCCGCCCAGATCGCGGGGGCGATCGCGGGCGTGTGGCTCACGCATCTGATGTTCACGCTGCCGGTGCTGGAACTCGGCAGCAAGAGCCGGACCGGCGCCGGCCAGTGGCTCGGCGAAGCAATCGCAACTTTCGGCCTGCTGGCGACGATCTGGGGCTGTCGGGCGCAGCGCGCGCCGGTGACTGCCATCGCGGTCGCCGCCTACATCACTGGCGCGTACTGGTTCACGTCGTCAACCTCGTTCGCCAATCCGGCGGTGACCGTGGCGCGCGCGCTGACCGATACCTTTGCCGGTATCCGGCCGCAGGACGCGCCAGAGTTCATCGTCGCGGAGCTCGCGGGTTTCGCCGCCGCGCTGCCGCTGCTCAAGACGCTCGTGAAGGACGATTAGCGGCGAAGCGCGGCTAGACCTCTTCCCACTTCGCGGCGCTGGCGCCGGCGAGCGCGCGGACGCGCTCTTCGTCCTTGGCGAATTCAGCGGCGGCGCCGGAATAGACCACCTTGCCGTCGTCGAGCACGTAGGCACGATCGGCGATCTCGACTGCGGCGCGCACATTCTGCTCGACCAGCAGCACCGAGATGCCCTCCCTACGCGCGGCGGTCACGACCTTGAAGACCTCTTGCACGATCAGCGGCGCCAGGCCCTGCGACGGCTCGTCGAGCATCAGCAGCTTGGGATTAAGCAGCAGCGCGCGCGAGATCGACAACATCTCCTGCTCGCCGCCCGAAAGCTGGCGGCCCTTGTTGCCTTTGCGCTGCGCCAGTCGCGGAAACAGCTCGTAGATACGCGGAATGGTCCACGGCCCCGGCCGCTCGATCGGCACTTTGAGGTTTTCCTCAACCGTCAGGCTCGGAAAGATACGGCGGCCTTCGGGCACGTACCCGACGCCAAGCTTCGCGATGCGGAACGGCGCCCAATCGGTCGTGGCGTGGCCGAAGATGCGCACCGCGCCTTCGCGCGCGTGAGTCAGGCCCATCAGGCTGCGGAGCGTCGTCGTCTTGCCGGCGCCGTTGCGGCCGAGGAGCGTGACGATCTCGCCCTCGCGCACCTCGAGGCTGACGCCGTGCAGGATGTGGCTCTTGCCGTAAAAGGTGTGCAAATCCTCGACCTGCAGCACCACCGCGCCACTCATGCCGCTTTCCCCAGATAGGCCGCCTGCACCGCGTCGTCCTTGGCGATCTCATTGGGCGTGCCCTCGGCGAGCATCGCGCCTTCGGCCAGCACCATGATGCGGTCGGCGAGATGGAACACGACACGCATGTCGTGCTCGATCAGCACGATGGTCTGGTTCTGGTCGCGGTGCAGCTTGCGGATGAGCTGGGTGATGTCATAGGTCTCCTGGTCACCCATGCCGGCGGTCGGCTCATCCAGGAGCAGCAGCCGCGGCTTCAAGGCGAGCGCCATCATTATCTCGGTCGCGCGCTGATCGCCGTGCGACATCTCGCCGACCAGCCGGTCGGCCTTATCGGCAAGGCCCCCCATGTCGAGCAAATCCGTTACGCGCGCGCGTACCTCACCGTCGGCGTCGCGCGACAGCCAGGTCTTAAGGCGATAACCCGATGCCACCTCGACGGCGATGCGCAGATTTTCACGCGTGGTCAACTCGGGAAAGACTTCGGTGATCTGGAAGGTGCGGGCGATACCGCGCCAGACGCGCCACGCCGGCAGTAGCTTGGTCACGTCCTCGCCGTCGAAAATGATGCGACCGGACGACGGCGTCAGGAAGCCGCTGATCAGGTTGAAGAAGGTGGTCTTGCCGGCGCCGTTCGGTCCGATGACCGCGCGCAGCTCGCCGGTCTCGACTGTCATCGAAACGCCGTCGACGGCGACGAGATCGCCGAAGCGCTTCGAGACGTTCTCGACCTGGAGCAGGCTCATTGCGTGGTCCTGCGGCGGATCACGCCGAGCACGCCGCGCGGGAAGAACAGCACGACGAGCACGAAAAAGAGGCCGATGAAGGATTCCCAGTTCTCGGTGCGGCTTGAGATATAATCCTCGAGCACGATGAAGATCCCCGCGCCGATGAGCGGACCCCAGAAGCTCCGCATGCCGCCTAAGACGGCCATGATGACGAAATTGCCCGACTGCTCCCAATGAAGATCGTGCGGATCGGAGAAGTTGTTGAGGAGCGCGTAGAGCGTGCCGGCCAGACTGCAGAAGGTGCACGAGATCAGCCACGAAAGCCAGATGTGGCGGTCCACCGGAATGCCGAGGAAGCGCGCGCGGCGCTCGTTCTCCCGGATCGCCAGCAGGGTTCGTCCGAACGGCGAGCGCAACAGCAGCGCCATGATGCCGACCGACACCGCAAAACAGAACAGCACGACGTAGTAGAACGCCAGTTTGTTATGCAGGATGTCGATCTGCGTGAATCCGAGATTGATCGGCAGCCGGTGCCAGCCAGACAGACCGTCGTCGCCGCCGGTGACGTTGTTCCAACGATAGGCGATGAAATAGAACACCTGGCCGAAGGCGATGGTCACCATCGCGAAATAGATGCCCCTGAGCCGCACGATCAAAGCGCCGATGATCGCAGCCGCAACGATCGCCGCAACGATGCCGACCCCCATGCCGACCAGAGTGTTCGGCACCAGGTACTTGAGCGTCAGACCGACGCCGTAGCCGCCGAGGCCGAAATAGGCGGCGTGGCCAAAGGACAGCACGCCGGTATAGCCGAGGAGGAAATTGAGCGACATGGCGGCAAGCGCCAGAATCACCACGCGGGTACCGAGCTGCGTGTAGCCACCGATCCAGTTGAGCCAGAACGGCATGGTCAACAGCAGCAGCCAGACGATCGCGTCGGCCGCGCGCTTGTCGATGCGGAACCCGGGTACCGGTAACGCCGGCGCTTCGGACTGCGCGCTCTCCTCCGCCGGCTTGTCGAGGCGAACCATCAGAAGCGGCCCTCCTCGCCCAGAAGGCCGCGCGGCCGCACCAGCAGCACGAGGCCCATCATCACGTAGATCACCGCCTCGCTCGCCGACGGGAAGAACACGCTGGTGACGCCCGACGCGACGCCGATCAGCAGGCCGCCCAAAAGCGTCCCCGGCAGGCTGCCGAGGCCACCGATGATGATGGCGACGAAGCTCGGCATGATCAGGTCGCTGCCGATCGTCGGCTGGAGACCCAGCATGCCAGCAGCAAGCACGCCGGCGAGGCCAGCGAGGTAGATGCCGAGGCCGAAATTGATGTTGCGCAGGATGCGCACGTTGACGCCGAGCACCGACACGGTTTCGAGGTCGAGCGTGCCGGCGCGGATGCGCATGCCGACGCGCGTGCGGCTCAGGATGACGAAGAGCGCGATCACCGTCGCGGTGACTAGCAGCACCATGAACAGGCGGTAGCCGGTGAGGAAGAAGAACTGGCCGCTGAGCGGGCTCGACAGCCAATCGGGCACGGTGAACGGCAGCGTCGCCGGCCCCCAAATGAAGCGCGTTCCATCCTCGAACATGAAAGCGAGCCCGAAGGTCAACAGCAGGCTGTAGAGCGGATCGCGGCCGTAGAGCCGCCGTATCAGCAGTCGTTCGATGATCAGGCCGATCGCGGCGGTCAGGAACGGCGACAACAGCAACCCGCCCCAGAAGCCGATATAGGGCTCCAGCGTGAAGGCGAGATAGCCGCCGACGGCGAGAAAGCCGCCATGGGCGAAGTTGATCACGCCGGAAAGATTGAGGATCAGCGACAGCCCCAGCGCCATCAGCGCGTAAAACGCGCCGATAATGAGGCCATTGAAGACGTTGTAGAGGATCAGCTGGGTCATGGCAGGCGCGTCACTCTGGCCAAATCACCGTTACCGGCATGTCTCAATAAATAGGGCCCGCGCGCTCTGGCGCACGGGCCTGATCCAAACCATACCATCGCAACCGTAACCTCTCCGTCGATCCTTCGAAAACGGGCGCCGCGATCCGCACGGCGCCCGTTCTCTCATCACAGACTTCAGGCCGGCCACTTCATCTTGCAGCCGGTCTCCGCGACCGGCAACGCAGCATCGACACCCTTGACCTCCTTGTCGACGACGAAGAGGTCCTCGGGGTCGTCCTTGCCCTTCTCCTGCGCATGGCCGACGTAGAGCGTCGGCATGAGCTGGTTGTCGCCTTCGCGATAGAACGGATTGTTCGGCATCAACGCGACCTCGGGCGGCAGTTTGAAGTTCTGGAGGAACTTCGCCATCTTGAGCGCATTGAGCGACTTGGTGTGGTTGGCCGCCAGCGCGCAGGTCCAGGTCGACGCATAACCGAACCAGTGACGCGCCGTCGGCACTTTACCCCCGTTCACCTTGCGGATCTCGGCGACGAACTCCTTCACATGCGGCACGTTCGGCTGCCTCCAGTACCATTCGAAGACCCAGGTGCCGATGCGCGCCTCCGGCGGCAGGCCTTCGAGCACTTCGAGCTCCTGCTGCGCGCCGGCGATGCCGAACTTCTTGTTGAGGCCGAACTGCACCGCCTGCTTCAGCGCGTTTACGGAGTCCTGGCCAGCGGTGAGGAAGATGATGACGTCGGGTTTGCTCGCTTCCGCCTTGATGAGGTACGACGAAAAGTCGGTGGAGCCGAGCGGCGTCAGCGACGCGCCGGTCTCGGTGCCGTTGTTGGCCTTGAGCGCGGCCTCGAAACCCTGTTGCAAGGTGTGGCCAAAGGCGTAGTCCGGCGTGATGAAGTAGAACTTCTTGCCGTATTTCTTGAACAGCGTTGACGAAACCGAGTTGGTCTCCATGCGTGTCGTATTGCAGACGCGGAAGACGTTCCAGTGGCAGTCGGTGCCGGTGACGGAATCGGTATGGCCGCCGGTGACGATATGCAGGATGCCCGCCTGGTTCGACACCTCGCCGAGCGCGATCGCCATCGCCGAGTTCACGTTGCCGAGCAGGAAGTTCACCTTGTCGCGATCGATCAGCTTGTGCGCCTTCTGCACCGCAATGCCGGTGTCGGCGCTGGTCGAATCCTCGACCAGAAGCTCGACCTTGCGGCCCAGGATGCCACCTTTCTTGTTGATCTGTTCGACGGCGAGCTGGCAGCCGATTTGCTCATTCTTGCCGAGCAGCGCATAAGTACCGGTAAGTGGATCGTTGAGGCCGATTTTCACGGTTTCGGCGGCGCGCGCGGAGATGACGAACGGCGCCGCGACTTGCGCAACGCCGGCGGCAGCCGCGGCCTTGAGGACCGTGCGGCGGCCGATCGGAAACGACTTCGGTTGGGTCATTGTGCTTCACTCCCTGTTGGTACGTTTTCGTTGCGGATTGACACGGCATTCTTGACCGACCGCGGACGCGGCCCGTCGCAGTTGTCATCGGACTTCACGAAATGAAGCGGGCCAGAATCCTCTGGCGCAGTCGATTAGCCTCCCCCTCTACTAGCCTTTGGTCCGGTATGTTGTTCTTGCGCGCATCATCCGCAATGCCGGACGAAGCTTCAAGAGTTTTCAAGGGCTTTGGACCAGTATCGGCCATGTCGCCGCGGGCCGTTGCTATAATAATTTGTAACGCGGCACACCGGCAGCCCGCCCACTTCTGGCATACCAGAACTAAGGCCGCCGATAGCCTGCTTATCCGGCGATCAGTACGAAAAGCGACGGCCCGGCTGGTGTGCCCACTCGGACCGGCACGGCGGAAATGCGCCTCAACCGCAAGCCTGCGCGATCGCCCAGAACTCGTCCGCGACCAGGCTGGCACCGCCGATCAGCGCGCCGTCGACATCGGCGACGGTCATCAACTCGCGCGCATTCGCCGGCTTGACCGAACCGCCATAGAGGATGCGGATGCCGGCAGGTTCGGCGACCAGGTCGCGCAGCGCGGCGCGGATGCGCGCGTGCACCGCCGCGACCTCCGGCGGCGTCGGCGTGCGGCCGGTGCCGATCGCCCAGACCGGCTCGTACGCGACGACCAACTGCGCCGGACCAAGCCGCAGCGGCAGCGACGCCTGCAACTGCCGCACGACGACCGCTTCGGTGCGGCCGCCGCTGCGCTCGGCGGCGGTCTCGCCGATGCAGACGATCGCGCACAAGCCCGCCGCGACGGCCGCCGACGCCTTGGCACGGACGAGCGCGTCGGTTTCCTTGTGGTCGTGGCGGCGCTCGGAGTGGCCGACGATGACGTAGGCACAGCCGGCGTCCTTGAGCATCGGCGCGCCGATGTCACCGGTGTGCGCGCCCTTGGCTTCGGTGTGGCAGTCCTGGCCGCCGAGCACGATACCCGAACCAGCGATGGCGTTCGCCAGCGGCGCCAAGAGCGGCGCCGGCGGACAGAGTAAGACCTCGCAGGCCGGCGGCGTCGCCTTGGCGCGGGCGGCGAGATCGCGCGCCAGCGCGACGCCGTCGGCCGTCAGGCCGTTCATCTTCCAGTTGCCAGCGACCAGCTTACGCACGATGCCCTGTTAGCATGGCGCCACCGACGCCGCCAGCGCGCCGCGCCGGGCAGAACGCGTGTCCGCGGCACGCTTTCGGCGTTGCGGCGCCAGCCGGCGCCCCCTATCATCCGCGCGCGCAGACCGGCGCGAGGCCGCGGGTCGCGCCACTCCGGGCTTCATCATGCTGCAGGCCATCCGCTCAAAAGCCACCTCGCTGATCGTCAAGATTCTGTTTGGCGTGCTGATCGTCACGTTCGGGATCTGGGGCATCGGCGACATCTTTCGCAACCGCAGCGTCGATACTGCGGTCGCGAGCGTGGACGGTGAGCCGATCCAGGCGACCCAGCTCCAGCAGGCGGTCCGCGCCGATATCGAGCGGCTGCGCGGCTCGCTCGGCGGCACGAGCCTGACGATGGACCAGGCGAAGCGCCTCGGCCTCGTCGACAGCGCGCTCAACCGGCTGATCGAATCCAAGCTGCTTGCGCAGGAGGCCGGCCATCTCGATCTGCGCGTCGGCGACGAGGCGGTGCGCCGCGCGATCGTCGGCAATCCGAACTTTCGCGGGTCGAACGGCCAGTTCGACCGCAACCTCTATAACCAAATCCTGGCGGCCAACCGGCTGAGCGACGCGCAATACGAGCAACTGCTGCGCGCCGATCTCACGCGCAACGAGCTGACGATCGCGCTGACCGAGGGCATCCGGCCGCCGCAGGAGCTGACCGACGCGATCTATCGCGCCGAGGCCGAGCGCCGCGTCGCCGACATGGTGATCCTGCCGCCGTCGGCCGTGGCGGCGCCGGGCAGGCCGTCCGCGGCGGACCTCGATGCCTATTACAAGGCTCACCAGGACGAATTCCGCACGCCGGAGCGCCGCGATGTCACGCTTGCGACATTGACGATCGACGACGTCGCCAAGACCATGGACGTTCCCGACAGCCGGCTCCATGACGCCTATCAGGCGCGGCTCGACGAGTTCCACACGCCGGAGACCCGCCAGCTCCAACAGCTCCTGCTGTCGACTAAGGCCAAGGCCGACGAGGCCGAGACGCAGCTCAAGGCCGGCAAGAACTTCGCCGCAGTCGCGAAGGCGGTGGCCGGCGCCGATCCGAGCACGCTCGATCTCGGCTGGATGCGCCAGCAGGACCTGCCGAAGGCGCTGGCCGGGGCCGCGTTCACGGCGAAGCAGGGCGGCGTGACGCCGCCCATCCAAGATTCGTTCGGCTGGCACATCCTGCGCGTGGTCGCCATCAAGCCGGCGCAGACGCAGAACTTCGACCAAGTGAAAGCCAAGCTGCGCCAGGACGTGGCCCGCGACATGGCCGGCGACCGCATTGCGCAGCTCGCGAACCACATCGACGACGCGCTTGCCGGCGGTGGCGGCCTCGACGCAGTGGCCAAGCAGTTCGGCATGAAAATGACGATCCTCGCCGGCATGGACGCCCAAGGAGCGCTCGCCGACGGCAAGACCGCCGACCTGCCGTCGCCCAAGGGCACGGTGCTGCAAGCCGCCTTTTCCACCGCCGCCGGCCAGACCAGCGAGCTCGGCGATCTCGGCGACGACGGCTACTACATCGTCCACGTCGACAAGATCACGCCCTCTGGCGTGCCGCCGCTCGACCAGGTGCGCGATAAGGTCGTGGCGGCCTGGCAGGCGCAGCAGCGCATTCAGGCGCTCGCCGCGCTCGGCAAGCAGATCGCCGATCAGGTCAACGCCGGCCAGTCGCTCGCCGCGATCGCCAAAAAGCACAAGCTGGTGGTCAGCAGCACCGGGCCGGTGCTGCGCACCGGCAACAGCCGGGTGCCGCCGGCGCTGGTCGGACAGCTGTTCGCGCTCAAGGCCGGCGCGGCGACGACCGCGCCCGACGGCAACGCCTATGTCGTGGCACAGCTCACGGCGATTCAGACGCCCGACCCGACGAAGGACAAGGCGGCGGTCGATGCGTTGTCGCACCGGCTGGCGCAGCAGATGCAGGGCGAGTTCTTGAACGAGTTCGCGCAGGCGCTGCGCGCGCGTTATCCGGTCGAGATCAACAAGACCAATCTCGACCGGGCGCTGTGAGCCGCGCGGACGTCATTGCGAGCCGAAGGCGAAGCAATCCAGCCGGCGTAAAAGTCTCGCCGGATTGCTTCGGCGCCGCCTCGCGTCGCCTCGCAATGACACGCCAATGATCACCTTCTAAAAATGCAGCTCTCGCCCGAGTTCAAGGAGTTCGCGCAGGCGCACGCCGCCGGCAAGCCGGCGCTGGTGTGGACGTCGCTGATCAGCGATCTCGAGACGCCGGTCTCGGCGATGCTCAAGCTCGCCGACGGCAAGCCGCTGAGTTTCCTGTTCGAGAGCGTCGAGGGCGGTGCAGCGCGCGGCCGCTATTCCTTCATCGGCCTCAAGCCCGACTTGGTGTGGCGCTGCTTCGGCGACCGCGCCGAGATCAATCGTCACGCGCGCTCCAATCCCGACCGCTTCGAGCCGCAGAACCAGGGCGCGCTGGCTTCGCTGCGCGCACTCATCAAGGAGTGTCGAGTCCAAACGCCGAAGGACCTGCCGCCGATGGCCTGCGGCCTCTTCGGCTATCTCGGCTACGGCATGGTCGGCCTGGTCGAGAAGATTCCAGACAGCAATCCGGACAAGCTCGGCATTCCCGACGGGATCTTGGTGCGACCGACCATCGTCTGCATCTTCGATACCATCGCCGACCGCGTCACGGTAGTAACGCCGGTCTGGCCCGATCCGGCGGTGAACGCCGAGCAGGCCTATCGCGCGGCGCGCGAGCGCATCGCCGACGTGCTGTCGGAGTTCGAGCGCAGCCTGCCACACCGGCGCGAATCCGTTGCCACGACCGAGGAACTGCCGCCGCCGACCGCCAACATGACGCGCGACGAATGCATGCGGATGGTGGCGGCAGCCAAGGAATACATCCGCGCCGGCGAGATCTTCCAGGTCGTGCCGTCGATGCGGATCAGCGTGCCGTTCAGGCTGCCGCCCTTCGCGCTCTATCGCGCGCTGCGCCGGCTCAACCCTTCGCCGTTCCTGTTCTTCCTCGATTTCGGCAGTTTCGCCGTCGTCGGCTCGAGCCCCGAGATCCTGGTGCGCTTCCGCGATGGCAAGGTGTCGATCCGGCCGCTCGCCGGCACACGCCGGCGCGGCAAGGACGCCACCGAGGACGAGAGGCTCGCCGCGGAGTTGCTCGCCGATCCCAAGGAACGCGCCGAGCATCTCATGCTGCTCGACCTCGCGCGCAACGACGTCGGCCGCGTCGCCGTAACCGGCACCGTGAAAGTCGTCGAGCAGTTCGTCATCGAGCGCTACAGCCACGTCATGCACATCTCGTCGCATGTCGAAGGCCAGGCAGCGCCCAAGGTCGAGGCGCTCGACGCCCTGATGGCAGGCTTTCCCGCCGGCACGCTGTCGGGCGCGCCCAAGGTGCGGGCGATGGAGATCATCGACGAGCTCGAGCCCGAGCGCCGCAACCTCTATGCCGGCGGCATCGGCTATTTCGCCGGCGACGGCAGCATGGACACCTGCATCGTGCTGCGCACCGCCGTGGTCAAGGACGGCAAGATGATCGTGCAGGCTGGCTGCGGCGTCGTCGCCGACAGCGATCCGGCGGCCGAGTACCAGGAAATCCAGGACAAGGCGCGCGCCCTGTTCCGTGCCGCCGAAGAAGCCGTGACCTTCGCGCGACGGTAGGCAAAACCGCCGACTCGCGCGAAAATCTCACAAGCGAGTCGGCGCATTTCGCGTGACGGTTAACGCGAATCACCCAATACTTTGTCGAGAAGCAATGGAGATCGGTCATGCGACAGAATTGGTCGCGGGTTAAATGCGCGGTGCTCGCAGCGCTCGGCGTCCTCGGATTCAGCGGCGCCGCCGTCGCCGCCGAGGCGATGATCACCGGCAATGTGCCGACCGTGGCGAGCAGCACCGCGTCCTCGACGATCGTGGCGCCGCTCTGGGTCTATCCGTCGATGCCGGCTTACGCGCCGTATGGGGCCGCGCCGTCGGCGCCCAGCGGACCCCAGGTCCTGATCATCCGCGAGGAGCCGTCGCTGCTGACGCCGGCCGATCTGCATTTCTCGACGGACCAGGAGAACGGCGTCACCGTCGTGCGCGGTCCGCTCGCGCGCTAAACCGGCGCGAGGCGCGCCGGCCGACAATTCGTCCAATCTTGGGGGGCCAAGATGATCCGAGCCATCGCCGTCTGCGCCGCGACGGCGCTGTTGTTGGTGGTGAGCGCCGACGCGCAGCCGGCGCCGCCGCCGAAGCCGCTTCCGACGCATATCTTCCTCGACCACGTGCCGGTGAGCGGCGCGCCGGGGAAGTCAACGACCATGCTGTCGATCGAGTGGCCGCCCAACGCCAGCAGCGGCTGGCATTATCACGCCGGCGACGAATACGGGCTGGTCACCGAAGGCGCATTGCGCATCACCTACCGGAGCGGCAGGCCGCCGCTGACGGTGAAAGCCGGCGAGGCCTATCACAACGCCGCCGGCGTGGTGCACGAGACGCGCAACATCGCCGACGGCGTGACCTATTCGATCTCGGTGCTGGTGCTCGATCGCGGCCGGCCGCTGTCGACGCCGGCGAAGTGATTTCGCGCTAGCCGGTCCGCGGCGGTTTGATCACCGCGGTCAACGGCACCAGCACGACGCCCTGTCGCCTCAACGTCGGCAGCCAACGCTGGAGCGCGGCGAGCGTCGCGGGATGGGGATGGCCGATGGCGATGGCGCTGCCGTGCTCGTGCGCGAGCTTCACCAGGTCGGCGAGCCTTGCGTCGACCGCGATGGCGGCCTGCTCGCCGTCAAGAAAGATGTCGCGCGAAGCGTAGGGCACGCCGAGTTCGTGTGCCGCGACAGCGACCGGCTCAGTCGGCACGGCACGCGCGTCGAGATAGAGCAGGCCGCGCCGCTTGAGCTCGGTCATCACTACACGCATGGCTGGCGCGTCCATCGCGAACTCGGTGCCCATGTGGTTGTCGACGCCGACATAATCGTCGAAGCGCGCCAGGTCCCAACGCAGGCGCCGCAGCAAGTCGTCTTGCGTCATGTAACGGCCGAGCGCATAGGAGCCCATCGCCGCCGTCGTCGACGTCGGCTCCATCGGCACGCGCAGCAGCAGCTCGTGGCCGGCGCGGCGCGCCGTCGCGGTCTGCTCGGCAAGGTCGGCAGCGTAGGCGACGAAAGATAGCGTCACCGCCGGCGGCAGCGCGATGGCGCGCGCCGTCGCGGCGGGATCGACGCCCAGACCGTCGATGACGACGACGACGCGCGGCCGGTCGGTCGCCGGCGTCGGCACGGCATAGCGGATCCAGGCCGGCACGTTCGCCGGCGGCTCGGCTTCGGCCGGCGGCAGCGGCACGGCCGCGGGCGGAATCGTCGCCGAAGCTTCGGGGCGCGGCGGGCGCGCACGTTCGTGCCAGACGCCGACCGCCAGCAGCAGCGCCAGCGCTACCAGCAGCCATCGCCGCCAGGGCCGGCGTCGCCGCACCGGTTGCGGCTGTTCGTCGCGATGCTCGATCGTGTCGTCCACTGCCACGCGCCTCGTCGCCACCGACCAATCCGGCGGTCCCGGCCGTCGCGCGTTCTTGGTCCTGCGCTGGCGATCGTCCGGATGCCGCCAGTCTAGCCGATTTCACTTCCGGCGCCGCGGCTTTTGCACGCCGATGCGGCCTGATATAACCTCGGCGGCGAGGCCCCGATATGTTCCTGCTGATCGATAACTACGACAGCTTCACTTACAACCTCTGGCACTACCTGGGCGAGCTCGGCGCCGAGGTGGTCGTCAAGCGTAACGACACCCTGTCGGTTTCCGATGCACTGGCGCTGAAGCCGCAGGGCATCGTGATCTCGCCCGGACCAAGCGATCCCGATCACGCCGGCATCTGCCTCGAGCTGATCGCCAAGGCCGGGCGCGTGCCCGTGCTCGGCGTCTGCCTCGGTCACCAGGCGATCGGTCAGGTCTTCGGCGGTAAGGTGGTACGCGCGCAAGTGCCGATGCACGGCAAGCTCAGCGAGATCCGCCACGCCGGAAGCGGCGTCTTCGAGGGGCTGCCCAATCCGTTCCACGCCACGCGCTACCACTCGCTGATCGTCGAGCGCGCCAGCCTGCCGAGCGTGCTGACCGTCACCGCCGAGACCCTGGACGGCATCATCATGGGCCTCCAGCATCGCGACCGGCCGGTGCACGGCGTGCAGTTCCATCCCGAAAGCATCGCTTCCGAAGGCGGCCATCGCCTGCTCAAGAATTTCCTCGCTCTCGCCGCCGCCGAAAGCGTCGCGGCATGAGCGCTGCTGTAGACTTCAAGACGCTGCTGGCGAAGGTGGCGGCGGGCGAGCGCCTATCCGAGGCCGACGCTGCCAACGCCTTCGAAGCCATGATGTCGGGCGACGCCACGCCGGCGCAGATGGGCGGCTTCCTGCTGGCGTTGCGCGTGCGCGGCGAGACCGTCGACGAGATCGCCGCCGCCGCGCGCACCATGCGCAGCAAGGCGCTGCACGTCGTTGCGCCGCCAGACGCGATCGACGTCGTCGGCACCGGCGGCGATGGCCGCGGCAGTTTCAACGTCTCGACCGCGGCGGCGATCGTCGCCGCGGGCGCCGGCGCGCACGTCGCCAAGCACGGCAACCGCAACTTCTCGTCGCATTCGGGCTCCGCCGACATCCTGACCGCGCTCGGCGTCAACATCGAAGCCGATCCCCGCCTGGTCGAGCGCGCGATCCACGAAGCCGGCATCGGTTTCATGATGGCGCCGCGCTATCACGCCGCGACGCGGCACGTGGCGCCGACGCGCGTCGAGCTCGGCACGCGCACCGTGTTCAACCTGCTCGGCCCGCTCTCGAACCCGGCGCTGGTGAAGCGCCTCCTGGTCGGCGTGTTCGCGCCGCAGTGGGTGAAGCCGGTCGCCGAGGTGCTGGGCAAGCTCGGCGCCGAGCACGCCTGGGTGGTGCACGGCGACGGCTTCGACGAGATCACCACCACCGGCACGACGGCGGTCGCCGAATGGAAGGACGGCAAGCTTTCGACCTTCGACATCACGCCCGAGATGGCGGGCCTGCCGCGCGCGCGGATCGAGCAGCTCAAGGGCGCCGATCCGGCGGCGAACGCGGCGAAGCTTCGCGCCATTCTCGCCGGCGAGCCCGGACCGTTGCGCGATTGCGTGCTGCTCAACGCCGGCGCCGCGCTGATCGTCGCCGGCCGCGCGACCGATCTGACCGCCGGCGTGCGTCGCGCCGCAGAGGCGATCAGCTCGGGCGCGGCCAAGCGCGCACTCGAGAAGATGGTCGCAATCACCAACGAAACGGTGCCGGCATGAACGACGTGCTGGCCACGATCTGCGCCGAGAAGCGCGCCGAGATCGCCGCCAACAAGCGCCTGCATCCGCCCGGCGCGCTGGCGCACGCGGTGAAGCGCCTGCCGCCGCCGCGTGGCTTCATCGCGGCGCTCGAGGCCGCGGCCACGGGCGGACGCTACGGCCTCATCGCCGAGATCAAGATGGCCTCGCCGTCGGGCGGCATGATCCGACCGGATTTCGATCCGGCGGCGCTGGCGCGCGCCTACGAGCGCGGCGGCGCGACCTGCCTGTCGGTGCTGACCGACGAGCCCAATTTCAAGGGCCGGCCGGAGCATTTGGTGCTGGCGCGCGCGGCGGTGAAGCTGCCGGTGCTGCGCAAGGATTTCATGCTCGATCCCTATCAGATCGTCGAGGCGCGCGCGCTCGGCGCCGACTGCGTGCTGCTCATCATGGCGGCGCTGATCGACTCCGACGCCGCGGCGCTCGAAGCCAAGGCGATCGAGCTCGGCATGGACGTGCTCGCCGAGGTGCACAACAAGGACGAGCTCTATCGCGCCTTGCGGCTCAAGACGCGGCTCATTGGCGTCAACAACCGCAACCTCAAGACGCTCAAGACCGACATCGCCACGACCAAGACGCTGGCGCCGCTGGTGCCGCGCGACCGGCTGGTGGTGAGCGAGAGCGGTATCGGCCGGCCCGCCGACCTGGCGCGACTGGCGCGCGCCGGCGCCAGGGGTTTCCTGATCGGTGAATCGCTGCTGCGCCAGGCCGACGTCGAGCAGGCGGCACGCGCCCTGCTCGCTCCCGCCGAGGCGCGCGCGTGAGCAAGCCCAAGCTCACGCACTTCGACAAGAAAGGCGCGGCGCGCATGGTCGATGTCTCGACCAAGGACATCACCGCGCGCGTCGCCGTCGCCAAGGGCAGCGTCATCATGAAGCGCGCGACGCTCGACCTGGTGCGCAAGGGCAAGGCGAAAAAGGGCGACGTGCTGGCGGTGGCGCGGCTCGCCGGCATCATGGGTGCCAAGCGCACGGCCGAACTCGTGCCCCTCACCCATCCGCTCGAGCTGTCGTCGGTCATGGTCGATTTGCGCTGCGACAAGAACCGCAACGCCGTCGACATCACCGCGACGATCAAGCTCACCGGCCGCACCGGCGTCGAGATGGAGGCGTTGACCGCGGTGGCGGTGGCGGCGCTCACGGTCTACGACATGCTGAAGGCGGTCGATCGCGGCATGCAACTCACCGGCATCCGCCTGGTGCACAAATCCGGCGGCAAGTCGGGCACCTTCGAGGCGACATGAGCGACGGCGGTGCCAAGGCCGGCATGATCTCGGTCGACGAGGCGACGCGCCGGCTGCTGGCGCTGATCGCGCCGGTGGGCACCGAGCAGGTTGCGGTGAGCGACGCGGCCGGCCGCGTGCTGGCGGAAGACGTCGTGGCGCGACGGACGCAGCCGCCCTTCCCGGCTTCGGCGATGGATGGCTATGCCGCGCGCGGCGCCGATGTCAAAACCGTTCCGGCGAAGCTCAAGATCGTCGGCAATGTGCCGGCCGGCCAGGCCTACGGCAAGTCGCTCAAGCCCGGCGAGGCGGTGCGCATCTTCACCGGCGCGCCGGTGCCCGACGGCGCCGATTGCATCGTCATCCAGGAGGACACCGCGCGCGACGGCGACAGCGTCGTCGTCAAAGAGGCGCCGGCGCCGGGCCGTTATATCCGGCCGGCCGGTCTCGATTTCCGCAAAGGCGACGCCATCCTCAAGGCGGGCATCCGCCTGACGCCGCGCGACGTGGGATTGGCAGCGGCGATGAATCGGCCGTGGCTCTTGGTCCGCCGCCGGCCGCGCGTCGCCATCCTGCCGACTGGCGATGAAGTTGTGCTGCCCGGCGATCCGATCGGGCCCAACCAGATCGTCAGCTCCAACGGCATTGCGCTGGCGGCGTTCGTCACCGGCGAAGGCGGCGTGCCGGTGCAGCTGCCGATCGCACCCGACCAGGCCGACGCGCTGCGGACGATCGCCGAAGGCGCGACTGGCGCCGACCTGCTGCTGACCACCGGCGGTGCGTCGGTCGGCGAGCACGATCTGGTCCGGAGCGCGCTCGGCGCTGACGGCCTCGCCCTCGACTTCTGGACGGTGGCGATGCGGCCGGGCAAGCCGCTGATGGTCGGCAAATACCGCGCGACGCCGATGATCGGCCTGCCGGGCAATCCGGTCTCGGCGCTGGTCTGCGCCCTGCTCTTCGTCAAGCCGGCGCTCGAGAAGCTGCAGGGCCTGGCCGCGGCTGGCGCGGCCAATCCCAAGGCGCGGCTCACCCGGGACCTGCCGGCCAACGATCGGCGGCAGGATTATCTCCGTGCGCGGCTCGCGCGCGGCGCCGACGGCGTCGCCGAGGCAACGCCCTTCGACAAGCAGGATTCCTCGATGATGTCGCTGCTGGCGCGCGCCGATTGCCTGGTCGTGCGGCCGCCGCACGCGCCGCCGGCCAAGGCCGGTGACTGGGTCGAGATCGTGCCGCTGGGCCCGATCGGCGCGGTCTAGGACGATGCGGCGGACGTTAACGCCGCGCTAACCAAGCTCCGGCGAAGCTCCGGCCATGTTGCAGATCCATGCCCCGAACCTGGGCATCCGGAATGCGCGCCTGCAGCGGCTGCTAACCGACTGGGAGGTGCGCCGGCACGACCGCGAATTCCCGTCGCGCGCCGATTTTACGCCGCACGATTTCCAGTACCTTATCGGCAACCTGTCATTGCTCGACGTTCGCTACGATCCGCTGCGCTTCCGCTATCGCGTGCATGCGTCGAACTTGGCGCGTCGCATCGACATCGAGCTGACCGGCAAATGGGTCGACGAGATCCCCGATCCGGTCCATGCCGACGGCGCGCGCACCCACTTCACCGAGGTGATCGCGCGCCGCACGCCGATCGTCTATCGCCGCGACCACGAGTTCGTCACCGACAACCTGCCGCACAATTGCGAGATCCTCGCGTTGCCGTTGGCGGCCGACGGCCGCACCATCGACATGCTGATGAGCGCCTTCGTCTGGGACGAATAGGCGCGTCAGCTCCCCAAAAGCCGGAACGACCGGTGGAACTTGAGCGCGTCGGCGTTGCGCTCGTACGCGCCTGAACCGCCGGATGCCACGATGTAGAGCCGATCGCCGACCACCAGAATGTCGATCAAATGGTGGAAGTCGTGATCGCCGTCGAAGAACGCCTCGACCGCCGGATGGCCGTCGACTGCGATCATGCGCCGCGTGCGCAAGTGCGTCTGACTGCTGGCGGCATAGCCGTCGAGCAGGCGGTCGTAAAACGCGATCGTCGGCGGTGGAAACGTCGCGCCAGGATAGATGGTCACCGCCAGCTCATAGGTCTCGTGATCGCTGATATCGAGACGCCACGAATGTTCCACCGCGCCGTGGGCGTTCGCCACGGGCGTCAAAACCAGTTTCGGCTTGCCCGGAAACAGCACGGCGAAGCCCGCCGCGGTCGACCGGACCTCCTGCCAGTGCTTCGCGGGCGCGGCAGCGGACCACCACGACGGCACCAGCAGCAAGGCAACGACGGTGACGGCGATCCGGTGCATGCGGCTCGTCTCCTCGGTTTTCGCGGCTCAGGATGCTAGCACGCTGCTCGTCTACCCCAGCTCCGGCTGCGGTTTTATCCGGGATTTATATACTTGACTCCCTCGTCGGTTTCTGGCATATTTTGACCAGAAAGCGAGACCTAAGCCATGAGCAAATCCACCATCTCCACCTTCGAGTTGTTCGCCATGTTTCCCGATCAGGAGACGGCGCGGGTCTACCTGGAGGGGCGGCTCTGGCCGGATGGCGTCCGCTGCCCGGTCTGCGGGACTGGCGACAGGATCACGGCCCGTAAGGGCGGCTATTACCGCTGCAACCAGTGCAAGGAGGATTTCACCGTCCGCACCGGCACCATCTTCG
Organism: Alphaproteobacteria bacterium; assembly: GCA_028871455.1. Taxonomy (GTDB): domain Bacteria; phylum Pseudomonadota; class Alphaproteobacteria; order ATCC43930; family CGMCC-115725; genus REEB95. Next base: position 64,753 of record JAGWNF010000012.1, read on the forward strand.
AGCGGTCGCATGTGCCGCTGCACAAGTGGGTCTACGCGATGTACCTGCTCGTCACGGCGCGCAAGGGCATCTCGTCCATGCAACTCGCCAAGGAAATCGGCATTACGCAAAAGAGCGCGTGGTTCGTGCTGCAACGGCTGCGGGAAGCCTGCGGCGACAAGCTGGACGTGCTGCGCGGCATTGTGGAAGTGGACGAGATGTACGTCGGAGGAATCGACCACAACCGGCACGTCAACAAGCGGAAAGGCGTTCGGACCAAAACCGCCGTTGTTGGGATGCGCGAAAAGAGCGGCAAGGTGGTCGCGATGCCGGTGCCGGATACCGGAGCGCACACGCTTAGCGCCGTCATCCATAACACCGTCGAAATGGGCGCGATCCTGCACACCGACGAACACGGCGGCTATGCCGGACTCGGACGCGACTACGACCACAAGACGGTCAACCACGGCAAAGGCCAGTACGTTCGCAAGGGCGTCTCGACAAACAGCATTGAGAGTGTCTGGGCCGTGATGAAGCGCGGCATTCACGGCGTCTATCATCACGTTTCGCCGGATCACCTGCATCGCTATGTTGACGAGTTCGCTTTCCGGCTTAACGAAGGCAACTGCCAGCGTCATACTCTGGACCGGCTGGATAGCTTCGTCGTGAATGTCGCCGGAAAGCGGCTCACTTATAAGGCGCTGATCCAATGAGCAAACAGCGACCGCCGGAAATACTCGACAAGATGGCTGATGTGGTTTTGGCGTATCGGCCGAAGCCAAAGAGTGTTGCCGCGAAGAAGCGCAAGCGACGCGCGAAGAAGAAAGAGCGCGAATTGATGTTTGCAAAGTAGCGGCGCTCATTACAGCCATCCCAGAAGATGACCGCCAACGTAGATAACAAGCAAAATAAACAAAGCGACCGTAAACAGGCCCCACAAACGAATAGTAAAATCTGAATGTTTGCCACGAGGGCGAATTAGGCCGGCGATGTGGAAGCCTAAAGGCAAAGATTTTAAGTCAATATCGGATTTCAATTCCGAGTGGGCCGACCGCATTGCATATCTAATTTTGCTCGGCCTTGCTGTCGATGTCGGGGCACTCTTTATCGCTGACAAATGTTGGTATCGTGCCGCAATCATCTTTGCGAATTTTCTGATTGCTGGTGGCATTTTCGGTGAATTGAAATTCGCGAAGCGCGCCCGCGACGCCGATGACAGCCGAGTAGCCGACGCCGAAAAAGCAACGGAGGAAGCAAAACTAGAAACGCAGCGACTTAAAGCAACATTCAGTTGGCGCACGATAGAATCGGTCCCGTTCACTGAGTTGCAAACCAAACTAAGGTCGGACCCTGGATCGGTTTTGATTTCCTGCGCTACTGGCGATTTTGAATCTAAGTCGTACGCGCTATGGCTATCGCTCGCTTTTCGCCAAGCTGGCTGGGACGTGAAATTCAGGGAAGCGACGTTTCCCGGCTTGATACGGTGGGGCGTTATTTTTCCACAGAGTGAGATTACGATCCGAAGAGCGTTTGAAGCGGCCGGAATCGAATTTACGTTGGGTGATATACCGGGATCACACGGGTTTGAAGTCACTTGGCCCGGGGGCGTACAAGTCCCGCCCGTACACCAACTGTACGTCGGGCCAATGCGGAGATACGGGCCACCAACTGAATAAAACAGCACCGCCGCGAGGACGAGGGAGACAAGTATATAAATCCCTTTTATCCCCACCCCTGTGGATAAACCCGCTTGACAGTCGCGACGGAACTAAACTAGAACGACAATGGTTGTTGTTTTGTTCCATGCCGGCGCTCACGCCGGACGATGCAGGGATTTGAGTCATGCTCACGCGCAAACAACACGAGCTTCTGCTTTACATCAACCGGCGGCTCGGGGACTCGGGCATTTCGCCTTCATTCGAGGAAATGAAGGAGGCGCTCGGCCTCAAGTCGAAATCCGGCATCCATCGGTTGATCTCGGGACTCGAGGAGCGCGGCTTCATCCGCCGCCTGCCCCACCGCGCGCGCGCGCTCGAAGTCGTCAAGCTGCCGGAAGAGACCGCCGCCAAGGGGCGGCCGACCAAGTTCTCGCCCACGGTCATCAAGGGCGACTTCAAGACCGCGCTGCCTGGCCTCGCGGTCAACGACACCGGCCAAGCGCAGGAGCTGCCGCTTTACGGCCGTATCGCCGCCGGTACGCCGATCGAGGCGCTACGCGACCACTCCAACACCATCAGCGTGCCGGCCGGCATGCTCGGCCTCGGCGAGCACTACGCGCTCGAAGTCGCCGGCGACAGCATGGTCGAGGCCGGCATCTGCGACGGCGATACCGTGCTGATCCAGCGCTGCGACACCGCCGAGAACGGCGTCATCGTCGTGGCGCTGGTCGACAACAACGAAGTCACGCTGAAACGGCTGCGCAAACGCGGCGAATCGATTGCGCTCGAGCCCGCCAACAAAACCTACGAGACGCGCATCTTCGGCCCCGATCGCGTCAAGGTGCAGGGCAAGCTCGTGGGATTGCTGCGGCGATACTAACGCCGCGGCGCGTCCCCCCCAACAACCGTTATTGGTGGGTGTCGCAGGCCGAATCGGACATAACGCAGAACTGCTGACGGCTCGCTCCGGCCGTGGCGCGACAATTGGCGAGCGCCTGTTTCTCGGCCGCCTGCTTGGTCGGCGCGATCGCCCAGCCGACGCCCGGCGTGCCGGCTTTCGGATCCATCGCCACCGAAACGCATTGACGGTGGAACCCCTGCACCACGGTGCAGACGCGCCGCGCCTCGTCAGACGCATCATGGGCGTGCTGGCAGAGCTCAAGCGCACGGGTGCGCGCCACCGCCTCGGTCGGCGAATTGACGTTGCGGCCATAGGCGAAGCCGTCCTTCGCCACGTCGCTCGGCACGCCGACAGCGAGCGCGCCATCGGCCCGGACCGGCGCCGGCGCCAGCACTAGCAAGCCACCAACGATCGCGACCATTGCCGTTGCAACCAGACCGTATCGATTCGATTTCATCATGCCCCCCAAGCATTCTTCCCTATCGACGCCCTCAGCTAACAGCAAATTTAGGCGCTTGCAAAGCGGGGGAAATGGATCGTGACGCGCCTATCCGTCGCAGGCTCAAGGCCGGGATTGAGCCGGCCCGCGCCGCGGCGACCAGAGCCTTGCGCCCTGATAGTCGCGCACGCTTTCGAGCCGCACCGCGCCGGCATCAAGCCACACGGCACGGCCGCCGTCGCGATAGTCGTCGATACGATCGACGATGCGCGCGCCGGGACAGATGCGCCACGCCGGCACCGGCGCCACGACGAGATCAGCGGCGCATTGGGCGCGGTCGAAGCGGTCTGGATCGCGGATCAGCGTTACCACCGCGCCGCGCGCGCGGTAGCGGCACGATCCGTCGTCGCAGCTCAGCAAGCCGTCGGTTGACGCGCCGCGATCGGGCCAGACCGGCCCCATCGCCGTCGCCACGCGCTTGGTCCAGCTGTCGGATGTCGTACGCTCGCCCTTGGCCTTCGACGGCAAATAGGTACCGTCCGCCGCGCGCACCGCGACGAGCTTGGCATCGCCGGCGATCAGGATGTCGGGAGGCCGCTCGAACCCGGCCGACAGCAGACCGAAGGCGAGCGGCAGCGCGCCCCACCAGCGCCAGCGCCGCCGCCAGATGGCGAGCCACAAGCCGCCCGTCGCCGCGATGGCGATGCCCCAGGCGGGCATGCTCGGCAGGGTCATGACCGCGCCGGGCCACGCCGTCACGCCCTTGGCGATCGCCGTGACGGCCTCGATGCCCCAGCCCATCGGCGTGAGGGCTATCGCTTCGAAATGGAGCGGCATCAGCAGGCAGGCGATGATCGCCCACGGCATGATCCAGAAGCCGGTGATCGGCACCGCAACGACATTGGCCGCGACCGAATAGAGCGGAAAGCGGTTGAAGTGATAGACCGTGAACGGCGCCGTCGCGACGGTGGTGACGACCGTGGTGAAGGCGATGCCGATCGCATAGAGGCTGAGACGCTTCAGCGCGCCGGCGTCGCGGTGCCAGGCGGCGAGCCGCGCGCGCCACGCCTCGTAGAACGCGACCAGCGCCGCCACCGCAGCGAACGACATCTGGAAGCTGGGCCCGGTCGCGCTGTCCGGCGTCATCAACATGATGGCGACAGCGGCAAGCGCCAGCGCACGCGCCGACAGGCTGAGGCGATCCACCAACACGGCCAGCAGCGCCAGCGCCGTCATCACGAAGGCACGGCGCGAGGATACCGTCGCGCCCGACAGCAGCATGTAGAGGAAGGTCAGCAGCAGCGCGAGCGCGGCGGCGTATTTCTTGGTCGGATGGTTGAGGGCTATGGGCGGGATGAGTGCAAAGAGCGCGCGCAGGGCGAAGAAGCAGATGCCGGCGACCATGCCCATGTGCAGGCCGGCGATCACCAGGATGTGCGCCAATCCTGCGTCGCGGAAGGCACCGGCGTCGTCGGGCGGTATCGCGTGCGTCGCGCCGGTGATCAGTGCCGCCGCGATGGCGCCGTCGGGACCCGGCAGGGCGGCGCGGATGCGCCGCGTCACCGCGTGGCGCACCGCCTCGATCGCCTGGGCGACGGCGCCGGGCGTCGGCGCGGCGACCTTCTCCGGCGCCGACAGCGCATAGCCGACGCCGCCGAGACGCTCGAACCAGGCGCGGCGCTCGAAGTCGTAGGCGCCCGGCATCGCCGGCGCGGGCGGCGGCTCGAGCGAGACGCGCAGGCGAACCTCGTCGCCGGGCGCGAGGCCGCCGTCGCCGTGGCGCAGCCGCACGCGCACGCGCGCCGGCACGACGGCCGGCGGCAGGTCGCCGAGCGCCGACGGCGCGATGACGAGGCGCGCGCCCTTGGGCAACGGATCGACCGCGAGCACGCGCCCCTCAAGCGCGCCGTTGATGCGATGCGTCAGCACCGGCGCGGCGACGGCATGCGCCTCGTATTGCGCGGCGGTGAAGCCAAGCGTCGCGGCAACGCCGATCGCGGCCAGCCAGCGCCCGCTCGGCCGGCGCCACGCCAGCGTCAATGCCGCAAGCGCGACCGCCGCAAGCGCGACGCCCAGCCATGCGGCGGGCTCGAACGACAGCCAGAAATAAACGCCGATGCCGGCGCCCATGAAGCCGGGCAGCCAGAGCGGCCAGCGCTCGCGTTCGGCCGCGAGATTGGCGGCAAGCCGCGCGCCCAGGCGGCGCCACGGCACCGGCCGCGCGCCAACCGCCACATCCGCGTCGGTTCCCCCCATGACTAAAGTGTAGGACGCCTACCCGCGCGATACCAACTATCCGCGTAATATCAATTCAGTCGTTTGGGCGTCCAGCCACACTTCACAACCCTCATACCAACGGCTGAAAGAATGGCGATTATCGTTTCGATCTCTTCCGCCGATATTCCGACCGGTGGCAATACAGCATTGATATCGTCGTAAGTGACATATCCGGCTTCGTTGCGTATCGCGAAAATCTTATCCAACAACATTGGGAGCCAACCATATTTGGGTGCCGCGACCTCAACCTTAATTTCCGGAGTTCGAACAGCATTCTGCCGCACTTCAGTTCTTAGATCAGCCAGCGCTTGCTCCACGCGCTCTACCCGCTTCATCGCTGCGCCAGCGTTGAAGTCCGCACGGCGCAGAATCTCGAGCATTTCGAGTTCAAGGTCTTTCAGGGTCTTGGTCATATTTCTCCTTCTGCGGTCACCCAATTTCATGACCGCTTCTAATTTTGTTGAAGGAGAACTCTTCAGGAAGCCCCTATGTCGGGCCCGATCGCTGTAAGCGATTTTGTTCTGCGCGGAAGATGACTAAGTTAAGCAGGACAGTCAAGAACGTGTGTAGCCGCATGCCGATATGCTAAAGACGCCGCCATGACCGTCACCGTCCGCTTCGCGCCCTCGCCCACTGGCTTCCTCCATATCGGCGGCGCGCGCACCGCGCTTTTCAACTGGCTCTACGCCAAGCACCACAACGGCACCTTCCGTCTGCGGATCGAGGATACCGACAAGGCGCGCTCGACCCAGGAGGCGATCGACGCCATCCTCGATGGACTCAAATGGCTCGGCCTCGCGTGGGACGGCGACGCCGTCTTCCAGTCGAACAACCAGGCGCGCCACGCCGAAGTCGCGCGCCAGCTCCTCGCCGACGGCCACGCCTATTACTGCTACTGCACGCCGGAGGAGCTCGAGCGGATGCGGCTCAAGGCGCTCGCCGAGGGCCGATCGCTGCGCTATGACGGCACCTGGCGCGACCGCGACCCGAAGACGGCGCCGCCCGGCGTCAAGCCGGTGATCCGCGTCAGGGCCGAACAGAGCGGCGACACGATGCTCGACGACCTCGTGCAGGGCACGGTTACGGTCTCAAACCAGCAGCTCGACGATCTCATCATCCTGCGTGCCGACGGCACACCGACCTACAACTTCTCGGTCGTGGTCGACGATCACGACATGAGTGTCACCCACGTCATCCGCGGCGACGATCACCTGACCAACGCCTTCCGCCAGACCCAGATCTACAAGGCGCTGGGCTGGACGGTTCCACGTTTCGCGCACATCCCGCTGATCCATGGTCCCGACGGGCAGAAAATGTCGAAGCGCCACGGTGCGCTCGGCGTGCAGGAATACCGGAAGCTGGGCTACCTGCCGGCGGCACTGCGCAACTATCTACTGCGGCTCGGCTGGAGCCACGGCGATGACGAGATCATCTCGACGGCGCAGGCGATCGAATGGTTCGATCTCGACGCCGTGGGCCGCGCCGCGGCGCGCTTCGATTTCGTCAAGCTTGCCAATATCAACGGCCACTATATCCGCGCGACGGCCGACGACGAGCTCGTTGCGCTGGCGCTGCCCTTCGTCGAGGAGCAGCTCGGCCAGAAGCTCGGCGCCGCCGCCCGCGACCGCCTCGCCAAGGCGATTCCCGACCTGAAGCCGCGCGCCAAGACGCTGGTCGAGCTGGCCGAGCGGGCGCGGTTCTATGTCGCCCAGCGACCCATATCACTCGATCCGGACGCCAGAAAACTGCTCGACGACCCGGCGCGTGCCCGGCTCAAGGACCTGCACGCCGCGCTCGACCTGATGGTCGACGGCCGGCAATGGAACGCGCCGCACCTCGAGCGCTTCGTAAAAGATTATTGCGGCACGGCGAATTTGAAGCTCGGCGATGTCGCCCAGCCGCTGCGCGCCGCGCTCACCGGTTCCCGGGCCTCGCCGGGTATTTTCGAGGTCATGGCGGTGCTGGGACGGGCGGAATCGCTTGCCCGTCTCGCAGATGCGGTCACGGCGGGAGCCGGCTGAAAGCCAAGGGATTTGCTAAATCTGGCGCCTCGCCGTATCCTCGCTGGGTTGAGTTTGTTGCGGCGCAGCATAAATCCGGGATAACGGGAGAATGCCATGGCCACCAAAACCGACAACCTCGCCCGCGAGGCGGCACCCGGCGCCGCCGCGAAGGAAAGCGTGACGCTGCAGGACCGCACGACCGGCAAGTCGCTCGACCTGCCGCTGCTCGCGCCCACGCTTGGCCCCAAAGTGGTCGACGTGCGCAAGCTCTACAGCGGGCTCGGCTATTTCACCTTCGATCCCGGTTACACCGCAACCGGAAGTTGCGAAAGCAAGATCACCTATATCGACGGCGACCGGGGCATCCTGCTCTACCGCGGTTATCCGATCGAGGACTTGGCCGAGCACAGCGACTTCACGGAGACCGCCTATCTTCTGCTCTACGGCGAGCTGCCCACCGCGCGGCAGAAGAAGGACTTCGTCGCCGCGATCACACGCCACACCATGGTGCACGAGCAGCTGACGTCGTTCTTCCGCGGTTTCCGCCGCGACGCCCATCCAATGGCGGTGATGTGCGGCGTGGTCGGCGCCCTCTCGGCCTTCTATCATGACTCGACCGACATCTCCGATCCGCAGCAGCGGCTGGTCGCTTCCTATCGCCTGATCGCCAAGATGCCGACCATCGCGGCGATGGCTTTCAAATATTCGCTCGGCCAGCCCTTCGTCTTCCCGCAGAACAAGCTGTCCTACGCCGAGAATTTCCTGCGCATGGCCTTCGCCGTGCCGACCGAGGAATATCAGATCAGCCCGGTGCTGGCGAAGGCGATGGACCGCATCTTCATCCTGCACGCCGATCACGAGCAGAACGCGTCGACCTCGACGGTGCGATTGGCCGGCTCGTCCGGCGCCAATCCCTTCGCTTGCATCGCCGCAGGCATCGCCTCTCTGTGGGGCCCGGCGCATGGCGGCGCCAACGAGGCCGTGCTCAAGATGCTCTACGAGATCGGCGACAAGAAGCGCATTCCCGAGTTCATCGCGCGCGCCAAGGACAAGGATGATCCGTTCCGGTTGATGGGCTTCGGCCACCGGGTCTACAAGAACTACGACCCGCGCGCCAAGGTGATGCAGCGCACTTGCAAGGAAGTGCTCGACGAGCTCGGCGTCCACGACGACCCGATCCTGGCGCTCGCCATGGAGCTCGAGCGCATTGCGCTCAGCGACGAATACTTCATCGAGCGCAAGCTCTATCCCAACGTCGACTTCTATTCCGGCATCATTCTCAAGGCGATGGGATTCCCGACCTCGATGTTCACCGTGCTGTTCGCCATCGCCCGCACCGTCGGCTGGGTCGCGCAGTGGAACGAGATGATCGAGGATCCCGACCAGAAGATCGGCCGGCCACGACAGCTCTATACCGGTTCGCCGAAGCGCGCCTACGTGCCGGTCGAGAAGCGGAAGTAGCGGTCAGCTCCGCTCGATCAGCTCGATCTTGTAGCCGTCGGGATCTTCGATGAAGGCGATGACGGTTGTGCCGCCCTTTACCGGCCCCGCCGGCCGCGTGATCTTGACGCCGGCCTTGCCGAGCGCATCACAGGCCCGCCTTGCGTCGGGCACCGCGACGGCGATGTGGCCATAGGCCGAGCCAAGGTTGTACGGCTCCTTCTGATCCCAGTTGTAGGTGAGCTCGAGCACCGTGGTGCTGTCCTCGCCGCCGTAGCCGACGAAAGCCAGCGAATAGCGCTGGTCGGGCCGCTCGGTCTTGCGGATCAGCTTCATGCCGAGTCGGTTGACATAGAAATCGACCGAACGGTCGAGATCGAAGACGCGCAGCATGGTGTGCAGCAGGCGCGAGCGCCTGGCGTCGAGCGCGGGCGCGGCGCCGGTCGCCGCTCGTGTATCCATCGCCTCCTCCAAAACGGGACGGTCAGCGCCGCAGACGCGCCAACACCTCGTCGGCGGCGCGCAGGCCGGGTGAGACCTGGCCATAGCCCAGCGCCTTGAGCGCCTCTTGTCCAGCGGCAATTTGGGCGTCGCGCGCGGCCTTGTCCTCAAGCAGCCGCCCGACGGTGGTGGCGAGCTTGTCCGGCGTCGCGTCGCGCTGGAGCAGCTCGGGCACCGCCGGCCGATCGAGGATTACGTTCACCAGATTGGCATAGCGCACCTTGACGATGCGCTTCAAAAGCGCGTGGGTCAGCGGATTGACGCGATAGGTCACGACGGTCGGCACGCCCGCCGCGGCGAGCTCGAGCGCGACCGTGCCGGAAGCCGCGAGCGCCGCGTCGCTGGCGGCGAAGGCGTCGTATTTCTCCGCTGCGCCGACGACGATCGTATCGACCTTCCAGGCGGCGACCGCGGCTTTCACCTGCGCCGCGACATTGGCGGTCACCGCCACCACGATCATCAGGTCGGGCACTTTCGCGGCGAGCCGCGCCACGGTTTCACCGAATAGCGGCAGCAGGCGGCCGACCTCGCCACCACGGCTGCCGGGCAGAATGGCGACGACGCGCGTCAGCGGCAGAATCTCGTGGCGGCGGCGGAAGCCGGCGCGGTCGCCCTTGCCGGCACCCATCTCGACCACGGGATGACCAACATAGGCGCACGACAGGCCGACTTTTTCGAAATAGGGCGGCTCGAACGGCAGCAACGCCATGAGATGGTCGTACCAGCGCGCCATGCGCCGGGCGCGGCCGCCGCGCCAGGCCCAGACCATGGGCGCGACGTAGTGAATGAGCGGCACGGCGTCACCGGCGCGGCGCAGGCGTTGCGCGATGCGCCAGTTGAAGCCCGAGCTGTCGATGGTGACGACGGCCGCCGGCTGGCGGGCGCGGATGTCGGCGACGGCCTGCCGGACACGGCGCAGGATCTTGCGGGCCCGCGGCAGCACCTCCGCGAGGCCCATCACCGCCAGGTCGTCGAGCGGAAACAGACTGGTCAGGCCTTCGGCCGCCATCTGCTCGCCGCCGATGCCGGCGAAGCGCACCCGGCCCTGTGTGCGATAACGCAGCGCACGCATCAGGTTGGCGCCGAGCGCATCGCCCGACGGCTCGCCGGCGCTGAGATAAATGAGCGGCGCTTCGGGCGCAGCTGCCGTCGACGGCGCAGCCGACGCGGCGCCCAGGCGCACCCCGACGACGAACAGGCCTGCGCGATCGGCGGCAGCGGCGATGCCCGCACGGTCGATGAGCAGCGTCGCGCCGGCTTCGACGACGATGCCCTTGAGGCCGGCCGAGGCCGCCGCGGCGACGGTAGCGGGTCCGATGGTCGGCAGATCGGCGCGACGCTCCTGGCCCGGCTTGCTGGTCTTGACCAGGACGCCGCCGGCGGCGCGGCCGACGCAGCGCTTCAGCATCGCATCGGTGCCGTCGGGACCTTCGCGATCGACGACGCGGCCAGCCGCGACGATGACCGCCTGGCCCCGATCGTGCGCACCGTGCTCACGTGCGGCGGCGAGTCCGAGCGCGATGTCGGCGGCCACATTCGAATCCGGCACGATGTGGCCGAGCGGCGCGTCGGGCGCGAGATCGCCGGCGAGAATGGCCTCGGCGCCGACGACGGCGAAGCCCTCGGCTTCGAGCGCGCGGATCACGGCGCGCAACAGGCTGTCGTCGCCCAGCGCACGCCAGCCAAGCGCGGCGAAGAATTTGAGCGTGCGCCAGTCCGGCCTGAGCGCCAGCGGCGTCGGCCGGCGCACGCCGCCGGCCATCACCAGCTCGCGCACGCCGTGCGCGCGCAGGATGGCGAGGCCGCTGCCGGCCTGACCGAGGCGGATCCAGGTGTGCGGCACCTTTTCGACGACGGCGGGATCGGCGGCGCCGGTGAAAGCGAGGACGAAAACTGGCCGGCCGGCTTTGGCGCAGGCTTCGATCAGACGGCCGGGAAGCGCGCCGGAGCCGGCGAGGATGCCGAGCGGATCGCGCTCAGCCGCCGCCATTGGTGCGCGGCTGGCAGAGGCCGCGGATCGATTCGGCGCGAGCGAATTCGACTACGTCGCGCACCGGAGCGATGGCCGGAAACTGCTTGTCGACCGCGGCGAGCCGCTCGGCGAAGGTACCGGTCTCGTTGCCGAACAGCATCTGATAGGCGGTGCGGAGCGCCTGGATGTCGTCGCGGGCGAAGCCGCGACGCTGCATGCCGACGATGTTGAGGCCCGAGAGCCGCGCGCGGTCGCCGACCACCGAGCCATAGGGAATGACGTCGCGCTCGACGCCGGTGACGCCACCGACCATGGCGTGGCGGCCGATGCGCACGAATTGATGCACGGCGGAAAGGCCGCCGAAGACGGCGTAGTCCTCGATCCGGACGTGGCCAGCGAGCGTCGCGTTGTTCGCCATGATGACGTGGTCGCCGATGTGGCAATCGTGCGCGACATGGACGCCGACCATGAAGGCGCAGTTGTTGCCGATCTTGGTCACCATGCCGCCGCCCGAGGTGCCGGGATTGATGGTCACGTGCTCGCGGATGATGTTGTCGCTGCCGATCTCGAGCCGCGACTCCTCGCCTTTGTATTTGAGGTCCTGCGGAATGTGGCCGATCGAGGCGAAGGGAAAGATGCGCGTGCCGTCGCCGATCGCGGTACGGCCGGTGACGACGACATGCGAGATCAGCTCGACGCGGTCGCCAAGCTCGACCTTGGCGCCGACCAGGCAATAGGGGCCGACGACCGCACTGGCGGCGAGCTTGGCGCCCGGCTCGACGATGGCCGTGGGATGGATCTGCGGCATCGGTTACTCAGCTATCCAGGATCATCGCCGCGAAGGTCGCTTCCGCCACCAGCTGATCGCCGACCTTGGCCTGGCCCTCGAATTTCCACACCATGCCGCGATGCCGCTGGCAGGTGACAGGCACCATCATCACATCGCCCGGCACGACCGGCCGGCGGAAGCGGGCGCTGTCGATCGACATGAAATAAACCAACTTGCCCTCGAATTCGGGACCGAGCGTGTGCACCACCAGCACCGCCGCTGTCTGCGCCATCGCCTCAATGATCAGCACGCCGGGCATCACCGGCCGCTGCGGGAAATGGCCCTTGAAATAGTATTCGTCGGACTTCACGTGCTTGACGCCGATGGCGCTGTGGCCGGCGCGGATATCGACGACCTGATCGATCATCAGGAACGGATCGCGGTGCGGAATCATCTGCATGATCCGCGCGCGGTCGATGTCCGGCGAGGTCACCTTTTGGGCGTCCACCCCTACTCCTCCCGCTGCTTGGCGAGGCGCCGCAGCGCCGCCACCTGGCGGTGGAATTCGCGAACCGGAAACGCCGGCGAGCCGAGCACGGTCTCGCCCGGCGCGACGTCGCGCATGACACCGGCCTGGGCGCCGATCTTGGCGCCGGTCCCGATATTGAGATGTCCGATGAGACCGCCCTGACCGCCGATCATGACGAAATCGCCCAATTTGGTGCTGCCGGAAATGCCGGTCTGCGAGACGAGGATGCACTGCCGCCCGATTTGGACGTTGTGCCCGATCTGCACGAGATTATCAATCATGGTGCCCGGACCGATGACGGTGTCGGGACCGGCGCCGCGGTCGATGGTGGAATTGGCGCCGATCTCGACATCGTCGCCGACGACAACGCGGCCAAGCTGCGGCACCTTGATGAAGCCCTTGGGATCGGGCGCGAAGCCGAAGCCGTCCTGGCCGAGCCGCGCGCCGGGATAGATGCGCACGCGGTTGCCAATCAGGCTGTGGCTGATGCTGGCGTTGGCGCCGATGCGCACGTCGTCGCCGAGCACGACACCGGATCCGATGACGGCATTGGGACCGACGAGGCAGCGCCGGCCGAGCCGGGCGTGGTCGCCGATCACGGCGTTCGCCTCGACGCGGCAGCCTTCGCCGAGGTCCACCGTCGCGTCGACCACCGCCGACGGCGCGACGCCGGGCACCGGCGGCGGATCGGGATAGAAAGCCTGCGCGGCGAGCGCATAAGCGCGATAGGGCTCGGGCGTGATCAGCAGCGCGACGCCCTTGGGCGCCTCGCGCGCGAGATCAGGATGGACGAAGCAGGCGCCGGCGCCCGTCCGCCGGAAGATCTCGACGTATTTGCGGTTGTCGAGGAAGCTGAGCTGGTCGGGACCGGCGGCGTCGAGCGCCGCGACGTCGCGCAGCACCAGCTTCTCCTTGCCGGCACCAGCGAGCGTTGCGCCGGTACGGCGCGCGATCTCCTCTGCCGTGAACGGACCGACGACGGCGAAAAAGCGTGGATCGGCCATTAGTGCTTCGCCGGCAGTGGCGCGGCCGGCGGCGGCGCGACCGGTGGCGGCAGCTTGACCGACATAGTTGGTAACTTCGCGTCGAGACGCTTGGTGACCTCGGCGGTGATGTCGAGATCGTTGGCCGCGAACAGTACGGCTGCACGTGTCAGCACCATGTTCGCCTTACGCTCGCCAGCGATCTGGGCGATAATCTGGAGCGCGGTGTTCTCGATCATGGTCATGGCATCGTTGTAGCTCTGCTGCAGCGCCTGGCGGCGCGCCTGCACCGCGCGATCGAGCGCGTCGAAACGCTGCTGATACTGGCGCGTTTTGGTGCTGTAGGCGTCGGGCGAAAGGGTGTTGCGCTCGCGCTCGAGCGTGTCGCGCATCTGCTGCAGCTCGTTCTCGCTGGTGGATACCTGATGCGAGAACTCGGTCATGGCCTTGTCAATTTGCGCCTGCACGTCCTTGGCCGACTTGGCGTTATGCAGAATCTGGTTGATGTCGGCAATGACGACGACTGTCGTCGGCGGCGTCGGCTGCGCGCACGTAGGCGCTGCGGTGAAGACCGCCAAACCTAGCAGCAGGGCGCCCAGCGCCCAACCGGCCCGCAAATCTGGCATCAGAAATGCGACCCGAACCCGAAGCGGAAGATGCTGATCTTATCGTAGTTCTTGCGCAGCACGGGATGGCCAACATCGATCCGGATCGGACCGAAGGGCGACCGCCAGGTGATGCCGAAGCCGGCGGAAAGCCGGAGCATGTTGCTCTGCTGGATCGGGTTCGCGGCATTAGGAACTTCGTCGGTATGGAAGAGACTGCCGAAATCGGTCCAGACGCGGCCGGCCACGCCGAATTCCGCCGGCAGGCCGAGCGGGAAGCCCTGCGTCACCGACCCCACATAGTAGATGTTGCCGCCAAGCGCCCCCTCGCTGTTTTGGTCGCGCGGGCCGATGCCGCCGGTGGCGAAGCCGCGTAGATTGTCGCCGCCGACGTAGAAGCGGTCCTCGATGCGGACGTTTTGGCCGATGCCGAAGATGTAGCCGCCCTCGCCGGTCAGGCTCGCCGTCCAATCCGGCGCCCACGTGTGGTAGATGCCGCCGGATACGGTCGTGCGGAGGTAGCGCACGTCGCCGCCGGCACCGGCGACATCGTTGCCCTCCGACAGGAACCAGCCAGACGTCGGATTGGTCGGGTTGTCGCGCTTGTCGTAGAGCAGCGTCTGGCCGACGGCCGAAGTCAGTCGCGTGCCGGCTTGGTCCTGGATGTAGATCGATGCCGGCGCGACGCAACCGTAAGAGAAGGACGACGAGCCCGAGTTAGAGGCCGTGCAAATATTATAGATGCGGTCTTCGCGCAGCGTGTACTTGACGGTCTGGCGCAACGGCCCCACGATCTGGTAGCCGGCACGCAGATCGCCGCCGACCGTAAACTGGCTGAAGCCCGCAAAGTCCTGATTGTTGCGCTGGAGGGCGAAGATGTCGAAGCCGGCGGCGACGTTGCGGTCGAGGAAGTAGGGGTTGGTGAAGCTGATATCGCCCTGCTGCGAGCGGAATGATGCCAGCGTGTCAACACGCAGATCGAGGCCTTCGCCGAGCAGATTGCGCTCATGCACGCCGGCGTCGATTAACGGGCCGTCGGTGGTCGAGAACCCGATGCCGAAGGTGAAATCGCCGGTCGATTCCTCCTCGACGTTGACGTGAACGACGGTCTGATCGGGTGCCGAGCCCTGGGTGTTGGTGACCGAGACCTTCTTGAAGTAGTTGAGGTTCTTCAGCCGCTGCTCCGAGCGCTCCATCTTCTGGGTGCTGAACGCGTCGCCCTCGACCAGGCGCATCTCGCGGCGGATGACGCGATCGAGCGTGCGCAGATTGCCGGTGATATCGATGCGCTGCACGTAGACGCGCGGGCCTTCCTTCACGTCGTAGGTGACGTCGATGGTGTGCGTGCCCGCGTTGCGATGGACCTCGGGCACGATCTGGACGAAGGCGTAGCCCAGATTGCCGAGCGCGCGGGTGATGGCGTGGATGGTATCGTCGACCGCATCGGCGTTGTACCAGTCGCCCTGCTTGGTGGTGATCAGCGCCCGCAGCATCGCGGGATTGATCTCCTTGAGCTCGTTGATCAGGCCGACCTTGCCGAATTTGTACCGCTTGCCCTCCTCGATGGTGAACGTGACGAAGAAGCCATCACGTTGCGGCGTCAGCTCGGCGACCGCGGAAATGACGCGGAAATCGGCATAGCCCTGCGACAGGTAGAACTTGCGCAGCAGATCGCGGTCATAACTGATGCGGTCGGGGTCGTAGACGTCGGCGGTCGTGAGGAACCGCCACCAGCGCGATTCCTTGGTCGAGATGATGCCGCGCAACTTGTCGTCGCTGAAGACGTGGTTGCCGACGAAGTTGATGCTGCGCACGCCCGTGAAATCGCCCTCGTTGATCTCGAAGACCAGATCGACGCGGTTCTGGCTGAGCTTGATGATCTTGGGATCGACGGTCGCGGCAAAGCGGCCGTTGCGGCGGTAGAGCTCGAGGATACGGGCGACGTCGGCCTGGACCTTCTGGCGCGTGTAGACGCTGCGCGCCTTGAGCTGGACCTCGTGACTGAGCGTCTCGTCGCTCAGCTTCTTGTTGCCCTCGAACTGAACGCGGTTGATGACCGGGTTCTCGACAACGTGGACGATGAGGGCATCGCCCTCGCGCCGGAAGGTCACGTCGCTGAACAGGCCGGTGGCAAAGAGGCTCTTCAGTGACTGGTCCAGGTGCTGAGAGTCAAACGTGTCGCCGGGCGAGATCTGCATGTAGGAGCGCACGGTGTCGGGCTCGACGCGCTGGGTGCCTTCGATGCGGATCTCCTGAATCGTTCCGCCCGACGCGATGCCGCCAGGAAGGGTCGTCTGGCTGGACGGCGGCGTTAGCGGCGGCGCCGGCACCTGCGCCAGCGCGGACGGCGCTCCGACGAGCGCGAACGACGCCAGCGCGAGCGTGACGACGACCGCTCCGGCCAGAGTCCGCAAAGCTCCCCCCTCTCCGCCCAAGACTGCTACCTACCGGCCTTCAAGTCCCGAAGCCCTTCAAGAATCTGAGGAAGCCGATATGCACCAGGTCGTTCCAGGTGGCGAAGACCATCAGCGTCAGCACGACCGCCAGCCCCAGCCGGAAACCGTATTCCTGCGCGCGCGCGCCGAGCGGCCGGCCGCGGATCGCCTCGGCGAAATAGAACAGCAGATGGCCGCCGTCGAGCACCGGGATCGGAAAGAGATTGATGAGGCCGAGATTGACCGACAGCACCGCCATGAACCAGATCAGCGCCACGACGCCGCCCTGCGCCACCTCGCCGGACATCTGCGCGATGCGCAGCGGACCGCCGATC
This sequence comes from Alphaproteobacteria bacterium, assembly GCA_028871455.1. GTDB lineage: Bacteria > Pseudomonadota > Alphaproteobacteria > ATCC43930 > CGMCC-115725 > REEB95. The sequence goes on from JAGWNF010000012.1 coordinate 81,579, forward strand.
TCGTCGGCCGGCCGCGCACCGATGATCATCTGCCACACCGCGGTCAGCGTGCCGCTGACGAGATTGCCGGTCTCCTGGCCGGCGCGCCACATCGCGTCGACTGGATTACGCCGGACGTAGTTGACGCCCTGGCGCTCGATGCCGAGCAGCGGGAAGCGGTGCTGATAGCCGAAGCGGTCGGTGACCGTGGTGACCCGCGGCGTAATCGACAGCGTTAGTTCCTTGCTGTCGCGCTGCACGGTGATCGCGAGCGGCCGGCCGTCGTCCAGGCGCACCGCTTGCTGGATGTCCTCAAAGCGATGAACGGCGCCGCCATCGATGCGGACGATGGTGTCGCCCGGCTTGAGCCCGCCCGCGGCCGCGGCGCTGCCCGCCTCGACCTTGCCGACCTGCGGCGGCGTGAAAGGCTGACCGATGGTGGCAAACAATACAGCCAGCGCGACGACGGTGAACACGAAGTTGGCGGCCGGGCCGGCGACGACGACGGCGACGCGTTGCATCAGCCGCTTGTGATGGAACGAGACCGCCTTCTCTTCGTCGCTCATCCGCTCGATCTGTTCGGACGCGCCCATCGAGGCGGGATCGGTGTCACCGAACATCTTGACGTAGCCGCCGAGCGGAACCGCGCTCACTTTCCAGCGCGTGCCGACGCGGTCGGTCCAGCCGAAGAGCTCCGGCCCGAAGCCGATGGAAAAAGTCTCGATCCGGACCTTGTTCCAACGGGCAACCAAGTAGTGGCCCAGCTCGTGGACGAAGACGAGAACCGTCAGGACGACGAGGAAAGGCACCACATAGGTGATGCCACCGGTCAGAAAACCCATGAAAACCCTACTCCTGCGAGCTCAAGCGGCGGCTAGATTAGCAAAAAACCGCCAAATACAGGCCTGAAAAGCGCGTTACCGCACGATTCGCATCCGAATCGTCACAGCGTCTGCCATTGCAGCGGCGGCGCGCCGGTCAGGAGAATCAGGGCGGCCAACGCGAGAGCGGCGGCCAGCAAACTGTCCAGCCGGTCGAGCAGGCCGCCATGGCCGGGGATGAGGCCGCCGGTGTCCTTGACGTTGAACCGGCGCTTGGCCACCGATTCGACGAGGTCACCGAGCTGCGCCGCAAAGCCGAGCACGATGCTCGCCAGCGCCACGACAGCGAGGTCGCCGTTCGTGGCCACTGCCACGCCCGCGCCAGCGGCCGCTGCGCCGGCCAGCCCGCCGAAAAATCCCGCCCAGGTCTTCTTGGGCGAGAGCACAGGCGCAAGTTTCGGCCCGCCGATCGCGTTGCCGGCCGCGTAAGCGGCGACATCGACCGACCACACCAGTACCAGGAGCCACAGCACCGTCGCGCGGCCGGCGAGCGCGGCGATCCAGATAAAGGCGACGCAGCTGAGCGCGAGCCACGCCGTGCCGCCCGCTGTCCAGAGCGGCGCCGGCGCGCCGCGTCCGACCGTCTGCGCGCCGACGGCGGCCGCTCCCATCACCGCGACGGCGCACGCGGCCGCGGGATAGGAAAATGCCGCCAACACCGTCGCCGCCAGCACCGTCGCGATGATGAGCGCGCGGCTTGACGAAGGTCCGCCGTCGACCAGCCGCGCCCATTCGACCGCCATGCCGGCGGAAGCGGCAGCGACCAGCGCCGGTAGCCACGGCCAGCCGAACCACGCCGCCGCCAGCGCGAGCGGCATCAACACCAGTGCCGACATGATGCGGAGCTTCAACCCGCCGTTGCCCAATTCCGCCATGTCCCCCCCGCGCCGCTTTTGATGTCAGGACTTCATCGCCTCGCTCGGCGCCGGGCCGCGGAAGATGTCGGTCGGAAATTCGAGCGGCGCGAATGCCTCTGGCCGCCACGCGACTGACTAGCGCGAGCCAACGGAAGCGCCGTAGCGGCGATCGCGGCCATGATAATCGCGCAGGGCCTTCTCGAGATCGCTCTTGGCGAAGTCGGGCCATAGCGTCGGCGTGAACACCAGTTCGGCGTAAGCAGTCTGCCAGAGCAGGAAGTTGCTGATGCGCTGCTCGCCGCTGGTGCGGATGAGCAGATCGGGATCGGGAATGTCGGCGGTGAGGAGGCGCGCGGCGAAGGCCTCCTCGTCGATATCGGCGGGCGCGATGCGGCCGGCGAGCGCGTCTTCGGCGAGGCGGCGCGCGGCGAGCGCAATCTCGGCGCGGCCGCCGTAGCTGAGCGCGATCGAAAGATTGAGCCGGTCGTTGCCGGATGTCAGCGTCTCGGCGTTGTCGATCATGCCGACGATGTCGGCCGGCAGCCGCGCGCGCTCGCCGATGATGCGCAGTCGCACGCCGTTGCGATGCAGCTCAGCGATCTCGCCGCGGATGTAGTGGCGCAGCAGGCCCATCAGGTCGTTGACCTCGGTCGCCGGCCGCTTCCAGTTCTCGGACGAGAAGCCGAACAGCGTGAGGTACCGGATGCCGAGCTCGACCGAAGCGGTGAGCGTGCGCCGCACGGCCTCGGCGCCGGCACGATGGCCGGCGATGCGCGGCAGACCGCGCGCTTTCGCCCAGCGGCCGTTGCCGTCCATGATAATCGCGACGTGCACCGGCGGCGGCGGGTCGAAAGACGAAAAATCGTTCATGTCGGGAATTATACCTGCAGGATTTCTTTGTCTTTTTGATGGAGCATTTCGTCGACGCGCTTGACGGTCGCGTCGGTCAGGGCCTGCACGTCCTTTTCGAGCTTACGGTGCTGATCCTGCGAGATTTTGCCGTCCTTTTCCTGCTTCTTGAGGCCGTCGAGACCCTCGCGCCTAACATTCCTGACAGAGACGCGCGCCTGCTCGGCGTAGCGCGCCGTGACCTTGGTCATCTCCCTGCGCCGTTCCTCGCTCAGGTCCGGTACCGGCACGCGCACGATCTGACCGTCGATTTGAGGATTGAGGCCGAGATTGGATTCGCGGATCGCCTTCTCCACCGCCTTGACCAGACCCTTGTCCCAGACTTGGACGACGATGAGCCGCGCTTCCGGCGCGCTCACCGAGCCGACTTGGGTCATCGGCATCACCTGGCCGTAGGCCTCGACCCGCACGGGATCCAGGAGGCTCGGCGAGGCGCGGCCGGTGCGCAGGCCGGCGAACTCTTTGCGCAACACGTCGAGCGCGCCATCCATGCGCTTGCGCAAAGCGGTGACGAATGGATCCTCGCTCACGACGTCTCCTCGATGACAGTGAAGCGGCCCTTGCCGGTGACGGCGTCGGCGAGCGAACCCGGCTGATGGATCGAGAACACTAGAATCGGAATGCGGTTCTCGCGCGCCAGCGACACCGCCGCGGCATCCATCACCTGGAGGTCCTTCGACAGCACGTCGTGATAACTCAAGCGATCAAAGCGCGCGGCCTTGGCGTCCTTCTTCGGATCGGCGGTGTAGACGCCGTCGACCTTGGTCGCCTTCAAGAGCGCCTCGCATTCCGTCTCCGACGCGCGCAGCGCCGCCGCGGTGTCGGTGGTGAAGAACGGATTGCCGGTGCCGGCGGCGAAAATCACGACGCGGCCCTTCTCCATGTGGCGGATGGCGCGACGCCTTATATAGGGCTCGCACACCGCCTGCATCGAGATCGCCGACTGGACGCGCGTCGGCACACCGATGCGTTCGAGCGCCGACTGCATGGCGAGCGAATTGATGATGGTGGCGAGCATCCCCATGTAGTCGCCGGTGGCGCGATCGATGCCGGCGCCCTCGCCGGCCAGGCCGCGGAAAATGTTGCCGCCGCCGATCACCAGCGCGACCTGGACGCCGAGGTCGTGGACCGATTTGACCTCGGCCGCGAGGCGCTGGACCACCTTGGGATCGAGGCCGTAGCCCTGATCGCCCAACAGCGCCTCGCCTGACAGTTTCAGCAGGACACGGCTGTATTTGACGGCAGGCGTGACAGCCCGAGCGGGTTCGGCGGCCATGGCTCAACGCTCTCGTGCAATTCGCATGGGACGGCGCGGATCATACAACATGGAGCGGCGGGGGATAAGCAAGACGCTTGGCCGAACCCGCCGCCGGGTGGTGTCCCGAGTCGGGATGGGCCCGTTAAGTCGAGTGTCGTGCATAATCACCACGAAGGCACTAAAAGGCGTCGCCTCACCGCTTGGCGACGGCGGCGACCTCGGCGGCGAAATCGGTGCTTTCCTTCTCGATGCCCTCGCCCAGCGCGAAACGGGCAAAGCCGGCGAGCTTGACCGACGCGCCGGAGTCCTTGGCGGCGGCCTCGACGACTTTGGCGACCTTGCTTTCACCGTCGACGACGTAGACCTGCTCCAGGAGCACCGTGTCCTCGTAGAACTTCTTGAGCCGGCCTTCGACCATCTTGTCGATGATGGCGTCGGGCTTGCCCGAGGCCTTGGCCTGCTCGCGCAGCACGTCGCGCTCGCGCGCGAGATCCTTGGTGTCGACCGAGGCCTGGTCGAGATAGCGCGGATTGGCGGCGGCGACGTGCATCGCCAGGCTGCGGCCGGCGGCGACGAGCGCATCGGACGCGCCGGTGGATTCGAGCGCGACCAGCACGCCGATCTTGCCGAGGCCGGGCGCGAGCGTCGAATGCATGTAGGCGGCGACCGCGCCTTTGCCGACCGCGAGGCGCTTGGCGCGGCGCAGATTCATGTTCTCGCCGATGGTGGCGATCATGTGGGTCAATTCTTCGCCGACAGTCCGGCCCGTGCCGGGAAACGGCGCGGCCTTGAGCGTCTCGACGTCGTCGCCTTTGTCGAGCGCGATCTGCGCTACGGTCTTGACATAGGCCTGGAAGGCTTCGTTGCGCGCGACGAAATCGGTCTCGGCGTTGACCTCGACCAGCGCGCCAGCGCTGCCCTTGACCGCGACGCCGACGAGGCCTTCGCTGGCGACGCGACCGGCCTTCTTCGCAGCGGCGGCGAGGCCCTTCTTTCGGAGCCAATCGACCGCGCCTTCGAGATCGCCCTGCATCTCGGCCAGCGCACGCTTGCAATCCATCATGCCGGCGCCGGTCTTCTCGCGCAGTTCCTTGACCAGCGCGGCGGTGACTTCAGCCATCGTGTCGTCTCCTTGACTTAGCGTCATGGCCGGGCTTGACCCGGCCATCCATACTTCAAGGTGTGGATGCCCGGCACGAGACCGGGCATGACGGCGATTGCAGTTAGGCGGTCGCGCCGTCGGCGGGCTTTTCGGCCTCGACCGGCGGCGTCTCGACCGGCAGCCGGGCGGCGGCGCCGACGTCGCCGCCTGCGGCCACCATCTCGGCCTGCAAGCCGTCGAGCACCGCGCCGGCGACGAGCTCGCAGTAGAGATGGACGGCGCGCATCGCGTCGTCGTTGCCCGGAATCGGATAGGTGATGCCGTCGGGCGACGAGTTGCTGTCGAGCACGGCAACCACCGGGATCTTGAGCCGGTTCGCCTCCTGCACTGCGATCGCCTCCTTGTTGGTATCGATCACGAAGAGGATGTCGGGCAGGCCGCCCATCTCCTTGATACCGCCGAGCGCGCGCTCGAGCTTGTCGCGGTCGCGCGACAGTTCCAAAAGCTCGCGCTTGGTGATGCCGGCCTCGGGCTGCGAGATCTTCTCGTCGAGATCCTTCAAGCGCTTGATCGAGGCCGAGATGGTCTTGAAGTTGGTCAGCATGCCGCCGAGCCAGCGGTGGTTGACGAAGTACTGGCCGCAGCGCTTCGCCGCATCGGCGATTGGCTCCTGCGCCTGGCGCTTGGTGCCGACGAAAAGCACACGGCCGCCGGCGGCGGCGACGTCGCGCAGCGCCTGGAGCGCGCGGCCGAAGAGCGGCACGGTCTCCTCAAGATTGATGATGTGCACGCCGTTGCGCACGCCGAAGATGTACGGCGCCATCTTCGGGTTCCAGCGGCGGGTGTGGTGGCCGAAATGCACGCCGGCTTCCAAAAGCTGGCGCATGGTGAAATCGGGAATCGCCATCGACGGCATCCTTTCTCCGGTTAGGCCGCCGCGGGGCATGTGAACGGTCTTCGGGCCGAGGCCTTGGACCGCACCGGAACGGCGTCTCGTCCTTAGATGCGGGACGAGGGCCAAACCCCGCGTGTGGGTTGTTGAAAAGCGGGCTCTAGATAGGGGAAACCGGCCGGGAAAGCAAGGGGTTGGACGGGGGACGCGGGGGTCCGGCGGCGCGCGCCTTTAACCGTCATGTCCGGTGCAAGCCGGGCTGTGACAACCCGATAAGACGCCACTAAGTGACGGGATCGTTAGCTGCGCCCGAAGCCGATGCAAGATACACTCGGTGCCACGTTCGCGGCGCGGGCAGAGAACCAAAAACCTCGCCGCGCCGCGTTGCTATGTTGTAAGCATCGCGGCCTTGCAGCCCGATCAGTGGGGAACCCTTACGTCCATGACTGTGTCTTCCGTGCCAGCCCGTTTCGGGGCTTGTCTCGCTCTCCTATCCATTCTCTCCGTCACGCCGGCCCTGGCGGCGAGTGCCGGATCGGCGCCGGTGGTGCTGGACGGCAAGATCCCCCTGCCCACCGACGTGCCGCCGGCACCCGCGCTGTCCGATGTCTCCAGCTATATCCTGTTGGATGACGCGACCGGCGCCGTGATCGCGGCCAAGGCGCCGCATGCACACTTGCCGCCGGCCAGCCTGACCAAGCTGATGACGGTCTATCTGACCTATCAGGCGCTCAAGGCCGACACGGTCAAGATGGACCAGGTCGTGCCGGTGAGCGTGGCGGCGTGGAAAGCCGGCGGCTCGCGCATGTTCATTCAGCCGGGCATGCCGGTGACGATGCAGCAGCTCATCGCCGGGCTGATGGTGGATTCGGGAAACGACGCGGCGGTGGCCCTCGCCCAGGCCGTGGCGGGAACGCAGGCGAGCTTCGTCACCATGATGAATCACACCGCCGGCCTGCTGCACCTCGCCGATACGCATTATGTGAATGTCGACGGACTGCCGGCGGACGATCACTACACCAGCGCCTTCGACCTCGCGCGGCTGTCGCGCGTGATCATCGCGAGCTATCCCGACATCCTGAAAGTCGCCGCCCAGCAGTATTACACCTACAACAAGATCCGGCAGCCGAACTGGAACCCGCTCGTCTTCCGCGATTCAACCGTGGACGGCCTCAAGACCGGGCTGACCGACGCATCCGGACACTGCATCGACGCCACCGCGGTGCGCAGCGGACGGCGGCTGATCGCCGTGGTGATGGGCGGGCCGAGCTGGAAGGCAAGCGCCGACGACATCGAGGCGCTGCTCGATTACGGCTATCGCTTCTTCGGCAACCAGACGGTGATGAAGGCGGGCGACGTCGTCGGCGCGATCGACGATCCCTTGCGCAACCCGACGCATGTGCCGGTGAGCGTCACTGAAACCGTCGTCATGACCCTGCCGGCGAGCAAGACCCTGCCGTTGAAAAAGACCATGACCGTGCTGTCCGGCCTCAAAGGGAAGATCGCCAAGGGCGAGGTCGTGGCCCATGTCGCCATCGGCGTGAACGGAAAAACCATCGACACCGTGCCGGCGGTGGCGACGATCGCGGCCAAACCCGCGGGGCTCGGCCAGCGGCTCATGTACGAGATCAAGCGACATCTGTGAGCGGGCGGACGGCCGGCGGGATTGAAAAGGTCGCAATTCGGCGAATCACAAGCGCATTAGGCGCGTCGCCCCGAGACCTGCCCTAGCCGACGAAATGTACCTGCATTTCTGGATCACCAAATGTGCCCGCTCTTCGACCGGGCTTGGGATCGATGGCTTTCAGTTTATGTTTGTCGTGACCTGCTCCCCGGAAATGCCCTCGGTTTGAGGTAGGGTCCGTTCTTCGGTGAACTGCTCCCCAACTTTGGACCACGCTACTGGCCTTTTTCCAGGCATGTCGGTCATGGCGGGCCGTGTGCCGCTGACCGATTGATCAGCTCAATC
>JAGWNF010000047.1 GCA_028871455.1 Alphaproteobacteria bacterium
TCGACCTGCCGCGGTTTTTGCCCGGTCATTCAGCGTGCGGGTGTGCTTGACCTTGAACATCATCCGCAATGCGAGATGGTCTTGCAGATTTTTTCCGACTCCTGGCAGATCAATCACCGGCTCAATCCCATATTCGCGCAAGAGCGCGGAAGGCCCCGCACCCGAGACCTGAAGTAGCTGGGGCGAGCCGATAGCACCCGCAGCCAGGATGACTTCGATGCGAGCTTCGGCAAACATACTGATTCCGCGATGAAAAAATTCGACACCAACAGCGCGGCGTCCGGCAAAGCGGATTCGGCGCGCTTGGGCTTGGGTAAGAATCGTCAAATTAGAACGACCCATCGCCGGTTTGAGAAATGCGCGAGCTGTCGACCAGCGGCGGCCATTCTTCTGCGTGACCTGGAAGTAGCCGGATCCTTCATTGTCGCCTCGATTAAAATCGTCAATCGCGCGAATGCCGGTCTGCACGGCGGCTTGGCGAAATGCATCGAGTACTTCCCATGAAGCGCGGAGCTCATCGACGCGCAACTCGCCGGCGGCGCCATGAAATTCGTCGGCGCCTCGGACATTATCCTCTGAGCGCTTGAAGTAGGGCAGGACGTCGTCCCAGCTCCACCCGGCATTGCCAAGCTGACCCCAATGATCGTAATCACGGGCTTGGCCGCGCATGTAGACCATTCCATTAATTGAAGAACAACCGCCCAGTACGCGGCCACGAGGATAAACTAGTGCCCGCCCATTGAGCCCTGGTTCGGGGGCCGTTCTGAACCGCCAATCGGTTCGCGGGTTGTCAAAGGTATAGACATAGCCGATCGGGACGTGAATCCAGAAATAACTGTCGCGCCTTCCGGCCTCAAGAAGAAGAACCGAGACGTCCGAATCTTCCGAAAGCCGATTAGCGAGAACGCACCCGGCAGAGCCGCCTCCGACGATCACGTAATCGAACGTCGCGTCGTCCGTTGTTTGAGATGACCGCCATCTGACCATGTGGACCGCTCCCCGGTCCGGGGCCTATAGCGCGGCTTCGCTTGTGTCGGCGAAAAGCCCGTCGAGCCTCCGCAAGGCGGCAGGCCTGGACGCAACGCTCCGGCGATTTTGCCGAGGCCAACGCACTTGTTCGCGCCGCTCCATTCTGTCAGCAGCCAATAGCTGATATCTCTGATATCTCATATTAGCCGCATTCACATCTCAGATGCAATGAGGAGTCCGTCTTAAGTCACTATGATTACCAGTTGTCGGCCGACTGTACGTCGTACAACGCAAGATAGCACGTGACAAACGGGGCCATTAAGAATATCAGAGAACGATATAACGACGAAATAATTGTATCAGGGAGGCGTGCGGCGCATGCGCAATCCGGTCAGATTTCCGGTCGACGGTATTTCGTTGGCGGGGACGTTCTCGTTGAAGGACGACACCAAAGGGCGTGTGCCTGGCGTTGTGCTGGCGCACGGCTTTGCCGGTGCGCGCTATCCCAAGATGGCGGCGCACTTCGCGAGCCTCGGATATGGTGTCCTCGAGCTGGATTTCCGCGGTTATGGTGAAAGCGGTGGTGAGCGCGGCCACGTCATTCCGCGCGAGCAGGTCGCGGACATCGGCGGCGCGGTCGGCTGGCTCGCGCAGCGGCCGGAAATCGACCCGGAGCGAATCGCTGTTGTCGGCTCAAGCCTCGGCGGCAGCATCGCCATCATGGTGGCGGCCGAGGACAAGCGGATCAAGGTCTGTGTCGCCGGATGCCCGCTGGCCAAGGGCGATAGCGCCTTTCGCGTGCAATACAACACGGAAGAGAAATATGGGGCGTTTCTGAAGCGGGTTGATGAGGCGCGACGCAAGAATGAGCGTCTGCTGCGCTTCGACCTCGTATTCATTCCTGAAAAACTCAGAGGTTTCTTGCCGCCCGGCACGCCGATGGAATTTTATGCCGATACCGTAGACGGCTTCCTTTCGCTCAATCCTATGGCGGCCATCGGCAAGGTCTCGCCACGCCCGCTGTTGATCATTCACGCGAAAGACGACCACGTCGTTCCGGTCGCCGATGCGCGCGAGCTCGCAGCGCACGGCGGCAAAACTTGCGATCTCGAGCTGTTGGAGACCGGCGACCATTTCATCTTCGGCGTCGACGCGGTAGGGCAGAAAATCGGCGGCTGGCTGAAGCGCCACTTGCCGACCTAATCGATCTGTCGCGGGACGGGGCGCGGGCATTCTTTGGCTGAGATGTTCTCACGAAAAGAGACTGAGCGCATGGAAGCTTACAAACAGGGAGTAATAGGCATGCCGGGCAAGGCTGTTGTTTATGACGAGCTGTCGGCGCCGGCAGCGCAGGCACTGATCGATGGCGGAATGCGGATGGCCATTCTGCCGACCGGAGCCACCGAGCAGCATGGCCCGCATCTGCCGCTCAACGTCGACTATTTGTGCGCCTATCGCATCGCTCTCGGCGTTTCGGAGCAGCTCGGCATCCCGGTTTTCCCGCCGCTGCCATTCGGGCATTCGGGGGGTCATGCTGGCCTGCCCGCGACGTTATCGCTGCGGCCCGAGACCTTTCAGCGTGTCATCGAAGAACTGTGCGAGTGGGCGTACACCACGGGCTTCCGCAAAATACTCATCCTGAACGGGCATCTGCCGAATATCGCGCCGTTGCAATGCGTGATCACGAATCTCTGCGTTGCACATCCGGATTTTCGTCTGAAGGCGCTGAGCTGGTGGGACATCACTGCCGACCTGCAAAAGCAGATGTACGGCGATTCGAGCTACGGGTTCCCGCACGGCAACATCGTCGAGACCTCCATGATGCGGTACTTCCATGACGATCTCGTTGACATGTCCAAGGCGATCAAGATCGAAAAGGGCAAGCCGATGTTTTTCGCTTATCTGCTGCGGAAACTGTCCAAGACCGGGCACATGGGCGATCCGAGCGGGTCGACCGTCGAACTCGGCGAAAAGCTCTATCGGATGGCCGTCGATGGGCTCGTGCCGCAGATCAAGGCGGCGCTAGTCGAGGAGCCGCCATACCCGTGAGTCCGGCCAACTGTCCACCGGCCCACTGTCCACCGGCCGCTGTGGAAGGGTCGCCGATGGCGTCGCCACTGCTCGAGATAGAGAACACGAGCAAGCGATTCGGCGGACTGGAGGCGCTGCGGTCTGTCACGTTGCAGCTGACCCCGGGCCGCATCTACGGATTGATCGGCCCTAACGGCGCGGGCAAGACGACGTTATTCAACGTCATCACCGGCGTCTCGGCCGCAACGACCGGCATCATTCGCTTCCAGGGCCACGACATCACCCGCGCGGCACCGCACGAAATTGCACGGCTGGGTATCGCTCGTACTTATCAACTCGTGCGGCCTTTCCAGGAGCTGAGCGCGCTCGAGAACGTCGAGGTCGGGATTTTCTTTGGCCAGGGCAAACGCCACAGTGGGCATGGCGATGCCTTGACCTATCTCGAGCGCGTTGGTCTCGCGCGCAAAGCACACTATCCCGTTACAGAATTGAACCTCGGAGAGCGTAAGCGACTCGAGATTGCGAGGGCGCTTGCGGCCGATCCGCGACTTCTGTTGTTCGACGAGGTACTCGCGGGACTTAACCCTACCGAGGCCGGAGAGGCCGTGGAGCTGTTCCAGACAATCCGCACAGGCGGCGCCACCATTTTGATGATCGAACACAACATGCAAGCGATTATGCGGGCCTGCGACCAGATCATTGTTCTGCATCACGGTGAGCTGATCGCTTACGACACGCCGCAGCGAGTTTCCGCAGATCCGAAAGTCATCGAAGCCTATCTCGGGCAGCGCGACCTCAAACTCGAGCGCCGCCGGAGGATGAGGGCACATGCTCCGGGTTGACAACCTCACCGCCGGCTATGGGCCGATCCAGATTCTCTGGGATGTTTCGCTACACGTCGAGCGTGGCGAGATCGTTACGCTGTTGGGCGCGAACGGCGCCGGTAAGACGACGATGATTCGCACCGTCGCCGGTGAGATGCCGGCGATAGGCGGGCAGATCGAGTTTCTCGGTCAGGATATCGCCGGCATCGGTGCTCATCGCATCGTCGAACAGGGTCTGATCGAAATTCCGGAAGGCCGCCAGATCTGGGGCACGCTAAGCGTCGACGACAACCTCGACTTGGGCGCTTATGCCAAGCG
>JAGWNF010000031.1 GCA_028871455.1 Alphaproteobacteria bacterium
TGATGCCAATGCCAGCGACACACGCTCACGGCCCGATTCTGTCGGATTCCGGCGCAGGCAGCTAACTTCGACGTTTGTCTCGGCGTCTGGGTTGCTTTGGCCGGGGGCTGCGAGGCGCCGGATCCGCGGATGACGACGGGTCTGATGCAGTTTGAATTGTTGGGTTGTCTTGGAGGCGCACACCCGGTCCACCTCCGTCCGGATCAATGAAAATGATGCCGTTGCGTTCGAAGGTGTTGCGGATGTCCTCGAGGGTTCTCGGACGAAGCATCTCGCCCCGTTCGAGCCGTGCCACCGTGTCCGTCGCCACTTTGGCGGCGGCTGCCAGTTCGCGCACCCCCCAACCGAGGGCGGCACGGGCCATCTTGCATTAAACCGCGACCAAGCCAGCCATCAAGCGGTTTGCCTGATTTCGTAACAATGATCTGATACATTATCAACGTTACGTTAGCTGAATTATGCCTAGGAAGGCTACCCGCCAGAATTCAGAACTCAAAGGGCGTGCTTCACGGACGTTCGAGCGCCAGCTTCGGCGTGCCGGCCGGCTGCGGCACAGCACATCCTAACAAGACTGCGCGCCGCTGGCGCCGGACAGGCGTAATCTTCTCAGCCGACCGACTGGCCCACAGAGGTGATTGCGCGAAGCCGCTGATCTCGCCTTCCACGAACAAAATCGCCTATAGCGTTGGCGCATGGCAGAGCGTCCTGGAGAGACTACAGTCGTTATTGCACGAGCGACGTGGTCGCGGGGTCCAGATCGATCCCGCGGATATCAGCCTTGCTCGCCAAGAGGCGCACATATTGTCGTAAGGCAGTTTGGTTGACACGCATCGTCAGGGCATCGGCGATGTGCTCGCGCACCACCTCGAAGGGCAGGAATTGCCCTTCCACGCGACGATCAACCGAAACGATATGGAAGCCATAACGCGTCTTGACGAGGCGCGGCGCGATGCCGATCCAGCTATCCCTGAACAGCGCCTGCTCGAATTCCGGTACGGTTTCGCCGCGACTGATCTGACCCAGATTGCCGCCGTGCTGGCCCGAGGAGCAATTGGACAGGGTGCGGGCAAATTCCTCGAACGTCCCCGGGTTTGCCACCACCTTGGCCAGAGTCTGCTCCGCCTTGGCGCGCACGCGGTCGATCGGGCTGCCGGGCGTCACCTGAAAGAGGATATGGCGCACAAAAACGAGGTCACCGCTGCGAAAGGAATCGCGGTGCATGTCGTAATGGCGGCGGCATTCCTCATCGGTGGCGGATGGGATAGAGACCTCGCGGTCGAGCACTTGGTCGATGGCGCGCCGTGTCGCGTCGTCGTTACCGGACGGTTCGAGCACGCCGATCACCACGGCACGCTGGCGCAACAATTCGTGCACCGCCGCGACTGCCGGCGACGGAAAGCCGGCGGAATCGACCGCGACGCCGTTGACGACGATCCCGCCTGAATCGTCGTTCACGCGACGGGCCCCGACCGGCGGGTGCGCACGATTTGATAGGGACGGAAGACATAAGCGACCGCGCCGATGCCGCTCCAGATGTGAATCATGCGCGTGAAGGGTGACACGAGAAAGATGGTGAAGCCGAGGAAGATGTGCAGACGATAGACGATCGGGGTGCCGACGAGCAGATTGGCTACGCCGCTCCGGAAGGTAACAATGCCCTTCACGTAGTCGGTCATGACCTCAAACATTGCGCCGTCCATGTGCTGCGCCGACAGCGGTACCGTCATTAGGCCCAGCGCCAGTTGTAGCCACAGCATGAGGACGATGGCGATATCCCATTTGCGGCTGTTATGGCGGATGCGCGCGTCGGACAGGCGCCGGTGAATCAGGATCGACAGGCCGATGATAGCGATTGCGCCGGCGATGCCGCCAACGACCATGGCGATGAGCTGATGCCGCGCCGGATCGAGCGCCCAGCGGATGGCCCAGCCAGGCGCCAGGAAGCCGACGAAATGGCCGCCAACCACCACCAGGATGCCGTAGTGGAACAGGTTGGAACCGACGCGCAACTCGCGCTTGCGCAGCAGCTGCGAGGAATCGCTTTTCCACGTGAACGGCTCGCGATCGAAGCGGACGAGGCAACCCAGCAGCAACACGGCCAGCGCGAGGTAGGGATAGATGCCGAACAGGAATTCGTTGAGATAGGCGGCGACGTCCATCACGTCCTCCCGATGCCGGACGAACCGCCCGCCGGCGTTTGCGGCCCGAAGGCCGGCTGCTCGGTCCACTCGCGGTCCAGGTCTTCGGTTTCGGCAGCGCGGCGGGATGCGGCCTTGCGATCGAGCCCAGGTTGGCCGGCGATGCCGAGCAGAGCCGCGAACACCGCGCTGTAGATGCTGCCTCGTTGCAGCAGCGTCTCGCCCACCGCGCGCAGGACGTGCGCGCAATCGCCGATCATGTCCTTGGTCTCAGCCAGGTCCCGGCAGCTCAGATATTCGAGCACAACCGGCAGAAAATCGGGCAGCTCGTTGGCGGCGAGGCTGAACCCGGCGCGCTCATAGACCGACTTGAGATCCACCATTGCGTCGCCGCGCGCGCGGGTGTCGCCGTGGACATGCTCGAAGAGATGGAGCGACGTGGCACGGCCGCGGTCGAACAGCTCGACATAGTTCTCCTCGGCCCAGAGTTGATCGGCGTCGGTCAACAGCACGATCAACCCCTCGAGCGCGTCGCGGTCCTGTGGCGCGATCAGCGGCGAGGCGCGCAACGCGTCGGCGATCTCGGGTAGGGCGGCGCGCAATTCGGGCCGTGGATAGGTCAGCAGGATGCCTAGCGCGCGCAGCACGATCATCGGCGAGTCGCTCATTTGCCGCGCTCCGCATGATCGGCGAGGCGAACCAGAACCGACCCGCCCATCTTGCCGCCGAACAGGCTCGGCTTGGCCTCGCCGGCATCGCAGCCGTTGCCGAAGGAGAAGCCGCAGCCGCCGCGCAAGGCATAGGCGTCCTCGGCCTGCTCGCGATGCGATGTCGGGATCACGAAGCGATCCTCGTAATTGGCGATCGAGAGGTAGCGGTGCATCTCCTCGACCTGCGCTAGGGTAAGGCCTGCCTGATCCAGCACCCCGCCGTTGTCGCCCGCGCCGAGCTGACGGCCGCGGTAGAAGGCGCGCATCGCCAGTAGTCGCTCGAGCGCCGAAACGATGGGCGCCTCGGCCCCGGCGGTCAGCAGATTGGCAAGGTAACGGACCGGGATGCGCAGCGCGCGCACGTCCGGCAGCTCGCCGACCGCGCCGACCTGGCCGGCATTGGCGCGCGACTGGATCGGCGACAGAGGCGGCACGTACCACACCATCGGCAAGGTGCGGTATTCGGGATGGAGCGGGAAGGCGATCTTCCATTCGACCGCCATCTTGTACACGGGCGAATGCTTGGCCGCCTCGAGCCACGCGTCAGGTACGCCGTCGGCCCGTGCCTGCGCTTCGACCTTGGGATCGTTCGGGTCGAGGAATAAGGCCAGTTGCGCCTCGTACAAATCCTCGGGCCGTTCCGTGCCCGCGGCGCGCTCGATGCCATCCGCGTCGTAGAGCAACACGCCGAGATAGCGGATGCGGCCGACGCAGGTCTCGGAGCACACCGTGGGCTGGCCCGATTCGATGCGCGGATAGCAGAAGATGCACTTCTCCGCTTTGCCCGTCGTCCAGTTGTAATAGATCTTCTTGTACGGGCAGCCCGAGACGCACATGCGCCAGCCGCGGCACTTGTCCTGGTCGATCAGGACGATGCCGTCCTCCTCGCGCTTGTAGATCGAGCCCGAGGGGCACGAGGCGACACAGCTCGGATTGAGGCAGTGCTCGCACAGCCGCGGCAGATACATCATGAAGGTGGTCTCGAACTCGCCATAGATGTCTTTCTGTACCTGGTCGAAGTTGTAGTCCTGCGAGCGCTTGGCAAATTCGCCGCCGAGGATTTCTTCCCAATTCGGGCCCCATTCGATCTTGTCCATCGTGCGGCCGGTAACCAGCGATATCGGGCGCGCGACCGGCGCGGTCGGCAACTCGGGCGCGATCTGGAGGTACTCGTAGTCGAAGGTGAACGGCTCGTAATAGTCGTCGATCTCGGGCAAGTTCGGGTTGGCGAAGATGTTGGCGAGGATCGCCCACTTGCCGCCCTGCTTCGGCACGATCTTGCCGTTGCGTTTGCGCTCCCAGCCGCCGCGCCAGCGCTCCTGATTTTCCCAATCCTTCGGATAGCCGATGCCAGGCTTGGTCTCGACGTTGTTGAACCACGCGTATTCCATGCCCGGTCGCGAGGTCCATACGTTCTTGCAAGTGACCGAGCAGGTGTGACATCCGATGCACTTGTCGAGGTTCAACACCATGGCGATCTGCGCGCGGATTTTCATGATCGCTGCTCCCTGTCACTCCGCGGCGCGTGGTTCGGGTGCATTCATCCAGTCGACCCTTGCCATCTTGCGCACGATGACGAATTCGTCGCGGTTCGAGCCGACCGTGCCGTAATAATTGAACCCATAGGACAGCTGGGCATAACCGCCGACCATGTGCGTCGGCTTCAACACGGTGCGCGTCACCGAATTATGGATGCCGCCGCGCTGGCCGGTAATCTCCGATCCCGGCACGTTCACGATCTTCTCCTGCGCGTGATACATCAGGCACATGCCCTCGTGGACGCGCTGGCTCACCACCGCCCGCGCCGTGATTGCGCCATTGAGGTTGTAGAGTTCGATCCAGTCGTTGTCCTCGATGCCCGCCCTCTTCGCATCCGTCTCCGATATCCAAACGATCGGACCGCCACGCGACAACGTCAGCATGAGCAGATTGTCGGAATAGGTGGAGTGGATACCCCACTTCTGGTGCGGCGTGATGAAGTTGAGGACGATTTCGGTTTCGCCATTGCCGCGCTTGCCGAGGAGCGGCGCAATCGTGCGGGTATCGACCGGCGGCCGGTAGGACGCGAAACCCTCGCCAAAATCGCGCAGCCAGCGGTGGTCCTGGTAAAACTGCTGGCGTCCGGACAGCGTCCGCCACGGGATCAGCTCGTGGATGTTGGTGTAGCCGGCGGTGTAGCTGACATTCTCGCTTTCGATGCCCGACCAAGTCGGCGACGAGATAATCTTGCGCGGCTGCGCCTGGACGTCGCGGAAGCGGATCTTCTCGTCCGCGCGGGCTTCGGCCAAGTGTCGGTGTTCGCGCCCCGTGGCGCGTGACAGCGCGTCCCAGGCCTTGACGGCGACGTGACCGTTGGTCTCAGGCGCCAAGTAGAGAATGACCTCGGTCGCGTCGATGTCGCTTTCGATGCGCGGGCGTCCCTTGGTCGGGCCTTCGGTGACGGTGTAATTGAGCTGCGCCAGGCCCTTCACCTCGTCCTCGGTGTTCCAGGTGATGCCCTTGCCGCCGTTGCCGAGCTTGTCCATCAGCGGCCCGAGCGCGGTGAAGCGCCGGTAGGTGTTGGGATAGTCGCGCTCGACCACGGTGATCTGTGGCGCCGTCTTGCCGGGGACGAGTTCGCATTCGCCCTTTTTCCAGTCGCGCACATCGAAAGGCTGGGCGAGCTCGCTCGGCGTGTCGTGCATCATCGGCGTCAACACGACGTCCTGTTCGACGCCGAGATGGCCGGGCGCGAGCTCGGAGAACTTGCGTGCGATCGCCTTGTAGATCTCCCAGTCGCTGCGCGATTCCCACACCGGGTCCACCGCCGCCGAAAGTGGGTGGATGAAGGGGTGCATGTCGGACGTGTTGAGATCGTTCTTTTCGTACCAGGTGGCGGTCGGCAGCACGATGTCCGAGTAGAGACAGCTCGTGGACATGCGGAAATCGATCGTCACCACGAGGTCGAGCTTGCCTTCGGGCGCCGGCTCGCGCCATACGACCTCCTCCGGCTTCTGGCCGCCGGTCTCGCCCAAATCCTTGCCTTGGAGTCCGTGAGGGGTGCCGAGGAAATGGCGCAGGAAATATTCGTGTCCCTTGCCCGACGAGCCGAACAGGTTGGACCGCCAGATGAAGAGATTGCGCGGGAAATTGGCCGGGTTGTCGGGGTCCTCGCTGGCCATCCGCAGGCGTCCGGATTTGAGCTCCTCGACGACGAAATCCTTGGCGGGCTTGCCCGCTTGCTTGGCCCGTGCCGCGACCGCCAGGGGGTTGGCGCCGAGCTGGGGCGCCGATGGCAGCCAGCCCATGCGCTCGGCGCGGACGTTGAAGTCGATCATGCTGCCGCTGTAACGCGTCCGGTCGGCCAAGGGCGACAGCAGCTCATCCACCCGCAGCTTCTCGTACCGCCATTGGTCGGAATGGGCATAGAAGAACGACGTGCCGTTCATCTGCCGCGGCGGCCGCGCCCAGTCGAGTGCGAAGGCGAGCGCGGTCCAGCCGGTCTGCGGGCGCAGCTTCTCCTGCCCGACGTAATGCGCCCAGCCGCCGCCCGACACGCCGACCGTGCCGCACATCATCAGCATGTTGATGACGCCGCGATAGTTCATGTCCTGGTGGTACCAGTGGTTCATCGCCGCGCCGATGATCACCATCGAGCGGCCCTTGGTCTTCTCGGCGTTGTCGGCGAAGGCGCGCGCCACCGCGATCGCCTTGTCGGCCGGCACGCCGGTGATCGGCTCCTGCCACGCGGGGGTGAACGGGACGTTGGCACCATAGTCGCGCGCACCTTCGCCGCCGAGTCCACGATCGAGCCCGTAATTGGCGCAGAGCAGGTCGAACACCGTGGCGACATGGGCTTCGCCATCTGCAAGCTTGACGCGCCGCACCGGCACGTTGCGCATAAGCACATCCGTGCCTTGGTCGTTGCCAGAAAAATGTTCGTGCAGACGATTGCCGAAATAGGGGAAGGCGACGGACAATACCTCGTCGCGCCGGTCGATCAGCGAAAGCGCCAGCCGCACCTCGCGGCCCGCGGCGCCTTCCTTGGCCTCCAGGTTCCACTTGCCGCCTTTGTCGCCCTCTTGCGGCCAGCGATACCCGATCGAGCCCTGCGGCGCGACAACCCGACCCGAGATCTCGTCAACTGCGGCCGTCTTCCATTCGGAATTGCCCTTCTGTTCCAGCGCATCCGAAAAATCGCTCGCGCGCAGATAACGGTCCGGCACCCACCGCTCGCCCTGGCGCATGAGCCGGACCAGCATCGGCATGTCGGTATAACGGCGGCAGTAATCCTGGAAATAGGGCGCCTGGCGGTCGAGGAAAAACTCGCGCAGGATGACGTGGCCCATCGCCATGGCCAGCGCGGCATCGGTGCCCTGCTTAGGGTGCAGCCAAATGTCGGAGAGCTTGGCGACCTCCGAATAGTCTGGCGTGATCGCCACGGTCTGCGTGCCGTTGTAGCGCGCCTCGACGAAGAAATGCGCGTCCGGCGTGCGCGTCTGCGGCACGTTCGAGCCCCAGGCGATGATGTAACCGGAATTATACCAATCGGCCGATTCCGGCACGTCGGTCTGTTCACCCCAGGTCTGCGGGCTCGACGGCGGTAGATCGCAATACCAGTCGTAGAACGACATCAGCGTGCCGCCGATCAGGCTGAGATAGCGCGCCCCTGCCGCATAGGACACCATGGACATCGCCGGGATCGGCGAGAAGCCCATGACGCGATCGGGTCCGAAGGCCTTGATGGTATGAATGTTGGCGGCGGCGATGATCTCGGTGACTTCGTCCCAGGTCGAACGCACGAAGCCGCCGCGTCCGCGGACGCTCTTGAACGCGTGCGCGCGTCCGGCGCCGCTCGTGACCCAAGCCCAGGCCGTCACCGGATCCATGGTTCGGCGCGCTTCGCGCCATAGCCGCAGCAACGGCCCACGCACCATCGGATATTTGAGCCGGCTCGCGCTGTAGAGATACCAACTGTAGGAGGCGCCGCGCGCACAACCACGCGGCTCGTGATTGGGCATGTCAGGACGCGTACGGGGATAGTCTGTCTGCTGCGTCTCCCAGGTCACGACGCCGCCTTTGACGTAGATCTTCCAGCTGCACGAGCCGGTGCAGTTCACGCCATGCGTGGAGCGCACGATCTTGTCGTGCTGCCAGCGTTGGCGGTAACCCTCTTCCCAGTCGCGATTCTCGTGGCGGACTTCGCCATGTCCCTCCGCAAACGGCTCACGTGTGCGGGTGAAGTAGCTCAGCCGGTCGAGAAAATGGCCCATCGTCTCTCTCGCTCCAATCTGACAAACGCTCCGGACACGGCCGGAGCCTTAGCTCTCGTTTAGCTTGATTTGGACCGGCGCCGCTCGCTTACCTCTACCGTCTGCTGAACCTGCCGCGAATCCCTCAAATCGATGCGACGGAAATTCCACGACACCGCAATGGCGATAGCGGCCATGATCACGTAGGCGAAAAATCCGCCGGCGTAGCCAGCCGTGCCGAGCGCATCGACCGTGGCACCGAGAAAGGGCGGGATGATGAAACCGCCCAAAGCGCCGAGCCCCCCGACGAGACCTGATGCGCCACCGACCGCTTCGGGCACGTATTTCGGCACCATCTTGAACACCGCGGCGTTGGCGATCCCCATACCCAAAGCGATCAGCAACTCGCCAGCGATGTCCTGATAGAAGTTCTTAACGAAGGTGAGCACGAGCGCCCCCAGCAACGCCAGGATGAAAGCCATGATCGCCGCGCGTTCGCCGCCGATTTTCTCGGATAACCTGCCGCCGAAGACCCGTATGAGCGCGGCGACGACCGCAAAGCCTAGGCCACCGACCACGCCGGCCGCGCGGGGATCTAGGTGATGGAAATTGATCCAGTAGATTGGGAACCAAGCGGTGAGCGCGAGAAAGCCGCCGAACGATACGAAATAGAGGGTGACCAAGCCCCAGGTGCGCGTGTCCTCGGCCGCAGTGATGACGGCTTGCCAGACCGTTCCGGTCGGGAACAGCTCCTGTCCTCGCTCCTTGGCGATCTTCCGGCTCTGCTCGACGTTGAGCCCTTGACGGCGCAGTTGGAAGAAATAGGCGTCGTGGGCCCAAAACATGTAAAGCGTCGCGCCGACCGCGAGAAAAAGGAGCCAGGCGAGGTATGAACCGGCGAGCCCCCAAGCCGCGATGGCATAAGGCAGAATCAGCGTGAAGACACCCGGCGCCAGATTACCGATCCCGCCAAAGGCACCGAGCACGGTGCCTTGACGGGATTGCGGATACCAGTACGAGACCTGTGGGATGCCGACCGAAAAACTGGCAACACCGCATCCGCTCAGGAATCCGAACATGACAATGATCGGATAGGCACTAAACGTCAGGGTCTTGGCCGTAACGAGAATAAATACCAAGCCCCACATGCCGATCAGCGACAAACCAAACAGGGTCAGCATCGGCAGCCGCCCGCCCACCCGGTCGACCCAGGCGCCGAAGGGAATGCGCAACAATGATCCGGTCAGCTGCGGCGCTGCCACGAGCAGGCCGAGCGCAAAACCGCCAAGTTGCATTTGGCTCTGGAAGTATTTCGCTGCCGGCCCATAGAGCGCGACGGCCGCGAAGCCGACGAAGAAGCCCCAAGTCCCCATCGCGAGCCCGAGGCTTGGACTTCCCGAAAGCCTGTAAGCAGAGGTCGGGCTGGTTCCACTTTCGGTGCTCATCGCACATCGCTCCATGTTGTTGACGAGGGGACCACCCGATTCGACCCCCGACGCGGCTCCTCGAAAGGGATTCTCGGCATCACGCCTTTCCTCGGCCCAAATGGACGGCAGCACTCACCGTCATCGCGCCCGAGGAAAGATGTGTTCTTAATTCGAACGCGTCTCATATTCGTTTGCGCGGTCCGTCCCCCGCTTTGATCTAAATCAAGCGACGATTGGAAACTCGATGCTCACCGCCAGCTATGATATAAATCATATGTATCTTATCCAGTGGCATTAAGCCGCACGGAGCCGCCGCCGCTGCGTTGTCGGCGATCTCCGCACAAGCGTCCGGACTCACCTGGCACCGGCAAGCGGGGCGCAGCGTATCGGCGGGGCGGTCGGTCTCATCAACGATAATGCGTCGCAGGTGCCTGGTGTCTCGGTTTGGCCTCATCCTGAGGAGCCTCGCGCCCTCGATGCTTCGAGACGCTACGCTCCTCAGCATGAGGGCGCGGGGCGTCTCGAAGGAGGGCCAAACTGAGACATTACCCGCAGGTGGAATGAATTGACTTCTCGAACGGATCACGCCATGGGGCCGTCACTCTCAGCGCGGGCGCGGAAACACGATCTTGCGAAGCTCCCATAGCAGCCCAACGAAGGCGAGTGTCCAAGCAGCCAGCGCCGCCACGAACATCGCCCACGGCAGCGGCGCCAGAAACGGCAGATCGAGTGCCGCTGCCATTTGCCGCGTGGCCACGCTGTACATCCCCAGAGGAAACACCGCGCCCCAGTACAGCGGATCGTAGCGCAGCGGAAACCGCTGGATGATGTGCCGCCACACGCCGAGCACGAGCAGCATCGGAATCCACCACGTTCCCGTCGCCCAGTAAAACACCGTGAAGCCCTTGAGGAACGGGAGCAGCGAAGCCAGGAACGGCGCGTCCGGCGTGTTCTCCACTAGCCGCGCACCGGCCAGCGTCGAGATCGCCATCGCCCCCATGTTGATCCAGTAAGGCGGCGTGAGATCGCTCGGCGAGAAGGCGAAGAAGCTGTAGCGGTAGAAGATCAGCGAGATGATCCAGATATAGAACATTCCGCCCCACAGCCACATCGACAGCGCGAAGAAGTTGAGTTCCAGCCGATACGGTTGCGGCCATTCCCGTGCGATGAGCGCCGCCAGGACGGCGATCGACTGAGTGGCAACCACGGCGATCAACCAGGCGCCGGTGATGCCGTGTTCGAGCGGCGGCTTGTCGCGCTTGACCGTGAACGCCGTGAAGACCGTGTAGGTGAGCCCGATCCAAAGTACGATGCCCAGCGCCAGGAAGGCGGTTGCCGCCGCCAGGCCGTGCACAAGCAACAGGAACTGAACGCCGAGGATGCAGGACCCGGCGACCGCGGTGAAGAAGCCGGTCCCGAGCCGGTGGTCGGTCATATCGCCGAAGAAAAGGCGCGGGTATCGGACGGCACGAAGCACGGTCAGTCCTGCCAGCACCGCGTACGCAACGAGATTGAGCGCAAACAGCGCCATCGCCAGGATGGAGAGGTGAAAATCCTCGGCTGCGATGGACACGATCCCGGTGGCCATCACCAATGCAAAGTAGGCAGGCGAGAGGTGTTTCATGGCGCGCGCACCTTGCGGTCTGTTGGTCGGGGTCTCGGCGGTGCGGCCATCTGGAAGAGTTCCTTCACCACCGCTGGGCTACCGGCATTGATCTAGATCAGTATTGATCGGGCCTGCAGCCCGCATGGATCGCAAGCGTGCGTGGCGACAGCGGAGACGGGCTAACGCAGCCAAAAGTCCTGCCCACATGGTGATCCAATGGTCGAGGGGTGACGTCGTCAACAGAGCGCCGCTGCAATGCGAATCGTCACGCCGTCCGCGGCGACCACTCGCCACACCGGCACCTATCGATTCCTTCCGTCGCAACATCGTCGGCTCGCTTTAAGGCCAGATCACTGAGCGTGCCTAATTGAGTGGCGATTAAGAGCCGCGGCCGTTAGCGCGTCATCCCAACTTTGCGAGGACAGGAAAGGTTTCGAGCAGCCAAAAGGAGAAGGCCGTGAGCTGCCCGGTGATAATAGCGAGGCCCATGCCGACGACCGCGATGCCGGCGCCGATTTGCAAGACCCGGCCGGCGCGGCCAAGACTTTTGATCCGACCAAAGAAGCGATCCGTGAAAGCGGCGGCCAAGAGAACCGGGATCCCCAGGCCGAGCGAGTAGACGCCCAGCAGCACCATGCCCTGAGAGACGCTCGCCGCAGGTCAATCGAAACTCGCCAGCGAATAGCTCGTGCTGCAGCCGCCGGGCGCGTCTTTCACCAGGACCGCGCGCTTGAGCAGATCGTCGATATCACGCAAGGCCGTATCCTGCGAGCATTTTGCGAGCTTGGCCCATTTGGACGACGTGAGCTTGCCCTCGAACCCATTGCTGCGGCCCTCTCGGGTTCATGGGACCGGCCACGCCCATGAAAGGGCGGCGAAAATTCGGGCGGACCAAGCCCGCATTCGCGCGAGACAGCCCGCCGCGGCCGACATTAAAACCGGCGTGACCGGGCGCCGCTCGATAAGGCGCATTACGAGGCGCTTATCGGAGTTCAGGGCGCTGGTTGCGCCACCGCGAGCACTGCGACCGCCGTCCGAAAGGCGCCGAAGCCCGTCGTCGGGCTTATGCGGATCAGTGCGTGTGTCACCCGGGCCTCGTCGGCGGCCTGCAGCACGGTCTCGCGTATAAATGGCGTCTGCGATTGGCGACGTCGACGGGCGGCACGATCGATGATGGCAAGGTCGGCATGGCGCAGCCGCACGCGGCGCGCCTTCCTCTGTCCTCTGGGACGAGCTTCGCGTGTCATTCCGCGCGTGCCGCGCGTAACGGATTAACGATTTTCACGCCGACAAAATCCCGCTCATTGTCCGTGGCCACGATGCAGTCATTCGCTTCAGCGACCGCGGCGATGATCATATCGAGCACACTCCGCGGCCGCCCCGTAGCCGTTCCTTCGGCCATCAGCCGCGCCCAGATGAGCCCGGCGGTTTCATCAAAGGAGAGCACGCGCCCCGCAAACAACGCCTGTGGCCCTTCCGGGCCGGTGAACCAGCGCTCCAAATCCCGGCGCCTCTTGCCCGCCGGCTTTTCCAGCACCCCGCGCCAGAGCTCAGCGATGGTGAGCGCCGAAATGAAAAGGTCCGTGTCGGCCTGCTCGGCCATCCAGGCGACGAGCGATGCCGGCGGGACGGGTTTGACGACAGCGCTGATGACGTTGGTGTCGAGCAGATACCGGGTCATAGATCAACCGGACGACCCGGTGTGACGGGGCGGGAGACCTCGATCTCCGCCCCCACCAGAGGGGACCGGCGCAGGGCCGCGAGGACGCCGCCTTTCATCGGCCGTTCGCCTGAAATCGTCCGGGTCACCGTCGCGCGAATCTGCCGGGCGGCCGGATCGCTCTCGGCGAGCCGCCGGGCCAGCAACCGGATCAGCGCCCGATCCGCGTTGCGGCCGAGCACCTCGAACCGGGTCAGACCGCGCTGGCGCAGGCGCTTGCGATAATTCTTCAACGCTCGTGTTTGTGGGGTTGCGCTCATGGTGGCCTCCTGCATATATCCAGTAATATAGCCAGACAGCGACGACAATGCAAGGGAACGCGGGCTTTGCCCGATTCTCGTAGGCCAAGTTGGGGTATCGCTGGGAAAAAATTCTATATCAACCCAAACGTCAGCCGATTGGACATCCCGACAATGACCGAACGGGCCAGCACCGTCACCGCCAAGCGCAGACGACAGTCGCGACGGCAGCGCGGCGATCCCGCACTCGCCGCTTTTCTCGGGCTGATCGATCGGGACATCGCGGCTGGCTGCAACATTCGTGACCTCCCAGCCGGACTGGTTGCCGTTCTGCAACGCGCGATCAGCGATGGCGCTGACGACCCGCGCCCGGCGCGGCGTGCGAAGAGGCGATAAGAAAAAGCGGGCGGCAGCATAAGCCGCCGCCCGCAAAGACTCAGACCGTCGCCGGGAACAGATCGACGATGGAAGCCGCGGTCTCGCCGATGGTGCTGGTCTGCTCGCCATAGGCGGCGAATGGGAAGCGCATCAGGCCGGGCAGCCATGACTCGACCTTGGTGCGGCCATTGGCGCCGGCGAGATGGTCGCGGACGATCTGCTTCTGGGTCTTGGCGCGCTCGGCGACATTGCCGTCGGCGACCGCCTTGCCGGCGATGTCGGCGAGCATGGCGTTGACCGTGGCGCGGTCGCGGACGAGCTCGAAGAAGGCGTCGTCCGGCTGCCAGTGGGTGCGGGCATCGGCCCGATGATGGATGCCCACGGCCTCGACCAGCGGGCTCCCCGCCGCCAACGTCTCGGCCATGACGCAGGCCGCGACCCGCAGCACGTCGTCATCCGACAGCGCCAGCAACCGGGCGAACACCGCCGCCGTCTGGTAGACATCGCCGCTCGGCCACGCCACCGTGTGGTAGTAGTCGGGCCGGTCGAGGATTGCCAGCACCGCCTCACGTTCGGTCGCGAACGCCTGCTGCGCCGGGCGGGCGGCAAGGCTTTTGGATATCGCCTCGCCGCGCGCCGATTGCGGCTCGACCTTGACCTGCCAATGGCCCGAGGCGGCCACGGCATGCGCCACCAACAGCCGCAGCGCGGTGCCCGGATGCGCCAGCAGCGCCAACCGCGCGACCGCATGACGATGCAGTTCGAGATAGTTCTGCAAGCCCTTGCTCATCGGCGGATGCACGGTCGCGGCCTTGCCCCCGCTGTCGCCTGCGGCCGCGCGCTTGGCGTTGCGCCGGGCCTCCTTGGCCGAAAGCCAGCCTTCGTGGAATTCGACGTCGCCGCGGTGCGAGACGGATATCAACACCTTGCCGCCCTTCTTCTTGGGCGTCTTGACGTGCTCCCAGGACTGGAAGTGCTGGCCGGGTTCGAGGATCACGACCTCGCTCCAGCCGGCTTCGCGCAAGGCGTCGCGCTTCGCGGCGATGGCCTGGTTCTGCAAGTCCCAGAACCGGGCCGGGTCGGCAAAATACGCCTCCTCGCCGAATAGGTCGGCGACGGTCGGATCCCGGTATTGGTCGAGCGGGAACAGCGCCACTTTGGTGGCAATCGACTGGCCGCCGAATAGCCATTGCTTCAGCTGATAGCCGGTCGCGGCGTAGCTTTCCGGGTCCTCGAACAGCGCCAGCCACTCCTTCTGCTGGGCCTTCGAGGCCATGGTCAGATGCCGGATCGACCCGGCGTCGATCTCGTCTGCCGATCGCCGTCGGGTCGGCGATCCGGCGCAGCGGCCAGCCGGTGCGGCGCAGGATAGGTTCCATACGGGCGTCGGTCACCGTGACAATGTCGGTGAGCCGCCGCGACAGGCCGAACTCGATCATGCCGGCGAACAGCTCGAAGGTTGCGACCGCGATACCGGTCTCCGCCTTACGCGCCTCGGGCGGCAGGTCGAGCGCGACCCCGCCCCGCTGCAGCAGATAGGTGGGGTGCAGTGCGTCGAATTCGTCGATCTCGAGATCGCCGCTGACTTGGACGTCCCGGCGGGGACGGTCCTTGAAGACGCGGTAGCGCAATCGGTGCATAGCGGCGAGCTCGTTGACAAACTCGCCATAAAGCTCCGACGTTATGAGCTGCATCATCGCCGTCCTCCTGCCACGGATGGAATGCCCGTATTGCAGTCGAACGAGCGCAGGAGCGCAGCCTGTACAGGAGAAAAGGGGGATGGTGCCCAGGGGCGGAATCGAAATCAACTGAATTGCCGAGGCTTTCCGCGGTATTTCGCGTGTGTGGCCGCGCCGAATACCAACAAAAATACCAACAAAAAGTCGGCCTGGCAGCGTCGGATTGCCGCACGCCTTGTGTTGCGCCTCCCGCGCTTGGTCGGGGCCTGTAACCGGATCAACACTCGATGTCGCGGGAGATCGCATGAAGCTATAACGGCTGCGCCACCTTACGATCGCGCAATAACAACGCGACGTCTCCAGGTGAAGACCGGCGGAGAAGAAAAACGCGCCGAGAGAACGAAGCGGCCGATCTGATCGGGCAAGATCGAGTATTCGGAGGTGAGAAGGGTCAAGCTTCGGACTGATGTGGGTAGATCGAGCATCAGGGAGGTTGACCATGAGGTACTTTGCCGGTTTGGACGTGTCGATCGAGTGCACGAGCGTCTGCATTGTCGATGGGGACGGCCGGGTGGTTCGGGAGGCGAAGGTGGCGAGTGATCCCGCGGCGCTTGTCGCCGCGTTGACTGCAGTCAAGCTGGGCTTCGAACGGATTGGCCTTGAGGCCGGGCCGCTGTTGCAATGGCTCTATACAGGACTTGCCGAGGCGGGTTTGCCGGTTATCTGCATCGATGCCCGTCATCTCCGCGCAGCGCTCACCGCGCAGCCGAACAAGTCGGATCGGAACGACGCGCGCGGAATCGCGCAGATGATTTGGGTTGGCCTCTATAAGGCCGTGCACGTCAAAACGCAGCAGAGCCAGGAACGCCGCATGCTGCTGACGGGGCGCAAGCTCTTGCTCGAGAAGCTGCGGGACGTCGACAACGATCTGCGCGGCATCCCCCAGCGCACCAAATGACAGGTGCCGCTCAAACACCGCTTACGTGACAGTGCGGGTGCTCGCGGGATTGCATCACCATTATATGCGAGTTTGAGTCTGCGGTAGGGACAGCGGCTCAGTGGTGTGGCACCGCCGCAGCGATGCGCGTCTTGAGCGCATGCCAGTAATCTGAATTGGGGCAGAACTCCTCGTAGCCTTCGCTGCGGCCGCTGTCGAGCCGGAGTTGGCACTCGCTAGGATGCGCGCAAAGCGCGCGGGTGTGCTGCGGATCATACTTGATCACCGCGCCGTCCTGCGCTGGATCGATGCCGAGCCGCGCCACCATGGCGCCGAACAGCCGGGCCCAAAGCGGATAGGTTGAAATCAGTGACTCAAGCTCGTCTCGGCTAAGATTGATGTCGGTAAGGATGGTGTCGAGCTTTGCTAGAGATAGACGACTTGTTGTACGTACGGTCGCACTTGCTCCTCGCGCAGGCCTAGTTTTTGGATGCGCGGACGCAATCGTTCCATGGCGCGATCGACGCTATCGAGCAGGCGAAGCTCTTTAAAGCGTTCCTCGAAGGGAATGCCCATGGACTGGGCAACGATACCCAGGAAATGTTGAACCTCGACGCCGTATTTGAGCTGCATCTTGCAATGCTGCCGATAGCAGGAGTGATACGGCACCACAACGTATTGGGCGCCCAAAGCCTTGGCTTCCTCGAACATGGCTGCCGTCTCATCAGGCGGCATCGGCGATACCGTCTGGCAATGGGGTGGCGAGCCATAGGCATGCTGCGCGGGCAAAAGTTCGACACCCGGCACCGCGCGCATTAGCGTTTCGATGTGTTCAGCATCCTGACGGCGCCCGGCGTCTGTACCGTGACGATGCAAGACGACCTTAGTCTTCACGGAGCGCAGCAGCGGTTTCAGCTTGTCGAGATGCTGTACGAAAATCTCCGTAACGTTGGCGTGACGGAAGGTGTGCTGCTTGCCGCGATTGCTCTCATACCGGTCGTCGCAGGACGGGCACAGCGAAAGCACTGTTTTGGCCTGGCTCCGCTGATAGGCGTTGAGGCTTATGGTCGCGATTTGCTTCTCGAGGTCGTGATCGCCGAAGTGCCAGTGGTACGCACCGCAGCAATTTTCCGGCCCGCCCAACGTGGTAAATTCGAGCCCCATTCGCCGCATGATCTTTTGCGCCAAATACGGAATATGAGGCACGTTGATCACCTGACAGGAAATATGGAGGACCAGCGGCTCAGTCGTTTCGCCGTGCGCCAAATCGGTCTTGAATTCCAAATCATCGGGTGCGAGGACGGTGCCTAATATCCGCGTGCGCTCGAACACGGTGACGTAAGGAATTTTCTTCATGGTTTTCTCCGTATATTCGTTCTCGAGTTGACTCAGCCGTTATTCCTCGAAGTCACGGCTTTCCGAAATGAAGAGCGCATCCACATCTGGCACCGTCTTGATGAGCTTCTGGTCGTGCAGGAATCCGGCAAGCTTAGCCACGACTTCGCGGTTGAGCTCAGTCAAGCCATAGGGCAACGGATTGCCGCCGAACTTGTCGAATACTTTGGTCCAGTGACGGGCGCCCCATGGCATCAACGTCGTGCCGAGCCGCCGCTTATAAGCGGCCGCCTTACACGCCGCGTACGCGTCGAAAACGGCGCGCGGCAAATTGGCCAGCCGAGCCAGCGCGTCTTTGCGTAGAACGATGACGTGATTGATCGGATAGACCCCGGTCTGATCGACATAGGCTTCCTCCGCAGCTTGCGCGTCGGCAATCAAGCGGCGTAGCTGTCGCTGTTCGGCCGGCTTTAGCTCGTCCTCGGTGTGCGGCGTCAGCAGCGTGTCGATACGGCCCTCGATAAGTGCCTGCTCAAGGTCTTCCTGGACAAAGTCGATCTTGATGCCCTCGAACGCCGCGAAGCGTTGGCGGCCGCTCGCGGTCCATCGCATTTCAGACCAGTGGACGCCGTACTGTTCACCAAGGATGCCGCGCGTCCAGACAGCGGCTGTCATCGAATAGTCGGGAATGCCGACGCGCTTACCACGAAGCTGCGATGGCTCGCGCAGCGAACTATCGCGCCGAACAAACAATGTCGAATGGCGAAAAGCCCGATATGGAAAGACCGGCACCGCGAATAGCCAATCTGCGCCGCGATCTTTCAGCATGATGTAGTTGGAAAGCGAGAACTCGCAGGCTTCATACGCCTGTTCTGCCAGCATGCGTTCGAAGATTTCGAGCAGCGGACGGATCGTATAGGTAATGTCGATTCCGTTCCTCGTCTGGCTAAGGCCGAGCACATGCTCATAATCGCCACCGAATAGCTCGATACTCCCGACCTTCGTGTTCATTTGTTATTCCTTTCTGTCGTTGCCGGCGCGCTGCAACCGCCGCGACCTGGCTGTGCGCTCCAACACCCCGAGAATGCCGCCCGGCATCGCGAGCACGATGGCGATCAGCGCCAAGCCGTACATAACCAGACGCAACTCGTTCGCGACCCGCAGCAATTCGGGAATGAGCGCAATGATAACGGCACCGATGATTGGACCCATAACCGTGCCGGGTCCGCCGAGTGCGACCATCAAGACGATTTGGACGAGCGTGCTGAGCGCTGCGACGCCCGGCTCGATGTATTGCAGCAACAGCGAAAGAAATGCGCCCCCCAGCGCCATAATCGCGCCCGATACGACGAAACCGATGAATTGATTACGTGCGACCCGGATACCGACCGCGGCCGCCTTGACCCGATTCTCGCGGATCGCACGCCAGCGCAAGCCGACGGGGCTGCGCATGAGGATCCATATGCCGGCGACGATGGACGCCAGGGTTGCGAGCAGGATCCAATAGGTCATCTCGGGCGTGCTGGCGAGCTGCGGGTAGCCACGTAGCCCTCGCACGCCATTGGTCAGTCCATCGAAGTTACGCAACATCAACCGAATGGCCTCTGCCGCGGCCAAGGTTGCAAGCCCGAAGAAGAATCCCTGCAACCGCGCGAAAATTATGAAGATGAAAGCCGCAGCCACCGCACCAAGTGCGACCGCGGCCAAGAGCGCGCCAATCATCGGCAGTCCGAATTTGAGGCCTAGCACACAGCCATAAGCGCCGAGCCCCACCTCGCCCGCTGCCGCCAGATTGAGCAGTCCGAGATACCCGTTTGTGATATTTAGGCCGCTCGCGATAATGGCGAACGCCACCGACAGGCTCATCAAGTAGAGCGCGTATTCGCTCGGGCCCAGGAACGGTAGCGCCGCTGCAACGAGCGCGGCAGTAACCGCTACAACCGGCGCGGTCGGAAACTTGCCGCTCACCGTGGTTCTCTTCCCGGTCGATATCCTGGTTTCGTTCAGCACGCGCTCCATTGCCGCGCCTAGATGTTGCTCCGGGCGAGCCGGCCTTCACCGAATAGCCCTTGTGGAAACCGCACGATGACGATGATAAAAACGAGCATGACCGCCAGGCGGTCCCATTTCGGATCGACAAAGGCAGCGGTGAGGCTTTCGGTCATGCCAAGCAGCAAACTGCAGGTCAGGATGCCCATGATGTTTCCCGGTCCGCTCATCACGACCAGGACGAAGGACATGATGAGAAAATTGCCGCCGGTGATGTAGCTGACCGAGTAGATCGTGCCCCACAACACCCCGCCGAGCCCGGCGAGGCCCGCGCCGACGACGAAGGCCAAAAAGCGGACGTGCTCTACCGAGATGCCGATGATCCGCGCTGCCATCGGGCTTTGCGCCGTCGCCACCACCGCCTTGCCAAGGCGCGTGCGGGTCGACAGCAGATGAAGCAAGACGAATGTCGCCGCGGTAACAGCGATGGCAAAGAGGCGGTTCCCTGTCAACACAATGTTCCCCATCTGGACCACGCCTGAGAAGGGGCTGTTGAAATATTGCGGCTGGGATCCCCAGAGCAACAGCGTCACATTCTCGATGACGATGGCGAGCCCCAGGGTGACGAATAGCGTGTCGATCTGAGCGCTTTCATTGTCAATGAGCGGCCGGATGATCAGCCGCTCAGTGAGGCCGCCGATGATCGCCGCGACCGCCATGCCACCGGCGATTGCTACGATGTATGGCACACCGCTCATCGTCAGCCACAGCGCAGCGATCGCGCCCAACATGAGGTACTGCGTGTGGGCAAAATTGATCACGCCGAACAGGCCAAAGATGATGCCAAGGCCGGAGGCGGCCAGCGCGTAAACCGCGCCGACCGCCAAGCCTGAAACCACCGCCTGCCCGATGACCGTCAACATTTCGTCGCGTTTATTTCGGCGCGAGAACGCGCTCTTTTTTCTTGGCATCGAATACAGTAATCGAGACTGGGAAGTCCGCCTGCCCGTTCTCGTCGAATTTCACGATGCCGTTCCCGTAGACCATGTTCCGAAAGATAGTCGTGCGTAGCACCTTTCGGAGTGCCTCCTTATCGAGCGACCCGGCTTTCTCGTAGGCCTGCGCGGTGAGTAATACGACGTCGTAGGATGGCGGCCCATTGAAACCCGGAATTTCGCCGAACTTCTTTTTATAGAGAGCCAGATAATGCTGAACAGCGGGGCGTGGATCGGTCGGGACCCAGGCGCTCGCCGTGAGCATACCGTTGATCGTCTCCCAGCCCGCTTTTTCGGCAACGTCTTCCGTCCACGTTGATTCGCCCGCAAGCTGTATCTTGAGCCCGAGCTGCCGGTAGCTGCGCAGGAACGCCACCTGCTCGTCGAGGAGCTGCGACGCTTGAAAGATGAAATCGGGCTTTG
Organism: Alphaproteobacteria bacterium; assembly: GCA_028871455.1. Lineage (GTDB taxonomy): Bacteria > Pseudomonadota > Alphaproteobacteria > ATCC43930 > CGMCC-115725 > REEB95. The sequence continues at coordinate 20,808 of JAGWNF010000031.1, forward strand.
CGGCACGCGCCTGGGCCAGAAGCGGTGTGAACTCCTCGGTATGCTCATCGTATTTGAGCGTCTTTGCAATCGTAATACCGTCGAGAGCAGCGTACTTCTTGAAGATGCTTGCGGATTCCTCGCCCCACTGTGAATCCACCGCGATGATGACGCCAGTCTTGTATCCATGCTGCGCGAGATATTTGGCGAGGTCGCGTGTCCGCCAGTCGAAGTTTTCCTTTGTCTTGAACAGATACGGATTACCCGGTGGGCCGACGAAGCGTGACGTTGCGCTTACCGGATTGATGGCGACGACTTTCGCCTCCTGGAGGATCGGCGAAACCGCGACCGCCGAGCTGCTGCACATCGGCGTCCACATCACGTCCAACGGTTTCACCTCGGCGAGCGCCGCACGCACAGCATTGATTGCGACGCTCGGCTTGCACTCTTCGTCGAACCAGCTCAGCTTGAACTGATAACGCTGGCCACCGATCACGATGCCCTTGGCGTTGA
>JAGWNF010000013.1 GCA_028871455.1 Alphaproteobacteria bacterium
CGATCGTCCCGCAGCTTGGCCTTCACCCGGCGTTTGGGCGTTTTATTGCGTAATTGCAGGCCGTTCTCGCGGTACAGGCGATAAACACGCTTGGCGTTCACCGCCCATCCCTCCCGACGCAGCAGCACATGAATGCGCCGATAGCCGTACCTAGACGAACGATGGTCGACGTCTTGCCAAAAGAGTCGACGATTTGCATACGCTTCGCGCCGTCACTCGTGTCGGATCGATCGGGACACCATTGCCCCCATTGCTTGAAATGGAACGCGACCTTCGCACGCTGGCACTGATCCCGCAGCGATCGCACCCACTCCGGATTCATCGGTCGCGCCTTTGATCCGCTCTCGCCGCCAGCAATCACCCAGTTAATGCGGTGCTCGCCTTTTCTAGGAATCATCCATCGAGACAGATCGAGATGGCCGACGAACGGTTCACATGACACGAACCGCACGACCGCAGGATGTTCCAACAGAATAGGAATACGACGGTTCGCCCAGAGTTGATTTTCGGCCGTCGTTCCGAGCCAGACATTCGGCGGCCAGCAGTTGCCCCAGGGCGCCTTTTCGGCAATCTGTTCAGGACGCTTCGTCAGCAGCAGCCAGTCGAGCGCGGGTGTGTTCTCGATCAGGGTCCAGAGACGCTCACGGACCAGATCAAGATCATTACGTGCCTCGAACACATCCGCCATCGACGCGCAAAAAACGCGGCGCCGAATTCCTGCAACTGCAGCCTCGGCATTCCACCGGATCGGCTCGCGCCAATGCGCATCGCTGAAGAAGCGTCGCTCGCCCCGGGCTCCCCAAATATCCAAGCCAACCCGTCGCGACCACGTCTCTGCGTAGCAATGCTTGCAGCCAGCAGAAACCTTCACGCATCCCCACCACGGGTTAAACGTGTGATGCGTCCATTCGATCGCGGAGTTCTTGCCCACGGCGTGCCCTCCCCGGCGCGGTATGCTTTATAGCATAATTGCGTACCGGCCAGAACAAAAAGAGAACGCTGTAATCCGGCTTATTTTCGGCCCGTCTTCATGCAAGCTCCCGCACCAGGAGCACCGCCATGCCCACCGCCGTTTGGCCCGACCTGCCCTATCCCGCGTGGCGCGACACGGCCGCGACGTTGCAGCTCTGGACGCAGATCGTCGGCAAGGTCCGGCTGGCGCTGACACCGTGGGTCAACCACAGCTGGCAGGTGCCGTTCTATGTCACGGCGCGCGGGCTCGGCACGACGGCGATTCCGATCGGCAGCGAGATTCTCGAGATCGAGTTCGATTTCATCGGTCATCGCCTCGCCGTCCGCACCAGCCGGGGCGAGAACCGCAGCTTGCCGCTCGAGCCACAGACGGTGGCCGAGTTCTATCGCCGGGTTCTCACGCTGCTGAAAGACATCGGCATCGCGGTCGCGATCAACGAAATGCCGAACGAGATCGCCAACCCGATCCGCTTTTCCGCGGACCGCAGCCACGCCGCCTACGACGCCGACGCGGCGCAGCGCTTCTGGCGCGCGCTGGTCCAGGCCGACTGCGTCTTCAAGCTGTTTCGCAGCGGCTTCCTCGGCAAGGCGAGTCCGGTGCATTTCTTCTGGGGCAGCTTCGATCTGGCGGTGACGCGCTTCTCCGGCCGGACGGCGCCGCGCCATCCCGGCGGCGTGCCCGGCCTTCCCGATGCCGTGACGCGCGAAGCCTATTCGCACGAAGTGAGCAGCGCCGGCTTCTGGCCCGGCAACGACGCGTTTCCGCGGGCGGCGTTCTATTCCTATGCCTATCCCGAGCCGGCGGGCTTTCGCGGCCGGAAGGTGAGCGCGGGCGCCGCGTTTGACGCGACGCTGGGCGAGTTCATCCTGCCCTATGACGCGGTGCGCCGCGCCGCCGAGCCCGACGATCTGCTGCTCGATTTTCTGGCGACGACCTATGCCGCCGCGGCCGACGCCGGAAAGTGGGACCGCGCGGCGCTCGAATGTCCGCTCGGCGTGCCGTCGCGGGTGCGGCCGGTTTAGCGCTTCGCGCCGACGATTTCGCGCCACGCCGCCGCGAATTCGCGCGCCAGCGCGAGCAGCTCCTCGTCCTTCGCCTCGAGCGTTTCGCGCAGGATGGCACGGGCTTCGCGGCCGGCGCGGGCGACCGCGGCGCTATCGTCCATCGGCGCATCCGGCCGCAGGCGGTAGCTCGTGCGGCCATCGGTCACCAGGCCGAGATGCCGCGCCAGCATTTTGAGCGCGCGGTGCTTGTCGTGCAGACGCAGAAAGGTCAGTGGCGGCCCCTTGCGCCGACCGCGCGCGACGATCCGCACCGCGGCGGCGGATTCGGCGTCGAGGCCCGCCGCCGGGCGGAGCTTCATGCCCCACGGTCCCCAATCGTAGTAGTCGCGCGCGTCGGAAAAGGCGATGCGCGCGTATTCCCGAATCACGCGATCGGCGGTGATGCCGGTGCGCGCGGCGCGCTCCGCCATCGCCTGGCGCACCGCCGCCTGCACGTCCTGGCGCGCCATCAGCTTGGAGCCGCGCACCCGCGCGAGGTGCGCCGGATAGCCGACGCGCCGCGCCGCGGCAGCGGCGTTCAGGTCCACGAGATATTCGCGGACGAATTGCTGGATGCGGAGGTGCATGGGGAGACGCGCGGCGCGCGAAACGAAAACGCCCGCGCGGCAGTTGCCGGCGGGCGCATTTGTAAGTGTCCGGTTTTACTAGCATATTACTCCCTGTGAGTCAAGGAAAATCCGGCGAAACGCGGCGTGCGCGCACCCGTCCCACGGCCACGCGATGAGTCCGGACCTTTTCGCCGACCTCGCCCTCGCCGTGCTGGCGGCGCATATCGCGGTGATCGCGTTCAATGTGATCGGCCTCGTCATCGTGCCGATCGGCGGCGCGCTCGGCTGGCGGTTCGTGCGCATTTTCTGGTGGCGGGCGTTGCACCTGGCGCTGCTCGGCGTGGTCGCGCTCCAGGCGCTGTTCGGCCGCGCGTGCTTTCTCACCTTGTGGCAGGCGGTACTCGAGACGGACGCCGGCGCGCCGGCGTCGCGCCAGCCACTGATCGCGCGCTGGATCGAGAGCCTGATCTTCTGGAACCTGCCGATCGGGTTCTTCGCCGCGCTCTATGTCGCGGTGCTGGTCTATGCGGCGGCGCTGTGGCGGCTGGTGCCGCCCGAACGCCGCGCGGCGCGCCCGAAGGCCTGACCGCGCAGGCGATGCCGCCGCGTGCGCCGGACTCGACGCCGCCGACCGCCTGCGGATAAATTGCCGGTATCGGCGGCCGCGACGGGGGCGCCGCCGATCCAGCGCGCACGCGGGTGGAGGGCGCATGGCAGAGCACAAGGTGTTGCGCGACCAGTCGCGCGCCTATCTGGAGCGGTCGAAGCGGGAAGCCGATCCGAAGCTGAAGCAGCTCCTGGCGCGGTATGCGGCGGCGCTCGCCAAGCTCGCCGAGAAGGTCGAGCAGCGCGACGACGACTAGACCGCTCAGCGGTTGAGCAGCCAGAGAATCAGCGTGAGCACGACGCTGACGACGATGCCGGTGGTCAGCGGGAAATAGAACGAGACGTGGGCGCTGGTGCCGCACGGTCGTTCATGTCATTTTTGCGGCACGGGAACACCGGCAACCTGCCGGCCGTTGTCAGGCTAAACGGCGAACGGAGACAGCCCATGCGCAGCATTCGGATCGGCGTGACGATCGCGGCAGCGCTTGCCGTCGCGACGTTCGGGCTCGGCGCCGCGCCGGCGGCGGCGCAGTACTACTACGCCTGTCCGCCGGGCTATTACTACGCGCCGGGCTACGGCTGCGTCGCCAATCCGCCGCCGCCGGTCTATTACTACGCGCCGCCGCCGCCGCCACCGGTGGTCTATCCGGCGCCCTTCTTCGGCTTCGGCTTCACCTTCGGCGGCCACGAGCACGAGCACGATCACGACTGGCACGGCGGTTGGCACCACTGACGGCAAGGCACCGCCGGCGCGAATGCCCGGACCGGGTCCGGGCCTGACGATCATTTCACCGGTTACGGACTGTTGCCCGAGAGCGGCGCGGCCTGGATCGATTGCGGCGCGCCGGTCGCTTCGGACGGCGGCGCGTTGCCCGACGGTTGCGTGCCGACCGACGGCGCGTGCGAAATCACCACCTCGCGCGGCGGTCCATTGGCGACCGGAGCGCCCGCGCCGCTGCTCGCCGACGGTGGCGCGGCCGGCGCGGTAACGGGCGTCGACGGCGCGCGCGAGATCACGACCTCGCGCGGCGACGACGCGGGTGCGGTGGCGACCGGTCCATTCGACGCCAGCGCCGGAGTTGGCGCCGTTGCAGGTGCCGGCGCAGGTGTGGGCGCGGATGCCGGCGCCGACGTGCCGAGAGTGCCGAGCGAATGCGGCTGCTCGCCGTTCACGTAGCTCACGCCGTTCACCGTGACAGTGCCGCCCGGCGGCGCCAACGAGCCGGCAGAAGGCGCGGCTGAGGCCGCGGTCGGCGGCGCAGCAGCCGGCTGCGGCGCCGACGGCGGCACGGACGCCGTCGAAGGCGCCGGCGGCGCGGCTTGCGGATGAAGCACGGCTTCGATCGCCGGCGGCAGCGCGTCTTCGCCGGGCGCCTTGGGCGCCGGCGCCGGCTTGACCGCGGCGGTGCGGGCTGGCTTGGCGGCCGGCGCGGCGGCGGTCCGTGTCGGCGTCAGCTTCACCGCCGGCAAATCCGGCGGCAGCGGCGGCGGCACCGCAGCGATTTTCGGCTGGAGCATGGCCCGCGGCAGATCCGCCGCGGTCGCATGCGGCGCGGGTGGCGGTGCGGCGGCGGCGTGAACCGGTGGCGGCGCGGGCGGCGGCGACGGCGCGGTCGCCGCCGGCGTCGGTGCGCTCGGCGTCGGCATCGCGGTCGGCGTCTGCGGCGGTGTCGGCAATGCAGTGCCGGTCGCGGCGGTTTGGACCGGCGACGGGCCGGCGCGATACCAGGCGGCGATGGCGCCGACCGCGAGCAGCAGCACGCCGGCCGCGGCGGCGTAAGGCCAGTGCCGGCGGCGACGCGGCCGCCAATCGGTCAAGCCGGAATCCGGCCGCAAGGCGCCGGTGCGCAGGCTCGGCTCGTGGCGACGGCCGGCGCCGGTCGGACGCAGCGGAATCACCGGCTCACCGGCTTCGAGCGAGAATTGCGGCTCGGCGCGGCCGGCAAAATGCGGCTCGGCACGTGCAGGCTCGGCCGACGCGCGACGCGGCTCGTCCCCCTTGTCGTCGAACCGCAGCGTCGCCTCATCGGGCGGCGCCATCGACGGCGACGGCGGTGTCGGCGCGACGCGGCGCGGCACCAGACGGACATCCTCGTCGGACGGCTCGGCCGGCAGCTGGCGCGGCACCAGCCGCGGCAACTCGGGCTGGGCGGCACGCGGCGGCGCAGCCTTGGGCGCTTGCGACGGCCGCTGCGGCGGCGGCTCGGCGCGGACCTTCGGTTCGGACGACGGGCGCGACGGTGGACGCGCGGGCGCCGGCTCGGCGGTAATCGGGTGACGCTCGGCCGAAGGCGCGCGGCGAAGCTGCACCAGCATCAGATCGGGCGCGGCGAGCAACAGCTCGACCACCGCCTCGCACCAGTTGGGATTGCCGATCGTCCCCTGCACGGGCGCGAGCGCGGCGGCCAGCAGATCGCCGACGACGCCGATCTCGCCGGCGCCGACGGCGACCGGCACGATCGGCAGCGCGCCGGCGCGCAGCGCCGGAAAGCCGGTGCGCGCCAGGAAATCCTCGAGCGGCGCCACCGCCGCTTCGGGCGAACCGGTATCGACCAGCGCGATGCCCTGGTCGGGATGGAGCGCGAGGAAGCGCACCCAGGGCGGGCCGTCAGCACCCGACGGGCGGCGATTGGCCAGCACCACCCAGGGCGCCGGCAGGGCCGCCAGCGCCTCGCGCAGGCGCAGCGCGACGCGCCGTTCGGCCAGCGGCGCCACGCGTCGACCGGTAATTCCGTTAAACATGACCCGTCCCCTTTAACCCGCGCGGCCGCACCCGGCACCGCGCACCATTCCCATCCTGCGCGCCCATTGCGGACTGACAAGGGCGCGCGCGTGTCAAAATCATGGCGAAACCTGGGCGCCGCCAGCGGTCCGCGCCGCCGCCGCGCCCCGCGGGAGCGACGTTATGCCCGATTCGGGCCGCCAACGCACGCCACGATGTCGCAAGCCGGCGGCAGCCCGCCGCCGCGCCGGTGGTCTCACGTCTTGTCGAGAACGTCGCCGATCCAGCTCAAGGCCGCAACCGAGCGCGGCAGGCCGAGGGTCGGAATCGCCAGCACCGCGACCTGGCGGATTTCCGCGGCGGTGCAGCGATCGGCGAGTGCGCGCCGCGTGTGGGAATGAACCGCGCCTTCCGATCCGAGACCGATCGCCAGCGCGAGCTTGATCAGCCGCCGGCTCTTGGCGTCGAGCGGGCCGGCCTTGGCACATGACTCGCCCAATTTCTCGTAAGCGGCCCAGACCTCGGGACAAGTGGACTGCAAATTCTCGAGCGGCTTGGGGATCTTCGGCATCGTTTCGCTCCATCGGCAGGACATACATGCGCGCCGGAGAGATCGCCGGCGTGCGGCGAATAAAATAAAAAGGCACCGTATCGCAGGCGTGCGCACGGCGGCAATTGATCCATATCAACGCCGGCGGCATCGGCGTGCGATTTCATGCGCGGCCGTATGACGACGAAAATGTCCACCCCACGCGGCGGTCGGCCGCGCCGCTCTTCTGTTGCCGCCGGATTTCGTCTGCTGGCTGCGCTCGGCGCCGGCACGCTGGCCGCGACGCTGGCGCCGTCGGCGGCCATGGCGCAATCGTCCGGCACGACGGAATTCGCCGCCGGCTCGGCGCCGCTGCTGGCCGATCCGCAGGGCACCCCGCTCGGCACCGTGACGCCGGGCACGCCGCTGACGGTAATCAAGCAAACCGGCCGTCTCGCCGAGGTGCGCATCGACGGCTGGTCGATGGCCGGCGCGGAAACCGTCGTCTTCGCCGCCAAGGGATTGCGCATCGTGCTGGCAGAGCTCTCGGCGGACCGTCCGGCCAACCGCACGGTCGGTGCGCGCAGCGAGGACCAATACGGCGGCGTTTGGGAGCAGGTGACGGTCACCGGCTGGGTATCGGCGAGCGACCTCGTCGCCGCCGTCGAGCCGGTCTGGCAAAAAGCTCACGTCTTGTTCGCGCAGCGGTGCACAAAATGTCATGCGCTGCACCAGCCGACCGAATTCACCGCCAATCAGTGGCCGCACATCCTTCAGATCATGACCAAGCGCGCCGTGCTGACCGCGGATCAAACCGCCTTGGTGACGAAGTATCTGCAAATCCACGCGCGGCAGCCGGGCACGCCGGCTACCGGTCCGAAGGGGCCCGGACCGCGCCGATGAGATTGCTGCGACTGATTCGCATTAAAATCCTGCAATATTGATCCAGATCAAGCCCGCGCTGCGCCGCGTCCTGGAAAATTGATTGCCAGTCGCACCCGCGACGGCGCGCTTCAGGGAGAAACCAGGCCATGGACAAGATTTCGCGGCGGGAACTGATCCAGCTTTCGGGCACTGCCCTCGCCTCGACGATGATTCCCGGCGCCGCCGCCGCGGCCGTCGAGGAAAAGACCGTCCTAACCGCCACGCACTGGGGCATCGTCGAGGCGGTCACGCATGGCGGCCGCCTGGTGAAGACGGTGCCGTTCGCCAAGGACCCGGCGCCCACGCCCATGATCACGGCGTTTCCGGACCGCGTCCATGCGCGCACACGGGTCCGCTATCCCATGGTCCGCGGGGGATTCCTGAAGCACGGCGCCGGCGGCGACACGGCGCTACGCGGCGCCGACGAATTTGTGCGAGTGAGCTGGAACGAGGCGCTCGACCTCGTCGCCAACGAGCTGAAGCGCGTCAAGGCCAAATACGGCAACGCCGCGTTCTGTCCCGGCACCGTCGACTGGCAATCGGCCGGCCTGCTGCATAACGCCGCGACGCTGACCCGGCGCATGCTCGGCCTGCACGGTGGCTTCACCGACGCCACCGGCGATCCCAGCATCGCGGCCGCGATGGTGATCCTGCCGCACGTCGTCGGCGATCTCGAAGTCTACGACCAGCAGACCGCCTGGCCGACGATCATCGAGAATTCCAATACCGTGGTTCTCTGGGGATGCTGCCTGCTCAAGAACGACCAGATCGGAACGCATCCGGCCGACCATTACGCCTATGTTGCGCTGAAGCAGCTGCGCGAGAAGGCGGCGGCGGGCAAGGTCGACATCATCTCGATCGATCCGCGCATCACCGACACCGCGCAGTATCTCGACGCGCACTGGCTCGCGCCGCGTCCGAACACCGACACTGCGCTGATGCTGGCGCTCATGCACACGCTCTATACCGCGAAGAAGTACGACGCCGACTTCATCAAGAAATACACCTACGGTTTCGACGAATTCCTGCCCTACCTGCTCGGCAAGTCGGACGGCACGCCGAAAACGCCGGAGTGGGCGGCGGGCATCACCGGGCTCAAGGCCGAGGATATCGTCGAGCTGGCGCATCGGCTGGCGCGCGGCCGGACCATGCTGATCTCGGGCTTTGCGATCCAGCGCGCCGATCACGGCGAGCAGCCTTACTGGGCGCTGGTGACGCTGGCCGCGATGCTCGGCCAGATCGGCCTGCCCGGCGGCGGATTCGGCACCAGCTACCATTACGACAACGGCGGCTCGCTGACCGCCAAGGCGCCCGGCATCGCCGGCATCTCGGCCGGCGACAATGCAATCAAGACCGCGCTGCCCTTCGAGCGCGTCCACGAGATGCTGCTGCAGCCGAACCAGCCGTACGACTACAACGGCCAGAAGATGACCTATGCCGACATCAAGATGATCTATTGGGCGGGCGGCAACCCGATGACGCATCTCTGGCAGACCAGCAAGGTGATCGAGGCGTGGCGGCGCCCCGAGACCGTCGTCGTGGCCGATCCGTTCTGGACGCCGACGGCACGGTTCGCCGACATTGTCCTGCCTGCGACGACGACCTTCGAGCGCAACGACATCGAGTTTTCGGGCGCCTATTCGCAGAAATACATCGTCGCCATGCACAAGGCGGTCGAGCCGGTTGGCGAATCGCGCAATGACTACGACATCATGCTCGGTCTCGCACACCGGCTCGGCTTCGCCGACAAATTCACCGAGAAAAAGAGCGAGATGGACTGGCTGCGCTCGTTCTACGAGCAGGCGCAGAAGGCGGCGAAGCCGCTCGGCGTCGCCATGCCGGAATTCAACGAATTCTGGAACGGCCCGGGATATATCGAGTTCCCGATCCCGCCGGACGCGAAGGACTACGTCAAGCACGCCGATTTCCGCGCCGATCCGGCGAAGAATCCGCTCGGCACGCCGTCGGGCAAGATCGAGATCTATTCGAAGACCATCGCCGCGTTCAAGTACGACGATTGTCCGCCGCACCCGACCTGGATCGAGCCGGCGGAATGGCTCGGCGGCGCCGGTGCTCAAAAGCATCCGCTGCACATCGTCTCGCCGCATCCGAAGCATCGCCTGCATTCGCAGCTCGACAACACGGTGCTCCGCCATAGCTACGAGATCGGCGCGCGCGAGCCGATATGGCTCAACTCCGATGACGCGAAGGCGCGCGGCATCGCCCAGGGCGACATCGTGCGCGTCTTCAACGACCGCGGCTCGATACTCGCCGGCGCCTTCGTCACGCCGCGCATGCGCCCCGGCGTCGTCTGCCTCCACGAAGGCGCCTGGTACGACCCGGACAAGCCGGGCAAGCTCGACGCGACGTGCAAGCACGGTCTGATCAACGTGCTGACGATCAACAAGGGCACGTCGAAGCTGGCGCAGGGCAACATCGCCAATACGGCGCTGGTCCAGGTCGAACGCTACCGTGAGGCACCGCCGAAGATCACCGTGTTCACGCCACCGCGGGTGGTTCGGCAACGGCGGGGTTGACCGGCTGTCTCCGGGTGTTCGACCATCGGCGGAGCGTGCGTTGAGCGGCGAGAGCGGTTTCCGCCCGATGCGTATCGAAGCGAAACGCGCCGATGAACACTGACAACGCGAACGGCAACGACGGCGGCCGGCGCAGCTTCCTCGCCTGGGCGGTTGGCGGCATCTCGGCCGCGCTCGGCGCGATCCTTGCTTGGCCGATGGTCAGCTTCCTCGTCGGGCCGATCTATCGCCGGACCGCCATGCGCTTCACCGCAGTCGGCAAGCTCGACCAGGTCGGCACCGATCCGGTGAAGCTGACATTTCCACTGCTTGAGGAAGACGCCTTCCTGCGCGAAAGCCGCCAGCATGCAGTGTGGGTCGTCAAGGACGGCGGCAAGCTTCTCGTCTTTTCGCCGATCTGTCCGCACCTGAGCTGCTACTACGACTGGAATGCGGCGGGCGGAAATTTCGTCTGCCCGTGCCACAACAGCGTTTTCTCCGCGACCGGCACCGTGCTCAGCGGCCCGGCGCCGCGGCCGCTCGATACGCTGCAGTACAAGGTCGTTGACGGCCGGCTGATGGTCGCCTGGGAACGCTTCCGGGCGGGCATCGCCGAGAAGATCCCGATCTAGCGCCATGGCATCCGCTCCAGACTGGCTGCGCCGCGCCGGCCGCTGGATCGACGACCGGCTGCCGATGGCGGTCCTCGGCGAGCTGATGCGCGAGCCGATCCCCGGCGGCGCGCGATTCAGCTACGTGCTCGGTAGCGCAACGCTCTACCTGTGCGTCCTCCAGGTGGTCACCGGAATCTGGCAGATGTTCTATTACGCGCCGACGGTCGACCACGCCTATGCCAGCGTCAGCTACCTCAGGCTGCAGGTGCCGTTCGGCTGGCTGATGCACGGCCTGCATTACTGGGGCGCGCAGGCGTTCATCGTCGTCATGGGCCTGCACGTCGTCCGCGTCTTCGTCTGGGGCGCGTACAAAGCGCCGCGCGAGCTGACCTGGATCATCGGCGTGTTGCTGCTGGTTGTTGGCGCCACGCTCGTCTTCACCGGCGCCCTGCTGCCGTGGGATATGCTCGGCTATTGGGCCGCCGACGTCGGTACCAGCATGGCCGGCACGGTTCCCTGGGTCGGCGAATTCGCGCGCGCCATGCTGCGCGGCGGCGCCGACATGGGCCAGCTCACCCTGTCGCGCTTCTTCACGCTACACGTGATAATCCTGCCGGCGGCGCTGGCGCTGCTGATCGCGCTCCATCTCGTCGCCTTCCGCCGGCAGGGCAGTGCTGGGCCGTGGAACCCGGCGCGGGGCGCGACCACCGGACCCTTCTGGCCCGATCAGGTATTCAAGGACCTGCTGGTCATCGCCGGCCTAACCATCATCCTGGTCGGCCTCGCCGCCTTTCTTCCGGCGCCATTCTCCGGCGAGGCCGACCCGCTCAACAGTAGCCACATCCCCAAGCCGGAATGGAACTTCCTGTTTCTGTACGAGGCGGTGAAGGCGTTCAAGGGCGCCTGGGAACCGGTCGGCACCGTCGGCGTGCCCACGGTTCTGCTGCTCCTGCTGCTGTCGCTGCCGTTCGTCGACCGTCGGCCCGAGCGCACGCCGTGGAAGCGACCGGTCGCGATGATCGGCGGGTTCGTCTATCTCGGCGGCGTCATTGTGCTGACGGTGCTGGGGGATCAAGGACCGGTCAACGTCGCACCGGGCGGCACGGCGACGGTCGCCAGTGCGCCCGTCAGCGCGTCAGCCACCGCGCCGGATGCGCGGGTTGCGCTTGGCAAGACGCTCTTCGCCAGTGCCGGCTGCGTCGCCTGTCACGCGATCAACGGCCAAGGCGGGACGATCGGTCCCGATCTTGCCGGCGAGGCGCAAAAAGGCCGCACCTCGGCATGGCTCGAAACCCAACTGGTCTCGCCCAAGGCGCATCTGGCGAGCGGCATCATGCCCGCCACGACGCTCGCCCCGCCCGAGCGTGCGGCCGTGATCGCGTATCTACTGAGTCTGACGCCCATGACCGCCGCGGCGGCATCAGCGGCGGTACCGACGCTGCCCGCCGCCGGCCAGCAGGGACCGCCGGGCCCAGCGAGCCGGATGATCGGCGATGCCGCCAACGGCCGCGTGCTGTTCGACGGCGGCTGCGCGTCCTGCCACGGCCAAGCCGCGCATGGCGCTCCCACGCCGCCGGCAGCTGCCGCCGGCGCGGTCAATCTCGCCGAGCTCGGCGCCGGCCTCTTCGATGCCGACGCGCAGCATTTCGCCGACAATATCGACCGCTACATTCAACACGGCTCGCGTGGCACCGGCGCCGACGCGTCGGTCTATATGCCGGCCTTCGGGGATACCGACAGCCTGACCCAGCCGGAGATCGCCAACCTCGAGGCCTATATCCTCGCCGCCAACGGCGTGGACCGCGCAGCGATCGTCGACCCCGGCATCGAGCCAACGATATTCTTCGTTGTCACCGCCGTGGTTTTGGGCGGTGCCATCCTGATCGGCTTCGCGGGTACGGCGCTCCGCCGCCGATGACCGGTGCGGTCGGGAGTTGCGGTGCCAGTCGTCGCGCGGGTCGCCGGCGTTCTGGTATCTGATCTCAGTCGCAGGAAGTGACATAGGGAAGTCTCGGAGACCAGCGATGCCTTCGGCCAAGGAAGCGACCGCCGCCCGTCTTGCCGCAGGGCCGCGTCTCACATCCTGGATCATGGCGGCCCGTCCGCGGACGCTGGGTCTTTCGATGACGCCGGTCGCCGTCGGAACGGCACTGGCCTGGGCGACCGACCGAAAGGTCCATGGGCTGGTGGTTCTTGCGGCATTGATCGGCAGCGTGTTGATCCAGGTCGGGACCAATCTGCACAACGACGCGCTCGATTCCGAGCGCGGCGGTGACCGGTCCGACCGACTGGGGCCACCGCGGGTCACCGCCTCCGGACTGCTGAGTGCGACTGCGGTCAAGCGTGGTGCCATAATGTGTTTTGCCGGCGCCGCGCTCGTCGGTCTCTATCTTGTGTCGGTCGGCGGCTGGCCCATTCTCGTTCTGGGCCTGCTCTCGATCGCGGCCGGCCTGGCTTATACCGGTGGTCCCCTGCCGATCGCCTATACGCCTCTCGGCGAGGTCTTCGTCGTGGCGTTTTTCGGAGTCGGCGCCGTCTGCGGGACATACTGGCTCAACACCGGACATCTCGGCGTGGCCGCGATCGGTGCGAGCTTTTTGGTAGGACTGCCGGCGGGCGCGGTCCTCATGGTCAACAACCATCGCGACGCCGAAGCCGACACGCGTATCGGACGACGGACGCTCGCCGTCCTGGTCGGTCCGCGGATCACGATCTGGATTTACGCCAGTCTGATGTTGCTGCCGTTCGCGTTCCTGCCGCTGCTCAACTTCGCCCTTCCGCACGGGCGCGTCTGGCCCGCATTGCTCGCGCTGCCACCGGCACTGCTGCTGGTGTGGCGGTGCGCCCGCGAGCCGCGCGGCCGCGGCCTCAACCGGATTCTGGCCTACACCGTTCAAACGCAGGTGCTGTTCAGCCTGCTGCTATGCGCGGGACTGTTGTCATGAGGGTCGATCGCCCGATGGCCGGGCGATGTCGCTATCGCGCCTCGCGCCATAGAGCGTCTCCGCCCGCCGCAGGAAGGCATCGACCATGACCCGGGCGAAGTGCGGCTGATCGAACAGCAACCGCATCGCGTGCCGAACGATGCGCGAGCGCGGCTCGAGCGCACTGCTGTATTCGACGATCGTGTGACCGGCACCGGCCGGGACGAAGGTCCAATGCTGGTGGAACCGCTTGAACTGCGGATCGCGGGAGGTGACGTCGATACCGCGCGGCGGGTCGAATACGGCGCGGGTGGCAAACTGCGTCCGTAGGCCTTTGAACGCCACCACCTGGTCGACTTCGAGCACGTTGCCGTCGCGCCGACGGATCCGCACGGCGACGAACCACTCGAGAAACTCCGGATATCTCTCGATATCGGCAACAACGTCGAACAGCTGGCGTGGCGTAAACGCCAGCCGGCGGCTCTCAAAGTAACTCGCCATGAAACCCAGAATACAGGAAACGGCAATCGGGCCGCACGCGGCGGCTTAGGGCTTCTGCAGCGTGAAGATCAGGACGCCATCGGGTTCCTCGCGGCAATCGAGGAGATGCGCGCCGGTGGTCTTGCAGAAATGCTCGAAGTCCTTCACCGCGCCGGGATCGGTCGCCTCGACTCGCAGGACGCCGCCGGGCTTCAGGTCCTTCATCGCCTTGCGCGCCTTCAGCACCGGCAGCGGGCATTTGAGGCCCTTGGCGTCGAGAGTGAAATCGGGCGCGGGCGCGGTCATGGCCTAACCGAACTTGTTGTCGGCGTTGAAGCCGCGGGCGATGCGGCCGGCGGCGGCGCGCGCGCCGAGCCAGGCGCGGAGATCGGTCTCGGTGCGGACGCGGTCGCCCGATTTCCAGCTTAGGCCTTCCGCGCGCTTGAAAGTCTTGGCGTCCGACAGGCCGCCGTCGTGATAGCGCTGCAGGATCACGCCGCGGCCGGCGTTGAGCTCGGGCACTTCGGCGAGCGGGAAGATCAGCAGCTTGCGGTTCTCGCCGATGACGGCGACGTGATCGCCCGCGACCGGCACGGCGACGCGCGCGACCGCATCCTTGCCCGGCCGCATCACCTGCTTGCCGTTGCGCGTCTGCGCCAAGGCCTCGTCCGCCGGCGCGACGAAGCCGCGGCCGTCGCTCGCGGCGAGCAAGAGCTTCTCACCCGGCTTGTGGACCAAAACGGAGGCGACGTCGTACTCGTTCGGCAGGTCGACCATCATGCGCACCGGCTCGCCGTTGCCGCGGCCGCCGGGCAGCTTGTCGATCGCCAGGGTGTAGAAGCGGCCGTTGGTGGCGAAGACCAGCAATTTGTCCGTCGTGAGCGCCTCAAGCGCAAAGCGCGGGCCGTCGCCTTCCTTGTAGCTGAAGCTGTCGAGCTTAAGGCCGTGGCCCTTGGCGGCGCGCACCCAGCCCTTGGCCGAGACCAGCACGGTCACCGGCTCGCGCTCGACCAGCGCCTCGAGCGGCACCTCGACCACGGTCGGGGCGGCGGCGAGCGTCGTGCGGCGCTTGCCGAGCATCGTCGTCGGGCCGAACTCCTTCCTGAGCGCGACCAGCTCCTCGCCGATGCGTTTCCACTGCCTCTTCTCGTCGGCCAGCAGGCCGGCGAGCTCCTTGTCCTCGGCGGCGATATCTTTCAGCTCGGTGCGGATGGCGATCTCCTCGACCTTGCGCAACGCGCGCAGGCGCATGTCGAGGATGGCGTCGGCCTGGAGTGAGGTCAGGTGCCAGCGCTTCATCATCCGCTCTTTCGCGTCGTCGTGGTTGCGGATGATGCGGATGACTTCGTCGATGTGCAGATAGACGATCATCAGGCCCTTGAGGACCTGGCTGCGGTGCGCGATCGCCTCGCGGCGGAAGCGCGAGCGGCGCTGTAGCACCTCGCGGCGATGATCGAGGAAGGCCTGCAGCGCCTCCTTCAGATTCATCACCCGCGGCACGCCGTCCCTGTCGAGGACGTTGAGATTGAGGCCGATGCGGGTCTCGAGCTCGGTGGCGCGGAACAGCGATTCCATCAGCACCGCGGGCTCGACGTTGCGGCTCTTGGGCTCGAGCACCAGGCGAACGACGTCGGTCGATTCATCGCGCACGTCGGCGAGGAGCGGCAGCTTGCGCTCTTCCATGAGCTGGGCAATGCGCTCGATCAGGCGCGACTTCTGCACCTGATACGGGATCTCGGCGACCACGACCTGGTAGGTGCCCTGGCCGAGCTTCTCGACGCTCCAGCGCGCGCGCAGACGGAAGCTGCCGCGGCCGGTGGCGTAGGCCTGCTTGATGCTCGCCGCATCCTCGACCAGCACGCCACCGGTCGGGAAATCCGGGCCTGGCATCAGCTCGACGAGATCGCCGACCCCGGCGCGCTTGTGCTTCACCAGGTGGATGAGCGCGTCGCACAGCTCGACGATATTGTGCGGCGGAATGCTCGTCGCCATGCCGACGGCGATGCCCGAGGCGCCGTTCGCCAGCAGGTTCGGGAACCGCGCCGGCAGCACCAGCGGTTCGTCGTTCTCGCCGTCGTAGGTCGGCCGGAAGTCGACCGTGTTTTCGTCGATGCCGGCGAGCAGCGCCTCGGCGACATCGGTCAGTCGGCTCTCGGTGTAGCGCATCGCCGCCGGATTATCGCCGTCGATGTTGCCGAAGTTGCCCTGCCCGTCGACCAGCGGATAGCGCTGTGCGAAATCCTGCGCCAATCGCACCAGCGCGTCGTAAACCGCGACGTCGCCGTGCGGATGAAACTTGCCGATGACGTCGCCGACGACGCGTGCGCATTTCTTGTAGCCCGATTTGGGATCGAGCCTGAGCTGGCGCATCGCATAGAGCAGCCGCCGGTGCACCGGCTTGAGGCCGTCGCGCACGTCCGGCAGCGACCGCGCCATGATGGTCGACAGCGCGTAGGAGAGATATCGCTCGCTCAGCGCATCGGCGAACGGAACGTCGCGAATTTCGCCAAGAACTGTGGCGCCTGATTTCTTCATGCCGACTCGACTCGTTGCGCCGCTAGAGTAGCGGTTCGGCGCAGCAGGTCAACGAAGCGCGTACGTGCCGCCGGCACCTTCCGGCTGTGTGCGTGGAAGACGCGGCGATCCAGAAAGAACCCGGTGAGCTTCAACCCATCGACGATCTCCGCATACGTCGGCACCACGGCGTCATCCAACAGGAACTGCGGCAGTAGCAGGAGTCGTTCGCGGTAAGGTTCGGCAGCACTCGCGGAGACTGCCTGTCCGGACCGCGGCGATACATGCGTAAGTTCGTCGCGTTTGCCTGTCGCCGCACAGCACGACAGGTCGAGGCCGTAACCGAGCTCGGCCAGCAGGCCGAGTTCCAGTCGCGCATACCGCGTGGCGTAATCGGCGTCGCGATCGAGCGCATCGAGCAGTGCCATCATGCCGTCATAGACTCGCGGATGTGGCTCGCGCTCCGGCAGACTGGCCGCAATCATGGCCGTCGCGGCAGCCAGACAGCCGAGGCGGACGCGGTCATCGATGAAACGTGCGGCATGGCCGGCCAGCAACTCGCCGGTGAACGTGCCGAGATGATCGATCAATCGCGCTGACCACGTGAGCGCGACCTGATTGCCGATCTGGTAGAGCGCCCGAAGCCTGGGCCCCTGCCCGCCGCGCACCAAGCCGGCATGCCGGCCGTGCTCAACAGTCAGCATGTCCGCGATCAGCGCGCGCTCGCCATGGCGGCGTATTGCCAGCACAATGCCTTCGTCAGTCCAGCGCATGCTAGTCGTCGAAATCGAGCCGCATGGCAGCGTAACGTTCGCGATCTTCGGTCCAATTCTCGGTCACGCGCACCTGGAGGAAAAGATGGACGCGCCGATCGAACATCTTCTCGAGCTCGACGCGCGCGGCAGCACCGATGCTTTTGATCTGCCGACCACCTTGACCAAGGACGATCGCCTTCTGGCCCTCGCGTATGACATGGATGACCTGGTCGATGCGCACGCTGCCGTCGGGACGATCCTCCCATTTTTCCGTCTCGACCGTCACCGCGTACGGCAGCTCTTGATGGAGCTGACGGAAAATTTGTTCGCGGGTTGCCTCCGCGGCAAGCAGCCGCAAGGGCGCGTCGGTGATCTCATCCTCGGGATAGAGCCACGGTCCCCTGGGCAGCGCATTGGCGACATAGACCTTGAGGTCCTCGACTCCGTCGCCGGTCAGCGCCGAAACCATGAACACGCGATCGAAAACACCCTCGCGATCGAGAGCCTGCGCAAGCGGCAAAAGATCGGCGCGCTTCACCTTATCGATCTTATTGAGCGCCAGCACGGCGCGACGGTTCGCCGCGCGCAATCCGTCGATGATCCGCGCCGTGTCATCGTCGAGGCCGTGCGTGGCATCGACCAGGACGACGATAATCTCCGCATCCTCCGCCCCCGCCCAGGCTGCCCTGATCATCGCGCGATCGAGCCGTCGCTTCGGCGCGAAGATGCCCGGCGTGTCGACGAAGATGATCTGCGCGCTGCCGTCGATGACTATGCCCAGCATGCGCGACCGCGTCGTCTGCACTTTCGGCGTAACGATGGCTAACTTCGATCCTACCAGCCGATTGAGCAACGTCGACTTGCCGGCGTTGGGCGCACCGATCAAAGCGACATGACCGCACCGCGTCGTGCCTTCGGCGGCTGATTCAGTCACGCGATCTGACCTAGCGCCGCGAGCAGCGCCGCCGCCGCCAGGGTCTCCGCTTCGCGCTTGGAAGCGCCAGAGGCCGTCTCCGCCTCAGCGCCAGCGACCTCGACAGCGACAGTGAAGCGGCGGCGATGCGGCGGTCCGCTGGTGTCAACGACCGTATAGGTCGGCAACGCGAAGCCGCGCGCCTGTGCCCACTCCTGCAACGCCGTCTTTGGATCGCGCGGCGGCCGCGGCGCTGCGAAGTACGGCGCCCAATAGCGCTCGATAAACCGTCGTGCCGCCGCCAGCCCACCATCGAGATACAACGCCGCGATCACCGCTTCGCACACATCGGCCAGAACACTCGCGTTGGCGCGAACACCTGCCATCTCCTCGCCGCTCGAGACGACCAGAAAATCACCGAGACAAACTTGCCGCGCGACCGCTGCCAGCGTCTCGCGGCGGACGAGCGCGACATGACGTCGGGTCAGCGCACCTTCATCATCCTTCGGAAAACGCTGCCAGAGCAGCTCTGCGACCACCAGGCCGAGCACGCGGTCACCGAGGAATTCCAGCCGCTCATATCCACGACGTGCCGCTGGATCGCGAGGCGCGGCGCTCGGATGGGTGAGCGCTTCGTCCAGCAACACCGGCTTGTTGAAGCGATGGCCAACGATCGCCACAAGCCGATCGGCGCCGGCACGCCGTCCGATTTTCATGGCGACACGCCACCAGCCGCGAGACGGCCGCAGCTCAATGAATCGACGTGAAGAGGCGAACGTAGCGAACCGTAAACGGCCAGTCCCAGAACTCCCACCAATGCGCGTAACCGTTGGTCGAGAAGAATAGGAAGACAGCGTGGCCAACAAGATTTTCCGCGGGAACGTAGCCGACACCGCTCGACGGATCGCGGCTGTCTGATGAATTGTCGCGATTGTCGCCCATCATGAAATAGTGACCAGCCGGAACGATATAAGGACACGTATTGTCGGGATCGAAGGTGGCGGGATCGAAGGCCTTCGACGGATCGTCGCACACCTTGGGTGGCGTCGTGTACTCGCGCGGCAGCATCAGGATCGGATGCGTAATACCGTTCGGCAGCGTTTCCATGTATTCCGTATAGGTGGCGCCACTCGCGGGGTCTTGATAAACGCCGACGCGCTCGCGCTTGACGGGCTTGTCGTTGATGTAGAGTACGCCTTCTTTCATCTGAATGCGGTCGCCAGGCAGGCCGATAACGCGCTTGATGAAGTCGATCGACGGATTCTTCGGTAGCTTGAAGACCACCACGTCGCCGCGATGCGGCGGCGAGAAGAACATCCGCCCCGAGAACAGCGGCAGACCGAGCGGAAGCGAATACCGGCTGTAGCCGTAGGAGAATTTCGAAACGAACAGATAATCGCCCACCAACAGCGTCGGGATCATCGATCCCGACGGGATGCTGAACGGTTCGTAAAAAAACGTGCGAATGACGAGCGCAATGACGATCGCATACACAATCGTCTTGGCGGTCTCGGCGAGCCCGCTCGAGCCCCGGGCCGAAGTTCTGCTGCTCATCCCGGATTTCCACTAACACATTGACGCAACCGGCCTCAGGAGCCTGCCGGCGACGCGGCCGCGACGATGAAGCCCCGTCAGGTTTCGGAAGTCAAGTCTCGCGCTCCACGATTTCACTTGATTCGGCCGTGATCACCACGAGCGCCTGCGCCAGCGGCGGCTCGTCGGTCAACGTGACGTCGATGCGCGGCTTCATTCCACACGGCGTCATCGCTCTGAGACGGACGAGCGCACCCCCCGTTAAAACGAGAGTCGGTCGGCCGCCGGGCAGATTGACGACTCCGATATCGCGCCAGTAGACCCCATTCCGGAACCCTGTGCCTAACGCCTTGGAGCACGCCTCCTTGGCCGCAAAACGCTTCGCGTAGCTCGCCGCGCGATTGCTGCGCCGTTCGGAGCGCTGACGTTCCATCGGCGTGAAGACGCGCTCAAGGAAGCGATCGCCAAAGCGCGCAATCGCACGCTCAATCCGACGGATGTCGATCAGGTCGCTGCCGACACCGAGGATCACTACGCGCTCTTTTGATGGCGGGCTTGGTCCATCAGCGCCCGCATGCGCCGAATCGCGCTGTCCAAGCCGCCGAAAATCCCCTCGCCGACCAGGAAATGACCGATGTTGAGCTCCACGATACTGGGTATCGCGGCGATCGCACCGACCGTCTCGAAACTGAGGCCGTGCCCAGCATGGCACTCGAGACCAAGTTCGCCCGCAAGGCTTGCTGCCCGGCGAAGGCGCTCCAGTTCGCTGATACGCGCGGTGCCGGTCGCGTCACAATAAGTGCCGGTATGAAGCTCGACCACCGGTGCGCCAACCGACCTCGCGGCGCGCACCTGCTTTTCGTCCGGATCGATGAACAATGACGTCCGGACGCCGGCGCGTCCCAACTCAGCTACGAAGCGACTCAACCGATCGCGTGTGGCAGCGACATCGAGCCCCCCTTCAGTGGTCAATTCCTGCCGTCGCTCCGGCACCAGACACGCGGCATGCGGCCTGAAGCGAAGCGCAATCGCGAGCATCGCATCGGCGGTAGCCATCTCGAGATTGAGCGGCAAGTCGATCTCCCTTGCAAGCCGCGCGATGTCGTCGTCGGAGATATGACGCCGGTCTTCGCGCAGATGCGCGGTGATGCCATCGGCGCCGGCGCCGGCGGCCATCTTCGCCGCTCGCACCGGGTCGGGATGCATACCGCCCCGCGCGTTCCGGATGGTGGCGACGTGATCGATGTTCACGCCGAGGCGCAGCGGCCGGATCTTGGTCATAGCTCAATCAGCCTCGCGCGCGTTCCACCGAATTGATCACCGGGGTCGCCCGCAGCGCCGCGATGATGTTGGTGAGATGGCGCACGTTCTGCACTTCGATGTCGACGAGGATCTCAAAGAAATCCTGCGATCGGTTCGTGATCTTGAGATTGGTGATGTTGCCGCCGCTCTTGCCGATGACGGTCGTCAGGCTGCCAAGACTACCGGGCTCGTTGCCGATCGTGACGTTGATGCGGCCGACATGGACTCGTCCCGCATCGCCGTCGTCGCTCCAGGCGACATCGAGCCAGCGCTCAGGCGTCTCAGCAAAGGTATCGAGTGTTTCGCAGTCTATGGTGTGTATCGTCACGCCCTTGCCCGTCGTCACGATGCCGACGATACGATCGCCGGGCAGCGGATGGCAGCAGCCTGCAAAATGAACTGCCATACCCGGGATCATGCCGCGGATGGGAACCGCGTTCTCGGATGCTTTCTTGGTCTTACCGCGCGGCGTCAGCGGCACAACCTTCGAGGAGCGGGAGTCCGTCTTTGGCGGGAAGATCGCGTGCACGATCTCGCGACCGGTATGGAGGCCTTCGCCGACCGCGACGTAAAGGTCTTCGCGCGTCTTGCACTCGAAACGCTGCAGAACCTCGTCGAGCGCCTTCTCGGCAAAGTCGTGACTTTCCTGGCGGAAGGCTTTCTGGAGGATCGCCTTACCGAGATCGAGATACTGCTGCCGCTGCTGCGTCCGGATGAACCGGCGGATACGGGCGCGCGCTTTGCCGGTAACGACAAACCGCTCCCAGGTCGGTGATGGCGTCTGAGCCTTCGAGGTAACGATATCGACCTGATCGCCGTTGGCGAGCGCGGTCCGCAGCGGCACCAATCGGCCGTTGATCTTGGCGCCGACACAAGTATCGCCGATCTGCGAGTGAACGGCGTAGGCGAAGTCTACGGCCGTGGCGCCGCGCGGCAACTCGATCAGATCACCCTTCGGCGTGAAGCAGAACACCTGATCCTGGAACATCTCGAGCTTGGTGTGCTCCAAGAACTCCTGCGGATCTGGTGCGTGCTCGATGATATCGAGAAGTTCGCGCAGCCAGCGATATTGCCGCCCTTCGGTCTTCGGCGCCCCCTGCTTGTAGACCCAATGCGCGGCAACGCCGAGTTCAGCCACTTCGTGCATTTCGAGGGTGCGAATCTGGATTTCGATGCGCTGCCGATGCGGTCCGATCACGCCAGTGTGGAGCGAGCGATAATTGTTGGGCTTGGGCGTCGAGACGTAGTCTTTGAAGCGGCCCGGTACGACCGGGTACTTGCTGTGGATAACGCCGAGCGCGTGATAACACTGCTCCACGTCATTCACGACGACGCGGAACGCCATGATGTCGGAGAGCTGCTCGAAGCCGATGTTCTTCTTCTGCATCTTCTTCCAGACCGAATAGGACGTCTTCTCCCGGCCCGAGACCTGCGCCTCGACGCCACCATCCTTCAGCGTCTGCTGCAGCTCGTCGATGATGCTGCTGACTAGATCACCGCCCTTCTCGCGTAGGAAGTTGAGCCGGGTCTTTATGCTGTCACGCGCCTCGGGGTTGAGTTCAGCGAAAGCCAGATCCTCGAGCTCGTCCTTCATCGCATTCATGCCGATGCGCTCGGCCAGCGGCGCATAGATCTCCATCGTCTCGCGCGCGATGCGCTTGCGCTTGTCGGCGTCCTTGATGAAATGAAGCGTGCGCATGTTGTGCAGCCGGTCGGCCAGCTTTACCAGGAGGACGCGAATGTCCTCCGACATCGCCAACACCAGCTTGCGGAAATTCTCGGCCTGCTTCGTCTGGTCCGATTGCAACTCGATCCGCGACAGCTTGGTCACGCCATCCACCAGTCGCGCGATATCCGGGCCGAATAGCTTCTCAACGTCTTCGAGCGTCGCGACCGTATCCTCGACCGTGTCGTGCAACAGGGCAGTGATGATCGAAGCCGCGTCGAGCTTCATCTTTGCCAAGATGCCGGCGACCTCGACGGTATGTGAAAAATAGGGATCGCCCGACGCACGCTTCTGCGAGCCATGCGCCTTCATCGAGAAGACGTAAGCGCGGTTAATCGCGTCTTCATCAGCCGACGGATCGTATGCCTTGACGCGCTCGACGAGCTCGAATTGACGCATCATGCCGAGATTCTCGGCCGGCAATTACCGGCGACGTTCGGATAGACCGAGAGCGGCGCGACGAAACAGCCGCCGCCCCCTCCGATCAAGGTTGGCCGTCTTCCGTCGACCCGTCGCCCTCGCCTTCGGCGATGTCCGGAAGCGCCTCGTCGTTCAGCCCGACCGCCTCATCATCGGCGGCTTCGAGCACATCTTTCTCCAGTTCCTCGTCCACAGCCTCATCGGCCTCTACTTCAGCCACGGCCGCGCCTTCTGTGCCCGGCACCTGCGTGATGTCCGAGCCGAGACCGAGCTGCGTTCCGAGTTCGATTTCCTGATCTTCCACCGGCTCGTCGATCTCGACGTGCTTTTGGAGACCCTTGACCAGATTTTCCTCAAGCGTCTTGAGCGGAATCGTCTCATCCGCAATCTCGCGCAGGGCGACGACTGGATTCTTGTCGTTGTCGCGGTCGACCGAGAGCGGCGCGCCGCCAGCGATGTCACGGGCACGTTGGGCCGAAAGCAGAACGAGCTCGAACCGATTGGGAACCTTGAGGATGCAGTCTTCGACCGTAACCCGCGCCATGAACTTCGATCTCCGGAATTCGCGTTGATCTTACAATATATGGTAGGGCCTGCTGCACCGCAACAGGCGCCTCAGGGCGGAACCGGTTCAGCCGGCGAGTGCCAGGGGTGTAGCAGCCGGCTCGGCTGCGCCAGCCGCATTCTCGGCAACCCGCCGGCAGATATCCTCGAAAGCCGCAGCCACACGTCGGGTCGAATACCGTTTAAGAATAAAATCGTAGGCGTTTTCGGCCATTTCGGCGGCCTCGACCGGTGCTGCCAGAAGGCGAAGAACCTCGCGCGCAAGCGTATCCGGATTGTCGGCACGACGGTAATGGTTGCCGGCTTCGATCGGCAGGCCTTCGACGCCGATCGACGTGGAAACGACCGGGCGACGCATCGCAATCGCCTCGTAGATCTTGATCCGCGTGCCACCGCCGACCCGCAACGGCACGATGTACAGGTCAGCGTCGCGAATAAAGGGGCGGACGTCGTCAACGAAGCCAGTGAACCGCCAGTTGAAGCCGCGCGTTCGTGCCTTTTCGATAAGGCTTTTCGGCGGATCGCGGCCCACCACTGTGAGCCGCACGTCGGGTCGTTCGGCCGCGATCAGCGGCCAGATCTCGTTCATACAATACTGGACCGCGTCGACATTCGCCGGCCAATCCATCGAGCCGGTAAAAACCAGTTCACCGCCGCGCGCCGAAATCGTCGCCGGCGGTGGTGACGCAATCGCGCCGAAATAATCGAAGTCGACGCCGGTAGGAATGGTCTCGGCGCCGCGCACGCCGTAGTTTTCCAGAAAGAAACCGAGATCACGCTCCGAAACCGCGATGACCTTCTCGAAGTCCGGCAGATGGCGCGCCTCGAATTCCACCATCTTGCGGCGCTGGGCGCTCCAGATCAGTCGTGCCGCAAGATTGTCCGCGTTGCGGGCATGGCGGGCGAAGATTTCCGCCTCGACATTGTGGGTAAAGACCACCGAGCGCCGCTGCGGCACTTGATCGAAAAGAATAGCCGCATGAACGAAATCGGCGACGATCACGTCGGGCTGTGTGGCCAGCATGTCCGCAACCAGCGCCCGGGCCTCGCGCGACCGATCAAGTGCCACCGAAGCCGGCAGCCGCGAGGCGAGCGCGGTTGCACGTCGAGCGGCGCCGACGAACTTTCCATGGCGCGGTGTCGGCCAGAACAAAAATCGGTCGCAGACTTCGGCCAACTCGCGCGCAAAACGCCGCGGCTCATCCTCTGCCGCCGGCGAGAGTAATGTGATCTCGAAATGGCCGCCTTTCATGCCGCGCAAGATTCCGCCGGTGCGAATCTTGCCGCCGGCATCGGCCGGGAACAGGAATTGCGGTGAGACGAATAGGAGCCGCGGACGGGCCATCGCCGGCCTCAGCAGAGCGAGCGATATCGCACGCCAGGCAACTGTGCCAGCTGCGGCACGCCCTGAAGGTCGAGGATGGGCCGGCCATTGTGATCGGCCTCCAGAACCGCAAGATCCTCGCCTGACGCGTGGCCGAGGACGATGATGCCGGCACTGTCGAGCGCGCGGCGCAGATCGGCGATCAGCAACCGGTCGAAATGGGGAATTTCGCGCTCGATGAACTCGCGGTTCTTACCGAGCAACCTGCTGGCGTGAACGTTGCGGTCGAAGATCGCCAGCTCGTAGCCCTTGCCGATGAGCCGCTCAACTAGATAGACGAACGGCGAGTGCCGCAGGTCGTCGGTTCCCGGCTTAAAGGCAAGGCCGAGCAGTGCAACCTTGCGACGGCCTTCGTCGAGAATGGCCTGAAGCGCGCGGTCGATATGGGCGTCGTTCGCCCGCATCACGCTCGACAGGAACGGCAGATCGATGTGGCCGGCTTTCGCCAGCGCAACCAACGCCGAGACGTCCTTCGGCAGGCACGAACCGCCGAAGGCGAACCCCGGTCGGAGATAGGCCGGCGAGATATTGAGCTGGTGATCCGCACAGAAAACCCGCATCGCCTCCTGTGCGTCGACGCCCAGACTTTTGAGCAGCACGCCGGCTTCGTTGGCGAAGGCGATCTTCACCGCATGAAAGGCGTTGGACAGACACTTGACCGACTCTGCCACGCC
Organism: Alphaproteobacteria bacterium; assembly: GCA_028871455.1. Classification (GTDB taxonomy): domain Bacteria; phylum Pseudomonadota; class Alphaproteobacteria; order ATCC43930; family CGMCC-115725; genus REEB95. Next base: position 25,686 of record JAGWNF010000013.1, read on the forward strand.
TGTCGAGGTCCGGATGAAGGGTGCATCGATACCGCGATAGAGCGCCTCAACTGCATTGTATCCCGCAGTGGTGGGAGCGCCTGCGATCGTGAAGGGCGGATGGCGGAAATCCTTCACCGAGCACCCTTCGCGCAGGAATTCCGGGTTGAAGGCGACAGCCAGTCCGTTGTCGCCGTCGCGTCCCGATTTTGTCGCGAGCGCCGGCAGCATGCGGCCCTCGGTTGTGCCCGGCGGCACGGTCGAGCGCAAAACCACGGCGTGCCCGCCGTTCTTGTCGCGCAACGCGGCACCGATGTCGTCGACGACAGCATCGAGGGCGTCGAGCATCGGCGCGCCGGTGCGGCTCATCGGGGTGCCGACCGAGATCAACGAGATGTCGCTCTGCAAGACCGCGGTTTGCGTGTCGGCAACCGCGCGCAGACGACCCGACTTGACGGCAGCCGCCACCACCTCGTCGAGACCGTCCTCGACGACGGGCGACAAGCCGCGATTGATCATGTCGATCTTGCCGGAACTGACGTCGACGCCGATGACGGTATGGCCGAGCTCCGCGAAACAGGCGGCCGAAACCGTGCCGACATAGCCCATGCCGAATACGGAAATACGCATAAGAAATCGCCTCGCTTGCCCGACCAAGCGCCGGGCCAGCGGCACTTAACGCCGATTTTCTTAATTTCGCGTGAGGGCGCCACGCTTATGGTTAAAGAAGCGCTAAGCGGTCGGCAACTCCGACGCGCCACCGTGAGCGGCCGACCACGTCACCGGATCATTCAGGAACCGTTCGACCTCGCGCATCGTCGGTGCGTCGAAGCGGCCCTCGGATTTCGCGACCTTGAGTACGTCCCACCAATTGGCAAGCGAATGCAACTTCACACCAATCTCGGTCATGAGCTGTTCGCTTTGCGGAAAGATGCCGTAATGGAAAATGACGAACGTATGCTCGACTATCGCGCCGGCCTGGCGCAGCGCCTTGCAGAAATTTACCTTGCTGCGACCATCGGTGGTGAGATCCTCAACCAGCAGCGTACGCGCATTCTCACGGGTGTCGCCTTCGATCTGCGCGTTGCGGCCGAAACCTTTCGGCTTCTTGCGCACGTATTGCATCGGCAGCATCAGGCGGTCGGCGATCCATGCGGCGAACGGAATGCCGGCGGTCTCGCCGCCGGCGATGACGTCGATCGCCTCGAAGCCAATCTCGCGCAAGATCGTGGAGGTCGCGAATTCGCACAGCGTCTCGCGCACGCGGGGATAGAAGATCAGGCGGCGGCAATCGATATAGACCGGGCTTGCCCAGCCTGAGGTGAAGATGAACGGCGTGTTTGAATTGAAATTGACCGCACCGACCTCCAGCAGGATTCGAGAGGTGATCTGCTGGATAATGTCACGATCGGGAAATGTAGCGCCGAAGTTCATGGCTCGCGAGCGTCCCGCTGATGGCGCGACTTTCTGCGGCGCGCGGTGTCGCGAGTCAAGCTTCTTTCGGCTGCCCCAGCGAACCCGGCGCGGGCGATCACCTCGGAAAGCCGAACGGCCGCCTTGGATCCTTTGAGCGCGCGGCTCCATAGCTCGGCTGCGAGATTTTCATAAAGTGCAACCGCCTCCGGCGCCGCGGTGACCGTTGCAACGCCGTAACGGATATTCGGCATTTCACTGATGCGGAACGGACTCACCGCGAGCACCGTCTCCTTTTTTGACCGAAACAGCTGGAACGCAATGTTGGGCAGAATTTCATCGATCAAGCCGATTTCGATTCCCGACCGCGGCTCGGCGAGGAGGTGCCTAGTGTTCTCGATTTCGCGCCGCGCCGCGATACGTCGGCGCGCCCATTCCTCGGCAGGCAAATCGAACCGCCCGATCACACCCAGTTGGAGGAAACGCTCGACCTCCGGCACCGATATCAAGGCGATGACCCGATGCGGTCTCGGCTCCGTCTTGCGGGCTGCGAGAATCGCCATGATGGTATCGATTTCAGCGATAGCGCTCGGCTTCGAGTTACCGGGCGGCACGGCCTCGACCAACATCTGGCGCAGATGCCTGGTGTATCCTGCGGTAGTCAGCAAGAACGAAATCGGCATGAAACGGGCGATGACCTGTTCAGCCCCCACCTCGAGTTGGCGCATGCGCTCGAAGTAGGCACCGGCCTTCGAATAGTATTCGACGCCGGACACCGAGCAGCGAAGCGAGCGAGGTATTGAGCACGCGTGCCAACGCCTCGATCGTCTCGATTTTGACGATCTCGCCCTCCTCCATACGATAGAGTGCAGAGCGAGAGATGTTCAGGCGATTGGCAATCTCTTCGGCCTTCAGGCCGCTGCCCCGGCGATAGGCCTTGAGCCGCCGGCCAATCTCCTTACGGCGCGCGTCCACGCTCCCCTCTTCGTTCGCGCTCCCCACGCGCGGATCGCGCCTCACCATAACGGGGAATGGTTCTTGTGTTTTGTCCCAGTTTTGGGACATGCCCGACTCGAAGTCAATCCGTCATCGCTGGCCGCGTTTCGGCGCGGAGAGCCGCGGGCAGCGCGTCGATGAGCGCATTGATGCCGAGACCAAGACGCGGGTGCCGCCAGTGCGGGGCGATCTCTGCCATCGGCAAGAGCACGAAGGCGCGCTGATGCATCCGTGGATGCGGCAGGATCGGGGGCACGTCGCGGACCATGTCGTCGTCGGCAATCAGATCAAGATCGAGCGTGCGCGCCGCGTTGGGCTCCCGTCGCACGCGACCGAAGCGTTTCTCGATGCGAAGGAGTACGTCGAGCAATGCGACCGGATCGAGCGCGCTCTTCAAAGCGACGACGGCGTTGAGATATTCTGGCTGATCTGACTTCGGCACCGGTGCGCTGCGATAGATACGGGAGCGCGCCACAATGTCGCCGCCTTCCTGTGCAAGAGAATGGACTGCCGCATCGAGGGTCGTACGGGGCGGTCCAATCGTGCTTGGCAAGTTCGCGCCTAGGGCGACGAAGATCATGGCGGGCACCGTCCCGTTTCCGGCCGCGGCTTGACGTCCGCCGTCGGGCAGCAGTCAAATGCGCGATATAGTTTGCTCGTCATTGCGTGGAGTTACACATGACGTTTTATCCCGAAGAGAGAATTGCATTGTTTATCGATGGCGCCAATCTTCACGCCGCCGCCCGCGCCCTCGGCTTCGATATCGATTACAAGCGATTACTGCAACTTTTTGGCGAGAAGGGCCGGCTCATCCGGGCCTTCTATTACACGGCCCTGATCGAGGATCAGGAATACTCGCCATTACGTCCACTCGTCGACTGGCTCGACTACAACGGCTACACCATGGTCACGAAGCCGACCAAGGAGTACACCGATGCGATGGGGCGGCGGAAAGTCAAAGGCAACATGGATATCGAGCTCGCGATCGACGTGATGGAGATGGCACAGTATCTCGATCACATCGTGTTGTTCTCGGGCGACGGCGACTTCCGTCGGCTGGTCGATGCCGTTCAGAAGAAAGGCGTCCGCGTCACGGTTGTCTCGACGATCCGTTCAACCCCACCGATGGTGGCCGACGAACTCCGCCGTCAAGCCGACATGTTTCTTGAGCTCCAAGATCTCGCGCCGCAGATCATGCGCCACCGCGAGGATGCTTCACAGCGTCAAAATCAGGCTTTCAACCAGATGAGTGACAGCGACGCGTGAGCGCGCTGCCCGACCCGGCGACGCCCAGGCATGACTGCGCCCTATGCCCGCGTCTCGCTGCATTCCGGATGGCGCAACGCGTTGCACAGCCCGCTTGGCACAACGCGCCGGTTCCCTCATTCGGCGAACTCGATGCGCGGTTGCTCATCGTCGGATTAGCCCCTGGCCTGAAGGGCGCCAATCGCACGGGGCGGCCATTCACCGGCGATTATGCCGGCCTTCTGCTATATGGCACGCTGATCAAATTTGGCTTCGCGCGCGGCGAATATGGCCAGCGCGCGAACGATGGGTTGACGCTAATCGACTGCCGTATCACGAACGCCGTGCGTTGTGTGCCGCCGGCGAACAAGCCCGAAACGAGTGAAATCCGGACCTGCGGCCGCTTTCTCGCCGCCGAGATCGCCGCGATGCCCCGACTTGCTGCCATTCTCGCGCTTGGCCAGATCGCTCATCAGGCGGTGCTGGCCGCAAACAACCACAAGCGCACGCAATTCCGCTTTGGGCACGGCGCGATTCACGAATTGTCGCGCGGCCTGATCCTAGCCGACAGCTATCACTGTTCCCGCTATAACACCAATACCGGCCAGCTGACGCCGGCCATGTTCGAAGCCGTCTTTAGCGAACTGAAGCGCTACCTCGGCCTGTCATAATTTTGGGATGCGCAAGACCCTGGTCAGTACGTGCCTCTTGGGCAAACTTCCGACCAAGGCTAGACGGCCGCCGCGTTGCTGCGCGCCAACGGCCTTAAAGTTTTCAGCGAGGATCAGCCGTGAATTCGCGACCGACACCGCCCAGATCGGCCCGCTATCCGCGCTCGCGCAACAGCCGGGCACGCGATCGCTGCCAGTCGCGTTCCTTCTCGGCCTCGCGCTTGTCCGCTTTGCGCTTGCCCTTGGCGACACCGAGCGCAAGCTTCGCCCGGCCACGCTCGTTGAAATAGATCGACAGCGGCACCAGCGTGATCCCTTCCCGCTTCACCGCGCCGAGCAGCCGGGCAATCTCGCGCTTGCGCAGCAACAGCATACGCGGACGTCGCGGCTCGTGGTTGACCCGCGCAGCCGGATAAGCCGGGAAGTGCGCGTTCAGAAGATAAATTCCGCCATCCTTTTCGGCCGCATAGGCCTCGGCGATGCTGGCGAGGCCGGCGCGCAGCACCTTCACCTCGGTGCCAGTCAGCATCAGGCCGGCCTCGAGCGTTTCCTGAATGGTGTAGTCGTGACGGGCACGCCGATTTTGCGCGACGTACTTCTCGTCGCCCCGCAACGCCATATAGCGAATCAGTTCAGCAAACCGGCGGAACGCATCGCATCCTTCACGCGCGCCTGTGCGTTGGGCGAGGCGGGTATGAGCGGCAGTCGTACCTCGGGTGACGATTTGCCGAGCAGCGACGCGGCATACTTCACCGGCGCTGGGCTGGTCTCGACGAAGAGTGCATCATGCAGGTCGGCAAGGCGCATGTTGATCTTCACCGCTCCTGCCGCATCGCCTTTCTCCCACGCCTCGTGCATCTCAGCGCAGGCGCGAGGCGCAACATTGGCGGCAACCGAGATGCAGCCGTCGCCGCCGTTGGCGCGATAGGATAGCGCCGTCGCATCCTCGCCCGACAGCATGCAGAATTCGTCGCCGCAGGTCGCGCGCGTCTTGAGCGGACGCGCCAGATCGTTCGTGGCATCCTTAACACCGACGATGTTGGCCAGCTTGGCCAGCCGCGCCATCGTCGCGACGCTCATATCGACGACGCAGCGGCCGGGAATGTTGTAGATCAGTAGCGGCAGATCGACGGCGTCGTTGATCGCTTTATAATGCTGATAGAGACCTTCTTGCATCGGCTTGTTGTAGTAGGGCGTCACGACGAGCGCGGCGTCGGCGCCGGCACGCTTGGCGTGCTGCGTCAGCTCTATCGCCTCGGCGGTCGAGTTGGACCCCGTTCCAGCGATCACCGGCACACGGCCGCCAGCCGCATCGACGCACAGCTCGATCACCCGTTTGTGTTCGGCATGCGACAGCGTCGGCGATTCGCCAGTTGTGCCGCAAGGCACGACACCGTGCGTGCCCTGCTGGATTTGCCAGTCGACAAATCCCTGGAACGCCTTCTCGTCGACCGCGCCGTTGCGGAATGGCGTGATGAGCGCGACCAGCGACCCTTTGAACATCCCAACCTCCTGGAAAGGCCCCGGCGAGCCAAGTTGTTAACCAAAATAGCGCCCGATCATACCGGCGGGCAATCATTGGACCGATCCGCCGCGTATCTTCACCTGACAGCCGTCGCGCCGGCGGCTAATATTCTACAGGGAGATTCACGCAGTTGGATCGCGGGACGAAGGGCGGTATACGCGTCTGCCTAGCCGCTGTCTTGGCGGGCGCGTTGTTGGCCGCGATCTTCGTCCCGGCCGATGCTATGTCCACGGCGGACGCAAGACTCTATCACGCCGCTTTCGCCGCCGCCCAGAAGAACGATTGGAAAGCAGCGGCCCGCGATTCCGCTCAGGCCCGCGATCCCCTGCCCCGCGAGGCGCTGCACTGGCTGGCCATCACCCGCGGAGCGAACGGCGCTAGTTTCGGCGAGATCACGCATTTCATCGTCATCCACCCGGATTGGCCGGGACAAATTGCGCTTGAACAGGCCGTCGAAAACGCAATGGACGGCGTGCCCGACAAGACAGTCGCGGCGTGGTTCGCGCAACATCCTCCGGTCACGCCCGCCGGCAAACTGCGCCAAGCCGATATCTGGATGGCAGAAGGCCGCATTGACGAGGCGCGCGCACGCATTCGTGCCGTTTGGATTAACAGCGACCTCTCGGCATTCGATGAGCATTCCATCTATCAGCGCTACCATGACGTGCTCCGCGTGCAAGATACGGAGAAGCGCCTCGATCGATTGTTGTGGGACGATCAGATCGCGGCCGCGCGCCGGCTCTTGGCGGCGGTACCGCCGGGCTCACGCGCCGTCGCCGAGGCGCGTCTCGCCCTGATGACATTCGCGGGTGACGTCGACAGCGTAGTCGCCCAAGTGCCATCAGGCTATCGGGACGATCCCGGGCTGCTCTACGACCGCATACGCTGGCGCCGGCGCAAGAATGTTGACGATGGTGCACTCGACCTGCTGGTTGTGGCGCCACCCGATCCCGCCCACGCCGCGCAGTGGGCAAATGAGCGACAGATTATGGCGCGCCGTGCGCTCGCAATGGGACGCCCCGACTTGGCATTCCGCGTCGCGGAGCAGCATAGCGCCACGAGCGGGGCCAACTTCGCCGAACTTGAGTTCCTGTCGGGTTGGATCGCGCTTCGCTTTCTCAAGGAGCCGACGGTTGCCTATGCGCATTTCGTGCGCCTCTATGACGTCGGCACTCTACCCATCACGATCGCGCGTGGCGCCTACTGGGCGGGACGGGCCGCCAAGGCCTTGGGCTATCGCGAATTGGCCATCTCGTGGTTCGACACGGCCGCGCAGCGCTTCACTACCTATTACGGCCAGCTTGCAGCGGCGACGGACGGCGTGACGCCCGCCCGTTTCATGCATGAGCCGCAGCCGTCGGAAGCCGAGAGCCGCGCCTTCGATCGTCGTGAATTGGTACGGTTGACGCGCGATCTCGCGGAATCAGGTGTCGACGATGTCGTCACGCCCTTCTTCCGGCGCATTTATGAAACCGCATCGACGCCCGATCAATTCATGCTGACGGCGCGACTCGCGCGCGAGATCGACCGCCCGGACCTCGAGGTCGAGGCGGCAAGGCGTGCAAGTTACGCTGGCGTCAACCTGATTGCCGAGGGATACCCAATTCCGAAGTTGCCGAAAGGCGGCAGCGTCGAGACGCCGCTGCTGCTGGCGATGACGCGACAGGAAAGTGCGTTTTCCAACCAGGCGGTAAGTCGCGCCGGCGCGCGCGGACTGATGCAGTTGATGCCATACACCGCGGACCGGATCGCGAAAGCGTTGCATCTGCGATTTTCGCGGCGGCGGTTGACGACCGACCGCCGTTATAACATGACGCTCGGCCGCGCGTACCTCAACGACCTGCTGGCAGACTTCTCGGGCTCGTACGTCTTGGCGGTCGCTGCTTACAACGCCGGCCCGGCGCGGGTGAAGAACTGGATGAGCCTTTACGGCGACCCGCGCAGCGCCAGCATCAATGTGATCGACTGGATCGAATCAATTCCCTACGCCGAGACGCGGAACTACGTGCAGCGCGTGCTCGAGAACCTGCAGATCTATCGGATGCGTCTCGGCAAAGCGGGCTTCACGTTCACCCTCGCCAGCGATCTCAAACGCTGAGATGACACCGCAGGCTATCGCCGCAATCGAGGCCTGCGTGTTCGATGCCTACGGCACGCTGTTCGATGTCGCATCGGCGGCGCATAACTGCATCGATGTCCTGGGCAACAAGGCGGACATGCTCGCGACACAATGGCGGACCGCGCAGCTCCAGTACACTTGGCTCCGTAGCCTGATGGGCGTACATGCCGATTTCTGGCAAGTCACCGGCGAGGCGCTGGATTATGCAATGGATGTCGTGGGTATTTCGGACGACGCGCTTCGGACGCGATTGATGGATCTTTATCTGGTACTTGCCACCTATCCGGATGCGAAAATCGCGCTCAAAACCATTCGCCGCAGCGAGCGGCCAACGGCGATCTTGTCCAACGGATCGCCGAAGATGCTGGCCGCCGCTGTTCAATCGGCCGACCTGGGCGCCCTTCTCGACCATGTGCTGTCGGTCGAGGAGGTGGGCATCTACAAACCGCATCCCCGTGTCTATCAGCTGGCGGTCGATCGGCTACACGTGACCGCAGAGCATATTTGCTTCGTGTCTTCGAACGGGTGGGACGTCGCGGGTGCAAGCGCGTTCGGCATGAAAGCGGTATGGGTCAACCGGTCGAATTCTAAGCGGGAACGCTTACCCGCAGGGCCGACCGCCGAGATCAGCCGTCTCGACGAGTTGCCGGCTCTGCTCGGCGCCTGACGATGGCCGACGACGCGATCCGCGACGCCATGGCAGTCGCCTTCACCGACCTCAAACTGGTGCTCGAGCCGGGCGGCGCCGCCGCTCTCGCCGCAGTGTTGTCGGGCGCCCTCGCCGTCACCGGCAAGACCATTGCCGTCGTCGCGTCCGGCGGCAACGTCGACCGGGGAATGTTTGTGACCGCACTCAAGAGCGGTCGCGATTAGCTAGTCCGCGGTGCCGGCGACTTCGCCATGCGGTGCGCGCAGGCGTTCGATCTGCTGCCGCAACGGTGGCGACAGCTGTATTTGGTCGGCGGCGAACGTGTCGATGGTCTCCACGCGGCGGCTATAGCCCTCATAGGACGCGCCCGGCTCAACACGCATTTGCACGTAGACGATATCGGCTGTGACCGCCGCCGCGCGCCCGAGAACGACGGCGTGCGCCGATACGCGGCCGGAAAGAGTACCGTTGATCACGACGTTCTCCGCCTCGATCGTGCCCGTCACGGTACCACCTTCACCGATCGTGACTTTGCGCGCGATAATGTTACCGGCATGATGACCAAGGACGTGAACCTCGCCGTCGCTGACGATATCGCCCTCGAGCTTGAGCCCGGCGCTAAGAATCGACGGCACGCCGCGGCGGCCATCGCTTATCGATAATGACGTACCGACAGGCCTAGTGTGCGCTCGCCTGAACCACATGCTTGCCGGCCTCCAGGAATTTCTCGGGATTGACGGGCCGGCCGTCGAGCCGGATCTCGTAATGCAAGTGCGGACCGGTGCTGCGGCCCGTGCTTCCGAGCTGCGCGATCTCGACATGCGCAGCGACGTGCTGGCTGCGCGCCACCAGGATGCGATGAAGATGCGCATAAAGCGTCACGATGCCGTGGCCGTGGTCGATTTCGACCGTGCGGCCATAGCCTTCCTGCCAGCCGGTAAAGATGACGACGCCGGGCGCCGTGCTATACACCGGCGTGCGGTAGGGCGCGCCGAGATCGATGCCGGGATGGAACGCCGCACGATGATTGAACGGGTCGCGCCGCGGACCGAACGGGCTGTCGATCCTGTAATGAATGGCAAGCGGTGATCGCAATGGCAGCAGTTTCGCGATCTTGAGTAGTGCAGCAATCCGGCGGTGCTCGATCGCATTACTGCGCATGCTATCGAGAGCAATAAATGGACCACCCACATCAGGTTCGGATTGCGGGCTGATGCGGCGGATCATCTTGGTGATGTCGACACCGGTCGAAGCAAGAATCTGTTCAAGCTTGGTCGTTTGATGATGCGTGCCGTTTGCGCCGCCCAGCTGTGTGGACGGCACGGTTGTGTCGGAATTGTCGGCCAACGGTTCGGATTTGAGCGCGCTGTGCTTTTGGGGATTAGTCGTCACGGGGATCGCTGCCGGCGATGGCACCTGGCCGACTTGCTCGTTTGGGTTGGTAACCAAGGCGCGAAGACGCGCCAGCTGCTCATCCTTACTGTTGACAATGGCCTTTAGGAGATTGGCACGGGCCGTGAGCGTATGCATTTCGGCCTCGAGCTCGTGCGCATGCGCGGACTCGGCGCTGCGCGCCTGCTCTGACCGTTTCAGGCTCGCGCGTAATTCGTCGATGGACTTCTTGAGCTGCGCGACATCGCCGTTGTTGGTGGATAGCTGCTGCTCGGCCTGCTTGAGCTTTTGCTGCAAATCCTCCTGCGCTTGATCGGTCGCCACGGTATTGGTCGACTGGTTTGCGACCATCGCGTCGTAGCGTTGCTTAAGCGCAGCGTATTGGTCATTGACGCCGGCGAGTTGCTGATTGAGCGTGGCGACGGCGCTGGCCTCCGCATTCGCGTCCTGCCGCGCTGTGATGCGCGCCGCACGCGATGACATACCAGCGCGGTCGAGCTCCCGATGCATCGCGAAATAGCCGACGGCCAAATAGCTCATGCCGCCAATGGTGGCGACACAAGCGAAAATGATCATCGCCTGCAGCCAGCTCGGCAGCAAAACGGACCGGACGTGTTCCGTGGAGCGCAAAAGAATCTGACGCTCGGGAAACAGACGTCCCCCTAAATCTTGTAAACCGCCGACCAATGGCCCCCCTTAGACCGACTGGACTGACCCCGTGGTGCCGCCCCTTTCGCGAGATTGCACCTTGAACGCGCCGGCGTTGTTCGCGCGCGCGCCAGAGAATGGAGGTGCGGCTTTGCCGTTCCCCTGTCTGCCGGTCTAAACGCCAGCATGACACAAGCGGGCTGTGGTGTAGCCCGCAGCCATTCACCGCAAAAACCGTACCGGATTCACGGCCAACAGCGCAAGTCTATTCGGCCCAGCAGGCCGATTTTGAAAGATTTCTGTCCGGAACCTTTACAACCGTAAAGTGTAATGCTTGGCAATCTAGGGGGCGCTAACGACTGGCGACCTCTCGGCTCAACATATTGGGCATCAACGGATTGGGCAGATGTAGCCACCAGCCGCTTTCGTTAATCGAGTAATAGGCGTAGTAGTTGGGATTGGCGCTTGCGGAGACGACGGCGGGCGCAAGGTTGTCGAGCATCAGCTCGCGGCCCGATACATCGACCACGAGAACCGCGTGATCGACCTGGCGATGGATATCGCGCAACACGACCAGGCGCATCGCACGATCGGGAACGCCAAGCTCGCGCAGAAGCAGAAACTTGGTGATGGCGTAGTCCTGGCACTGGCCATCGTGGCGGAAGAACTCAAACGGCGTTTCCCAGTGAGACGGGTCGCCCCAGTTGGTAAGTGCGGAGACATAAGGGTGAGCGTTGATCGCCGCATTTATCCCGTTGAGCTGTTCACGAAGGGGACGTCCGCGAAAGCGTGTGATCAGTTCCGTCCATTCGCGCGGCGGACATGGTGGCGCAACGCTTCGCGATGACACGCACGACTCAGCGGCATCCTCGCGTTCGTGCTGCCAGCGAACGAGCAGCGCGCGCCAGCGCGCAAACGGCGTTAAGCCGAAATAGTGGATTTCGCGAGTGCCGAACATCGGGATCGCCGGCGCAGGTGCCGTTGGCTGTTGCGGCGACAGCGCCGCAAGCTGCTGTGCCGGAACGTGATCCGTTGGACCGATACTGAGTGCCGCGCTGAGTAGCACCCCTGCCGCTATCGCGCGAACGCGCATTTCGCACCTTGGTTGCTCGATCCAAGGGCCACGCTAGGACTCGGCGCTTAACGCCGCGCTAAAGCCATATTGGAGTTGCGCAACAGATCGCTAAAATTTGCGCCGCTATTTCGTGATCCAGATGACGCAGAGGGAACGGGCGCGCGCGGACCTGATCGGAATCAGGCGAATATTCGCAGTCAGCACACGTCCGGGTGCGATGTGGATCATCCGCGCGGCTTCCACAGCCGCCGCTCGGTCACGCATTTGCCACAGCGCCGCGATATCGAAGCCGACACGGCCGTGAATACGAAAATGGCGCAATAGCGGCGTGCCGAGCAACGTGTCCGAAGCCGCGCCGACCCAGTCGAGTAGTGGTGCATTGGCGACGACGATAAGACCCGATGCATCCACGGCGAGAGCCGGCACCGGTACGGTTTCGACCAACGTTACGATGCTCGTGCGTTCGGCGGGTGTCTCGAGCCGCAGCACTGCGCGTTCGGTTTCCTCGAGGCAGAACGCCCGCACGGACGACGCCAAGCTGGCGCCGTCAACGCGACCGGCGATGTCCGCCACCAAGCGGTTGAGCCGAACGCCCTGCCGGGCCGCAATGTTCACCAGCGCATCCCAATAGCAATGCTCCAGCCGCAGCGAATAACGCTTGCCGCGGGATTGAAGAATCCGCTGCTGCATTCGGCCGCGCGATGATTTTGCTGCGATGCCGCCGTCCATCCTTTGCCACTCGAAATCACACCAGGCTGTATAGGATTGCGCGGATTTCCTTTTGTACGGTTAATTTCTCCGTGCCAGCATGCCGGCATTAACCATCACGGGAGCGCGGTTGCGGATGAGCGCCGGTATTCGTGCCACGGGGATCACCGTCGGTGACGTACCGATAAGCCTGAACGGGCTCGACCGGATTTCTCCGTCGGTCGATCCGGCGAATACATTGTCGGCCGACACGTTGACTCTCGCGCTCGGCGATCTCATTCCGGATGCGCGCAACGAGGTCGTCATACTCGACGGGAGCGCCCAAGACATTGCGCTGGTGACGCATGACGCAATTGCCGTGCACGGCGTCGCGGAGGCGCACGTGACGGTAACCGGTCTTGACGTCTCGGGCTTTGCCTACTGCACCTTCGAAGGCGGTGTTACCGTCTTCTATCCGGCGACGCATCGCCTGATCGTGACGGCAGACAGTTGAACCGTCGTCAACCGAAAATCGGCAGAGTTGGCGCGATCAGGAGCCCAGCGACAGCGATCGGAATGCCGTAAGGGATCGGCAGATTCTTCTGCGCGAAGACCGGTAAACGGCGGAGCGTCGCCAGGATGGTCGTCTGCACCAGCGGATGGCGGAGCAACACGCAACTGATCGCGAAAATACCACCGACCAGCGCCACCAGCACGAGAAATGGGAGCAACTGAGGCAGACCGACCCACAGGGCCGTGGCGGCCAACAGTTTGACATCGCCGCCGCCCATGAGGCGCATCGCGAACAGCGTCGCGCCGACGGTGAAGACGGCAAATCCGGCGGCGACGTGCGACAGCCAGTCAATGGGCTGTCCAGCCGCAAGCGCGCCGAGCGGAAACGCCAGCGCAAGAGTGCCGGTGAGCCAATTCGGTATCCGGAGGGTGCGGAAGTCGGACACGCCCGCCATCACGAGCGACACGACATAGACCGCGAGCGCGGCATCGCCGCCGAGACCGAGATGCACGAGCGACCAGGGATGATCCATGGACGGATCATCGGCAGACTTGGTTAGCGAAGCGTTAAGCCGCGTAGGTTAGCGCTCAGTCAGTGCACGATTCTTGGCATCGAGGATCGGTTTCAGCAGATAGCCGAGCACCGTGCGATGGCCGGTCATGATTTCCACCTCTGCGGTCATGCCGGGCATGATGGGCAGCGGATGTTCCGTTGCGCCGAGGTGGTTCTTGTTCGTACGCAACATGACGCGGAAGAACCGCTGCGAGCGGCCGCTTTCCTGCTCGCTGATGGTGTCCGCGCTGATGCGCTCGACCTTAGCTTTGAGACCGCCGTAAACGGCAAAATCGTAGGCCGTGATTTTGACCATCGCGTCCTGCCCTGGGTGCAGAAACGCGACGTCCGACGGCCGGATTTTCGCCTCGACCAGCAGCATGTCATCGAGCGGCACGATCTCGACTAGGTCCTGGCCAGGCTGGATCGCGCCGCCGATAGTGTTCACCTTGATGTCCTTGATGACGCCGCGCACGGGTGACCGAACCTCGGTGCGCTGCACGCGATCCTGTTCGGCAAATGCCTTTTGCGTCAGCGCCTGAAATTCGGCCTGATGCTGGTTGAGTGCAGCGCGCATGTCGGAACGGAATCCGTCGATCTTCTCTTGGATCCGGCGCTGGGCCTCGTCGCGCGCTGCCTGCGCTTGCGGCAACGCGGCCTGCGCTTGCGCGATCTGTCCTTCAAGATCATTCACCTGCTGGTCAATCTTGACCAAGTCGAGTTGCGCGGCGGCCCCCTTGGCGACAAGCGGCGCCGTGATGTCGCGTTGCTTCTTCGCGAGCACCAGCGAACGCGACAGCGACGTCAGACGACTTTTGATTTCGGTGATGTCCTGCTGCTTCTGCGTGAGTTGGTCGTTGAGTATACCAATCGAAGTCTTGAGCTGGGCAGTTTGGGTCTGGTAAAGCGCGCGTTCGCTGGCGACAATCGTCGGCGCCTCTTTTTCAAGCTCCGCCGGAAAGGCCAGCGCCGTCCCGTCGCTTTCCGCCGTCAGCCGCGCAATCATCGCCTGAAGAGTGAGCGCCTGGATATGGCTATCGCGATACGCAGCCTCGGCCGTCGTGTTTGCGATTCGCAACAGTATTTGGCCTTTGTGGACGATTTCGCCGTCGTGCACGAGCATTTCCGAAAGAATGCCGCCTTCGAGGTTCTGGATGACCTGGACGTGCTGCGACGGAACTACATGCGCGTCGCCGCGCGTTACCTCGTCGAGCGTCGCGAAGCTCGCCCAGATGATAAACAGGGCAAAGAACGCGATGACGCTGATCGTCAGAAGGTAGGCGAAGCGATTGACTTCGCCGCGGAACGCGCGCTCCGCATCCGGTAGGAAATTGCCGTCGATCTTGTGCGTTAGGCTCATGCGGCGCCTCCCGCGGCAACCCGTAGCCCACCTTCGGCGAGCCGCTGCAAGACCTTGTCCTTCGCCCCGTCGGCGACGATCCGACCGCCGTCGATGACGATAAGGCGATCGACGAGCGAGAGCATCGAAGTGCGGTGAGTGACGAGGAGAACCGTCTTGCGCGCAAGCACCGGCAGCAGACGAGCGCGAAGCCTGTTCTCGGCCGTGTTGTCCATGGCACCGGTCGGCTCGTCCATCACCAAGATCGGCGGATCGAACAGCAGCGCGCGCGCGATCGTGACAGCCTCGCGCTGGCCACCCGAGAGATAGCGGCCATGCTCCCCGACCGGCATATCGAAGCCTTCGGGATGACGTTTTACAAAATCGTCAACGCCCGCGATCGTCGCGGCTTCGAGAATCGCGCGATGGTCGGCATGCGGCGCCGCGAGCGCGATGTTGTCCTTAACGGAGCCGAAGAACAGGAACGCGTCCTGTGGCACATAGCCAAGATTCCGGCGCAGATCGGCCGGATCGATCTGTCGCAGATCGATGCCGTCGAGCAGGATCGCACCGCCGCTCGGCTGGTAGAGGCCGGCGAGCAACCGCGCGAGCGTGCTCTTGCCCGAACCGATGCGGCCGACAATACCGACTTTCTCGCCAGGTTCGATCCGGAACGAGACACCATGAAGAGCGGCGTGACCGTGACCGGGATACGCAAAGTTGACACCGCGAAATTCGATGGCGCCATCGAGCCGTGGCCGATGGAGGAACATCTTGCCCGCCGGCCGCTCCGCCGGAAGGCTCATCACCTTGTTGAGCGCGCCGAGCGACATCGTCGAGTGATGGATTTTAACCAGCAGCGCGGCGATCTGCGACAACGGCGACATCGCACGGGAAGCGAGCAGCGAGGCAGCAACCAGCGCACCGACGGTAAGCTCGCCCCTGGCGATCTCGAACACGCCGATCACCACGACCAACACGCTCACGACGTTCTGGACCAGGATGGCGGCATTGACGCCGATGGTCGACAAAAAGCGCGCTTTCATCGAAGTCCGCGCGGTTGCGCCGACGAAGCGCTCCCACAGGCGCTGAGCGCGGCCTTCGGCGCCGGTAATTTTGATGGTATCGAGTCCCTCGAGGGATTCGACGAGGATCGCATGTTTCTGGAAGCCCTCGCGCATCGTCTGGCTGATCACGCCGCGCAGTGAGGCTTGCAGCAGGAACCCGATGCCGAGCAGAACCGGCACGGCGAGCAACGGCACCAGCGCCACCATCGGTCCCGCAACCAATGCGATGATCAAGATAAACAGGGCAGCAAACGGCAAATCCGCGATCGCCATCAGAGTCGACGACGTCACCAGCTCGCGCAAGGTCTCGAATTCGCGTAGATTGGCGGCCAACGCGCCGACCGAGGCCGGTCGCGCGTCGTATCGCATGCCGAGCACATGCGAGAAGATCCGGCTCGCCAAAACGACATCCGCATTCTTGCCCGCACTATCGACGAAATAGCTGCGCGCGGTCCGCAGAATGAAGTCGAAGATGAAGACGACCAGCACGCCGCTGGCCAGAACCCAGAGCGTGGCGACCGCATTGTTCGGCACGACGCGGTCGTAGACGTTCATCACAAAAAGCGGGCTTGCGATCGTCAGCAGATTGATGACGATCGAAGCGACCGCCGCGTGCGCGTAGACTTTCCAGAACTGCTTCAGCGTGCCCCAGAACCAGGACTCCGTCGAAGGCGGCACGACGTCCTCGGTTCGGGCATCGAAGCGGAACTCGGCGTGTGCGAAAAGCGCATAACCGCCGTAAAGATCCTCGATCTCATAGAGCGGCAGCCGGACTGGCTCACCCGACGTGCCCGGCAGGATGATCGTCGCCTGCTCGCCACTAAGTGAGGCAAGGACGCAGCCGCCACCTCCTTGCAACAACAGCACGCACGGCAGGTTCGCCGGCGCGATCTCGTGCAGGGCGCGCTGCCGCCAAGCGGCGGTAATGCCGGCGCGGTGCGCGGCACGGACGATCATCTCGGGCGCGAGCCGCTCGTCGAGCACAGGCAGCCCCGCGCGTAGCGCCTCGGCTGAAATGGGCCGCTCAAGCAGACCCGCAAGGATCGACAGTGACTGCAGCAGCGGATCGTGCGGCGCGGCGGGGGCCACGACCGGACGCGGTACGCTGCGTTGAGCGGGCCTGACGTCCTCGACGTTAATGGTCATTTGGTAAACGCCTTTTCAGCCGGTGTCGTAAGCGGCGTGCGACGCGCAGTCGCTCAGGTGCCCTCGGGTCGGACGGGGCGCGGAGTCGGGGTATTTGGGTTGGCCTGCGCCGGCAGCGGCACGTTCAGCGCCTGGAGCAGGTTGCCTTGAATGGCGAGAATCTTGTAGGCGTCATACACCGCTTGGCTCTGCGTATTCTCGGCGTTGATTTCCGCCTGGAAGTAGTCGTTCTGCGCATCGAGCAGGTCCAGCAGACTACGCTGACTGAGCTGGTATTGCTGATCATAGGCGGTCCGCACTTCGCTGTTGTGTTGCGCCGCGCTGCTCAGCAGCGGAACCCGGTGCTGAGCGGCCTCGTAGGCGGCCCACGTCTTCCGCAGATCCTGCTCGGATTTGCGAAGAGCCTCGAGCCGCTCGGTGCGCACTTGCTCGACCCGTGCGTACGCGGCCTCGCGGTTATGGATATCGGCGCCGCCGGCATAGAGATTCCATCGCAGCACGACCAGGGCGCGCGCCTCGTTATCGCGGCCCGGAACGCCGCCGACATTATGATTGTGATCGCCGCCGACCTCGAGATCGATCTTGGGATCGAAACGCGAATCCGAGAGCTCGACGCCCGCCTTGGCAGACTCGATGTCGGCCTCGCGCGCCTTCACCGTCGGATTCGAATTGCGCATGATGCGGATGCTGGCGTCGAGATCCGTCGGCAGCATTCCAATCGGTACCGGCGGATCCTCAAGGGTTCCCGGTGCTTGGCCGACGATGGTGAGGTAACGCCCTTCGGCATCGGCGAGATCGCCGCGAATTTGGTCGCGTTCTGCCTGTGCGTTCTCGTAGCGCGCCAGCGCTTGCGCGAGGCTTGCCGCGCTGCCGGCGCCACCGGAGCTGCGAGCCTGGACACGCTGCACGATTTCGGCGTGAGCCTGCACGTTCTTATCGGCGATATCGAGAATGTGGCGGAGGCGGACGACATCGAGGTGCGCCTGCACTGCATCCAAACCGACATACTGCGCATTTTCATCCACGCGATAGGCTGCTGACCGGGAACGACCCAACTGATGGTCGACCTCC
The DNA here is from genome assembly GCA_028871455.1 of Alphaproteobacteria bacterium. Taxonomy (GTDB): domain Bacteria; phylum Pseudomonadota; class Alphaproteobacteria; order ATCC43930; family CGMCC-115725; genus REEB95. Next base: position 43,774 of record JAGWNF010000013.1, read on the forward strand.
GCCGTCCGTGCGCCGCCGTCGTAGATGTTCTGGGTTAGCACCGCCGACAGCTCCTGGCGGATGTGCTCGCCGTTGCTACCAGATGGCGTGAAAACGTTTTCGGTGTATTCGGGACCGAGGGACGCGCGCATGTCGACTTGCGGCAGGTAGAGGCTGCGCGCCCGTCGCAGCTCGGAATCAACGGCCGTGCGGTTATCTTCCTGCGACAGAATCTTTGGGTTGGTCTGAACGGTCATGCGCACCGTGTCGCTCAGGCTTTGCGCCTGCGCACCCCCGGCGAGCAGAATCGCAGCCAGCGCCGCACTGACGCCCAGCATCCAACGCCGCTTCGTTGCTGTTTCTCGAACCATAGTCTCGGCCATCTTTCCCTTCGCCCGGCTTTCTCAATCCACCGGAGCGTTTCGATGGAGTATTAACCAAGTTGTAAAAAACTCAGACAAACATGTCGGAAGTAATTACAAGTCATAGTTAACAAGAACATCGGTACGGTTTGGAATATATTCTATAAAAATTAGCGCGTCTACCCAATATATGCTTAACAAATGCGGTTTTTTCGCCTTAGAGAGGCTATTTTTATTAAGAGAGATTAATGACGGGGCCGCGTAAGACGCGAAAAGGCTGGAAGCACAAAAAAATTGAGCCGCGGTGATGCGGCCCAAATTCAGGGAGGGGACACCGATCAAAGGCGTCCTGATGCGATATATATGAAGCAAGCCAAAGCGGAACAATGTCGCGACCAGCATCCGATACCGTACCGACCGCGCGGCCCACAGCGTGTCGGTCGATTGTCACCGTCGGCCCGCTCGACTTCCTGAGCCGAACGCGGCATAGCGAGCCACGGCTGCGGCCAACCGACATCGTCGGCGGCACGCTGGCGGCACAGGCGATCGAGCGTGGCACCGCGCGCCCGCTCGCAGGCTCGGCGCTGGCGTTCAGCGCCGTGGAACTGCTGGCGCGTACCCCGGATGGCGTGATCCGCACCGTGGCGGCGTTGACCACCCTGCTGAGTGCGCTTGAGGATCAGTCAGACCGACGCGGCGCCATCGAAGCGGTCCTGCAGCGCATTTCGGCGCCTCGACCGGCTTGGGCCGGCTTCGTGCTCGATCGACCCCTGATCATGGGAATCCTGAACGTTACACCGGACAGCTTCTCCGACGGCGGGCATTTCTTCGATCGGGCGCGCGCCGTCGCGCATGGTCGAGCTTTGCTCGCCGGCGGCGCCGATATCATCGACGTCGGCGGCGAGTCCACGCGGCCCGGCGCGATGCCGGTAACGCTCGAAGAGGAAGGCGCCCGCATCGAACCAGTAATCCGCGAGCTTGCCGATGCCGGTGCCACGATCTCGGTCGACACACGTCACCCCATTGTCATGGCACGCGCGCTCGCTGCCGGCGCACGAATCATTAACGACATCTCAGCCCTTGCCGATCCTGCCGGTCTCGCATTAGCAACAAAGGCCCGCGCGCCGGTAGTGCTTATGCATATGCAGGGCGAACCGAGAACAATGCAGCATGCACCGGCCTATGAACTTGCTCCACTAGACGTTCTCGAATTTCTCGAGACGCGCATCACCGCGTGCACCGGCGCCGGCTTGGCGCGTGCCAACATTGTTGTCGACCCGGGAATCGGATTCGGCAAAACCAAGGCGCATAACTTCGAAATCCTCGCGCGGATCGCGTTGTTCCATAGTCTGGGTACTGGCGTTCTCCTTGGTGCCTCGCGGAAATCATTTCTCGGCGGCGGCGTCGAATCACGTTTGGCCGGCTCGCTCGCCACGGCCGTGCATGCCGTGGAGCACGGCGTACAGGTCTTGCGCGTCCACGACGTCGCTGAGACCCGTGCCGCGATCGACGTGATCGCAGCTTTGACGAGCGCCTGCTGATCTATTCTTGACGACGCCGTTCGAGTGTCACGCCGACGCTCTCGGCGTCCGGATAGACATCAAGCTTTTCGACGCTGACATGTGCCGCGACGACCCGGCGGTTGGTTAGACACAGCTGTGCCACCGCATCGGCAAAGGTTTCGACCAGATTGATATGGCGCGCGACTGCAAGTGCCCGGATATCGGCGACGATGCGCTCATAATCAAGGGTATCGACTAGCTCGTCGCGTTGCGGCAGATCGCTGGCCATGTCGAGCTCGACGGTAACGCGCAGGCGCGGTGGCCGCACCCTCTCGTGCGGATGCACGCCAATCTTCGCGGCTAGCACGAGATTACGCACGAATAACTTGTAACGCGCGGTCTCCGACATGGGCGCCGAGGTCTGGTCCTTGTGGTTCGCGGTGGCTCGAAGAATGTCGCGATTGTGCAGCATCGCCAGTCTAGCGTCCCGCCCGCCGCCTCGACAATCGGCGTCGCTGTTGCCAGTCTCTCGCCTTGGCGGACGACGCTGCGGTTGAACCGCAAGCGTCGGCTTGGGTCTACACTGGTCCACCGGAAAAGCCTGCGTGCCCGCCGCGATCATCCAGACCATCGAGCCGCCGCCGCAATCAGCGGCCCGCATCTCATGAATCGCGTGCCACCCAAGCGCGCAGCTCCCTAGCGGCCGCGGATTTCGCACCGCACGATCTCTGCGTCGTCGGCGAGCGCCGCGAGCTTGCCGAAGGTAACGCTACTCGCGCTGCGGCACACTCACGTCAATCACCTGATCGCTTCGAGCCTCGATGTCGTCATCGGTCAGCCGACACATCGGGCACGGCAATCCCACAGTGGTGCTAGGTGTCTACGCTCACCTCTTCGACAACAGCCGACGAGCGGGCCGCAGCAGCGCTCGAGAGCGCGCTCTTGATCGCGCTCACGGACTAGGAACGCTTCCAGCACGCTCTTCGGTAGCAATCGAGTGGCATTCAACCACCACCGCAGCGCCGACGCCCCCGGCGCTCACGGTTAAGCGATTGAAACTAAAGAATGGCGGAGGGGATGGGATTCGAACCCACGATACGGCTTTTGACCGTATAACGGTTTAGCAAACCGCCGCCTTCAGCCACTCGGCCACCCCTCCGCAAGAGTGGTGTCGTTCACGGCGTATGCGCCCGCCGTTCTAAAGGCCGCGCCAGGGGGTGTCAAACGGTGCCGGCCATGGTTGATACAAATTAACCTCAAGTAATCGAGCCGATTTTCTCTGCATTCGATTCACCGCATTTTAACGAATAAAGCTCGATCATCGACGCATCTTCTAGGGAGTCGAGCTTTTCGACTTCGGCAAATAAGGAGGGAAAAATGGTCCTGTCAAAGCGTTCGATCGAAATGCTGCTCGACCTCGTCGAGATCAAGTTGAGCTACATGGACATCTCCGACCGCGAAGACGCGCGCGACATGCAAGTGCTCGAGCGCGCCAAGGAAGAACTGTCGTGCCTTGAGCGCGGCGTCGACAACGTCGCCTCGTTTGCGCGCGTGTTGCGGCGTCCGGGTCGCCCGCGCACCGTTCTCGCCTGAGCCTTTCCGGCTCGATCCAGACTCGACCGGCGCCGGGCGTCCCTCCCGGCCAGCGCCCGGTTTTCCCGTCGTCCCCGATTAGTCACAAGGCGCGCCGCTTTTGGCGCGCTTTCCGCTATGATACCCACGATAGAATGATCGACGCAGGATCAGGACATGCCGGCAGCTCATAAGGCAGAGAACGGCGCGATCCATCCGGTGATCCTCTCGGGCGGCTCCGGCACCCGCCTGTGGCCGTTGTCGCGCGCGCTTTATCCCAAACAGTTGCTGCCTCTCGTATCCGAGCAATCGCTGCTACAGGAGGCGGTGATGCGCGTCGCCGACCGTGCGCGTTTTGCGCGGCCGCTGATCGTGTCGAACGACGAGCATCGATTCATCGTCGCCGAGCAGCTGCGCCTCGCGGGTGTCGAGCCCGAAGCGATTCTGCTCGAGCCGATCGGCCGCAACACCGCGCCGGCCGTCGCCGTCGCGGCGCTGACGCTGGCGTCGGATGCCTCCGACGCGCTACTGCTGGTGATGCCGTCGGATCACGTGATCGCCGACCGCGAAGCGTTTCTCGCCGCGGTCGAACGGGCCGCCGAGGCTGCCCGCCTCGGCCGCCTCGTCACCTTCGGTATCAAGGCGACGTCGCCGGAAACCGGCTACGGTTACATCCGGCGCGGCGGTGCGCTTGACGGCATCGCCGGTGCCTTCGAGGTGGCCGGCTTCGTAGAGAAGCCAGACGCGGCGCGTGCGAAATCCTATGTCGCCGCCGACGATTACTCGTGGAACAGCGGCATCTTCCTGCTGCCGGCCGCGCTCTATCTGCGCGAGCTCGAGCGCCTCAAGCCCGAGCTGCTCGAAGCCTGCCGCGCCGCCGCGGCCAAGGCGAAGCGCGATCTTGATTTCATCCGGCTCGACAGGGACGAATTCGCCAAGGCCGAAAACATTTCGATCGATTATGCGGTGATGGAGCACACGCCGCTGGCGGCGGTCGTGCCGAGCGAGATGGGCTGGAGCGACGTTGGTACGTGGGACGCACTCTGGCAGATCGGCCGCAAGGACAACGCCGGCAACCTGGCCACCGGCGATGTGGTTATCGAGGATTCGCACAACAACCTGCTGCGCGCCGACAGCGGCATGCTGGCTGTGCTCGGCGTCGAGGATCTCGTCGTGGTGGTCACCTCGGACGTCGTCATGGTGGCGAAACGCGACCGCGCCCAGGACATCAAGCAGCTGGTCGCCCGGCTCGAACACGCGGGCCGCGCCGAGCTCAAGACCCATCCGCTGGTGCATCGCCCTTGGGGCACCTATCGGTCGATCCATGCGGGCGATCGCGTCCAGGTGAAGCACATCATGGTCAAGCCTGGTGCGAAGCTGAGCCTGCAAAAGCATCACCATCGCGCCGAGCATTGGGTGATCGTGGCTGGCACCGCAAAGGTGACGCGCGACAACGAAGAGACGATCCTCTACGAGGATCAGTCGACCTATATCCCGATGGGCACGGTCCACCGTCTCGAGAATCCGGGCAAGATTCCCCTGCACCTGATCGAGGTGCAGTCGGGCGGCTATCTCGGCGAGGACGATATCGTCCGCATCGAGGACACCTACGGCCGCATCGAGAAATAGCGGCCCTAGCCCGCCAGTTTTTTCTTCAAAAGTTCATTGACCAGGGCCGGATTGGCCTTGCCCTGCGTCGCCTTCATCACCTGGCCGACGAAAAAGGCCAGCAGCTTCTCCTTGCCAGCGCGGTACTCGGCGACCTTGGCCGGCTCCTTCGCCAAGACCATGTCGATCGCCGCTTCGATCGCGCCGGTATCGGTCACCTGCCGTAGGCCTTTCTCATCGACGATCACGCGCGCGCGCTTGCCGCTCGTGATCATTTCGGCGAAGACATCCTTGGCGAGCCGGCCAGAAAGCGTACTGTCGGCGATTAAGTCGATGAGCTCACCGAGGTTCTTGGGATCGATGGGCGAGTCGGCAATCCCCTTGCCCAGCTTGTTAAGCGCGCCGAACAACTCGACCGTTACCCAATTCGACGCGAGTTTCGGGTCCCTGCCCTTCGCCACCGCCTCGAAATATTCGGCGTTCTCGCGCTCGGCGACGAGTAGGCCCGCGTCATAGGCCGAAAGCTTGTAGTCGCGCATGAAGCGCGCCTTCTTGACGTCCGGTAGTTCCGGCAGGCTCGTCTTGAGTCCTTCGACCCAATCAGCATCGAATGTCAGCGGTAAAAGGTCGGGATCGGGAAAATAGCGGTAGTCGTGCGACTCCTCCTTCGTGCGCATGGAGCGCGTGACGCCTTTGCCGCTGTCGAAGAGTCGGGTCTCCTGCTTCACCGCGCCACCGTCTTCGATCACCTCAATCTGCCGGCGCGCCTCATGCTCGATCGCCTGCATGACGAACCGCACCGAGTTGACGTTCTTGATCTCGCAGCGCGTGCCCAGCTTGCCGCCCGGTTTACGGACCGAGACGTTGCAGTCACAGCGCAGGTTGCCTTCTTCCATGTTGGCGTCGCAGGTGCCGAGATAACGCAGGATCGCGCGTAGCTTGCGCAGATACGCACCGGCTTCCTTGGCGGTCCGTAGATCGGGCTCCGAGACGATCTCCATCAGCGCCACGCCGGCGCGGTTCAAATCGACATAGGTCTTGGTCGGATGCTGGTCGTGCAGGCTCTTGCCCGCATCCTGCTCCAGATGAACCCGCGTGATGCCGATCTCGCGGGTCGTGCCGTCTGAAAGGTCGAGCACGATCTTGCCCTTGCCGACGACCGGCCGCGAGAACTGCGAGATCTGATAGCCGGCCGGCAGATCGGCATAGAAATAGTTCTTTCGGTCGAAGACCGAACTGAGATGAATCTCGGCGTCGAGGCCGAGCCCGGTCTTCACCGCCTGCTCGACGCAGAAACGATTGATCACCGGCAGCATGCCGGGAAACGCCGCGTCCACGAATGATACCTGCGTATTCGGCTCGGCGCCAAAATCGGTCGCCGCCCCGGAAAAGAGCTTGGCCCTGGAGATGACCTGGGCGTGCACCTCAAGGCCGATGACGACCTCCCACTCGCCGGTGCGGCCTTTGATCAGCCCGCTCATGCCAATCCCGTCGCAAGAGCCGGCGTCGCGTCGAATTTCGCCGCATCCTCGAGCACGGCCGCAACCCGGAGCACGGTTTCCTCGTCAAAAGCCTTGCCGATCACCTGGAGTCCGAGCGGCAGACCGTCCTGCGACAGTCCCGCCGGAACCGAGATGCCCGGCAGACCTGCGAGGTTTACGGGCACGGTGAAGACATCATTCAGATACATGGCGATCGGATCGTCCATCTTCTCGCCGATGGCGAAGGCCGCCGAGGGCGCGGTCGGCGTCAAAATGGCGTCGCAGTTCCTGTACGCTTCGGCGAAGTCGCGCGCGATCAGCGTCCGTATCTTCTGCGCCTTGAGGTAATAGGCGTCGTAATAGCCTGCCGACAGCACGTAAGTCCCGATGAGGACGCGGCGGCGCACCTCGGCGCCGAAGCCCTGGCCGCGCGTGTTCTCGTACATCGCGTCGAGCGTCTCGCCCGGCACCCGCAGGCCGAAACGCACGCCGTCGTAGCGCGCGAGATTCGACGAGGCTTCGGCCGGTGCGATGATGTAGTAAGTCGCGAGCGCGTATCTGGTCAGCTTGAGGCTAATTTCCACCGGTGTGGCGCCAGCCGCCTTGATCCAGTCGATGCCGCGCTGCCAAAGCACCTCGATCTCCTTCGGCATACCGTCGAGGCGATACTCCTTCGGAATGCCGATCCGGAGGCCCTTGATCGACTGGCCGACGGCTTTCTCGAAATCCGGCACGGGTACCGGCGCCGAGGTTGAATCCCTGGGATCGTGTCCCGCCATCGCTTGAAGCATGATCGCGGCATCGCGGACATCGCGCGTCATCGGACCGGCCTGATCGAGCGACGACGCGAATGCGATGATGCCCCAGCGCGAGCAACGGCCGTAGGTCGGCTTCAGTCCGACGATGCCGCAGAAGCTCGCCGGTTGGCGGATCGAGCCGCCGGTATCGGTGCCGGTCGCGGCGAGCGCCGCACGCGCCGCCACCGCCGCCGCCGAGCCGCCCGACGAGCCGCCTGGCACCAGCGGCCGGTTGTCGCCACGCCGGCGCCAGGGATTCTCGGTCGGACCGCGGGCACCCGTGATCGTTGCCGAGCCCATGGCGAATTCATCGAGATTGGTTTTGCCGAGCATCAGGGCGCCGTTGCGCCAGAGATTGGCCGTCACAGTCGATTCATAGGGCGGCACGAAGCCGCCAAGTATCTTGGACGCGGCGGTGGTTTCGACGCCTTCGGTGCAGAACAGATCCTTCACCGCCACCGGCACGCCATCGAGGGGCAGCGCCTCGCCTTTTTGCAGTCGTGCATCGGTTTGCGCGGCCGCCTCTAGCGCACGGTCCGGCGTCTCCACCAGATAGGCATTCAACGGTCGCGCCGCGGCCATCGCCTTGATGTAGGCCTCGGCGAGCTCGCGCGCCTTGAACGCCTTGCGCCGCAACCCGTCTCGCGCCCGGCCGATGGTCAGGGACGTGAGGTTCACTCGACCACCTTGGGAACGACGAAGAATCCGTTGGTCGTCTCGGGCGCGTTGGCCAGAATCTTGTCGCGGATACCGCCGTCGGTGACCCCGTCCGCGCGCAGCGGCGGCCGCGCATGTGCAACGGCCGTCATCGGCTCGACACCGGTCACGTCGATTTCATTCAGTTGCTCGACCCAGGTCAGGATCTTCGATAGCTCGCCCGCCAGCGCATCGAGCTCCGCTTCGGGCACCTTGATGCGCGCCAGCGCGGCAATCCGCGCGACGGTGGCTTTGTCCAATGCCATGGAGTAGATGTCTCCTCGGCCTCGCGAGAGCCGGTACTACCATCCGACATGGCGATCTGCAACCCGACCGACCTGAAGGCGCTGCTCAAGCCGGGCGCGCGGCTTTTGGGTCTGGATGTCGGCACCAAGACGATCGGTCTGGCGCTGAGCGATACGCGGCTGATCATCGCATCGCCGCTTGGCACGATCCGCCGCACCCGCTTTCGCGACGACGCCAGGCGCATCGTCCACGAGATCGAGAAGCACGGCGTCGGCGGCCTCGTGATCGGCCTGCCGCTCGGACTCGATGGCCGGCCGACGCCGCGCGTCCAAGGTGTGCGGCAGTTCGTGGCAAATCTACTCGCCGTGATCGACCGGCCGCTCGCCTTCTGGGACGAGCGGATGTCGACCGCGGCGGTCGAGCGCGGTATGATCGAGGGCGACTTGTCGCGCCGCCGGCGCCGCGAGATCATCGATCGGGCCGCTGCCGCCTATATCCTGCAAGGGCTGCTCGACCGAATCGGACAGGTTTGAGCCACACAGGGTACGATTCCTCGGGCCGCTTTTCCCGGCGGTGAAAGCCGTGCCTTGCCGCCTCCGGCCGCACCACCTATAGTCCCCGCTTTGATGGACTCTGGCGCGGCCAACGACCCATTTCCCCATCGTCATCTCTTGGGGATCGAAGGGCTTTCCCGCCGCGAAATCCTTTATCTCCTCGATCATGCCGGCGCTTACGCCGATCAGACGCGCGGCCAGACGGAACCGCGGCTGCGCGGCCGCACCGTAATCAACCTGTTTTTCGAGAATTCGACGCGTACCCGCACGTCGTTCGAGCTGGCTGCCAAGCGCCTGGGCGGCGACGTGATCAACATGCAGGCCCAAACCAGCTCGATCAAGAAGGGCGAGACCCTGATCGATACCGCGATGACGCTGAATGCGATGCGGCCGGACGTGCTTGTCGTCCGTCATCCGGAGTCCGGCGCGGTTCAACTGCTGTCGGAAAAAGTTGACTGCGCGGTCATCAATGCCGGCGACGGCAGCCACGAGCATCCAACCCAAGCTTTGGTCGATGCCCTCACCATCCGGCGCCGTAAAGGCCGGCTTGAGGGCCTGGTTGTCGCAATCTGCGGTGACATCTCGCACAGCCGGGTCGCGCGCTCGAACATCTATCTGCTCAACACGATGGGCGCACAGGTTCGGGTAGTCGCGCCGCGCACGCTGGTACCGGCGGCCATGGAGCGGTTCGGCGTCGAGGTGTTCTATGATATGAAGCGCGGTCTTGCCGGTGCCGATATCGTGATGATGCTGCGCCTCCAGACCGAGCGCATGCATGGCAGCTTCGTGCCATCGATCCGCGAATATTTCCACTTCTTCGGCCTCGATTACGCCAAGCTTTCCGTGGCCAAGGACGATGCGCTGATCATGCACCCGGGACCGATGAACCGCGGTGTCGAGATCGACACCGAGGTCGCCGATGACATCGACCGCAGCGTCATCCGCCAGCAAGTCGAGATGGGTGTCGCAGTCCGCATGGCTTGCCTCGAGGCGTTGAACAGGGACGCGCGCGCGTCGGCGGCGACATGACTGAGCGCATTCTGTTCACCAACGCGCGGCTGCTTGATCCCACCAGCAACCTCGACCGATCCGGCGAGTTGTTGGCCGAGAACGGCGTCATCGCCGCGTTCGGTCCCAATCTGGCACGCGATGGCTTGGGCGACGACGTGCATGTCGTCGATTGCGCGGGCTGCTGCCTTGCGCCTGGCCTCGTCGATATGCGCGTGCAGCTTCGCGAGCCGGGCGATGAACATCAGGAAACGCTAGCGACCGGCGCCGAGTCAGCCGTGGCAGGCGGCATCACCACAATGGCGATGCTGCCGAATACCGCGCCGCCGATCGATGACTACGCTCTCGTGGAGTTCGTCAGTCGCCGGTCGCGCGAGATCGGTCGCGCCGCCATACGCACGTACGCGGCGGCGACCAAGGGTCTGAAGGGCCGCGAGTTGACCGAGTACGGCCTGCTCGCCGAGGCGGGTGCAGTTGCCTTCACGGATGGCGTGCGAGCGGTGGCGGACGCCCTGGTGATGCGCCGGGCCCTTTCCTACGCCAGCACATTCGACTTGCTGCTCGTTCAACACCCCGAAGAGCCGAGTCTCAGCGCGGGCGGCGCGATGAACGCCGGCGAGATTGCAACGCGGTTGGGTCTCGCCGGCATTACGGCGGCGGCCGAGACCATCATGGTCGAACGCGACATCCGGCTGGTTGAAATCACCGGCGGCCGCTATCACGCTGCGCACCTGTCGACGGCGGGCGCCATTGACGCGGTCCGCCGCGCCAAGGCGCGCGGTCTGCCCGTCACCTGCGATACCGCGCCGCATTACTTCGCGCTCAACGAAACGGCGGTTGGCGACTACCGAACCTTCGCCAAGGTATCGCCACCGTTGCGCGATGAAGAGGATCGACGCGCCGTGATCGAGGGGCTGAAGGATGGCACGATCGACGCCATCGCCAGCGACCACACGCCGCAGGACCAGGAATCGAAGCGCCTGCCGTTCGCGTCAGCCGAACCCGGGATCGTCGGCCTCGAGACGCTGCTGCCGCTGGCGCTGGAACTTTATCACAATGGCAGCCTGAACCTGCTTCAGGTGGTGCGCGCGTTGTCGCAGCGGCCCGCGGAGATTCTGCGGTTGCCAGGCGGCCACCTCAAGCCGGGAGCGCCGGCCGATTTCACAATCTTCGATCTCGACCGCCCCTGGCGCATCGATGTCGGCGCCTTGCGCTCCAAATGCAAGAACGCGCCCTACGACGGTCGGCCGGTGCAGGGCCTGGTCACGCGCACCGTTGTCAGCGGTCGCACGGTTTTCGGCCTCGAAGCCTGAGGCGGCGCGAGCCACCGCCATGCCGTCATCGCTCGACGCCCTCAGCCTATCCTGGGCAACCCTCGCTTGTGCGGTGTTGGCGTATCTGGTGGGCTCGATTCCGTTCGGTTTGATTTTGACGCGTATCGCTGGCCTGGGCGATGTGCGGCAGATCGGTTCCGGCAACATCGGCGCCACCAACGTATTGCGCACCGGCCGCAAGGGCTTGGCTGCCGCAACACTGATCCTCGACGCCGGTAAAGGTGCGATTGCGGTCGTGATAGCCGGCCGCTTTGGGCCGGAGTTTGCCGCGGTCGCCGCGTTGGCCGCGGTGTTGGGCCACCTCTTTCCAGTGTGGCTTCGATTCAAGGGCGGCAAGGGCGTCGCGACATCGGCTGGCGTCTTGCTCGCCTACAACCCGCCGGTGGCGTTGGCGGCGATCGCAACATGGCTGATCGTCGCAACCGTCTTTCGTTATTCGTCTCTCGCTGCGCTTGCCGCCGCCTTTCTGGCGCCGTGCTGGGCGTGGCTCGTGGGACCGCGCGATGCGCTTCCGATCGCGGTCGTCGCCATCATCGCGCTGCTCGTCGTGCTGTGTCATGTGGACAATGTGCGCCGGCTGGCGCGCGGCGCCGAGACTAAGATCCGGCTCGGCGGCAAAGGATGACAGGCGTCTTGTCGCCGGCCGAGCGGCTCGCGTGGTTGCGATTGACCCGCAGCGAGAATGTCGGACCCGTCACGTTCCACCAGCTTATCGCGCGCTTCGGTACCGCCACTGCGGCACTCGACGCCCTGCCCGAGATTGCGCGGCGTGGTGGCCGTGCCAGGCCGCTGGGCGTCTTCGCCGAATCCGAAGCCGAACGGGAAACCGAATCCGTGGCGCGGTTCGGCGCCCGCCTGGTCGCCCGCGGCGAGCCGGATTATCCACCGGCGCTTGCGGCAATCGAGGACGCACCGCCGCTGTTGGCCATGAAGGGACGCGTGGACCTCACGATGCGCCGCGGCGTCGCCGTGGTCGGTGCACGCAACGCCTCCGCCAACGGTCGACGCTTTGCCCGCGATGTCGCTGCCGGCCTCGGTGAGGCCGGTCTGGTCGTTATTTCGGGACTGGCGCGCGGCATCGATGCCGCAGCCCACCAGGGCGCGCTCGACACCGGCACGGTCGCGGTGCTCGCCGGCGGTATCGACACGGTTTATCCCGAAGAAAACCGCAGTCTGCACGAGACAATCACCGAACGTGGCCTGCTCGTTGCCGAAATGCCGCTCGGCACGGTGCCACAGGCGCGGCACTTTCCGCGCCGCAATCGGATCATTTCAGGCATTGCCCTCGGCGTGCTGGTGGTTGAAGCGGCCGAGCGCTCGGGCTCGTTGATCACCGCGCGCTTCGCGTTGGAACAAGGCCGCGAGGTGTTTGCGGTTCCGGGATCGCCGCTTGATCCACGCGCCAAGGGCACGAATCGTCTGCTACGCGACGGTGCGACGCTCGTCGAAAGCGCCGACGATATTCTGCGGGAACTCGCGCCGCAGCTTGGTGCACCGCTCGCCGAGCACAAAACCTCCGCATTTTCCGCCGCGCCCGCGACCGAAACCGGCCCGAAAGACCTCGCCGCGGCGCGCGAAATCGTGCTCGGCTTGCTCTCGCCCGCCCCCTTGCCGGTTGACGAATTGCTCCGGCAGTGCCAAATGTCGCCCGCCGTCGTCCTCACGATCGTGCTGGAACTTGAGCTTGCAGGCCGAGTCGCGCGTCAGCCGGGGAACGCCTTAACCTTGCTTTAACCATAAATCACCCTATTTCACAGGTCTCGATCCCCACTCTTGGCGGAAATATGAACGTCGTCATCGTTGAATCGCCGGCTAAGGCGAAAACCATCAACAAGTATCTCGGCAAGGATTTCAAAGTCCTCGCCAGCTACGGACACGTCCGCGACCTGCCGGCGAAGGACGGCTCGGTACGTCCGGACGAAGATTTCGCGATGTCGTGGGCGATCGACCAGCGCGCCGACAAGCGGCTCAAGGAAATCGCAACCGCAGTCAAAGGCGCCCAGCATCTCTATCTCGCAACCGATCCGGATCGCGAAGGCGAAGCGATCTCGTGGCACGTGCAGGAGATTTTGCGTCAGCGCAAGGCGCTCCAGGGTGTCGACGTCAAACGCGTGGTGTTCAACGAGGTCACCAAAGCCGCGGTGCAGGAAGCGTTCCGACATCCCCGCGAATTGGATCGCGAGTTGATCGACGCCTACATGGCGCGCCGCGCCCTCGACTATCTTGTCGGATTCACGCTCTCGCCGGTGCTCTGGCGCAAGCTCCCGGGCAGCCGTTCGGCCGGTCGCGTACAGTCGGTGGCGTTGCGGCTGATCTGCGAGCGCGAAGCCGAAGTCGAGGCCTTCAAGCCGCGCGAATACTGGTCGATCGAGGTCGATTTCCTCACTCGATCGGGCGACCGGTTCACGGCTCGCCTGACCCATCTGAACGGCCAAAAGCTCGACAAATTCGACCTCGCCACCGAGCAGCAGGCGCGCGAAGCGGCCGATGCCATTCTGAAACATCTCGACTACGCCGTGGCAACCGTCGAGAAGAAGCAGATCCGTCGCAATCCGCCGCCGCCCTTCACAACATCGACTCTTCAGCAGGAAGCGTCTCGTAAGCTTGGCCTCGGCGCATCGCGCACCATGCGCACCGCACAGCGGCTCTACGAGGGCATTGATATCGGCGGCGAGACGGTTGGCCTCATCACATACATGCGAACCGACGGCGTCTCGCTGTCGAACGAGGCGATCGCTGCGGCGCGCGAGATGATCGCCACCCAATACGGTCCACAATACCGGCCCGACGAGCCGCGCATCTACCGCAACGCCGCCAAGAACGCGCAGGAAGCGCACGAGGCGATTCGTCCAACCGACATGCATCGCCGTCCCGAGAGCCTGCCGGGTCATCTCGATTCGGACGAGCGCCGGCTCTATGAGTTAGTATGGAAGCGCGCGGTCGCGAGTCAGATGTCGTCCGCAGCGATCGATCAGGTCGCGATCGATATCATGCCGGCCGACGGCACCGTCACGTTGCGCGCTACCGGTTCGACCGTCGTGTTCGACGGCTTCCTAACGCTCTACACGGAAGATGCGGACGATCCCGAAGGCGACGAGGAAACCCGCCGCCTGCCAACGCTCAACGAGCGCGACGCGCTGACGCGCGACAAGGTCGACCCGCAGCAGCATTTCACGCAACCGCCGCCACGCTACACCGAGGCGAGTTTGGTCAAGAAACTCGAGGAGCTCGGCATCGGCCGGCCGTCGACTTACGCCTCGACGATGCAAGTACTGCAAGATCGGAAATACGTGCGTCTCGACAAGAAGCGGTTGATCCCCGAAGACCGCGGCCGCCTCGTCACGGCGTTCCTGATGGAATTCTTCAAACGCTACGTCGAATACGACTTCACCGCCGATCTCGAGAACAAGCTCGACGACATTTCCGGCGGTCGCGTCGACTGGAAGCGGGTGCTGGAGGAATTCTGGCGTGACTTCTCTGCCGCGGTCGCGGGCACCAAGGACCTCAATATCACCCAGGTCATCGACACGCTCGACGAAGAACTGGGGCGTCATTTCTTTCCCGAGCGCGCTGACGGCAGCGATGCCCGTCTCTGCCCGATTTGCGGTCAAGGACGCCTGGGTCTGAAGCTCGGTCGCTTCGGCGCCTTCATCGGCTGCTCGCGTTATCCGGAATGCCGATATACCCGTGCCCTCGGCGTTCACTCGGACGCTGATGCGGCCGCGGCTGAGCCACGCGAACTCGGCACCGATCCCAAGACCGGTTTGCCGGTGACGCTGAAAAAAGGCCCCTACGGACCCTACGTGCAATTGGGTGAAACGCCGCCCAAGCCGCCGCGCGAAAAAGGTAAGCGCGCGAAGAAATCCGAGACGCCAGCCGCCGAAAAGCCGAAACGCGCCTCCCTACCCAAAGGCGTGTCACCGGCCGACATCGATCTCGAGAAAGCCCTCAAACTGCTGGCCTTGCCGCGCGAGGTCGGACCGCATCCACAGGACGGCGAGATAATTGTTGCCGGTGTCGGCCGCTTCGGCCCGTATATCCGGCACGGCAAGGTCTACAAGTCGCTGGCGGCGGACGACGACGTGCTGACCATCGGTCTCAACCGCGCCGTTAGTTTGTTGGCGGAGCCGCGCAAGTTCCGGCGCGGCGCGCCCGAGCCGATCAAGGAGCTCGGCGAGCATCCGGCCAACGGCGGACCGGTGCGGATCTACAACGGCAAGTACGGCGCCTATGTCAGCCACGACAGCATTAACGCGACGCTCCCCGGCGGCATGGCACCCGAGGAGCTAACGATGGATCGCGCCGTCGAGCTCTTGGCGGAGCGCGCGGCCCGAGCCGGCGGCCGTCGCAGCGGACGCGGCCGCGGCCGCACAACGAAAGCCCAAAGTGAAGCGAAGAAACCCGCAAAGAAGAAACAGGCCGCGACCGCGGCGGAATGACCACCGTCCGCGCAGCGGCGAGCACGAGCTGCGCGGCGTATTGCCGGAAATCGGCATTGTCGAAATAACCGGCGTCGACCTCGACGGCGAAATGCAGGGCCGTCCCGTCGGCGTACCCGGCCCTGCACCGAACATCGTCGTCGTCGCGGAGCGTGGCGCACCGGCCCTCGGCGTCGGCGAGCGCGCCGTCGCTCGTTTCAGCCGGACCGGTCACAATCTCTATGAAGCCCGCATCTTGCGAGCGGTCGGCGGCGCGCCTGACCGGGTCGTTGGCATCTATCGCGTCACGCCCGAGGGTGGCCGTATCGAACCTACCGACCGTAAGGTCCGCAGTGAGTTCCGCGTCGCCGCTGGCGACACCAAAGGTGCCGCCTCCGGTGAAATCGTCCTAGCCGAGGTGGCCGGCCAAGCGCGGATGGGATTGCCGGCGGCGCGCATCGTCGAGCGCATTGGCGACAGCGCCAATCCGCGCGCGTTCAGCGTCATCGCCATCCACAGTCACGGCATTCCGGTCCCCTTCCCCAAAGCGGCGACCGATCTCGCGACCGCGGCCAAGCCGGTCCCGCTCGGTGACCGGGCCGACTTGCGCGAAGTACCGCTAGTCACGATCGACGGGGCCGACGCGCGGGACTTCGATGATGCCGTCTGGGCCACGCCCGATTCCGAACGCGACGGCGGTTGGCATGCGATCGTCGCGATTGCCGATGTCGCGCACTATGTCCGAACGGGTAACGCGCTCGATGCTGCAGCGCGCGAGCGCGGCAACTCTGTTTATTTCCCCGACCGGGTCGTGCCCATGCTGCCTGAAGCGCTTTCGAACGAACTTTGCTCGTTGAAGCCGGGCGTCGATCGCGCGTGCATGGCGGTCGATCTGTGGATCGATCCCGAGGGTCACCTCATCCGACACCGCTTCCGCCGCGGCCTGATGCGTTCGGCAGCGCGACTGACCTACGACGAGGTGCAAGATGCCATCGACGGCCGGCCAAACGAAAAGACGGCTTCACTCCTCGATCGTGCGCTCAAACCGCTTTACGGCGTCTATCGCGCGCTTGAGCGGGCGCGTACGGCACGCGGTACGCTCGACATCGACGTCGCCGAGCGGCGGATCCTGCTGGATCCAAGCGGCCGGATCGCGCGGATCGAACCCCGCGAGCGGCTCGAAAGCCACAAGCTCATCGAAGAACTGATGATCGCCGCGAACGTAGCCGCTGCCGAGACGCTTGAGCGGCTCGAGCAGCCATGCATGTACCGTGTGCACGATTCACCCGACCCAGAAAAACTCGCATCGCTTGCACGTTTTCTCGATGGCATCGGCATTCGCGGCTTGACGCTCGCGAAGGGACAGGTGATTCAGCCACGCCAATTCAACGCGATCCTGCACCGCGCGAAAGGCACGCCCTACGAACGCCTAGTCAACGCACTGGTCCTACGGAGCCAAGCCCAGGCCGAATACAGCTCCGAGAACATTGGCCATTTCGGCTTGTCGCTACGGCGTTACGCCCACTTCACGTCGCCGATCCGGCGCTATGCCGACTTGCTGGTACACCGCGCGCTGATCTCCGGACAGCGTTTCGGCGGCGATGGACTGCCGCGCGCGCAAGAAGACTTCAAGGCGATCGGCGCTCATATCTCGATGACCGAACGGCGCGCCGCAGCCGCCGAGCGCAGCGCCACCGATCGCTATACCGCGGCTTATCTGGCCGAACGCGTCGGCGCGGAATTCACAAGCCGGATCAATGGCGTAACCCGCGCCGGCCTGTTCGTGACGCTGGACGAGACCGGCGCTGATGGCCTGATCCCCATCCGGACACTGCCGGGTGACTACTACGTCCACGATGAGAAAAGCCACAGTCTCACGGGGCGGCGCTCGAGGCGGCGCTACGTTCTCGGCGACCGCGTCCGCGTCCGTCTCGATGAAGCCAATACGGTGACCGGTAGTTTGGTCTTCGCCATCATCGATGATGCATCGCGTCGCGAGCTAAAACAGCGACTTCGTTAACCATCGCTTGCCGCACATAAAGCACGTTTGCCGGCGATCCGAACCGCGCCGTTAACGCTATATGTTCTTGCAACCCGCGATGCATGAAGGCAACAATGGTTGCGGTGGAGAAACATTAATTTCAGCCAACCATGATGGTCGCGGGGGAAGGTCGTCCAAGTCTCCGATTTGTGCCCGGAGTCCTAGCCAAAGCGGCGGTTTTCTCGGTTCTTGCACTCTGCGCGTGCGCCGCACAATCCGCCAAAGGCGGCGGCATTCAAGCGATGCCGCAAGCCAATAGCGACGAATCCCAGCTGTTCAGCGAGACCTACCAGAGCGTCATCGAATATCACATCGATCCGACTCGCGCTGACACGCTGTCCATGGCGGCGCTTGGCGACCTCTCGAATCTCGATTTCGATCTCACGATTACCCGCGATGCGGGCGACGTGGCGTTGCGTGACGGCGACCGCATCTGGCGCGTTCACGCACCGGCGCCATTCGACACCGCCGACTGGGGTACGCTGACAGCGACCTTGGTGGCCGCGGCGCGGGACGCGTCACCTAAGGTCGCCGCCATTGCGCCCGACAAGCTCGAGCAAGCACTGATCGACCATATGTTGGCAACCCTCGATAGGTTCTCGCATTATGCCCGGCCAGCGTTGGCGCGCGAATGGCGGGCGGCTCGTGATGGCTACGGCGGTATTGGCATCGTGCTTGGCAACGAGCCGAGCACGCGGATCACCGCCATCATGGCGAACTCGCCCGCTGCGAAAGCCGGCGTCCACATCGACGATCGCATCGTCATGCTCAACGGCGTTTCGTCCAAGGTGTTGACGCCAGAGGAATTGCGTGACCGGTTGCGCGGTCCCGCCATGACCACCCTGGTCCTCGGCATCCAACGTGCCGGCCTGGAAAGGCCTTTGAAGCTGACCCTCCAACGCGCGCATCTCGTGCCCCCGAGCGTCACCTTGCGGGAGCGGGGCGATATCGCCGTAATCCGGATCACCAGCTTCAACCAGCAGACCGGCGATAGCGTGGTCGATGTCCTCGCCCGTGCCCATCGGGAAATGGGCGACCGCCTGAAGGGGCTGGTGCTCGATCTGCGCGGAAATCCGGGGGGACTCCTCGACCAGGCGGTTGCCGTGGCGAGTCAGTTCCTCGACGGCGGGACCATTGCCACGACGATCGGCCGCAATCCTGAAAGCTTTCAGTATTTCGCGGCGCCGACCGACTACCATGCTGAGACTCTTCCGCTGGTGGTGCTGGTCAATGGTGGCTCGGCGTCGGCGTCGGAAATTGTTGCATCGGCACTCCAGGATGCCGGCCGCGCCATCGTCGTCGGTACCTCGTCCTTCGGCAAGGGCACGGTGCAGACGGTGCTACGGACGTCCAATGACGGCGAACTGACCGTGACCTGGGCGCGTTTGATCACGCCCAAGGGTTATTTCCTGCATCACCATGGTGTTGTCCCGACCGTCTGCACCTCGAACGTGCCACCAAGCATCGACGCTGGGGTCGTCCTGGCGAGCAGCCCGGCACCGGCGCTGATGAAGCCGCGCGACACCCTTGACGACGCCGGCTGGGTCGCACTTCGTGCGGCCTGCCCTGCCGAACTGGAGCATGCCGCGCTGGACCTCCGGATCGCCAGCCGTCTGCTCAACGAGCCGACGGTCTACGCGCGGATGCTCGGAAACAGCCCGGTCCGGCTTGCACACAACTTCCACTCGGCCTCGACGCACTGAGTCCGCCGGCCGGCTGATTTACGTCCTGCCTGCGCTGCAGAATCGCCAGACGTGACCGTGGCGGGCGTAGAGGAGCAGGTAATGATGTTCGTCGGCATCGGCGATCAGGACGACGAGTCGATCGCCGAGGCAGCTGTGGTCGGGCTGAACCGGTGCACTGAGCCGCTTCGCCCGAGCACAAGCCGCGACGATCGACGGCAACGGACCCCGGACGGCAGCGAGTAGCGCGCCGTCGAGCGAGACGTGATAGCGCCAAGCAGTACCGTTCTTGACCGAGGCGCGCACTTCGATCCGGCCCAGCCGCGACTTATAATAGCCGGCCTCATGTTCGCCATCGGCCCGTCCGGGCCCGATCGGATGAAAGGCAATAGCGGCGCAGATTCGCGACGACAGTCGCTCCGCCGCTCGTCCAGGCAGTCCGACTCCGACAACGGCCAGCACGGCGGTCAGCACGAAAGCGAAGCGCAGCATTGGGCGGGATTATGTTGGGCTGCCGCCGACGCTGCAAGCATGCTCGCCAAAGGCGAGCGTTTGTTGTTTGCTGCGGCAAATGAAGCTCCTGATCGGGATTGGGGTGCTCCTCGTGCTGCTCACTGGGACGGCACGAGCCGCGGATACTGACCTCGCGCTCGTCATGGCTATCGACGTTTCAGGCAGCATCGATCCGGCTGAATACCGGCTCCAGCACGAAGGCATCGCCCGTGCCTTCGAAAATCCGGCGGTCCTATCGGCTATCGCCGGCGGCACGCACGGTGCGATCGACGTCACGGTGATGGAGTGGTCGGACCGCAACAAGCAGGTCATCATTGTGCCGTGGACGCGCGTTTCGGATCAGTCCTCGGCGGCGGCCTTCGCCGATCACGTCCGGGCTGCACATCGGACATCGGCCGGCCTGACTGCGATCGGCGACGCGATGCTCGCCGCCGCCGCAACGTTCACGACGCTTCACGATCATCCAGCCCGCCGTGTCATCGATATTTCGGGCGACGGCATGACCAATATCGGACCCGATCCCGCCGCAGTTCGCGATACGCTGGTGGCGCGCGGCATTGTCATCAACGGCCTCGCCATTCTTCAGCACGAAACTTGGCTCTCGAGCTATTACGATCAATACGTCGTCGGAGGGTCCGGCGCGTTCCTGCTCGATGTGCAGAACTACGCCTCGTTCGCCAAGGCGATGCAGGAAAAGCTGGTCAACGAGATCGCCTCGGGACCGGCGCGCCAGAAACGTTTCGGCCGGGCACGAGGCTCGGCCGAACCGAAATCAGCGACGCAACTCGTTCAGATGCAATAGGTCTTCAGCGGTGCGAAGCCGTTGAATCCGACCGAAGCATACGTCGACGTATAGGCGCCGGTCGACAGGATCTCGACCTTGTTGCCAACTTTGAGGTCGAGCGGCAACCGATAGACCGTCCGTTCGTACAAAATGTCGGCGGAATCGCAGGTCGGTCCCGCAATCACAGTCGGTCCACGCGGTCCGCCATCGGCCGGTGTCTTGATCTTGTACTTGATCGCCTCGTCCATGGTCTCGGCCAAGCCGTTGAACTTGCCGACATCGAGATAGACCCAGCGCTTCGGGTCCTTCGCCGACTTCTTCGAAATCAGCACGACCTCGCTCTGGATCACGCCAGCGTCGCCGACGATCGAGCGGCCCGGCTCGACGATGAGTTCGGGCAGGTTGTTGCCGAAATGCTTGGTCATCGCAGTCATAACGGCGTTGGCATAGTTCAGTACCGCCGGCACGTCACCGCGGTAATGCGCAGGAAAGCCGCCGCCGATATTGACCATGCGCAAGTTGATGTCGGTCTCGGCCAGCAGCGAAAACATGCGTGCCGCGCGCTCGATGGCACCATCCCACTGGCTGAGATCGGTCTGCTGCGAACCGACATGGAACGAGATCCCATAGGGATCAAGTCCCAGATCGCGCGCCCGCCGCAGCAGCTCCACCGCCATTTCCGGCGCGCAACCGAACTTGCGCGACAACGGCCAATCGGCGCCGGTGCATTCCACCAGGATGCGACAAAACACGCGCGCGCCGGGTGCGGCCCGACTGAGCTTCTCGAGTTCGGCCTCACTGTCGAAGGCGAAGAGGCGCACGCCCTTGTCGTAGGCGTAGGCGATATCGCGCTCTTTCTTGATGGTGTTGCCGAACGAGATGTCGTCGGCGCTGACGCCCCGCTCGAGGCACAAATCGGTCTCGGCACGGCTGGCGACGTCGAAGCTCGAGCCGAGGTCCTTCAGCATGCCGATGATCTCGGACGCCGGATTTGCCTTAACGGCATAGAACACCCGCGCCAACGGCAGATACCGCCTCAGCAGCTTGTATGCCTGGCCAACGACGTCGAGGTCGATGACCAAGCAGGGAGTTTCAGGTTGGCCCTCCGCCAGAAACTTGGCGATCTTCTTATTGGTTTCTCGCATCTCCGTATCCTACGCGCGCGCTCCGCCGCAGCATCGGTACCGGCTGCGCGCAATGAAGTGGAAGGGACGCCATCCGCGGGACAGCGCGGCTCGAAGCCGGGAGGTTTTGCTCAATTCAGGAGACTCGTGGAGACGCTGAAAGCGGCCCCGGCTGACCCGTTGAGGGCTTCAGAACGGGACGAGCACGCCCCGCATCGGATAGCAACCATATCGTCTTCCCTCTCGGGACCGGTCCACGACGACCGGTTCTTCCAAAAAGGACGCGTTACGTCGTTGCATAACCACGATGGGCCATAGGCACGTGCGAGTGCGTCGCACACTTTAGATACGCTCATCGCGCCACGATGCAAGAAAAAATTCATGGAAAGGTTAAATTTTCCGCGGGTCGTGGCGGCGATCACGCGTCGCAAGTTGTGCACGCAGCGTGTTTCGAACCGGCGAAACATCTGCAGCACGATGATGGCGCATGCTGCGCCGCAACGTCGCGCGAGTCTGCGTCACGGCGACGTAGGCGCGACCTCGATGGTCGCAATCGGGGCACCGGTCGCGAGATCCAAGACGAGCACACGGACACCGCCGTTCGGCATGTCGACCCGAACCACCAGGTGGCCGCCTTCAACGTCGGTGCCGATCACCTTCGCGCCAGGCGGCAGCGCGATCCGCCGGACAAAAGGCGCCGCCGGTCGTGCCGCCGACGGCGCTGCCGCGTGGTTAATGCGCCAAATCACGGCCGTCGCCAGCGCGCCAATACCCGCCAGCAACAGCACCCCGAGGACGATCACCAGAAGCTTGAGGGCGCGCATTTTCGGGGCCAATTTAGCCGTCATGGTCGTCGGGACAAATAGCGATATTCGCCGTGCCGAGGTGTTGGCGGCTGATGCCGGCACGCGGCTCGACCGGATGTTGGCCGCCCGGTTTGCGGACTTCTCGCGGTCGCGACTCAAGCGTCTGGTCGAGCAGGGTCACGTCACCCTCGACGACAAACCGATCGATGATCCCGCCTTCAAGGTCAAGACAGGACAGATCTTTACGGTCGCGTTTCCACCACTGGAGTCGGAGACGATCGAGCCCCAACCCATGGATCTGAACATCGTATTCGAGGACGCGCATGTTCTTGTACTCGATAAACCAGCCGGCATCGTTGTCCACCCGGCACCCGGCAATCCCGACCGGACCCTGGTCAATGCTCTGGTGGCGCATTGCGGCGACAGTCTCACCGGGATCGGCGGGGTTCGGCGGCCAGGAATCGTCCACCGCCTCGACAAGGATACGAGCGGCCTGATGGTGATCGCGAAGACCGAGGCGGCCCACCGCGCACTTTCCACAGATTTTGCGACGCGGCGGATCACACGGGCCTATCAGGCCCTCGTCTGGGGCGTGCCAACACCGCGGACCGGCGAGATCGTCGGCCCGATCGGCCGTAATCCCCGCGACCGCAAGACCATGGCGGTGGTCGCGGGCGGCAAGGCGGCGACGACACGCTATAAGGTCCTGAAGAGCTTCGGCACGACGGCCGCGCTGATTGAATGCCGGCTCGGGAGCGGACGTACACATCAGATCCGCGTGCATCTGCTCAATAAGGGGAGCCCGATCATGGGCGACCCGGTTTACCGTGGGCGGCATGGGGCAGCGCGGTTTGCACGGCTACCGCCAGTAGCGCGGCAAGCCTTGGCTGGCCTGCAGCGTCAGGCGCTACATGCCTATCTTTTGGGGTTCCGGCATCCGGCAACCGGCGAATACCAGGAATTCAAAACCGCCTTACCTAGCCAGATCGTAGATTTGTTACATAAATTAGAGGATATCTAGACTAGACAATACCTGAGTAGGGAACTAAGATTTCAGCCCAACAGGAAGGATTTCGTCCCGAAATGGCTACTCACGCCCTTCCCTCTGTCGCGCGCGAGGGCAATCTCGCGCGATATCTTGCGGAAATCCGCCGCTTTCCGATGCTGGCGCCGGAAGAAGAGTACATGCTGGCCAAGCGCTGGCGCGAGCACGGCGACAAGGACGCAGCACACAAGTTGGTGACCAGCCATCTGCGACTGGTGGCCAAGATCGCCATGGGCTATCGCGGCTATGGCTTGCCGCTGTCAGAGCTCATTTCCGAAGGCAATGTCGGCATGATGCAGGCGGTGAAGCGGTTCGACCCCGATCGCGGCTTCCGGCTTGCCACCTATGCGATGTGGTGGATTCGCGCCGCCATCCAAGAATATGTCCTGCACTCCTGGTCATTGGTGAAAATGGGCACGACCGCAGCGCAGAAGAAGCTGTTCTTCAACCTGCGCAAGATCAAAGGCCAATTGCAGGCGATCGAGGAAGGCGATCTCTCGCCCGAGAACGTCAAACGGATCGCGCAAGAGCTTGCCGTTCCCGAATCCGATGTGGTTAGCATGAACCGGCGGTTGAGTGCGCCCGACAACTCGCTCAACGCGCCGCTGCGCGCCGACGGTGACGGCGAATGGCAGGATTGGCTCGTCGACGAGGAACCGACTCAGGAGACCCGTCTCGGCGACCGACAGGAGCTCGGGCTGCGGCGCGACCTGCTGCGCACGGCGATGACCCATCTGACTGCCCGCGAACGCGATATCCTCGTCGAGCGCCGGCTCAAGGACGAGCCGGCGACGCTCGAAGATCTGTCGCAGAAATACGGCATCTCGCGCGAGCGCGTGCGGCAGATTGAGGTGCGGGCCTTCGAGAAACTGCAAAAGGCAATCAAGGCCAAGGCCCTCGAACGCCGCCCAACGGCCCCGTCGCCGGCCTAAATGCGCGGCGACGCTCGGTAGAACCGGCCGCCCGGCATCGGCGCGGCGACGCCGGTGGTTTGTGGCAGACTGAGCGGCAGACCTTTGACCGACCGCACCGCCAGATAAGCAAAAGCCTGCGCCTCAAGAGCATCGCCGTCCCAGCCAGCGTGTTCGACAGGCGCGACCGGTGCGTCGAGTTGCGCCGCGAGCATCGTCATGAGCACCGGATTGCGGCGACCGCCGCCAGTCACTAGCCACCGCACCGCCCGTGCCGGGAAATGGCGGCGTGCGGCGACTATGCCGGCGACGGTCATGGCCGCAAGCGTCGCGGCGCCGTCGGCCGGCGACAATCCGTCGGGCACAAGGCGCGCGAAGTCATCGCGGTCGAGCGACTTGGGCGGTCGCGCGTCGAAGAACGGATGCGCGAGGAACCGCGCGACGTGGGTCTCGTCGATCTTGCCTTGTCGGGCGAGAGTGCCATCCTCGTCCACCGGCCTGCCCGTATGGGTCGCGGCCCAATCGTCAAGCAGCGCGTTTCCCGGTCCGGTATCGAAGGCAAGAATTTCATCCTCGCCACCGCCCAACCAAGTGACGTTGGCGACGCCGCCGATATTCAGAATCGCAAGCGGCCGCTCGAGCTTGGCGGCAAGCGCCCGGTGGAAGAGCGGTACGAATGGCGCGCCCTGCCCACCTGACGCGACGTCTGCGGAACGGAAATCGTTGACGACATCGAGGCCGGTCAACCGCGCTAGCAGCGCGCCGTCACCGATCTGCCAGGTGCGGCGTTCCCACGGCCGATGCAGCACCGTATGACCGTGGAAACCGATCAACGAAGCGTCGTGCAGCCCGTAAGTGCGGATCAGCGTGTCGACAGCCTTGGCATGCGCAGTCGTCAATGCAGACTCGGCCTCGGCCAGCTGGCCGTTGCCGCCGAGCACCGAGCGAATGCGCTGGCGCAACGCCGCATCGTAAGGGATCGTCATGGCCCCGTGCGGCACCACGACGGCCAAGCCGTCGGTCTCGATCGCCGCCACGTCGATTCCATCGATCGACGTGCCGCTCATCAGGCCAACGGCCAGGGTCACGCCGCCGCCCCGCGACAGTCGCGCGCCGGCTGACGGCACGCCGCCGGTATGCTAGACGCAGTCGCTATGACCAAGGTTCACTCCACCTTTCTAACCGCCGCCGAGGAACGCGGCTTCATTCATCAGATCACCGACCGCGACGGACTCGACGCCCTCCTCGCCGCCGGACCGGTCACATCCTATATCGGCTTCGATTGCACCGCCGACAGCCTCCATGTCGGCAGTCTCCTGCAGATCATGCTACTGCGGCTTTGGCAGCAGGCCGGCAACAAGCCCATCGTGCTGATGGGCGGCGGCACCACCAAAGTCGGCGACCCGTCGGGCAAGGATGAGACTCGCCGGATGCTCAGCGAGGCCGAAATTGCAGCCAATATGGCCGGCATTCGCCGTGTCTTCGAGCGCTTTCTGAGGTTCGGCGACAGCAAGACCGACGCGATCATGGTCGACAACGCCGAATGGCTCGATCGGCTCGAATACATCCCGTTCCTGCGTGAGTACGGCCGGCATTTCTCGGTCAATCGGATGCTCGGCATGGACAGCGTCAAGCTGCGCCTCGACCGCGAGCACCCGCTGAGCTTTCTCGAATTCAACTACATGGTGCTGCAGGCATACGACTTCATTGAATTGGCGCGGCGCTATCGATGCGCCGTCCAGATGGGCGGCTCCGATCAATGGGGCAACATCGTCATGGGTGTCGAGCTCGGCCGTCGCGCCGAAGAACGCGCGCTTTATGGTGTCACCTCGCCGCTCGTCACCACCACGTCGGGTGCCAAGATGGGCAAGACGGCACAAGGCGCCGTGTGGCTCAACACCGAGCGCCTCAGCTCCTACGACTACTGGCAATACTGGCGCAACACCGAGGACGCCGACGTCGGCCGCTTCCTCCGTCTCTTCACCGATCTGCCGATCGCCGAGATCCGGCGGCTTGAGGTCCTGCGCGACAGCGACATCAACCAGGCGAAGATCGTCCTCGCCACCGAAGCGACCGCGCTGGCGCACGGCCGCAAAGCCGCCAACGAAGCCGCCGAAACCGCGCACCGCGTATTCACCGAAGGCGGCATCGGCGCCGATCTGCCAGTCACGGAAGCGCCCAAGGCGGAGCTCGGGTCGGGTCGGCCGGCGATTCATTATTTCCACCGCACCGGCTTGGCACCGAGTCTCGGCGAAGCCCGGCGCCTCATCCGCGGCGGCGGCGCCCGCGTCAACGATCGCGTCGTCACCGACGAGAACACCATTCTGTCGTTGGCCGATCTCAACGCCGAAGGCGTCATCAAGCTCTCGGCCGGCAAGAAACGCCACGCGTTGGTGAAGCCGGTTTAGGGTTTCGGCGCGGCGGGTGTTGGCGTCGGCGCAGCGGGCGACGGCGTGGCGGGCGTTGTTGCTGGCTTCGATGGCGAGCTCGGTGCTGGATTCCAGGCCTTGAACAGGAACAGATTGCGGAGGAATCCGGGCGCCAGGACGCTCAGCGGATTGACCGCAATCTGCGGATTATCGATTGGGCCGGCGATCCGGAAATTGGCGCCGATGATGCCCTGCCCTTCACCGCCCATGAGCAGACTTCCAATAACGGGAATGTCGCCGATGACGGTATTGAGGATGTTGGCCGGCACGACCGTGCCAGATGCGTCGAGCGTATTCGCGTCGGAATCCACAGTGCCGTCGACACTGATGCCGATCGCACCGCCATAGGCCCGCATGTTGGTGATCTTGATCAGGCCCGGACCATAGACGATGTCGCCCTGCAGATTGCTGAAGGGAATGCCGCTGCCGCCGGTGAGGAGATTGGTCACGCCAGTGAACGATACCAGTGTCAGCAGCCGCACCAACAGGGGCGCCCGCACCACGCGGTAGTTCGCGCCGTCGAAGCTGCCCTTGAGGACGCGCCTGCCGCCCTCGTCGACGGCCTTGCCGGTGACCGAGAACGTTCCACCCTCCACGTCGCCAGTGATGTCGAGCAGCCGCAGCAATGCGCCGAAGTCATCGGCCGTCAGGTCAAACTTGCCTGGACCGTTGCCGCTGCCGAACCGCACCGCCAATTTCTTGCCTTCGGCGAGGGTGCCGTCGATCTGTGCTTGCTGCCAATGCGGCCCGTTGCTTTGCAGGTGTGCGGTGAAGTTCGTCAGTTGCCGGCCGCTGCCGAGCACGAGCCGGCCGAGCGTCGCATGGATGGCAAGCGGCGGTTCGCCGGTGCCGGTTTGGCGCGAGGCTTCGTTCAAGAGTCCGCTCGCATCATAACTCGCGCCCGAGACATCGACGCTCCAGCCATTGCCAGACCGCGTCAACGTCGCTCTCGCATTCGTATTGCCGGCAACTATCCGCGGCAGGTCGGCGCGCACCAGACCGGCCTTGTCGAAGCTCGCCGACAGCTGGGCGTTGATGCCGCTGCCGGTCAGGCTGGCGTTGCGGATGCTGGTGAGTTCGTCACCGAGCAGGCCAAGGGTGAATTTCACCGTTGCCGGACGTCCAGCCAGCTTGTGCCAGCCCAACTTGGGGATTTCGACGGCCGCATCCTTCAGGTTGGCTGTAATCATGGCATCGGCACGCAGATTGCGCGCCTGCTCATAGACAAGCCCGACAGCGATCGGACCCTTCATCGTCGCATAGCTGCCAAGATCAAGTCCGAGCCGCGTTCGGCCGGCATCATCGAGACGAGCCTCGACCGTATACCGACGCCGCGGACCCTTGCCGGCAAAATTCTCGATCCAGGTCAGCTTGGCTGACGTCCCTTCGATCGCCGCCGTGCCGTCGAGCGTCAGCGCTGAACGATCGAGCGTCATCTTGAAATTGCCGTCACTGAGATCCTGATGGAAGAAGGCGTGCGGAATCGCGACGTCCGACAGCTGCGCCTCCGTGCGGTATTCGACTTCGTCGAAGTTAAGGTCGTGCTTCAGCGGCAGCCGGAAAAAGACATGCGCGGTGAAGCTGCCGTGTGCGTGCTCGGCGTCGAGACCGAGCGCCTTGGCGTATTCCAGCGGCTTCGTATCCAGCACCTTGAGCGCGTCATGCAGCGGTCCGTTCAGCGTGACGTCGATGTCACCCATCTCGTTGTTGGTATCAAGGTTATAGAGCTTGACGGACGCCACCGTGGCCTGACCGCCGAGCACGTGTCCGCTGGTCGGCGCAAAATTCATTTGCTTGCGATCGAAGTTGACGGTGCCACTCACGCCGCGCACCGGCTCGAGCGGTGGAAAATATTCGATGGTCAGATCGTGATAGCTTCCCGTGCCCGTGAATTTCGTGACATCGACCGGTTTCAGCGCACTGGTATCGACATGCATTGCCAAGACGGCATCCATGCTGTCGATCACGCCATCGTGCACGCGGGTCGTGATCCAATGCCGCGTGTGCGGGCCGATATGCTCGGGCCACAGATGCGGCAACGCATCTACCGGAACGGATTTTGCCGTGAGATGTGCCGCTACGTCGAAAGTTTGCGGCCAACTTCCCGCCAGCAAGCCTTTGCCGAGATTGTCGACCTCACCCTGCACGGAGGCTCGAGGACCGCCGATGTCGAGGTCAAGCTCCTCGATATCGACGCGACCCGCGGCAGGGTTGTAGCTCGCGCGCAGCAAGCCGCCGCTGACCGGCACAGAGCCGTCAGGCAGATTCTCCTGCCGCAACGAGCCGGCGCCGAACCGCACATCGATGAAGGCGACATCGATAGCCAGCGTGTTGACGTCGAACCCGAGGGCCATTTCACCGGAGACCGGCAGGTTCACCACCCCCAACGGCTCCAGCGCCGGCGCCGCCGGCGCGAACACTGCGGGGTTGAGATCGTTGAAGTCGATCTTGACCGAAAGCTCGCCGGCCGGGCGGTAATCAAGGCGGCCGCGCAACACCGCTTGCTTGCCGGCGATACCGACGGCGAGTTGCATCGTGCCGTCTATGCCATTGGCGCTTCGCCGCATTGCCAAGTCCAAGCGGTCGGCGCGCCAGGTCACGCCGAGCGATTTGTCGTCGACGATCAGCGTCGCCTCGTTCATGGAAAAATTCGTGAGGTAGCTGAGGGGACCGCCGCTACCGAGCGGTTCGGCGACGTCGCGTGCCAGGCGGGCTCCCCAGAATTCGGCGGTCTCGCCTTCCGCTTTCTGCTCACCCAAGGCGAGGTGGAACGAGCCATCCGGCGCCCGCACCACGCGCAAGACGGGGCGGTCAAGCACCATGCGCGACGGTGCGAGGCGTCCCTGCAACACCGCCCACGGGCTGAGCACGATTTCCATGGCCTGGAACGTCAAGCGTGCGCCGCTGGTCGGCTGATTGAGGTGGACGCCGCGGGCGAAGAGGTGCAAGCCGCCATGCGCCCAGGTCAACACAGTGTGATCGATCGTGACGACGACGCCGTTCGGCCCACTCGACAGCGCCGAAGCCAGGTACGGCGTCACGCGGTCGAGCACCACCGGCCCCTGCGACAATCGCCATGCGAAGGCGCCGACCGCAGCCAGGATAACCAACAGGATTGTAGCCACGCCAATCGCCAAATGGCGCAAGAAGCGCACGTGTGCTCGGCGGCGGCCTTGACCGGGCACCGGCGGGCGCGCAGGCTGCGGCAGCGGCTCGCGTGCCGCATCGCCCATGCCTTTGTCGTCGTTCGACACTTACTCGAATCTCCCGCTTGCCGCCGACGACGCGGCCGCCGCTGTCGGTTTCGTGCATTGGGATGAGGCCGCCGCCGACTCGCACGACGCGGATCTCGCGGGTTTCATGCGCGATCTTGCCGCGGATGCCATTGGCCGCCAGTTGCTCACCACATTCTTTGGCAACAGCCCGTACCTAGCCCATTGCTGTCTCAGGAAGCCGGCCCTGCTCGCCCGGCTGTGGCGCCGGGGTGTCGCGGCTACTTTCGCCGAACTCATTTCCCGGCTCAACCGCGATCTCGCGCCGACATTGCCGCGCGAAGTACTCGCCGCCGAACTGCGGCGTCTGAAACGGGGCGTGGCCCTGACGGTCGCGATCGCCGATATCGCGGGTTTGTGGCCGGTCGACCGCGTGATGGGCGCGCTGAGCCGCTTCGCCGAAGGGGCGTTGGCCCTGGCCGTGCGCCATCTTCTTTGCGACGCCATGGCGCGCGGTCAGTTCCAGGCGGGTGCCGCCGATGATCCGGCGCGCGACAGCGGCTTCATCGTGTTGGCGATGGGCAAGCTCGGTGCCGGCGAACTCAATTACTCGAGCGACATCGATGTCGTCATGCTGTTCGATCCGGACAAGGCGCGCGTCTCCGGCGACGCCGGCGCGCAAGCGCTGTTCACGCGCATGGCCCAAGACCTTGTCCGCCTGATGGCAGAGCGCACGGAGGACGGTTACGTCTTCCGCACCGACCTGCGGTTGCGCCCTGATCCCGGCTCGACGCCGCCGGCGCTCTCGCTTCCGGCAGCGCTCGCCTACTACGAGAGCGCGGGACAAAACTGGGAACGCGCGGCACTGATCCGCGCGCGGCCCGTCGCCGGCGACCTCGATGCCGGGCGCGCGTTCCTCGCTGCGCTGACGCCGTTCCTGTGGCGCAAGCATCTTGATTTCGCGGCGATTCAGGACATCCACTCGATCAAGCGACAGATCCATGCGCAGCGCGGCGGCGCGCGCATCGCCGTCGCCGGCCATAACATCAAGCTCGGCCGCGGCGGCATCCGCGAAATCGAATTCTTCGCACAGACGCAGCAACTGATCTGGGGCGGCCGCGAGCCTGAACTGCGTCAGCGCGGCACAATCGCCGCCCTCACAGCGCTCGCCATGGCCGGTCATATCTCGCTACAGACAGCGGACGAACTTGCCGAAGCCTACGGATTTCTGCGCCGCGTCGAACACCGCCTGCAAATGATTGACGACGCGCAAACGCATACGATTCCGGAGAACGCCGCGGAGGTGCGGCGCCTCGCTGTCTTTCTCGGTTTCGACACCGCAGACGGCTTCACCGCCGCTCTCACGCGGCGGCTCGAAATCGTCGAAGGCCACTATGCGAATCTGTTCGAAGAAGCACCGTCGCTCGCTGCGCCGGGCAATCTCGTCTTCACTGGCACTGAAGACGATCCTGAAACATTGCGGACTCTGTCAGGCCTCGGCTTCGCCGAACCGCAGACCATCGCATCCATTGTTCGCGCCTGGCATCATGGCCGCTATCGTGCCACCCGAAGCCAGCGGGCCCGCGAGCTTTTGACCGAATTGGTGCCGATTTTGCTCCGGTCGTTCGGCGCGGCAGCGGCGCCTGATGCAGCGTTTATCCGATTCGATCATTTTCTCGGCCGGCTTCCCGCCGGCGTGCAGCTATTTTCGCTGCTTTATCAAAATCCGGCGCTACTTGACCTACTGGCCGAGCTCATGGGCGCGGCGCCGACGCTCGCGGAAACCATGATGCAGCGACCGGGCGTACTCGACGCCGTGCTCACCGCCGGATTCTTCGATCCACTGCCGCCGCGCCCGGCTCTTGGCGCCGATTTGGGCCGGCTGCTCGACCGCACCCATCATGCCGAGGAGGTGCTCGACGTCGCGCGCCGCTGGGTCGCCGAACGGAAGTTCCAGATCGGCATCCAGGTACTGCGTGGCCGCCTGGACGGTGAGACCGCCGGCGGCGCGTTCGCCGACGTGGCGGAAACGGCGCTCGCCGAACTTTTGCCGCGGGTCACCGCCGATTTCGTGCGCGGCTACGGCACCATCCGCGGCGGCGCCATCGTCGTGCTCGGTCTCGGAAAGCTCGGCAGCCGCGAAATGACCTTCGCTTCCGACCTCGACCTGATCCTCGTTTATGACGCGCCGACCGATGCCGAAAGCACCGGCGGTACACAAGCGCTGGCGGCTTCGACGTACTACGCCCGTTTGTCGCAGCGCTTCATCAACGCCCTAACCGCCGCGACCGCCGAGGGCCGGCTCTATGACGTCGACATGCGGTTGCGACCCTCGGGCACTGCCGGACCTGTTGCCTCCAGCTTCGAAGCCTTCCATCGCTATCATCGCGAACTCGCTTGGACATGGGAGCAGATGGCGCTAACACGCGCGCGTCCGGTAGCCGGCAATCCAGCATTGTGCGAACGCGTGATGGCCGAAATTCGGTCGGTGCTGAGCCGGCCGCGGGACGCCGAAACGCTTGCGCGCGACGTCGTAACGATGCGGATGCGAATCGCCGACGCTCATCGCCACCCGATACCTTTCGACGTCAAACATCGCAATGGCGGCATGGTCGATATCGAGTTCATCGCGCAGTACCTGCAACTCCGCGACGCCAGCCGCGCCGATCGGATCCTCCATCCGAATACGCGGGCCGCCCTCGCGGCCCTTGCCACTGCCGGGTCGCTTCCCGCGGCAGATGCCGAGAGGCTTCGACAAGCATTGGCGCTGTGGCGAAATGTGCAAAGTTTGCTCAAATTGACGGCCGTCGAGCCATTCGACGAGTCGAATACGCCCGTCGCAGTTAAGGACCTGATCGCGCGCGGCGCCGGTACAATTGACTTCGCGGCGCTCGCGCGGGATATGGATGCCACCGCCCTGGATGCCCACCAGCTGTTTCGGCGCATCGTCGAGACGGCAGCGGCCCGGATGGCGGAGGAGCGCGCGCCATGAGTCTCGAAATCGGCGACAAGGCACCCGACTTCACCTTGCCGACCGACGGTGGCGGCACCCTGAAACTCTCGGACCTCAGGGGCAAGATGGTTGTGTTGTATTTCTATCCGAAGGACGACACCTCGGGATGCACGGCCGAAGCCTGTCAGTTCCGCGATCTCTTGCCGAAATTTGGCCGGACCGACGCGACCGTCGTCGGCATATCGCGCGATTCGGTGGCCGCGCACGACAAATTCAAGAAAAAATACAAGCTGCCCTTCACGCTCGCTTCCGACCATGAAGGCAAAGTGACGGAGCGCTATGGCGTCTGGGTTCAGAAAAGCATGTACGGCCGAAAGTACATGGGCATCGAGCGCAGCACGTTTCTGATCGATGACAAGGGCGCAATCCGTGGCATTTGGCGGAAGGTCAAGGTGCCGGGACACGCCGAGGAGGTTTTGGCCACCATCAAGGCTGCGCCATGACGATGGAGCCCCGGCGGCCGCAACTACGGCCTGTTAATCGGTTCGCTGCTATGATGAGCCGATGGTGACTGCCATGATGCATCGCAAAGCGGATTTCGCCGGCGCCATCCTTGCCCTGGCGGTATTTCTCGCGGCGGTGATTCCCATTGCGAATGCGGGCGATACCATCGTGGTCAGCCAGCGCAACCGGCAGTTTCACCCGGACACGCTGACCATCGCGCGCGGCACGGTCGTGCACATCATCAATGACGACCGGGTGACCCACCACGTCTACGTCGATTCGCCCGCTATGAAATTCGATTCCGGCGAGCAGCCGGTCGGTACGACGGTGGACCTCGAGTTCGATCATCCCGGCACCTATCAGGTGCTGTGCGCGATCCATCCCACCATGCACCTGACGGTGACGGTGAAATAATTCAGCGCGGCAGGATGGGAACGTCGGTCGGCTTGGGATCGGCGGTTAGGGTGTCGAGAAACGCGATCAGATCGGATTTCTCGGCCGCGGTGAGATGAAGCGGCTTGATGAAATCGGCGCGACTCGGCCGGTCGATGCCGCCACGATTATAGAGATCGATGACATCGGCCAGCGTCGCATCGGAGCCGTTATGCATATAGGGCGCGCGTCGCGCCACGTCGCGCAACGTCGGCACTTTGAATGCGTATTTCAACTTGACTGAAGTCGGGAACAGCCTACCGCGGCCGATGTCGGTGCCGGTGGCGGTCCCGACGTCGTAGAACCCTTCGTCGGTGAAGGCCCAACCCGTATGGCACTCAGCGCATTGGGCCTTGCCATTGAATAGCACGAAGCCACGCTTCGCCTGGGCGCTGATTGCGTGCTCATCGCCGGCGATCCAGCGGTCGAACGGCGCCGTACCCGAGACAATGGTGCGCTCGAATGTTGCGAGTGCGTCGGCAATATGGGCCTCGGTGATCGCGTGATCGGGAAATGCCGCAGCGAAAGCCGCGCGATACCCTGGAATGGCCTGGAGCGCATGAATCAAGTCGGCTGGTTTGCGATTCATGATCCCCGAGTTGGTGATCGGGCCGGCGAATGCGACCACTTCGAGTGAGTGGAATCGTCCGTCCCAGCCGAGAGCCGGTGCCCACGCGACATTGAGCAGCGTCGGCGTGTGCGTCTTCATTTCGTGAACACCCATGCCGAGGCGCAGGCCATCGGTCCACGACAGCGCCGGATTGTGGCAGCTGGCGCAGGATTGGGTGCCGCTGCCCGAGATGATCGGGTCCCAGAACAACAACTCGCCAAGATGCGCTTTTGCCTTGGAATACGGATCATCGGCCGGAAACGGCGTCAGCTTGGGACGTACATACTGGGCCTTCAACTTCGCCAAATCGACGGTCGGCGCGGCCTGTGCTGAGGATTCGGGCGAGCCGGGATGAATTACGACGGCCGCCGCGACGAGACACGTGACCACCAGCACCGCAACGTGCGTCGCGCGGTGTTGCGCGAGCTTTTTGATCGTATCGGCAATCAGCATGACGCCACCGTTGCAATTTGAGGCTTGCGCACGGCCTCAGGCAGCAACACCGTGACGGTGGTGCCGTGTCCCGGCTCACTTGCGATTTCCAATCGGCCGCCGTGTAGCTCAATGATGCTTTTGCACAGCGGCAGCCCCATGCCGGTACCCTCGTATCGGCGCGACAGGCTGCTGTCGACTTGGCTGAAGGGCGAGAGTGCCACCGGAATGTCCTCTGCACGCATGCCGATGCCGGTATCTGCAACCGACACGGCGACGAGGCCGGCACCGTCGCGTCGCGCCGAAAGCGTGATGCGACCACCGGCCGGCGTAAACTTGATGGCGTTCGAGACCAGCTGATGAAGGATGCGCCGCACGCGCAACGGATCGGCCATCAACCAGAGTCCGGCGTCGTCCGATGCGACGGTCAACGACAGCTGACCGCGTTCGGCATCGCGCACGAAGAATTCGGCCGCTTGCGTCATTGCCGAATGCGCCTCGACTGGCTCCGGCATGATCTCGAGGCTACCGCCTTCGCATTTTGCGAAATCGAGTATGTCATTGATCATCTCCAGCAGGTGCCGGCCACTGCGCATGATGTCGTTGGCAAATTCCTTGTACGACGGCTGGCCAACCGGTCCGATCATCTCGCCGGCGATGATCTCCGAGAAGCCGATTACTGCGTTGAGCGGCGTTCGCAACTCGTGGCCCATGTTCGCGAGGAACTCGGTCTTGGCGCGGTTCGCCGTCTCGGCCTGTTCCTTTGCCACGCTCAACGCGAGCTCGCGCTCCTTGATTGCGGAGAAATCGCTGATGATCACGACAAAGCCGCCGTCGGAGGTGGCGCTGCGACTCAGATGCAACCAACGAACGCCGTCAACGTAGAGCTCACCGCGCGGCTGCGCCAGCGCCTGTTCGAGCATGCTCGGGAACGGCGCGCCGGGCGTCAGATGGCCGGCTAGCGTCGGGAAAAACGCGGTGACCTGCGAATTCGCGATCAGGATATGGCCAGTGGCGTCGGCGAGAACCACGCCCTCGGCACTGTTCTCGAGCGAATTAACCAGTCGGGTCTGGGCCGACCGGCGCGCGGCGATTTCGCGATCCATCATGCCGCGGATGTTGTCGCGCATGACGGCCATCGAACCGAGAAGCTGGCCGAGTTCGTCGTTGCCGGCGATCGTGATCTCAACGTCGAGCTCGCCTTCTGCGATGCGTCGGGCGGCCGAGGATGCGACTGCGATCGGCCAGACCATACGCCGCGCGAGCAGCAGCGCAATCACGCCACCGAGCAAGACGGCGATCAGCGTTGCACCAATACTCAGACTCCGATAGCGCGCGATCGAGGCGAGCGCGCTCTCGCGAAATTTGAAACCGTCCTCCGCCATCAGCTCGACAAGATTATCGAAGTCGTCGTCGATCGCCTTGGCGCTAGCAAGCAGAGTTTCGCGATCGGCCTGGTCGTCAACGCCGTTGATCAGCTCGCGGCGCAGCTTGTCCCAGCTGGCGACGGCCGCCGCGGTCGCGTGTGCGGCCGCTCCGGCACGGGCGGACAGGGATCGGCCTTCGGTCACCGAGAGGTCCTCCGCGACTGACGCCGCCAGATCGTTCATCCGCGCGTCGAGCTCGCGCCGGCGTGCCGGATCTTGGGTCATCACGCGATCGGTCAAGGCGACTTCTAAGGCCGTGAAGTTCGACAGCGCCAGCCGGGCATAGCTGATCGACATCAGTGGCTTGTCGTAAGTCTCGACGACCAGCCGACCGGCACCGACCACGTTATTGACGGCATAGAAGCCGAGCATGCCGGTCAGTGCCGCAAGCGCGAAGAACGCGAGCAGAATCTTGCCGCGGATCGTCACGCTCATCGTGCGCACCATGCGCGCGAGGGTATGCAACCCGATCCGGGTATCGGCATGCGGCTGCTGAGACACTCTTGGGTTTCCCTAGGCCGAACCGCACCTAGAGTGGGGTCGTTGCAGCTAAATTTAGGTTAAAACACAGATTTACCGCCTGTTGTGCATGTCTCGGCTCAACGAGTGCGCAACAAGCTTTCCGGCCGTTAACGAATAGCTCTCATGCGGGTCCGAAGAGTGTCGGGTCTGCGAATTCGTCGCCGCGGGCCTGTTCGAACTCCTGGTTGTAGCGGCGGAGCGCGTAGGCTTCGGTGACGAAGCCGATGACTTTGCGGTCGGTAGCGCTGGCGAGGACGGGCAGCGCC
>JAGWNF010000014.1 GCA_028871455.1 Alphaproteobacteria bacterium
CCGTATTTGTCCTGCAGCAGATGAAGATGCTCGATCAGCAGATCGCGCCGGCGCGGCCGGTCGCCGAGCAGCGCCGCCACCTCGTCGCGCGCGACCGGATCGACCTGCCGGCCTTTCGGCAGGTCGCGGCCGCGACGCCGGCCAGAGCCGGGTTGGATTGCGGGAGTCGCATCTAGTGGGGCCATTACTTCCGTCGAAATACCGCCGCAGCCTGCGGCTATTCCCGAAACGATCCTGTAAAGCACCAGCTACGTCTTTGCGCCAGCGCAATATCGCACCTCAATGACGGGTTGACGACATTCGTCACCAGCCACCGGCAGGCTCTGCCGCAGCCGGTCGCCATGTTTGGCAGCGGCGTGCTCGTCGGCGTCGAGGTCAATCCCGGGAGCTGGCTACAGCGCTGATGCCGTGCGACTGACGGCCGCAGCGTCGCTGATTGTTCGGCGTTCGTACTCAGCCAGCTTTTTGCGCAATGCCTTCGTTTCCTCGAAGCGCTTGGAAACGTCCCGCAAGATCGCTGCAATGCCGGCCATGCGGCCGGTTTCTTCCTGGAAGGGAATGACTGTGAACTCGATCGAGATGCGTGA
Source organism: Alphaproteobacteria bacterium (assembly GCA_028871455.1). Lineage (GTDB taxonomy): Bacteria > Pseudomonadota > Alphaproteobacteria > ATCC43930 > CGMCC-115725 > REEB95. The sequence goes on from JAGWNF010000014.1 coordinate 588, forward strand.
ACCGTCCTTACGCAATGCCGGCACGGCCAGAAGGTCGCCCGCGCCATAACGCGTCACGCCGGTGCGCATGGTGGCGTCGTAGCCCTCCCAGTGTCGCTGCCGGAGGTTTTCCGGGATGATGATATCAAGCGACTGGCCGACAGCTTCTGCTTGGGAAAAGCCGAAGATCCGTTCGGCGCCCTTGTTCCAGAAGACGATTCGGCCCGCCTCGTCGGCGTAAATGATGGCGTCGGCGGCTTCCTGCGCAAGGACTCGGCAAAAGCGGTCGAGATCGAAGCTTATGGCGTCGCCTCCTGATAATCGAGCTCGGTGGTTTGGTCCCGACCACGGGCGGCACGGCCAAGATTGAACAGCCAGGTCAGCACCACCGTGACCGCGAGATTGATGACGAGCGAAGCAAGGGCGGCGTAGCACGGAACCGTGATGCTCAGGATGCGAAGCGGATAAACCGAGCTTGCGAACCCTAGCGACGCAACCATGGCCGTCCCCACTACAATACCGACGATCCATCCGATCAGCAGCGCGTGGCGATGGAGCCGACGGGTATAGAGGCCCAAGACGACAGCAGGCAGCGTTTGGCTGATCCAGACACCGCCGAGCAACTGGAGTTGGATGGCGTATTTCTGTGGCAGGAACAGGATGAACGCCAGCGCGCCAAACTTGACCACGAGCGAGGCGAGTTTCGCGACCTCGGTCTCTTCGCCCTTACTACAATCGGGTCTGAAATATTCCCGATAGATGTTGCGGGTAAACAGGTTCGCAGTGGCGATCGACATAATCGCCGCCGGCACCAGGGCGCCGATCGCGATCGCCGCAAACGCGATGCCGACGAACCAGGACGGGAACGTCGCGAGGAACAGGGCCGGCACCGCGAAATTCGGACCGTATCTATGGAAATAACCCGCGAAGGACGGCATGGTCCCGACGCCCGCAGCAATTGCCATGTAACCAAGTAGCGCGATGAGGCCGAGGAGGAAGGTATAGGCGGGCAATAGCGCCGAATTCCGCATGATTGCGCGGCGGCTGCTGGCGCTCAATACGCCGGTTACCGAATGCGGATAGAGGAACAGGGCGAACGCCGAGCCCAAAGCCAGGGTCGCGTACGCGCTGTAGGAGCCATACGAACCGGCAGGCGGCGTCGGCAGGATAAGCTTCGACAACGGCGCGCTCGCGAAAATCTTGCCGTATCCGCCGAGCTCGATCGGAATCACGATGATCGCGGCAAGGACCGTCCCATAAATCAATAGATCCTTGACGACGGCGATCACCGCCGGCGCGCGCAATCCGCTGTTATAGGTAAAGGCGGCAAGAATGACGAAAGCGATGATCAGCGGCAGATCGCCGACGAATCCGCCGGTCGGTATACCCATACCGGCGAGCACAACTTGGATGCCGACGAGTTGGAGCGCGATGTAAGGCATCGTGGCCAGAATGCCGGTCACGGTGACGGCGAGCGCGAGAGGCCGACTATCGAACCGGCCTTGGACGAAATCCGACGCAGTGATGTAGCCGTGTTTGTGCGCTACCGACCACAGGCGCGGGAACACAACAAACACGAAGGGATAGACGATGATGGTATAGGGAAGGGCAAAAAATCCGATGGCGCCGGCGCCGAAAACGAGAGCCGGCACCGCGATGAACGTATAGGCCGTATAGAGGTCCCCGCCCAGAAGGAACCAGGTGATGAATGTGCCCAAGCGGCGCCCCGCCAAGCCCCACTCGTCGATCAGCCCAAGGTCGCCTCGTCGCCAATGGCCGGCAACGAACCCGAGAACGGTTATGAAGGCGAAGAGGACGACGAAAACGCTAAAGGCCACCCAATTCATGACCGGCTCCTCGTTCGTGCGGTCGAATTTGCCGCTCTGGGCTTCAACGGATCATGGTGCGTGCGTGGCGCGGTCTTAAGGTAGACGAGCGCGGTGATCAGTGCGCTGATGATGACCCACAGGAACTGATACCAGAAGAAAAACGGGATGCCGAAAATCTCGGGCTCAACCCGATTAAAAAACGGCACCCACAGCACGGCGACGAACGACACGAGCAATAGCGCGTACCACCAACGGCCCGACCTGCTCTCACCCGACCCGTCGTGCACGGAAACCCTCCATCATCGGTAATCGCTCCCGACCGAGCGTCCTGAGCCGCCTATGGCTGCCGTCGGATGCGTCGCTTTTCGGTCGACACATCCGGCTTTCACCCACACAGTTATGTCGGATAAACGTCGAGCGGCTTCTATGATTGCGAATGTTGCGTCAGCGCAACGACCGCCGCGGTCGGCTAGCGGCTAGAATGACCGATGGGGCATGGTCGGGAACAGAGAGCCGCAAACGAGGTCGCATGAACGAAACACCTGGCGCCAGCAATTCAGGCGAGGGCGAGCACAGGGGCGAACCGCCCCGAAGCATGGCGGCAGGGTCTGTAGATATCGATTGCTCGTCCCAGGACAGCTTTCCCGCGAGCGACGCGCCGAGTTGGACCTCCGTTGCGAGGATCGGGCGTCCAGCTCACGCGGTCGATCGAGTCGACTAGGCGCGGCAACTACGCGGGCGACGGCAATTGAGTCTTCCGCGCAAGTTCGTTCGAAAGGGCCGCGCGTGCAATCGACGCTAGTCGTCGCGGCCCCATTCGATCTTGGGTTGTCGCTCGCAGCGCATATTCGCTTTCGATCTCGAACAGAGGCAATACCTCGAACGCTGAAGGTCGGCGTCTGCGTGAACGATGTCCCCACCATCGTGGAGATCGCGCGGGTCGGCCGTGTCGTGTCAAAGGGATGCCAATCGCTTCTGGTGACCTCGACACAGATTATTTCCCGGCGGGATTTGAGCACCTTGGCGCGGCGACTGGTGGCGGCGGATCTCGATCTGCGCCCTTTTTATCGTGTCGCGTCGCGCCATCCGGTCCTCGGAGCAATCGTGACGTCGTTGAAGGGACTCAAACCGCTGCCGCCCCCTTCGTTATTCGAAATGGCTGTGATCGCAATCACCGAGCAGCAGCTTTCGATGACCGCCGCGTTCCAGATTCGGTCGCGGCTCATCAAACGTTTTGGCACTCTAGTCGATGATCTTCATGTTTTCCCGACGTCCGAACGGCTTGTGCATGTTCCCTTGCGCGACCTAAAGACGTGCGGCCTTTCGCGTCGGAAGGCGGAATATCTCAAGGGGGTTGCCTCGCGTATTGCCAGCGGGGAACTGGACCTTGAAGCCTTAAGTCAGAAGACCGATGTGGAGGCCGCGGCGGTTCTGGTTCGGGAGCGAGGGTTTGGCGACTGGTCCGCGCAGTATTTTCTTGGCCGCGGGCTGGGGCGGACGGATAGCCTTCCGTCGGCCGATGTCGGATTGCGTCGCGCCATCGGGAAGTATCTGGCGCGCGGTCAGCATCTGAGCCCTAGCGGACTGGATCGTGTTCTCGCCCCATTCACACCGTTTCGCGGTCTCGCGGCATTTTACGTGGCTGCCTACGCGCGTCTTTCGTCACTGCCTCGCGCTAAATGGTCTTCACCCGAATATGGATGAGGAAGAGAACCATCAGACTTAGAAGGGATGTTGCGATCAGGTAATAGCTCGGGGCGAGTGATGAACCGGTGATTGCGATAAGCCACGCTGCGACAAAAGGCGCGAAGCCGCCAAATATCGGAACACTGGTGTTATAAGCCACCGCAATTCCCGTGGTTCGCGTGGCGATTGGAAATAGCTCGGCCATAGCGGCCTGACCGGCCGCACTTCGGGCAATGGATCGGCGTCAGCCCTTCGGGCAGATCGGAGACGAGGCAGGCACCAGCGCGGGGCATCGGTGTGTCGTTTACAGGAACTCTTTCGTGTGTTGCTATCGCTCGCGGATGGCCCGTTGCTATGAGGCCGGCAGCGCTGGCGAGAGTGACTATGCGGCAGGCGGCGGACTGAAATCAAAAACGATCCTGATTCGTCCATCAGGCTTAGTCGCCAGGAGCTGCCACCTCGTATAGCAGCGCGCCGCCTGTTGTCTTTTAACGATCTCGAAAAGCGGCATTACGTCGCCGTTCAGGAGATTGACGAAGCGACCTGATGAATCATCCCGAAAATACAGCAGCCTCGCCCCGTCACCCAGGGCTACAACGTCGCCTGGAGCGCAAGGTTCGGGGCCTTCACGCGGTCGATCGTCGCGTAGGCGTGGAGTGAAGAATGACGTTCCCGCCAGGAGTTCAAGCGTGGTGCCGAGATCATCAGTCTGGCTGAGCGGCAATCTATACGCCCTGGGCTGGCTATTCGCTTCTGTCAACACGACGACAGCGCCCGAGCATTTCTGTTGCACGGGTTTGATCCCGAGATTGAGGGCACCGCCTAGCGATTGCCAAAGAAAGAGCGCCCCTTCTGCCATCGCATCGAACGTCATCGGGATCAGCCCCATCCCTCTACAATCTTCCGTTAGCCCAACGGTTCACTATACTCCACGCCGCACGGATTGCTGGCTTTGCCGAGGCGTGGACAATCTGCGAGCTTGTTGACGACAGTCGGTCGCGGCGCATCGAGACCGAAGTGCAGCAAGGTGTCTCGCGTCAACAGCGACAGCCGGTGCGCGGTTCAACCTGCCGACCGAAACCAGCAACAATCAAACGACCGTGATCTGCCGCCGTAGTGCGTACGCGAAAAGGCTCTTCGGGATCATGGCGTGGACGCCGCGCACAATGTCGACCACCTGCGTCACGCGGAAGCTTCCGGCGATGCTAAGCAGCCCATAGGCATCGAGCTCGGTCATCTTAGCGCGCGTCGAGAGAAACTTGATGGCATTGCGCGCCGCCAGCGTCATCGCCTTATTCAGGTCCTTGTCGAGCCCCAGCGTAATCCAGTGCGTCGGCGTCTCCGCAATCGGCCACGCGAAGTTCTTCTGCTTGTGCAAGACAACCTGGATTCGCATCTCCTTCATGCCGGTTTCGAGCGCCGTGAGATTGATCTCACCGTCGCCCTGCACCGCATGGGAGTCGCCGGTGAAGATAAGCGCGCCTGGCTTCCACACCGGAATAAACATCGTCGAACCCTCGGACATCTCGTTCAAGTCCGTATTACCCGCATGCGGACCAGGCGGAACGGAGCTGGTGACGCCAGCGCTCAAGGGTGGATACCACCCATCGGGTGGTGCGAGACCGAGCGTTCCTTGGAATGGCTTGAGCGGCACGCTGATATTGGCCGCGAACTCACCCCGCATTCGGTGAAGGTCAAGCTTCAAGTATTTCACTTGTCCTTGCGGAAAGTCTTGCGGCAACAGACCAGTCTCGAGCGAACTGGGGTTATTGAATGTGGCCCCCCAGGTCAAAGGCTCGAGCTTCTCGTAACGAACTTCAAGCACGTCGCCGGGTTCGGCGCCCTTGACCGCGATCGGGCCGATGATTGTGTGCGGTCCTTTGCCGGGATTGTCGCGCCGCCACTGGGCCAGCTTTTCAACCGGCACCCCCGGCTGTAGCTCGTTCAGGAAGTGCGTCCAAGTGTTCGGGAAGCTGATGGTGTCACCCGACTCCACCGTGGCGATCGGCGTGAGATTGGTATCGAAGACTCCGAGCTGAACCGTCTTTTTCTCGCACTGAATGACGTGGAGCTTGCCGTGGCCGGTGCGCCGGCTGCCGGTCGGGGCGGGTGCGGCGCCATTGGCCGCGCTGGCGAGCTTACTGAACCATGGCTGCACGGCCGCCAGCGCGCCCATAAAGGTGCTCGCACGCAGTAACCTGCGGCGTGCTCTGCCGCGGGCGCTGAGATAGCCGTCGAGGATCTCCTGGTCGACCTCGTCCATGTGCAGAAGCCGGTCAGCCGATCGCCGGTTGAGTGCGGCATCCTTGATGTCCTCGCGGATGATGCCGGTGCCTTGTTCGTCTCCGCAGCCAAATAGATTTCCGCAGCTATGAAGATGTTGCGTGGGCTCGGTTAGCTCGTCGCGCACTTCCGACATGGTTTCCTCCCTAAGGAAAATTAACTTCCAGAGCTGTCTGCACACTCTCCCGACGATGTGATTGCAATCCCAAAGTGTGCGCCTCCCGCGTCATGGCTTCAAGGATCACGTTCGGCATGTGTGACCCGCGCCCCAAGGAATGTTCCTCCCATCGCCCCGCACAGCGTATCGGCGCTTCGGAGCGCCGCTTGTTGAGCGCCTTGGCGCTGCGCGATGGCGAGCCGTATCTCGCCTGGGGCTCGCCGGGTGGCGACCAGCAAGACCAGTGGACGACGCAATTCTTCCTGCGCCATGTTCACGCCGGCATGAACCTGCAGGAGGCCATCGATGCGCCGGCCTGGCATTCGGAGCATTTCTCAATCTCATTCTGGCCGCGCACCGCAAGGCCAGGTGTGCTCGTGGTGGAGTCACGGTTACCACCGGCGACGATCAAGGAATTGCGGGCACGGGGGCATGACGTCGAAGTCGGACCAGCTTGGTCTGAAGGACGCCTAACCGCCGCGTCGCGGCTCGGCTCCCGTCGACGGGCGGCGGCAAATCCGCGTGGGATGCAAGGCTACGCGGCCGGGCGCTAGTAAGATTGGCGCATCCGGAGCGTTAAGCTCAAGACTTGTCATAGCGCGCGTATTTCCGGGACAGAGAACCTTTATTGGGATTGCGCAGCCGCAATATGGCAGCGCAAGGTTACCGTTGCATCGAGAACATATAAGAGCATCCGCGAGGTCCAAGACCCGCCATATTTTTAACCCACCTACGCCAACAGAGACACCATGAGCAAAGCTGACGAAAACGAATTCAAACCTTCGCGCCGCGGACTGTTCAAAGTCGGCCTCACAGCGGCGGTAGGCGCCGTCGTCGCGACTTGCTTCGCTCTCGTGCCGCGACGCGCCCATGCGGCGAAGGCTTCGAAGACTGTAGCGATGTACCAGCCCAAGCCGCATGGCAACCAATTCTGCGCCAACTGCATCCACTTCATCCCCGGCAAGACGCCGCAAGCTGATGGCACGTGCCAAGTCGTCGAAGGCAGCATCAGCCCGCATGGCTGGTGCGTGCTGTATGCGCCCAAAGCATGATGGATTTGGCCGGCAATTCGTTGGACGCCGGTAAAGCCGGGCGAGGCGACGGAAGGCGACTCTGACCAGAGTGGATGCATAGCTTTTGCAGCTGGCGCCTGTCTTTCAATCCAGCAGTCGGCGCTTTGACAGCGCCTGGAGCAGGCGGACGGAATGTCGTCATTTACGATCACAAATTTCCGAAATTCGGCGGGAGGCCAAACTCGCGGCGATCTCAATCTCCGTGAACGTTTACGCGTCGGTTATTTTGATCGAGGAGTTAGAGACGGCATCAAATATCCAGTGCACGATGACGTCAGCCACGATCGCATTGGCAGGTTGGCAATAGCTCTCACGATATTGCATCGTCCTCATCATGCTACGTAAACCGTCTTGATGTTGATAAATTCCTTGATGCCGTAGGCCGAAAGCTCGCGCCCATAGCCACTTTCTTTAACGCCGCCGAAGGGAAGTCGCGGATCGGAGCGCACGGCCTCGTTGACGAAGGCGCAGCCGCTCTCGATCCGCTCGGCGGCGATGCGCTCGCCGCGCGCGAGATCGCGAGTGATGACGCCGGCGCCGAGGCCAAATGCGGAGTCGTTAGCGGCGGCGATCGCCGCTTCCTCGTTTGTGACCGGGACGATGGCGGCGACTGGTCCGAATATCTCCTCGTCGTAGGCGGGCATTCCCTTGCGAACATCGGTCAGCACCGTCGGCGGATAGAAGGCGCCGCGGTCGTTCGGGATCACGCCGCCGAGGAGGCAACGCGCACCCTTGGTCATGCTGAGCTCGACTTGGCGATGGAGCGCATCGCGCAGATCGTGCCGCGCTTGCGGCCCCACGTCGGTCTCCTCGCGGAGTGGATCGCCCACCTTGGCGGCGCTCATGCGCTTGACGAAAAGATCTTCGAACGCGTGCCGGACCTTATCGACGACGATGAAACGCTTGGCCGCGATGCAGCTCTGCCCAGAATTGGTGAGCCGGCCCTTGGCGCAGACCCCAGCGGCAAGCTCGAGATCGGCATCGTCCAGCACGAGGTAAGGATCGCTGCCGCCGAGCTCGAGGACGGTCTTCTTCAGCATCGCGCCCGCCTTGCCTGCGACCGCACGCCCCGCCGGTCCACTGCCGGTGAGCGTCACTGCTTTGACCAGCGGATGCTCGATCACGGCCTCCACCTGCCGGCTGCTGATCATCAGCGTGCGGAAGAGATTTTCTGGAAAGCCCGCCTCGCGGAAGATCATCTCGATGGCGAGTGCGGAGCCCGGCACGTTCGACGCATGCTTCAAGACCGCGGCATTGCCCGCCATCAGGCCTGGCGCGGCGAAGCGGAAGACCTGCCAGAACGGAAAGTTCCAGGGCATCACGGCCAGTACGACGCCGAGCGGATTGAAAGTCACAAAGCTTTTCCTGGCCTCGGTCGCAACCGGTTCCGGCGCGAGAAAGCGCTCGGCATTGTCCGCATAGAAGTCGCAGGCGAGCGCGCATTTCTGCGCTTCCGCCACCCCATCGCGCACGGGCTTTCCCATCTCCTGCGCCATGAGGCGCGCGTAGTCCTTGGCGTTCGTGCGCAAGATCACGGCGGCCTTGCGCATCAGTCCCGCGCGGTCGGCAAAGGAGGTGCGCCGCCAGGCGAGAAACGTTGAGTGCACTCCATCGACGATTTTCGCGACCGCCGCTGACGTCATCTCCTGGTGGCGTGCCAAGACCTCGCCTGTCGTCGGATTGACTGATTCGATCGCCATGATTCCGTTCTCCTTTGATCGAGTTCGTCGGCGTCCGCTTATCCGGCCAACCGAACGCTATTCGTTCACTTCCCCCAATAGCGCGCGAGTTTGTCCACCAGTGCGCGGTTGACGTTTGAGTCGACGAGAATCTCGATCAGCCGCAACGCTCGCGAGCCGATCGCCTCGTCGAGCGCCGTGCGCAGCTCCGCGACCGATTGGGGTCGGTAGGCGCGAATTCCGAAGCTTTCGGCATAGGCCTTGAAGTCGGGATTGCCAATGCGCGTGCCGGTGGAGTGGCCGTGCGACATATCCTGTTTCCATGAAATGAGTCCGTAGTCGTCGTCGTTGAAGACCACCACGGTATATCCGACGCCAAGGCGCTTTGCTGTCTCCAGCTCCTGTGAATTCATGAGAAAGCCCCCATCGCCCATGGCCGCGACGATCGCTCGCCCCGGTTGGGCGAGCGCCGCGGCAATGCCGCCCGGCAGAGCAATTCCCATCGCCGCGAGCCCGTTGCTGATGAGGCAGCCGTTGGGGCAATAGGTCGGAAAGTTTCGCGCTATCCACACCTTGTGACTGCCGACGTCGCTGATGAGGAGCCCATCATCGGGCAGCGCTTTGCGGATGAGGTTGAGAGCGCCGGGGATGGTGAAGGGCAGCCCCTTGAGCGCGTAGCCGGCGATATCGCCGAGGATGTGCTGGCGAACGGGCGCGTACCAGCCGCGATCGAGGGCGAGCGGCGCCTCATCGAGTCGGCCGTTCAATGTCCGCAGCGTCGCGTTGATGTCGCCGACAACTTCGACCGCTGCCGGATAGCGGCCATAAACTTCGGCCGCAGCGACGTCAATGTGGATAATGGTCTTGTCGCCCGCCGGATTCCAGCGGTCAGGCGCATATTCGGCGATGTCGTAGCCCAGCGTGAGCACGAGATCGGCCGTTTCCACTGCGGCGCGGACAAAGTCCTTGAAGCCGGTGCCGATCGCGAACAGCGATTGCGGGGAGCGATCCGAGATCGCGCCCTTCCCCATAAAGGTGGCCACGACGGGGACGCCATGGTTGTTCGCGAGCCGCTCGAGCTGCTCACTGGCCCGCTCACGGATCGCGCCATTGCCGACGATGATCAGCGGATGCTCGGCCTTACGCAGCAGCGACAGCGCCTGTTCAAGCGCCTGGCGGTCGGCGTCCGGTCGCCGCACCGCGCGTGGCACGATCGGCGGTAGAGCCGCAGGCACGGCGAGCCGCGCCACATCCTCGGCAAGCTCAATATGGGTTGCGCCTGGCTTCTCCATCTCGGCGAGCTTGAAGGCGTTGCGGACAATCTCCGGGAGGACGCGCGGGTCATAGACCGCACCGTTCCATTTGGTGATCGCCGCGAACATGCGGACGATGTCGAGCCGCTGATGGCTTTCGTGATGGAGGCGGTCGAGCCCGCCCTGTGCAGTAATGGCGACGAGCGGCGCCTTGTCGAGATTGGCGTCGGCCACGGGGGTGATGAGGTTGGTGGCGCCGGGGCCGAGGGTCGAGAGGCAGACGCCGGCCTTACCGGTGAGCCGACCCCAAACGTCAGCAATGAAGGCTGCACCCTGCTCGTGCCGACACGGCACGAAGGCGATCTCCGAGCCTTCGAGCGAGAAGAGCAGGTCTTCCGTTTCTTCGCCGGGCACGCCGAAAACGTGCCGCACGCCCTCGGTCGCGAGGCATCTGACGAATAGGTCCGAGACCTTCATGCGCGCGGCTCCATGCGCGCGCGGTTGATGACTTGCATCGGATTGGCAGTGTACGACCCGGCGACATGACGCGATTGCGTCTAATCAATGTTCCAGCGCAAGGCGGCGTGCTTTGCGAACTGAGCCACACAACGCCTGATCGCTGTCTATCTCATTGCGCGCCTCCCGGTCGCCGATAGAAGGCCACGCCAGGTCGGTTCCCGAGGCGGGATCACGGCTCAGATTGCGCTTGATCAATGCGTGCAATCACGATGCTCTGGTCTTGGCAGCGTCAATATCTCTGGCGCGGCGGTTATCGCCGTCTATCCCGTTCAGGGGGCGAGAGAATCAGAGAGGTCTATCGTGACTAGAGCGACGCACCAATCGCGCTTGCAACAAAATATCGTGCAGCTGAAGGCCGATGCCACCGCGACAGCGGCCAATGATCTCGATGTTGCGCGGCTGCGGCTGCGGCACTTAGCGCCGTGGAACGTCGCGCCGGTGCCCATGATGCATTCTGTTAGCGGTGTGCCGGAGGAACCGTTGACGTCGGAGCAACGCGAGCGCAGCGGGCAGATTGCGCTCCGTGTGCTTGCGATACAGATGCACGAAGCCGCGACTAAGAGTGCACTCCACTAAATGTTCGGATTACGAGTCGGGCGCTTTCACAGAGGGTGCAATGACGTTGCGCGGTACAAAGGCACTGCTGGTCGGCGCGCCGTCGCTTCCCGGCACTTGCTAGAGCCAGCCGACCAACAATTCGTCGCTCGAGGCGCAGGTTGCGGCCGCCGGTCGGAAGGCTGAGCTAGCGCTGGCGACAACGCGACAGACGCTGAATGAGGCGCAGCAGTCTAACCAACAGGGCAATCGTCAGTATCGGCGTAGCGGGCAGAAGGAAGCGGGGTTCCGCGCGCCGGGTAGATAAAGCGTCTCGCCTATCCGCCTGTGATCGCCGATTAAAGTCGGCGCGATTAGCAACACGAACGCAGGACGGTACCAGCGTCAACGGGGGAAAGCGCGAATGTCGACACGCCGCGGCATTTTACCTCGACAATCTCGATCAGCCGCGACGCGAACGCTTACGGGGGAGGATACGTGATCCGTGAGCCCTCGACACGCGCAAACGGCGTGAGTTTGTGCGCACGAAAGTTGGTGTCGGACAGGATCTCGACCACTGGAATCCGTCGGATGGTTAGCGCATCGGCAACAAGCGAACGGTGGCAACGCCACGGCACAGCCTCTGCGCACATAATCGCGACGCGCCGACCGCAGCTCAATTCGATCAGCCGTTCGAGCCCAGCAAGGAACGCCGGCGTCTGCATATAGTCGGCGTAGCCGCGAAAGCTTGCGTTGCGCCAGCCGGAGTTTGACGACTGTTTGCGCGCGTGGCGCAATCCGCCAAGTACCTCCAGGGGGACATATTCAATTTTGCTGGCCCGTAGAGTGTCCCGGAGCGCGTCGGCATTGAACTGCGGATTGTGGCGCGACCGCGGTATGGTGCGAATGTCTGCGAGACACTCTATGCCATAGGATTGCAATCGACCGATAAAACGTTCGATCGGCATTGTGGAGTGGCCGATGGTAAAGATGACGCCGGAGGGCCAGTCCCTCCGATTGTTGGAAGGCTGACTGTTACCCTGGCCGATCGTCATAGAATGCGACCGTCGTATCCCACTGAGTCCGCGGCTCCGGTCGTCTGTTTGGCGATGGGTTTCTGCGGGAGGTTGCCGCCTCTGTCCGAGAGGCCGACAATTCTATGTTGCGTGACGTTGGGCGAACATCAGCACGCTCTGTGTCGCTAGGTAATCGTATCAACGATCCCGCCATCGACGCGCAACGCCGCCCCAGTGGTCGCCGATGACAAGGTCGAGGCGAGATAAACGGCGAGATTGGCGACCTCATCGACGGTGGCGGCGCGGCGGATGATCGAGCTTGGGCGATGCCTTCGGACAAATGCGTGCGCGGCCTCCTCGATGCTCTGTCCAGCCCTGTCGGCCTCGGCACGAAGCATTTGCTGGACGCCATCCGATAGCGTCGGGCCCGGCAAAATAGCGTTTACTGTGACGCCCGAACCGGCGAGCAGCTTCGCCAGCCCGCGCGACAGTGCGAGTTGCGCAGTCTTTGTAAGTCCATAATGAATCATCTCGACCGGAATATTGAGCGCCGACTCAGAGGAGACGAAGATGACTCGGCCCCACCGCCGCGTCGCCATTCCAGGAAGATAGGCGCGTGCCAGGCGCACGCCCGACATAACGTTGACGGCGAAGATGTGGTCCCATTCTTCGTCAGTCGTCTCGAAGAAATCATGGGGTTCATAGATACCAACGTTGTTGATGAGAATGTCTGTCGCAGGGATGGCCGCCAATAGCATGCGGCAGCCTTCCGCCGTGCCGAGATCCGCAGCAACCGCGCGCACCGTGCTCGTCGGTACAGCATCTCGCAGGCGTCCGACGGCGTCATCCAGGTCATCTGGGTGTCGACCATTGAGGACGATTGCCGCTCCTGCAGCCGCCAAACCCCTCGCGATAGCGTGGCCGATGCCGCCGGTTGACCCTGTAATGACGGCGCTCTTTGCAGTGAGATCTATTTTCATATCGGCTACCATAACGGACTATTAGCCATTGCCGTCGGCTCGGAATTTCGTTTCGGGCCCGACTTCATCACTGAATGCAGTTCCGCCCTAGACTGCATTGCGGCGAGCTATTGCGGCTGAGCAACGAGGGCCCTTACTGCGCTCGGCCGCCATGCCGAGCCGCCTCACTGAGTGGCGGCTCAGCGTGGCGCCGATCGTTAGTCACCGGTTGTCGGCTGCGGAGCGGTGTAGGGCGAGGCAGCCGAGATGGCCGCGGAGGTGGACAGGGACTGACTGTTAACCGCCGCTTGCTGCTCCTGTTGAGCGAACGCAGTCTGTGCCGTGGGCGCTGCCAGAGCGATTGCCAGGACCAACATCCGCAACATCGATGATTTAAACATGGAGCGCCTCCTTTCACCTTGTAGTTGGTCGGTGCAGTCGGCGGCTTGGAGGAGAATTTGCGCGGCCCAGCTATGCGCAACGAACTATTACCGTGATAGCCGGTCACTGCGAACAGCTCTTGCGCGCAATCAATATTCGGGCATAACGCGGCGGTCGCGAGGCCGCGCTTGGATCGGAGCGGAAGCAGCCATGGATTTGCGCGATTGCTTCAACTTTCATGATTTTCGGCGTCTGGCCCAGCGGCGGCTGCCTGGGCCGATCTTCGATTATATTGACGGTGCTGCGGACGATGAGACCACGTACCGGCGCAATACCGAAGCGTTCGGGAGCTGCGACCTCGTCCCTCGCGTTCTGCGCGGCGTTGAGAGCGTCGATCTCTCCACCATCGTCATGGGCCACAAGCTCGCACTGCCGGTCTATTGCTCTCCCACGGCATTGCAGCGCCTATTCCACTACGAGGGCGAACGCGCCGTCGCAGCCGGGGCCGCGAAATACGGTACGATGTTCGGCGTGTCGTCGCTTGGCACGGTGAGTCTCGAGGAGCTGCGTAAGGCCCACGATACGCCCCAGATTTACCAGTTCTATTTCCACAAGGATCGAGGCCTCAATCGAGCGATGCTGCAGCGCGCGAAGGACGCGCGCGTCGACATCATGATGTTGGCTGTGGACAGCATAACGGGCGGGAACCGAGAGCGTGATCTTCGCACCGGATTTTCTATTCCGTTCCGGTTGACCCTTGCCGGGATGATGCAATTCGCAATGAAGCCGAGGTGGGGGATTAACTACCTAACTCACGAACGGTTCAGATTGCCGCAGCTCGACGAGCACATCGATATGAGCGGCGGCGCGCTCTCGATCAGCCGCTATTTCACGGAGATGCTTGACCCATCGATGAGTTGGGATGATGTCGCCGAGATGGTACGGCTTTGGAACGGCCAGTTCTGCCTGAAAGGCATCATGTCCGCGGCCGATGCCCAGCGCGCGGCCGAGATCGGCTGCACCGGCATTGTCGTTTCCAACCACGGCGGCCGGCAGCTCGACGGTTCCCGAGCGTCGTTCGACCAGTTGGCCGAAATCATCGACGCCGTCGGCGATCGGATCGACGTGCTCATGGACGGAGGGGTGCAGCGTGCGACACATCTGCTCAAAGCGCTCTCGCTCGGCGCTAAGGCGGTTGGGGTCGGCCGGTATTATCTATTTCCGCTGGCTGCCGCCGGCCAAGCGGGGGTCGAGCGGGCGCTTGGCTTGATGAAGGCTGAATTAGAACGCGACATGAAACTGATGGGCTGTATCGCAATCGGCCAGCTCTCCCGCGATAATCTGCGATTCAGATGACCGAGACGCGAGCGGAATCATGGGGATCAAACCGAGACAGGCGACATCCTGAAAGAGGAACACGCATGGGCGAAGCGCCAGCCCTCGTCGAAAAACGGCTCGCGGTGAGCGTCACCACGAACCGAGGTGCTCTGGAACGCGCGCGATTAGCGGCAGGGCGGCAACGAGCAGCAGGGCTGCTATGACATAGATCCAGGCCTGGATGCTGCCAGGGTGACTGGAACTCGCGAGGATCGCAGTGGCGATCGAGATCGTGATCATGGATCCGATTTGCAGGCTCATCGTCCGTAATGCGGCCAGGGTTGAGGAATGCTCGGGAGCCAGTTGCAGCCCGGCATTGCGACTGGCCGGATTGATCGCTCCGAATCCGGCGCCAATAAGGAAACAAGAACCGGCCAGCCATCCGTACGATGGGACGCCTGCGATTGGGCTGAGGGCAAGCAGCAGCATCCCGGTGGCGATAACGACACTCCCGATGTACAGCGGTAACCGGTAGCCCGTGCGCCGTAACGCCAAGGCCCCCGCGACTGACAATGCTATCGTCGCGGCCCCTTGGGCGACGAGCAGCGTGCCCGAATCGAGCGCGTCGAAATGGTACCGGTCGGTCGCGTATAGTGGAACAAGCGCCACCATGCCGGAGGTGACGCCTGTGTACAGTCCGTTGAACAGGTTGACCGGGCCGAAGCCTGGCCCGTGAACCAAACGTGGGGTGATGAACGGATGCGCCGAGTGGTGGATGTGATGAAAGAACATCCACAGGGTGACCGCCGCGATGGCTAATGGCGCCACGAATTCGGGTGACCACGCATGCGCATTCTTTTCGCCCAGATAGCTGGCAGCGAGCATGCCGGCGAGGAGGCCGCTACCGAGCAGCACCAGACCGGCCAAATCATTGCCTCGGCGAGTTCTCCCTGATTCTGGTCGATCTCGCGGCACGTAACGCAGGGTAAGGATGATGACCGCCACGCCGATCGGCACATTGACGAAAAACACCCCTCGCCAGGTCCAATACGTCACGAACAATCCGCCGAATATGGGCCCGATCATCGCTCCGATCGGGAAGATGCTGCCGAACAAACTGACGGCACGATCACGCCCATGGCCAAAGTGATCGACAACGATGCCGGTCGCCGAGGGCGTGAAGCCCGCACCGCCAGCCGCCTGTACCGCGCGTAGCACGACGAGCACATAGATATTGTCGGCCAGTCCGCAGCACAGCGATGCTGCGGTGAACGCGACGACCGAACCGAGGAAGACCCTGCGGCGACCGTATTGCTCGCTGAGCTTGCCGGTCACCGGCAGCATCAGCAAAAATCCGAACGAATAGGCCGTTATGGTCCATCCTGCCCAGTTGATCGACGTTTGCAGCCGCTGGCGCAACGCGTGTAACGCCGTCGCAACGATTGTTGAGTCGATCGACATCATCAGCAGCGTGAGTGCAACCGTCGTGAAGACCACGACCCGATGAATGGGCTCTCCCGATAGGCTCGAAGAGCCGTTGGGCGCACAGACATCGTGCCGGCCATTCACTTCTCGTCGGACGTTTTCCAGGTGCCCAGTGGTTTTGGGGCCATGGATGTCCATGGTGTCTGTTGTCAGGCTTTTTGAGATGGACGGAAGAGCTTTATGAAAGCGGGTTTGACCCATCAAGCGTCAAGAATGCCTCGTCCGCGTCTATTTAGTCAGCGGCGTTGGCAGAATGCAGAAGAATTTGTGTGGTTCTGCTATGCGCATGGAACCAGCGCTTGGCTGATCGATGCGACAGGTTCTTGCGCACGATCAATGTTCATGATCGGTGCAGCCGTCGTAACGAATCGCTATCGGAACGCCAGATAAGTTTGCGCGCTGGTCGCGGCTACGAGTTCATGAGACAGCGAATTCTACGCCAAACGAAGATCCGCTGGCGATGACAGAAAGGCGCGAGCCCGGTGGTGTGAATGGGGGAGGGCGTGAACCGCTGGATTGCTAAACAAAACATCGCAAGGCTGTTGCGGTTGCTCGAGCAGACGACCGATGCGGAACAGCGCACTCGGCCACGTCTAGCGCCGGCCCATTTAGCCTCGACAGCGACAATCGTCCGTCTAACGACACTTGCGCGTAATCAATGCGCAAAATTAGGGCATTCGCGCGGTGCGCGAGGGAAATTGAAGCAGCGTGCGGGACCGATAGTGGTGGTCTTTCGCAGCGGCCTTCGGCAAAGCCGTTTGACCCGAACTTTTCAGGAAGGGAGCCGCCATCATGCCATCGATCAGCATTCGTCGGGTTTACGATCCGGTGAGTCGCGACGGCGCGCGCATCCTGGTCGATCGAATCTGGCCGCGCGGTCTTACGAAGAGAAGTGCTCATATCAACCGCTGGATCCGCAGCCTCGCGCCGAGCACGGCGTTGCGCAAATGGTTCGGACATAAGCCCGCGCGCTGGCCCGAGTTCCGGCGACGCTATCGGGCCGAGTTGCGGACTCACCGAGCCGAGTTGCGTCAACTCAGGATGCTCGCCCAGCGGCGCCACGTGACCCTCGTCTATTCCGCACGTGATACCGCGCATAACCAGGCCGTCGTGCTTCGCGAGGTACTGATGCGAGGCCTTCGGCGCGGCATCAGCGGTCGCAAGCGTGCGGCATCACGACATTTCACTCGGACGACGATCCATCCACGCCGAAGGGCGGCGACGCCCCATCGGCATCACTGAAAGGAGGTCTCATGTTGAAGGCGCTTGCTTTGAGCGTCATGCTCGCAGCCGTCGCGGCGCTTCCCGCGTCGGCGGCGAATGTGCAAAAGGAGCCGCCGAGCGCTCCCTATAAGAAGGTCTGCACATTGGTGAAGCTGCCGTGCTTTATCCCGAGTATCGGCACGCTCTATGTCCAGCCCAAGACCATCCCGGAAGGGCCTTGGCTGGCCTACGACCACAAGGGTCGATTGGTGAGCACGATATACATGATCCCGATCAAGGATTTCGACTCGCACAAGGTGTTCGCCGATTTGGCGGCGCCGGGTGGGCGCGTCGATCACGTATCGATCGACTTCAATGCCGGCCATCCCGGCGTCGAAGAGCCGCACTACCACATCGTGCTTTGGCACGTATCCAAGGCCCAGGAGTCGCTAGTCGCGAAGTAGATGATACGGCGCATGGAGCGGGCGCTTCGGGCCAAGGCCCGGATCGCCCGCGTCCTTCAGTAGCGATCGGGCGAAACGTCATCCTGATCGCCTTGTGGCGGCGGAGGGTTGCGATGGGTCACGAAGACGGAGTTCCACGGCGAACGCTGCTGGGAACCGTGGCGCTGGCATTCGCGACAGCGGTTGCCCCCGGCCTGGGGCGGAGAGCGCGCGCAGAAGCGCAAGCGAAGGTATCGAAAGCGGTCGCGAAGTACCAGGATCACCCTAATGGCGAACAACGCTGTGCGATTTGCATCAATTTCGAGCCGCCCAACCGGTGTCGGTTCGTTGCAGGCGACATCAGCTCGAAAGGCTGGTGTCAGCTCTTCGCCGCGCGCGAAAATGCTCAATAAGCGACGGCGCCTGCCGCGGATGTGATGGATCGCTATGCCGGTCTTCAAACTTCCTCCCAATTCAAAGCCGCGCCAAGGCAAGACCTGGCCCGAGCCGGCCGGCGCTAAGCGTATGAAGCGATTCCAAATCTATCGCTGGAATCCTGAAGAGGGTGGCAACCCGCGTCTCGATGCCTTCACCGTCGATCTCGATGACTGCGCGCCCATGGTTCTTGATGCTCTCATCAAGATCAAGAACGAGGTCGATACGACGCTCGTCTTCCGCCGCTCTTGCCGCGAAGGCGTTTGCGGGTCGTGTGCGATGTGCATCGATGGCGAGAACCATCTCGCCTGCTTGACGCCGATCGACCAGATCCGGAGAGACGTCCGGATCTATCCACTGCCGCATATGGCAGTGATCAAAGATCTCGTGGTCGACCTCGAGCCCGTCTTTGCGCAATATCATTCGATCAAGCCTTGGCTCCAGGCCAAGGAGCCCGCGCCAGCCAAGAGCGAACGGCTGCAGTCGATCGAAGATCGCACGAAGCTCGATGGCTATTGGGAATGCATCCTGTGCTTCTGTTGCACCGGGGCCTGCCCGAGCTGGTGGTGGCGAGGCCCGGCCTCGATCGCCGAGGCCATGCGCAACTTCGAGCGTTATCTCGGGCCGGCGGTGCTGCTTCAGGCGTGGCGCTGGCTCGCCGATAGTCGGGACGGAGCCCGGGCGGAGCGCCTTGATTATCTGCGCGATTCATTCAGGCTTTATCGCTGCCACACCATCATGAATTGCACTCGCACCTGCCCCAAGGGTCTCAATCCGGGGCGGGCCATCGGCCGGATCAAGCAGGCCGTCATGGAAGACAAATTGTAATCGAGGCGTGCGAGCACGAGGCGGCGTGACGCGGGATCGCAAGGCTCTGTTGCTGCGCGTCGGCATCGATCGTGGAACTGGCGGTGCGCTCGCGCCGATCTTTGCCAATGGCACGTTCGAATACGTCCCCATTCCCGAGGAATGTGGGACGAACTCGACGGATACTTACGCAACTCTTCGAGCGCGCGATGGCGGATCGGTGGCTCGGTTTCTGCCGGCGCGGCTCGCCGGTCTTCATCCGCACATCGATCCCGATTTCCGCGCGATGACTTACGGCGATGCGGCGCCCCGCAAGCGGACGCAGCTCAATCGCTTGTGTCCGGGCGATCTGCTGGTGTTTTACGCCGGGCTGACGCCCGTACCGCCTGTCGATACGCCACGTCTTTTTGTGGTCGGCTACCTGGAAGTCAAGAATGTGCACCGGCTGACCGCTTCCGATGTCCGCTTCAATCGCGACTTGCGGAGCCGGTTCGGCGCGACCGCGCATTTTGCGCGTCGCGTGCGGGATCGCGCGCTTACCCTCGTCGAGGGCTCTAGGAACCGGAGCCGACTTCTGGCACAGGCCCTTCCGCTAGGCGACGGCCGACAAGGGTTGCTCGCCGACTTGGCTGCCTTTGGTTATCGCGGGTCATTGGTCCGAGCGGTCGGACATTGGGTCCAAGGTGCAGCTGCCGTGACGGCACTCGAGGCTTGGCTAGAGAGCGGTCCGGCCGGTCTCGTCGGCGAACAGACACGCCTGCTCCGGGTCGCGCCATCGGCAATCCGCGTCGCGCGTAATCCGCGCGATCGTGGCGACTTGGTCGTCGTTGATCGACGCATTCGTGTTGGCGACTGGATCCTCAGCGAACAGAGCTCTCCGGCGCCAGGCATCGTGGCGCTTGCTCGCATTAGTCGTGTCGTTGAGGGCTCGAAGGGGCGCCGCGGGCTTTCGCCGCTGTGTTGGCATTTTTCCGACGCTGCAACCATTGTCTCGCCAGCGGGTTCACATTTTAGCTCTATGGCCGAATGCCGCGCCCCGATTCACGATGCCGCGGCTATCCGCAAGATTGTATCGTGGATGGCTACGCACTATCGCATGGGAGTCCATGCCGGCAATGGGTTAGGTCGTACCTTCGCCAAAGCGCGCGGCCCGACCCAATAGGGGCCAGATTACGAACACTCGCCGGGCACTCCAGTAGGAACTGCCGCAAGCTGTGCCGCTCTCAAGGCGTCAGAGTCTTTGCGCCGGCGCAATGAAGCCGAATAATGAAAAGAGCGACCGCCGAGATAGGGTAATAGGTGACTTTTGATAGCCGCCGTGAGGCATGGAGCGTCGACATGGTCCCGCTCGTAGAATTGCTGGTCGCTTTCGGTGTCAGGATCAAACAATGGCTTCGGCGCCTGAAGGGCGGCTGGAGCTCCAACGCAGAGGTGTTTCCGCTGCATTCGCCAAAAGGTCACGCGCCGGCTCTTGGGTTGCGACAGGCCGCGCATCAGTCCATTGGCGCCCCGGCACGCCCCGACAAGTCGAGCCGAGGAGTACGTCGAACCCACACGGTGTCGATCCCTGCCGACCGACATCATTGACGTCGTCGTTGGCCCCCCGAACGACAACGTCGTTGCCGGAGTGAGTCGATGACGTTCTTGATCCAAGAACGACACTCACTCCGGCACTTTTTTGCTCGATCTCATCGGTGCAAAGCGGCCGATGGCGTTATCGGAACCGGCGATGAGACGGCAAACGACCGCGGTTCGATCGGCGAGGACAAAACCTTTGTGTTGAGGAAACTCCGGTGAGCGACGCACCTAAACTCGCTGGTCCCGACCTCGCGACTGGGACAGCGCTCGCGACCCTCGCCGATGGCGCGATGCTACTGGGCCATGCACAGGGCGAGCCCGTGCTCATCGCAAGACGTGGCGACCGGGTCTTCGCCGTCGGCTCGACCTGCACGCACTATGGCGGACCGCTGGTGCAAGGCCTGTTCATCGGTGAGACCGTTCGTTGCCCCTGGCATCACGCGTGCTTCGATCTTCGCAGTGGTGAAGCGCTTCGCCCGCCGGCACTGAATCCGATTCCATGTTGGCGCGTCGAAATAAGCGGCGGCAACGTTTATGTCCGCGAGAGGCTCGCCACAGTGCCCCAGCGTGAACACGCCACGGTGCCGAGCCATCTGAAATCAGTCGTTATCATTGGGGGTGGTGCGGCAGCTAACGCAGCTGCCGAGACCTTGCGCAACGAGGGTTATGCCGATCGGCTGACGATCCTCAGCGCGGATGCAGACGTGCCATGTGATCGCCCCAACCTGTCGAAGGATTATCTCGCCGGTACCGCTCCGGAAGAGTGGGTGCCCCTTCGATCCGTTGATTTCTACCGCGACCGGAAGATTGACCTTCGTCTCGGCACGCGGGCCGCCTCGATCGATGTCCATAAGCGCCAGGTCGTTCTGGCGGATGGAGCTCAGCTCAGCTTCGATGCACTTCTTCTTGCCACAGGAGCGGCGCCGGTCCGGCTTTCGGTGCCGGGCAGCGACCTACCACACGTGCATTATCTGCGCACCCTGGCGGACAGCCGCAAGATCATCGAGGCTGCGAAGTCCGCACAGCGCGCCGTCGTTGTCGGCGCAAGCTTCATCGGTCTTGAGGTTGCGGCCTCTCTCCGCGCGCGGAATCTCGAGGTGCATGTGGTCGCTCCCGAGAAGGTTCCGATGGAACGGGTTCTCGGCCGCGAAATCGGCGAACTCGTCCGTGCGATTCACGAGGAACACGGCGTTCGATTTCGTCTCGGTGCTACAGCGACCTCGATCGATCGCGCCTTCGTTACCCTTCAATCGGGTGAACGATTGGCTGGGGATTGCGTGATCATCGGAGTAGGCGTCAAGCCCGAACTCGATCTGGCGGAAAAAGCCGGGTTGGCGCTCGACCGGGGCATAGCGGTCAATGGCTACCTGGAAACCAGCGTGTCCGGGATTTTTGCCGCCGGCGACGTTGCGCGCTGGCCCGATCCACATAGTGGCCAGAAAATCCGTGTCGAGCATTGGGTCGTTGCCGAGCGCCAAGGCCAAACCGCGGCGAGAAACATCCTGGGTCGACGAGAGCGATTCGACGCCGTGCCATTCTTCTGGAGCATGCACTACGACATGCCGATTCTCTACGTCGGTCATGCCGAACGATGGAACGAGATCGATATCGACGGACGTACTAGCGACAAGAACTGTCGCGTCACTTACAGGCACGACGGCCGAATCCTCGCCGTTGCGACGATCGGCCGCGATCTCGAGTGCTTAAAGGCCGAATTGGCCTTCGAGCAGAGTACACCCCGATAAAGACATCGCATCAATAAGGTTGGCAAGGCTAGCCGCGGCGCTCCAGGTACGACAGGAGCGACAGCAGCTATCGCAAGCTGGCGAGTGAATTCAATTCGACGGCGGCAGCTGCGATACCGGTTCATTCCGGCGAGGGGCACTCACGATCCCCAGAATGCGCTCTCATCAGGATCGTCCGAGGGCATCCGGTACATCGTATTATCTAATGTGCTCAATTTTAGTTCCTCTGCTTCAAGAAGCCCCTTTAGCTTCCGTCGGCGGCTCTCGTCCTGATCTGTCTCAATCCAGCGCTTTAAGCGCGCGATGTTCTGTTGGACGATCCAACGATCCGGATTCCATTCTCTCACCGAACCTGCCACGAGACTTCACCATTGTTCTGGGTCTGGCCATCACTCGCATACCGCTCAAGCCGCGGCATGCGCCATCCGATCGGTAGGCTTTGCGGGTCTGGGTGTCTTTGCTGAGGCGCATTGCTTCAGCGCATAGGTGTTGCAATGACCTGCATTCGAGATTGGCCTTACTGAACTGCGGAGCAGGGAGGTTCCCGTGACAGCGGCTCGACGTTGGCCCGGTGACAACGCATCGGCGACAAAAATTCCGAACCGGAGCGACCTCGATCGATCGGCGCTCCTCGGTCATCCGTTCGTGGTCAGGCTCAAGAGCTACGTCGATCTGACAAACGCGGACATTGATGCGATTGCGAGGTCGATCGAGCGCACCCTCGTCGTCCCGAAGAAAAATAGCGTCGTGCTCGAAGGCTACCAATGCGCAACCGTTCATCTCGTCAAGCAGGGCTTCGGCATACGATACAAAGTCCTACCGAACGGCAAACGGCAGATTCTGAACGTCGTGCTGCCGGGCGATGTCATCGGCTTGCCTGGCGCTCTGTTTAATCGCGCGTTGTACACCGTTGCGAGCATGACGGTCATGACGCTGCACACGATGTCGCTTGACGCGTTCACGCAAATGGCGCGCGCCACACCCAATGTCCTATTGGCGATGATGTGGCTCGCCGAGCACGACCTGACCATGATTGGTGATCACCTAATTGGTATCGGGCGGCTCACACCGTTGGAGCGGGTTGCGAACTTCATCTTTGAAATGTGGATACGCCTCCACAGCGTCGGGCACGCGGTCGGAAATTCGATCGAGCTGCCGATCTCCCAACATGTGATCGGAGACGCATTAGGCCTAAGCGCACCACATGTGAACCGAATGCTGCGGCGGCTTAAGGATTTGGGGCTGATTGCGATAACGCAAGGGTCGCTCTTTATCAAAGACGCCGAGGAGCTTCAGCTCCTCGGCCGGTATAAATCCCATGTGCCGGCGCGCATCTCGTTTTCCCGTCTATGACTTGGAAGGGCCTTCGCGTCGATAATCTGGAGGCGTGAATCGCCGTCGACCCGGACCCCGATCTTCGACCTGGGGGTGATCGTTCGCGACGGATCCGTGAATGATGAGCCTTGTTGTGCGAGAGCAAAGCTTTCGTCGATCGTTTGGCTAATTATCGTCTGGCCTATCCACCGTCAACGCATCATCGAATCGACGCCTCGATGGCCCGGCGATTGCACTCGGAAGCAACCGTGCCGGGCGTGACATATTTAATTCACGGTTTTGTAAAAGTCTCACGCCGTATTGTTCGGCCGTTGCTGTCCTGACGTGGTACCCGATCGGGCGGGGCTGCCAGTTGGTAACCAGACGTCATGTTTCGAAACAGGGGAACCAACTTATCCGTTTTCGCATCAACGACCAGTACGTGAACGGCAAAGGCGTCGTTGAAGTTGCCGCCGGGGTTCATCACCGTCACCCGGTAGACCGGCTCACCGTTCATCCGGGTGGCGGTGGTGCTCAGCACCTGAACGTGAAAGCGCTCGGCCAACGCCCTGGCGAGCCGCTGCGCGACCTGATCGTTCCCGAACGTCGCGACTGATCCCGCGGCCGGTGCGCGGTTGGGTGGCACGTTCCAGATTTTTCTATACAGATCGTTAAGGCTCGCTCGCTGCCCATGCGCGGCGGCAGCCGAGTGGGCAGACGTGATCAGTACTAAGAGACCCAGGACAAAGATGACGACATAGAAAGCCCTGTGTCCTTCACTCCTGAGGCCGCCGTGCGGCCGGTCCGCTGTGCGGGCACCGCGATCGGCGCCGCCTCGCAGAGTTTGTCGCGGTCCCCACGTGAAGCGCGACGGGCGCTGCCGGCGACATCGCAGTGACTGAGACATTGAGCGTTGATGCGGTGCCGCGGCCATGGTTCGATCTGGTCGTGTCTTTTCCACTAAGCGCCACAGAAGATTGCCTCCAGAGTGCTTCCAAGCCTGCGGGTGTCGTACGCAGGCATCGATTCGATTCCGACGAAAGGACCCAACTGAATGTTGAAGCATCTCGCTGCACTCAGTATGGCAACGACGGCGGTTGATAGTGCCATCCAAGTGGCGCTGGCGGTGGTGGTACGCCAACGGTCGCGCCGGCAGCGATTTCTTGGATCATATGCTGATCGCCCAACAGCGTTGGCAAACGCTGCGTTGCAAAAAATTGCAGTCCCGGATTTGTTCCATTTCGGCTCTCGGCTGAAGCCCTCATGATCTGACTCCAAATCGCGCTCGCCTCATCGCTAACGTACTGCCGTTCGAAGTCGCCGTCGTACAGCTTTGAAAGGCGGTCGATCTTTTGTCGATCAATTTTCGGGATACGTATGGAGATGGCAACGCTATCATCAGATGCAACCTGCCTTAGTCTGTGATCGGTCGTCGTACGTTCATCGAGCAAATTCTGCGCAAAATCGTGAATGTCGCCGCGCTTCGTATGGGTCAGAGCGAGCGCTGATTCGGCGATTTCCACTGCGCTGATCTGCGCTGTCGCGCGAGCGAATTCACGATCCGCCGGAGAAGACTTCGGTCGCAGCGTATTGGTCGCCTGGGCCGAAACGAATGTTAGGAGAACGATGGCGATCGCGATGAGGAGCCTTATCAACCGGTACGATCCCATCATTCACTCCTCCCTCGGACAATGCGACGTTGCGAACCGCCTGGTGCGCGTGCGGTGACCTTCCTCTCGCGAAAACTGACCTCAAAGCGCATCGGATTGCCGCAACGGTCGACGACGGCGGCCTATCCATATCGGGTCGTCAGCGTATCGCTCAGGTCACGTCGGGCCCTTGCGCGACCTTATTGATGCGGCGCAACGAGTATTATGGGTTGGCGGTTGGCCCAGGTTCGAAGTTGCCGCTCGGTCTTTTTGACGCTCAACGCCGCAGCTTCGTCAGCACGCTGCCTTTGTGCAACGCGAGGTGATCGGTCTTGTCGCTTTTGATCTCATATTGAGGCTCGTCGGCGGTGGCGTGGTGCGTATAGCCTTTATATGGAATATCTCTCGTGTGCACCTTGATGATGGTTCCGCTGACTCGGCCGCCTTCCGAATCCCAGCTTACGTGATCACCGACCTTGAACCGCCGCACTATGCGCGTCTCCATGCAATGAGTCGTCGACCGCAACGTGGTGATTGAACGTAAAGGCTTGCACATACGATGTATGCGATACGTGCCCGGCATGTGCGCGCCCGCTTTGTCCACCGAGCGGTTCGGACCAGAGCGGATAATGATCGTGCAATGCCGAAGGCTACTGGAGCTAAAGATTGTCTCTCTATCCACCTCATGCAGCCCTACACTGGACACGCAGCATATAGGGAAGAATTCCGCCGTGCCGGTAATATTCGAATTCGTCCGCGGTATCGATCCGACAACGAAGTGGAATCGTCTCGGTCCGACCGTTCGTGCGGCGAATTCGGCACGTGACGACGCCGTGCGACTGGAGCTTGTCCGCCACACCGACAATGTCCAGTAGCTCGGAGCCCTCGAGGTGGAGACTCTTTCGGCCGACGCCGGTTTCAAATTGCAATGGCAGAACGCCCATGCCGATGAGGTTCGACCGATGGATCCGCTCGAAACTCTCCGCGATGACCGCTCGGACGGCGAGCAGCGACGCTCCCTTGGCGGCCCAATCGCGAGAGGAGCCCATTCCGTAATCTTTGCCGGCAATCACAACGAGCGGAATGCCTGTGCTTTTACACGCCATTGCGGCTGTGTAGATAGGTACGACCTCGCCGGTGCGAGGATCCTTGGTCACGCCGCCTTCGACATCGGGTACTAGCTCGTTTTGAATGCGAATATTGGCGAAGGTGCCGCGCATCATGACTTCGTGGTTTCCCCGCCGTGAGCCGTATGAGTTGAAATCGCTCGGGCGAATGCCGCGATCGAGCAGGTAGGCCCCAGCGGGACTTTTCTCGCTTATGGATCCGGCCGGCGAAATGTGATCTGTGGTAATGCTGTCGCCAAAAATGGCAAGGACCCGCGCCGAATGGATATCCGCGAGCGGCGGTGGCGCTTTCGCCATATGGTCGAAGAAGGGTGGGCGGGCGATATAGGTCGACGCAGGATCCCAATGGTAGTTGCGGGCTGCGGGCACAGCGATCCTTCGCCAAGCCTCGGGTCCTTCGAAGACATTCGCATAGCGCCGACGGAACATGTCGGGGGATAGCGCCGTCTCGATCGCCTGATTGATCTCTCGCGTCGTCGGCCAGATGTCTTTCAGGTAGACGGGCTTGCCGCTGGTGTCGGTGCCGAGCGGCTCAGTGGCGAGGTTGATCCGCAGCGAGCCGGCGAGTGCATAGGCGACGACCAGCGGTGGCGAGGCCAGATAGTTGGCGCGTACGCTCGCGTTGATTCGCCCCTCGAAATTGCGATTGCCGGAGAGCACAGCGGCCACGGCTAATCTTCCGCTTTCGATCGCTTCGACGATTGCGTCGGCTAAAGGACCTGAATTGCCGATACAGGTCGTGCAGCCATAGGCCACAAGATTGAAACCGAGCGCATCAAGATCTCGTTGCAGACCGGCCGCCGCGTAATAGTTGGAGACGACTTGGCTTCCCGGTGCCAGCGAAGTTTTCACCCAAGGCTTCACTTTAAGGCCCCGTCGCACGGCGTTTCGCGCGAGCAACCCGGCCGCCAGCATGACGCTCGGATTTGAGGTATGGGTGCAACTTGTGATGGCGGCAATTACGACGTCGCCGTCTGTCAGGGCATAGTTGGCGCCCGACACAGGAACCTGCTGTGGACCTGTCGTGCCCGCTCGCCCGACAGCTAGGCGGGGCAGCTCGGCAACGAAGGTGTCGGGCGCACTGACGAGCGCGATGCGATCTTGGGGGCGCCGCGGGCCCGCAATCGATGGTTCGATGCCGGCAAGGTCGACGTCGAGAACGTCGGTAAAGATCGGGTCTGGCGTATTCTCATCATGCCAGAGGCCCTGGGCCTTCGCATAAGCTTCAACCAACTTCACCTGCCGGACATCGCGCCCGGTGAAGGTCAGGTACCGCAAAGTCTCGGCATCGATCGGAAAGAATCCGCAGGTGGCGCCGTATTCGGGCGCCATGTTGCCGAGCGGTGCGCGTTCCGCGATCGCCAGGGTCTTGAGGCCGGGCCCGAAATATTCGACGAAGCGGCCAACGACGCCTTTCTCACGCAGCCTCTGGGTAAGTGTCAGCACCAAATCGGTTGGCGTCACGCCTTCCTGCAGCGTCCCGTGGAGGCGAACGCCGATCACCTCGGGCAACACCATCGAGATCGGCTGGCCGAGCATCGCCGCTTCGGCTTCGATGCCACCGACACCCCAGCCGAGGACGGCCAGTCCGTTCACCATGGGGGTGTGGCTGTCGGTTCCAACCAGCGTATCGGGATAAGCGATGGTTCGGCCGTTCTCGACTGTGGTCCACACCACGCGCGCCAGATATTCGAGGTTGACCTGGTGGCAGATGCCGGTGCCCGGCGGGACGACGCGGAAATTATCGAACGCTGTCTGGCCCCACCGTAGAAACGCGTAACGCTCGCGGTTGCGTTTGAACTCTTGATCCATGTTGCGGCGAAACGATTGCGGCGAGCCAAAGCTGTCGACCATCACCGAGTGATCGATGACGAGATCCACCGGAAGAAGTGGGTTGACTTTTTGCGGTTCGCCACCGAGGGGCGTCATCGCTTCCCGCATGGCGGCAAGGTCCACCAGCGCAGGAACGCCCGTAAGATCCTGCATCAGGACGCGGGCCGGATGAAAGGTGATCTCTTCTCGGGATGTCCGCGCGATCAACCAGGCGCCAACCGTCTTGATGTTATCGAGGGTCACCGCGCGGCCATCTTCGAGCCGTACGAGGTTCTCGAGCAAAACCTTCAGCGAGAAAGGCAGCCGTCGGATGTCGCCGAGTTGCGCGGCCTGGGCTGCGACGTCGAGGCTAAAATAATCATATTCCGCACCGTCGACGTTGAGCGTGCGGCGCGTTTTCAGCAGGTCGCGGCCCACGATCGACAACTTAATTCTCCTCGTTTGACGCCTTCATTCGCGTCGCTCATACCAACGCATTCCAAGCAGTCGCACTCGACGCGGCTTGATCATTGCGACAATGCCTCCCTGATCGCCGGTCGTCCGAGCATCAGTGCGACATGAGCACCGGTACGGTCATCGTCTCCAGGAGTGTCCGGGTCGCGCCACCGAGCAACAATTCTCTGAGGCGCGAATGTCCGTAAGCACCCATCACGATCAGGTCTGCCTCGACATCGGCGGCGCGCGACACGATCAGGTCGCCGACCGGGATGCTGCTCCCAACTGCCGACGCCGCCTTCGCCTGCACACCATGTCTTGCGAGGTGACGGACGACGTCGGCAGCCCCAGTCCTCCGCGCTCCCGGCGTGACTGGTGTGGGATCGACGGAAAGCACCGTGACGGTCTTGGCCGTCACCAAGAACGGCAGCGCGTCGTGGATCGCTCGCGCCGCCTCGCGGCTGGCATTCCAGGCGACCAGTGCATGGTCTCCGATGATGGGAAACGATCCGAAATGGGGCACGATTAGAATCGGCCGACCAGCTTCTAACAATATATCGCCGATAACCGAAAACTCCCCACCCAGTGAATCGCCGTCGCGGTAGGGTTGGCCGAGGATCACCAGGTCGACACAGCGCGCGTAGTGCGATACGTCACGGGCGACGGTCCCATCCGTCGTCCACCAATCGAACGCGACCTGGTCGCGCGCAAGGCGGTCGCAGAACAACTTTTCAACGTCGATGGAGGCCCGCTCGACGCTGGCACGGTCGCCCGCCGCGATCGCTGCGGTGTCGTTGTCGGCCAGGAATCCAGCGTCGGCGAGAGCGAAGCCCACCGGCACAGGCGGCGATTTGACAAAGAGGCCCGTCACATGGGCGTCGAACCGGCGAGCCGTCGCACTCGCGACATCGAGCCGGCACCGACTGGCCGGTGACGCATCCATATGGACGAGGATATCCTTGATCATCTCAAATCGTTTTCGATGCGTATTGCGATAGGTCGCTCGCGATTCGGATTTGCCGCTTTGTACGGCCGTTCCGAGTCTAGTGCCGACGAAGCGCAGCTGGCATTGATGCGACTTATTGCTTTTCCGCAACGACGCGATCGTTGGATTGCGCGTCGGCCGCGTTCAATGCGCTGGCTGTCAACTAATTCCGGTCCCTACTCTACGGCTGGACGTGGAGAGGCGCGCACGCTCCATGGCTGGCGGAATAATCGCTGCAAAAGGCTTAGGTCGAATGCGCGGAGCAGCAGCAGCGGATATCCTGCAGTTCCCACACGGCGAAATAAATCACGATGCCTCCGACAATAAGGGCATTATCGGCCGCCATGGTTGCTGCATCGTAGCCGAGTACCCACGGCGATATCGTCAAGGCGATACCGAGCGCGAGTGCGAGGTCAATAAGCTCTTCGCTGATATGAAAAGCCGCACGACTCACCAGGCTGACAATGATAAGCACCGCGCCGATAACAAAATCGGCGCCTGACGCCAGGGAATTGGCGTTCAAATAGTGCAATCCCCAAGGAGACACGAGGAGCCACACACCCATTATTAGGATTGCCCAATCCTGCCAATTTTTCGGCGGAGCGGCCACACGTTTGGGCGCCATGACGACCTCCTCGACGGGCGCGACCGGCGGCAAATTCATACCATCGGTCCCAAAACAGACCTGGTCACGGTACATCCGCATACAACCGGCCAGGTTGCGCTAGATCAACATGCCGTATGAAAGAATCCGCTCTGCGGATGTCCTGCAAGATTGTGCGAGAGTTATGGTTATAGCTCTGGCGCAACATCGCCTATGCAGATAATCGCTATATCTACTGCGGAGGTGACGAAGGACCTTCGCAGAAGTGAAGGCTGCTAACCGTGCGAGAAAATTCCATCGATGCGACCGACACGCGGCGCCTTAATGAGAAAGTTGTTGAGCCCACGATCGTGCGCGGCGCCGGTTATGCCGTCGTGCATTGGTCCAACCTAGACGGCACGAATCGCACGTCGGGTGAATTCGTGCGAATGCCGGGTTTCAAGCTCCAACGCGTACAGATTCTCGGTTCTTTCGGCGGAGCGGTTACGATCGTCGTGAGAAATGACGAAGCCGGCGCGACGATCGTTACTCTCAAAGACCGAAGCGGCCAACCGGTCTGCGTGATGTCCACGCAAACGCACCAAATCGCTGCACCGACAGACTGGGTCGCGCCGGTTGCTGCGGTCGGCGTCTCTGACGTTGACGTTTTGGCGGTTTACGAGAGAGCCCCGTCGTGATCGGGGTATTCATACATGCCGCCGTCAGGGCTCTAAGCAGAGATGCTCGTGAAACGTGTATGTTGTGGGCCCGTTGTCCTCAATCCAACGCGTGCGGATAAGGAAACGGCTGTGGCCGTCGGCGTGATTCGACGGCCTCGATCTCAATACGTATCGCCATCGTCATTTCCGTGCGTCGTTAATCGCCATATGCAAGACCTGCCCACCGCATGGCAGCGTTGCGGCCGGTTCCTTCGCGATTTGCGGCGGATCAAATTACGCGCACCTCAGGGGCCATACATTGGCCAGCAAAAGGGAGCTGGAGCATGTGGAACGCAATCATCGATGCGGTTTCGGCGAACCCCTTGATCACCGGTTTGGGGGTAATCGCCGTCGCAGCGACAGTCCTCATCGTTGAGGGTGTACGAACGACCCGCCGATGACGCGCATCCTAACGTCTGTCGCGCACGCTCCTCGAGACGCGCCGTCACTAGATTTAGGGGCAGGACCTTCTCGTCACGCCGCGGAGCGCGACCGCAAAGTCGCAGGCTGATATGATAGCTTGAGGAGCTAACGGTAGGTAGTGAGATGAAAGTCGTGTTGTCAGGGCAAAACCGACCCACCCAAGGATGCTAAACGTGACCACATTGTCACCTTGGTTGATCGACGGATGGCCTCGAAATGCGCGGGGCAGGAATCTGCCAACGCTACGTTGGCGGAGGTTTGGCAGGCAGGTCGCCACACGTTCAAGGTGTCGTCGCCAACGGATGAACGGCCTCGACCTTCATAATTCTCATGAAGCTCACGGTCTTAGCGGTGTTCGTAAGTATTGCGATCGGACGTTCGATGCTGGCCTGGGCGACCGAGAACCTTGGTGCATTCCGGTTGACCAGGGTTGAGCCGTGATTTCCTGTATTTCAACTGTGTCCGAATAGAGTCGCCGATCTCCGACGCGGCGGTCGAATTCCTGTTTGGCTGCATTCATGGCTTCGGCCTGCGCGTTGGCGTCGACAGCGATCACACCTTGGGCGCGCTTGAATCTATGCCCATCTGAACTAGGCAAATCTTTGAAGAAACTCGCATTGTACCAGCGCATCGTTTGCCTCGACTCCTCTCCTGCAACTGGCGCCATTGTCCGCCGAAATGCAGTGCGAAACGTTGCTCTGGATCAACAAGAGGCCCATCCATCGAAACGCTTCAGTGTCGAAGAGAGCCCAGTTTCACTGGAATTCAGCACGCATCGATTTTCTACGCCTTGGATCGAATATGCCTGATCTTGTCATCGACGTGTCGTGTAGAAATGCTGGAGGTGTCGAGGGTTTAGTGGAATCCTGTCGACCAGCATGGTTAATCTGAAATGCCCGCCCTCACTCGCATTATCTCAGGCGGTCAAACTGGTGCCGACCAGGGTGGATTGGAGGCAGCAACCAAGCTCCGCGTCTCCACAGGCGGATGGATGCCGCACGGATTTTTGACCGAAACCGGTCTTCGATCTGAGTTCGCCAGGCTCTACGACATGCGCGAGCGCCCGGAGTCCGAATACGCGCCACGCACCGAAGCCAACGTTCGCGAGTCAGATGGCACCGTGATCTTCGGTGACGTGGGCTCGATCGGCAGTCGCAACACTAAGGAGTTCTGCGCGAAGCACGGGAAGCCTCGCTACTTAATCCCTTGGCGCTCGGGTGGGTCGATCCCCGCTGCAACAGGTGTGGAGTTCCTCCGTTGGCTCGAAGACCATAACATCCGAATCCTCAACGTCGCCGGCAATCGTGAGGGCGTGCAGCCAGGTATTCAGCGTGCCGTTCGAGAATTTCTTATCGCCGCGCTCAGGCCGCGGTGAGGATGTCCATGGGCTGCTTTAGCTGCTTCGCTCACCTGAGATGCAGCAGGAGTGACACCGCGGGTCAGCGCAACACAGCGCGCGACCGGCCATTGACGATCGCATCCACGCCCGGCTTGGCTCGAATATCGTCCATTGTCCGCTCGATACGCGCTTGCCGATCCGAGCCGCCTGGGAAGAGATCGGGCGGATCGGCTGCGGCGAGCGGGACGAGCGGCTCCGCGGTTACGCCGATCAAGCGAAATTGAGTGCCATCAGCTTCGCGCTTAAGCAAAATGCGCGCCGCCTGATAGATCTTCTCGGAAAGGACGGTTGGATCTGCGAAGCGGCGCGCCCGGGTGCGCTGTTTGAAATCTGCTGTCTTAAGCTTGAGACTGATACCTGCGGCGGCCTTTTCGGCTGCCTTGAGACGTCGCGCGACCGTCTCACAGAGCGGCCAGAGCTCGCACGCAAGTGCGTCAGCATCCTGAAGATCCTGAACGAAGGTCGTTTCAGCGCCGACACTCTTGGTCTCGGCATCCGGCTCGACCGGGCGATCGTCCTCGCCGCGCGAGAACGCGGCGAGATGTCTGCCCATCGCGCCATAGCGCGCGAAGGCGGGAACCGGCATGCGCTGTAGATCGCCGACGGTTGCAATCGCGTCCTGCAGCAACCGGCGTGCCAAGGCCTCGCCGACCCCTGGTAAGATCGTCACCGGCTTGTCCGCGAGAAACGCTTCCGCCTCGGCGCGACCGATGACGGCGAAGCCGCAGGGCTTGTCGAGGTCGGAAGCGATCTTGGCGAGGAACTTGTTGTATGACAGGCCGATCGACACGGTGACTCCGATCGTTGCCTTTATCCGCTTGGTAAGTAGCGCCAAGGTACGGGCCGGCGGGCCGCCATGCAGGCGCTCAGTGCCCGACAGGTCGAGATAGGCTTCGTCGATCGAGACCGGTTCTACGAGCGGGGTCGTCGCCAGCATTAGGGCTCTAATTCGCCCACCCTCTTGCCGGTATTTCTCGAAATCGGGTGCAATCACCACGGCTTCGGGACAAAGTCTCCTGGCTTTGAACATCGGCATCGCCGACCGCACGCCGTAGCGACGGGCAACGTAGCAGCAGGCCACAACTACGCCGCGCAGCCCGCCGCCGACGAGCACCGGCTTCTCCTTGAGCGCCGGGTCATCCCGCTTCTCTATGTTCGCGTAGAAGGCGTCGGCGTCGACATGGGCGATGGCGAGGGTGCGAAGCTCTGGATGCGCGCGCAGACGCGGAGAGCCGCAAGCTGGGCAGTGGGGTGGCGGCGTTCCATTGCCCATGTTGCCGCAGTCCTTGCACAGAAAATCGGACATGACGACCCCGCGGCCCTCAACCCGCTTCGCCAATCTAGAGCGTAGAGAGGGAGGCGGCGAGCACATTCGCGGAGGCGATGCCAACTCAGACGAGCGCCTGACGACATGATGTCGTTCGAAGCTGCCCAACACGAGCTTGGCACCGAAATCGCGGGCGAAATGCTGAGCAACCTTGCGTAGGGCGCCGCGGCCTGACGATCGTTTCGGTGCTTTCGAGCCCGCTGATTTGAAGAGGCCGCTAGCGTGAGCGTCTTGTGTGGATGACTCCCGCATTGCAAGAAATTTGTGAAGTCTGGCGTTGCGGTCGGGTGCAGTCTTGTGTCCGGCCTGTTTGCGCGGTCATAACCACTGGCCGCTTTTGGTGATCGCATAACCCATCGGTCTACGACTGGCATGGGCGCTTCCAAACCGCGATGACTGTCCAGCGTCTACGTGCAGGCTGCGTGCTTTCATTCAAACAGCCGTGGTGGACTGGATACTCGCGGCGCTCCTTACGACGCAGGCAATGCGTCATGAGGCCGGATCGTCAGCCATTCCAACCCCGACCGACACACACCGGATCAGTGGCCGCGAAATGATCACAGCTTGGGTGCCGTCCCACGCCATTTTGTTCTCCGTTCTGCAACAGTCGCGGGTCTACTCTTAGTTGTGATCAGGTGATCGCAGTTCTTGCCGCGGCCAATGGGTTATGGACCACGGCGACAGTCAGGGTCTGCGGCGCATTTTCTTGCTGCTGCGGTCCGAGGTGAGGGTAGCGACGTGGTGGAGCGTGGTGGGGTTCCTGGCGTTGCGAATTGGCGGGACGCCGCTGCCTATGAATACGCCCTCGTGCTGCCGCGCGTTGCCTGGGCCTGGGAGTTCGCCCGGCGCGATCCCGATTACCGGCCAGCCTCGGGCTCGATTGTGCCGATGGTCCGCCGCGACGGCGTCACGATCTTGAGCTTGGACACGGCGGGCGAGCCGGCGCATTCCGGCCCATGGTTGTTTCGCCGACGCGCCGCATAAGGACGCGCGCGACGCCGTCGTCTTCTGGCGCCCGGATCTCTGCTCGAATGTTCTTAGAACCGTGGCGGTCCGGGCGGCCGCTGCTGATGACGCGCCGACGCTCGACCTGTCGCAGCTGACCTGCCGCACCACGGTCTTGTTGACGCCCGACGGCGCGGAACACGTGCTGTTCCGGGATGGGGCGCGCAGCCTTCAGCTTTACGTCGCCGGCGGAGGGTTTCTCGCCGGCGCGCCGCTGCTCACCCATGCGTTATCGATCCGCAGCGATTCGAAGGCCCAGTTGAGCGCGCTGCGGCGCCTCCACGATCTCCAGGCCTTTGGCCATCTGCGGCCGATGCACTATCCGCCCGAGCCCAGCCGCCGCCGGCTGCGTCAGGTGCTGCAGGCGCTCGACGGCTGGCTCGCGTTCGCGCCGTACCGCGAGATCGCCATTGCGCTTTTCGGCCGCGATCGTGTCGAGGCAGACTGGACCGATCCCCGGGCCTTCCTGTTGGATCGCGTGCGCCGGGCGGTGCACCGTGGCCGCGCCTTGATGAAAGGCGCGTATCGTCGATTTCTTCGCTAAGGTTGGATGCCCGCGGGTTCAGTTGGTGAGCAGGTGGCGATAGCCCTTGTCGACCATCCAGCGCGCGCGCTTCAGATGACTGTCGAGCGCCCGGCGGGCGCGTTCCGGCTCCTTGGCCGGATCGATCTTGAGCACGATGCGCGCCATCTCCTCGTCGCTGGCGCCGTCGGCGACCGCGTCGAGGAGCCGCAAATAGACCACGAAATGCGCCTCGTCATAGGCGGTGATCGTCTCGGCCCACGGCACCTCGTTGGCGATCACGGGGTTGAGCTCGACGCGCGGTCTCGTCATGTGAGAATTCCGCCGCAGCCGCGTCTCAGGAGCAACTCGGGCTGCCGCACCGGTTCGGCGCCCGCGTGTCTAAAAAATTGAACATGATCGCCTGCATCGGCAGGACACCTTCCGCCCCCGCTGGCGGACTGATGGCGGTTCGGCCCCAAGGCCGGTGCGCGCTGTGTTTCAAACCCCCGAGCGATCGCCGCTCCGGCGCACACCATCGCAGGCGGCCGAGTCCGTCGCAAGGGTCGTTTCCGTGACCGCGTGCGACTCGTCGGGAGCCGCGGTTCGGCTGATCGCCGCGGCGGCGCCGAGTCGCCCGCGGCCGGGCGTCGGCGCCGATTGTCGAGCATGCTCCGTGGTGGAATCCACGCCAACGCGGTCGCCTTGCGGGCATGGACATCCGGCAGGTGTTCGCCCGCAATCTGCGCCAGGCCCGCAACGCCCGCGGCTTGTCGCAGGAGGCGCTGGCCTATGAGGCAGAGATCGATCGCACCTATGTCAGCGCGCTCGAGCGCGGCGTCTATGCCGCCACCATCGACATGGTCGACAAGCTGGCGAAAGCGCTCGGTGTCGAAGCCAGCGACTTGCTGCGGCGCTCTCTGAAGCGCACGCGGCCGAAAGCGTCGCGCCAGCGCTCCTCGGACTGAGCGAACGCGGGATCACGCGTCATCGTCATCGCGAAGGTCAAGCGCTCCGTCGTCATCGTGCCTGCGGTGAACGGTCTCTTTTTCTTGTTCCAGTCGGCAATTCCATTGCCTTGAGGTTTGGCGTCCGCGCGCCTGACGGCGCACGCCGGGCTCTACGCCGCTAGGCTCGCTCGCGCTCGCCAAGCTCTGCCGAGCCCCTCCGGGTCTCGGCCTTCCGGTCACGATCCCTGGCGTTTGCGCCCGCTGGGCGGGCGCGCGCGGCCATCGCGCCTGCGCGCGATGAACTTGTTCGTTGGCCTTTCCCGGTGGCGCGGGTTGGGCGGCGCGCCCGTCTAGGCCCGCCGCGGCGTGCCGCAACCTCGCTGCGCTCGGTCCTCCACTGCGTTGCGGCCCTGCGGGTGCGGCCCGCCTCCGCCGGCGGGCCTTCCGGTCGCTTCTCGCCGCCCACCCCGCTTTCCGGGGAAAGGCGGTACGGGGTTCGACAGAGGGCCGGGATGCAGCGAGACCAGCAGGCGGGCAGCGCGAAGCGGACCAGCTTCTATCAGGAGATCACCGACAAGATCGTCGCCGAGCTGGAGCAGGGGCGGGTGCCATGGGTCCAGCCCTGGGGCGCGGTCAAGACTGCCTTGGGCCTGCCGCAGAACGCCGCCACCGGCCGCGCCTATACCGGCATCAACATCCTGATCCTGTGGGATGCAGCGGTCGCCAAGGGTTTTGCCGCCAACCAGTGGCTGACCTACCGGCAGGCCTTCGGGCTCGGCGGCCATGTCCGAGCCGGCGAGCGCGGCACCACGGTGTTCTATGCCGACCGGTTCGTGCCGCAGGCCGAGCGCGAGCGCGCCGCCGAGGCGGGCGAGGAACCCGAGGCGATCCCCTTCCTCAAGCGCTTTACGGTGTTCAACGTCGCGCAGTGCGACGGCCTGCCGGATCAGATAGCCGGCAGTCCTCCGACACGCGCCGAGCATGACGTCGTGCCGGACGCCGAGACGTTGATTACGTCGACGGGCGCGGACTTCCGCATCGGCGGCGGCGAAGCGGTCTATGTCCCGAGCGGCGATTTCATCCGCGTGCCGCCGCAGGCGGCGTTCTTTCAGCCCATCGATTACTACCGCACGTGCTTTCACGAGTTGGGGCACTGGACCGGGCATAAGTCGCGGCTCGGCCGCGATCAGTCCGGCGGCTTCGGCTCGGCGCTCTACGCCCGCGAGGAACTGGTCGCCGAGATGGCGAGCGCCTTTGTCTGCGCCGCGCTCGGCATCGTCCCGACCGTGCGCCATGCCGATTATCTCGGGTCGTGGCTTCAGGCGCTGCGCGAGGACAACCGCGCCATCTTCCGCGCCGCCAGCGCCGCCTCCAAGGCGGCTGATTACTTGCTCGCCTGCCGCCCCACGGGGGGCGCGGCATGACCAAGCCCGCAACCGAGCCGACGCCCGAGGGCGAGCAGTTCCTCATTCCCGGCGTCCGGCCGGTGAGCCAGCGCGAACGGCTGGAGCGCTTGATGGACGCACCTCTCGCACCGCGCGCCCCGCAGAAGCCCTTGAACATCGGCCTCTTTGACGAGGACGCGCGCCGGCAACTGAGCCTGTTCTGAGGGAGACCGCGATGAAGACCTGGACCGTGCAATGCACCTTCGCCGCCTATTACGCCAACACCGTCGTCGTCCAAGCGCCGACCCTTGAGGCGGCGCTGGAGAAGGCCATCGAGGAAGCGAACGGCGACATGGGCTGGCGCTCGCTCGACGATAGCGGCCCGACCTTTGTCGACGCGGTGGCCGAGGGCGATGTCTGGGACCCGTGGGATGGGCTGCAATCCTCGTTGCCGGTCCCGGCCCGCTTCACCGAGCGCGGCGAGCCGCCCGCCGTCACCGTGATCGTCCAGTTCGGGTCGGTGCAGGCCGTCCGGACCGAGCACGGCCCGGTGCGGGTCGAGGTGCGGGACTACGACGTCGAGGGGGCCGATGCCGCCGATCTCGCCACCGATGAGAAGGGCGCGCGCTATGCGCGCAGCCTGTGGTCGGAATTTCCGCAAGACGCGGATCAGGAGCGCTGAGAGCGCCCGGCACCGCCGTCGCGGCACCGGACTTTTAACCCGTGGAGAGTGTCATGGACCTACAGCACATCGATCTGTCAAAGCTCAAAGTCTCCCCCGCCAACATGCGCAATGGCCGCAAGGAGCCGGATGTCAGCGACCTCCTGCCGAGCGTCCGCGCGCGTGGCATCCTGCAGCCCTTGCTGGTCCGGCCCGACGGCGATGCGTACGAGATCGTCGCCGGCCGGCGGCGCTACTTCGCTGCCAAGGTGGTGGCGGCGGAGCAGGGGAGCATCGAGCCCTTGCCCTGTGCCGTCATGGCGCCGGGCGACGATGCGGCGGCGCTCGAAGCCTCGCTCATCGAGAATGTCGCCCGGCTCGCGCCGGACGAGATGTTGCTCTTTGAGACCTTCGTGCGCCTGACCCGCGAGGGCAAATCCGTTGCCGAGATCGCCAGCACTTTCGGCCTCGACGAGCGGGAGGTGAAGCAGCGCCTCGCCTTGGGCAACCTGTTGCCCAAGATCAGGGAGGCCTACCGCCAGGGCGACATCGACAGCGAATCGATCCGCCATCTGACCCTGGCGACCAAGGCGCAGCAGAAGGGATGGCTCGCCCTGTTCGAGGACCCCGAAGGCTTCGCGCCGACCGGGTATCACCTGAAGCAATGGCTGTTCGGCGGCCAGTCGATCGCCACCAAGGTCGCGCTGTTCCCGCTCGACCAATACCAAGGCCCGATTGTCGCGGACCTGTTCGGCGAGGACGCCTACTTCGCCGATCCGGATCAGTTCTGGACGCTCCAGAACCAGGCCATCGCCGCCAAGCGCGATGCCCTTGTGGAAGCCGGCTGGTCCGAGGTCGTGATCCTCGAGCCGGGCCATTCCTTCGCCACCTGGGAGCACGTCAAGACCCCCAAGAAGAAGGGCGGCAAGGTGTTCATTACCGTCTCGCCGCGCGGCGAGGTCGAGGTCCACGATGGCTGGCTCACCATGAAAGAGGCCCGGCGCAACGACAAGCGCAAGGCCTCGGGCGAGCAGGGCAACAAGGCCAAGGCGCAGCTACCGATGAGCAAGGGCTTGCAGAACTATCTCGAACTGCATCGCCACGCGGTCGCGCGGCTGGCCCTTCTGGCCAATCCCGGCACGGCATTACGCCTTCTAATCGCCCATGCGGTGGCACCCTCCGGCC
Organism: Alphaproteobacteria bacterium; assembly: GCA_028871455.1. Lineage (GTDB taxonomy): Bacteria > Pseudomonadota > Alphaproteobacteria > ATCC43930 > CGMCC-115725 > REEB95. The sequence continues at coordinate 40,431 of JAGWNF010000014.1, forward strand.
ACTGGCACGTCAAGCCGGAGCCGCAAACCGCGCGGGGTGACGCCATCCGCAAGAGCGTCGCAACGAGCCCGGCGCAACAGGCGTTCCAGGCCGAGCGGGAGCAGGTCGCGGCGCTTCTCGACCGGCCAGACGATCACGGCACGGTCGCTTGGCCGAGCGGTGACAGCGACCAGACGGCAGCGGCGTTCGCGCGCTTGCTGACCCTCTCGGACGATGAGGTCCTTCGGGTCGCGGCCTGTGTCATGGCCGAGACGGTCGCGGCCGGGAGCCCTGTCGTCGAGGCGGTCGGCATCCATCATCGGGTCGATGCCCGGACGCACTGGCAGCCGGATGATGCGTTCTTCGAGCTGGTCCGCGACCGCGCCACGGTCAATGCCATGCTGGCCGAAATCGCCGGCAAGGAGGTCGCCGACGGCAATGTCGCGGAACGCGCCAAGACCCAGAAGCAGATCATCCGCGACCATCTCGCCGGCACCAATGGCCGCACCAAGATCGAAGGCTGGCTGCCTAGCCTGATGCGCTTCCCGTTCCAGGCCTATGGCGAGCAGCCGAGCACCATCGGCGAGGCCAGCGCCGCCATCGCCGGCCTGTTCCCGGCCTCGGCCTGAGCCTCTCGCGGGCGGCGGTTGACGCCGCCGCCCGCGCTCCTTCTTCGAGTGCCGGACGGTGCCCCGCTAGAGTTTTCGCAGGGCCTCGACCGCCGTCGCGATCGGCAAGAAGAGCCGGTTTGGCCGCAGTGGAAACGGTTGGAACCCGAACCCGCGATAAAACTTGGCCGCGCGCTCGTCCTTGGCGTCGGCGACAATGGCGTAGACGGCCAGAGAGCGTTCGGCGTCGAGAACCCGTCGGACCGCATCGGCCAACAGCAGCGGTCCGGTTCCGCGGCCCCGCACCCGCAAATCGCGCGCCAGCCGTCCGATCAAGGCGGCCGGTATTTGGTCGTAACGCGGCAATTTTCTCGCGATTTCCGGCGGCAGGTCGTCGATCGCCAGCGTGAACGAGCTCAGGCTGTAGAACCCGATGATGCCGAGTTCGTCATCGACGGCGACGAACACCCGCGCGACGTTGCGGCGTTCGTCCTGGCCCGCCCGATGCCGAAACCAATCGTCGAGATCAGGCTGTCCGCAGGAAAACCCGGCCCGGCCATGATGCCGGCTGAGCGGCTCGATCCGGACGCCCAAGGGGCTTAGCCGAACAGGGCGCGGTGGCGCTTCAGCGCGTCGATCAGCTTGGCGGTCGGCGCCGGCGGATTGGTCAGAGCCGCGAGGAAGGCATCCCGGTCGGCGCCCGTCAGCACCATGCGCTCGTGCTCATTGAGCACCCGGCGCGCCCCTTCATAGGCGAGATCGCCGGCCGTGAGCCCCGACACCGCCATGGCGCGTCGGATCAGCGCCTTGGCCGAAGCCGCGACGCGCAACTCAAGTCGCGCCTTCTTGCGTTCACGGCGATCCGACACCTTGCGTCGTGCAGCACTGGCCATGGCTATTGCCCTCGCGCCAACATTTGTACGGTAAAACACCGTACATGACAAGATCAGAATCGTTTCTTGAGAATCAGCCGGGGGCCTTGCAGCGGTGTCCGGCCGACTGACCGCACCTTCGCCCCGCGCCGCTTTGCGGCGCGAGGCTTTTGCTGCCCGTCGCCTCAGGGTGGCGAATACGCAAGTCCGCGTTTTCGCCAGTCCCGCACCGTCTACCGCGCGCTCACTCTCGCCCATGTGGATGCCAACTGCGCTTTGGGCGAGGTGGTCATGGACGACGATGCGACACGGGCGGCCAACGCCAAGAAGGGCAGCCCATTCCTTTCGACCAAGCAGGCGGCGCACTACATCAGCCTGTCGCCGCGCACCCTTGAACGCATGCGCCGCACCGGCGAGGGACCGCGCTACCGCAAGCACGGCCGCTACGTCCGCTACCACATCGCTGAGCTCGACGCCTGGTCGGATTCGCGCGCCAAGACGCGGACGGTCGATGCGTAGGTTCCGCCTGCTGACACTCTCCGGCGTCATCGCGCGCGTGCCAAAGCCCAAGCGCCGCGGTGAGTGCACGACGCTCGAATGCGCGGCATTCGGTCTGGCGATGCTCGGCCTCTCGGCGGCCCTGCGTCCGATCCCGCGATTGGTCTGGAACGCCAGCGCCAGCGCCCCCATCGGCCTCTATGGGGTCGTACCGCACGCCCCCATCGCACGGGGCGAACTAGTGCTGGCGAAGCTGCCGCTGGCTGCGCGCACGCTGGCTGCCGCGCGCGGTTATTTGCCCGCTGGTACCCCCGTCGTGAAGCATGTCGCCGGGCTCTCGGGCGATACCGTGTGCAGCCGCGGCAGGGTCATCACGATCGACGGCGACGCGGTCGCCAAACAGCTTTTGGTCGACACGCGTGAGCGGCGGCTGCCGGCGTGGCAGGGTTGCCAGACGCTACACCCGGACCAGGCGTTCCTGCTCAACACCCCGGCGGACTCGTTGGACAGCCGGTACTTCGGGCCGGTCGAGCGCCGCGCCATCCTCGGCAAGCTGGTGGCGATTTGGACGTGGTGACGCTACTCGCCGCGTGCCAATTGGCGTTCGGCACGCCGGCGCACGGGATTCCACCTGCCGACCGGCAGCCGCGAATCATTGCGGTCACGGCGAAGCCGATGGCCCGTTGGCAGCCATTGATTGCCGAAGCGGCGCAGCGCTTCGGACTGCCGCGAGCCTGGATCCAGGCCGTCATGGCGGCGGAAAGCGGTGGCCGGCGCACGCTCGATGGCGCGCCGATCACATCACCGGCCGGCGCCATCGGCCTCATGCAACTCATGCCCGAAACCTACGCCGAGATGCGGATGCGCCTCGGCCTCGGACCCGATCCCTATGCGCCACGCGACAATGTCCTCGCCGGCACCGCCTACCTCGCCGATATGTACCAGCGCTACGGCTATCCCGGCCTATTCGCCGCCTACAACGCCGGGCCGGAACGCTCCGAGCGCTACCTTGCGCACGGCACGCCACTGCCCTCCGAGACGGTCCGATATCTCGCCCGCATCGGTCCCGATGCCCTCGCGACCGTACTGGCGATGGGCGCGCCCACCAGGCCGGGCAGCATCCAAATTGCGGCTTCGGACACGTCTAGAAGGGCGGATTTTGAGTCGGGAAGAGGGCTGTTTTTCGTCAATCGGACGGGGCCCACGTATAGCTCCGAGCCACCCGATGATGCCTTCAGACCAGACGCGCATCATCGTTCACGCAGCGCATTTTTTGTGGTGCGCAAGGACGCCGGCACTCAACCAGAAAGCCAGTCCGCGAGCCGTCTCTTCGTGCCATTGGCACGCCATCAATTCTAAATCGAGAGCGCAGGAGAACGCATGTCGGTGCAGGTGCGAGGGGCAGGGGTCTTCGTTCGGCGGGCTCGCAAGATAAAAGCAATCCCTCCGTGCGTCGGGTATGCGTTTGTCTGCACATCGGTTTTGGTGGAGGGACGCGCGCGTGTTTCCTCCAGCCGATAGCCAAGCTGTTGATCGGCTTGGAATGCGCTCCCTCCTAGAATAGAGCCGACTCGGCCTTTTGCGGCAAAGCGAACTCGAGGCGTCGATATGAGCCGTGACGACGATTTTGAACCGCGGCTTGGCCGCATCCACGATCGCCGCCTCCGCAGCCAGTACTTACGGCAAGTGAGGCGCAGCGCGATGCCGGCGACCCGGCGGAGGAGCGGCCGATTTGATGGCAGCCGCGTCGGCCGCGGCGCCGGCGTTGGCCGCGTACTTCGTCCACACGACCGCTATGCCGCCTTCCGAACCAGGCGCGTGGTGGTGAAGGCTCGGCTGATCAAGCTCGCCGACCGCGGCTTGAAGGGAGCCCAGGTTCATCTCCGCTATCTCCAGCGCGACGGCGTCACGCGCGAGGGCCTGCCCGGGGACCTCTATGACGCCGAGCATGATCGCGCCAACGGCCCGGCCTTTCTCGAGCGTTGCGACGGCGACCGGCACCAGTTCCGGTTCATCGTCTCGGCCGAGGACGCGATCGAGTACGACGACCTTAAGGCGTTCACCCGGCGGCTTATGCGGCAGATGGGGGAGGATCTCGGAACCAGGCTCGATTGGGTGGCTGTCGATCACTACAACACCGGTCATCCCCACACCCATGTCGTCCTGAGGGGTAAGGACGAGCAGGGCAAGGATCTGATCATCGCGCGCGAATATCTGCGCTACGGCATGCGGGAGCGCGCGGCCGAGATCGTGACGCTTGACCTGGGTCCGCGCACTGACCGGCAGATCGAAGCCCGGCTTCGTGCCGAGGTCGAGCAGGAGCGCTTCACCAGCCTCGACCGGCGCTTGTTGCGGGAGGCTGATCCAGCCCGGATCGTCCGGTCTGGGACCGTCGCCGGCGATGCGTTCAGCCAGACGCTGCGAGCAGGCCGGCTGCAGAAGCTGAAGCGGCTTGGTCTGGCCGAGGAAATCGCGCCATCGCGCTGGCACCTTGTTGCGGATCTCGAACCGGTGCTCCGGCGCATGGGCGAGCGCGGCGACATCATCAAGGCGATCCATCAGGAGTTGGCAGGCAAGGGCAGGCCGCCTCTGATGCCGGACGTCGCGATCTACAATCCGGCCGGTCCGAAGCCTGAGCGGCTGGTCGGACGCGTCATTCGCCGGGGTCTGTCGGACGAGCTCAACGATCGCCATTACCTCATCGTCGACGGCGTGGATGGCCGCGCGCACTACGTCGACATTGGTAAGGCCGATGCGGTCGAGCCGATTCCAGAAGATGCCGTCGTGGCGGTCGAGCCCAAGCCGATCGCGCTCCGTCGCGTCGATCGCACCGTCACTGAGATCGCGGCTGCAAACCAGGGCCGCTATAGCGTCGACATCCATCTGCGACACGACCCATCAGCAACCGCATCCTTTGCTGAGACGCATGTGCGCCGGCTGGAAGCCATGCGCCGGGCCAGGGTCGGCGTCGAGCGCCAGCCGGATGGCACATGGATCGTTGGCGCCGATCATCTCGAACGCGCCGCTGCTTACGAGCGTGTTCAGGCACGGATGACGCCGGTGCTGGTGGAGACGCTGTCGATGCTGCCACTCGATCGTCAGGTCCAGGCCGATGGTGTCACGTGGCTTGATCACGAACTCGTGGCTGAGAAGTCCACTGCCGTCACGAACAGGGGATTCGGGCGCGAGGTGCATGAGGCGCTCGCACGGCGCCGGCAATGGCTCATCGAGCACGATCTGGCGCACGCCGAGAACGATCAGGTCGTCTATCGCGCCAACGTCTTGGGGCTGCTCCGCCGACGTGAGCTGCTGCGCGCCGGAGCGCAGCTCTCGGGCGAACTCGGCCTCGATTACGTCGAGGCTCAACCCGGCCGGCGCATCGAGGGCGTCTACCGTCGCCGGGTCGATCTCGCGAGCGGCCGGTTCGCGTTCATCGAACGAGGGCGTGAATTTACGTTGGTGCCGTGGCGTTCGGTGCTGGAGCGCAACCTCGGCAAACATGTCTTCGGGATCGCACGCGGCGAGACGATCTCGTGGACGCTCGGGCGCGAGCGGAAGGGACGGGGGATTTCGTGACGGAGACATGTGTAGTGAGGCAGTTTGAGTTTTGGGTTTTCCCAAGGTTGGCCGTTGACCGACCAGTCGGGCCACGCCTGAAGCGGACGATCGGCTCACCCGCCTTGGAAACTTTTGCGCTTATCCAAGCCATTCAACGGCGCTGGACCGGCCACCGCAGAAGACATTCCCGCAATGGCGCTTCCGCATCTAGTAAGCGTGACAGGATTTGCAGCGTTTCCTCTGAAGTGGAAGCTTCGTAGAATGCGATTGATTCGTCGTGCGTTATTGCGGCACGAACCAATCCCCAGAATCGCAAAGAACAACCGGGTGCAAATCGTGGCTTCCCTTCCCGAAAGCAAGCCAGCATCGACCGAATTAACCGGCGGTTCGGGCTTTAGTTACGAGGACAGTGTTGTTGCCTATTACCTGTCATCGCTTCTTCGCCGCGAACGCGCTGCGGGCCAAACGGGTTTCGTCACGAGCGTCGCCGTTCAGCAGCAAGGCCATGGCAATCCCATGGATGACCTCGTTGTCGAATTTGATGACGTAAGCACGAAGCGGGTTCTCAGCCTCCAGATCAAAAGATCGGTTACGATCAGCGGTGCCCCGTCCAACGAAGAATTTCGCGGGATCGTTTCCGCGGCGGTCGAAACCCAAGCGCTCGGATCTTTCACCAAGGGCGCCGATAAGTGCGGCTTTGTCGTCGAGCACGTCACAGCTGACACGTTTCGCAACCTTACGCGGCTGATTGATTGGGCCAAGGCCAGCACCGCGGGCGCAGATTTCGAGGCACGCTTTGCGCCGACAGGCGATGCCGGAAAGGACGAACAGAATCTAAGAAGCGCGCTGCTGCCCCTCATCGGCGCGTCAAATTACGACGGCGAAGTCAGCTTCTACCAACATTTGGTCGCCATTCACCTCAACGACCTCGAAGAAAACGGTGTGTTGAGGACAGAAGTCGTCAATCGCCTGCAAGAAGTCATCGCAGCCAATGAGGACGGGCAGGATGTTCTGCTGTTCGACCGCCTTTGCCGAATTGCGCGTGAAGGATCGGGAAAAGCCGCGAAGTGGACCCGCGCCTCGCTGCTGGCGCAGCTGCGCGGAGCAGTTAGGCTCAAAGTCATTCCCAACCTGGGTGACGACATCAATCGCCTTAACGCGTATTCACTGGAAGCGCTGAATGTCGTGTTCGAGAAGGTGGATGACTTCCACGTCGAACGCGAAGAACTCCAGCGACAGGTTACCACGCAACTCGATCAGCACCGGGTGGTCGCCATTGGCGGGTTGCCCGGATGCGGCAAATCGGCGGTCTTGAAGCGCTTTGCCGAGAATGCCTCGACCAACGGGCCTATCCTTTTCCTGAAGAATGACCGGATCACCGGAACCGGCTGGAGCACGTTTGTGGCAAGCCTTGGCTTGTCGAACGCCGATGTAATTCAATTACTGCTAGAGATCGGTTCGGCCGGAACGCCCACACTCTTCATCGACGGAATCGATCGCATCCGTCCGGATCAGCAGGGTGTGATTGTCGATCTTGTGAACGCGATTCTCAGCGAGCCCAGCCTCAGTTATTGGAAAGTGCTCGTCAGTTCCCGCGATCAGGGACTCGAAGCATTCCGTGCGTGGTTTCCTCCAGCCATGTACGCGACGACCGGCGTTGGCGATGTTATTGTCAGCCAGTTCTCGGACGACGAAGCAAAACAGCTCGCTCAATCGAAGCCGCACCTTCGCAAACTCCTGTTCGGCAGCCCCGCCGTTCAAGACATCGCGCGCCGCCCATTCTTTGCGGCGGTCCTTGCCCGCTCAATCCTGGAAGGCACCGAGCCTCAAACCGAAGTGGATTTGATCGCCGCGTGGTGGGCGCGGGCAGGCCATGATGCCGTCGCCGATACAATTCCTCAGCGGCAGCGCGCACTTATTGATATCGCCGAGAAGGGCGCCCGGAACCTCGGAAGGAGCATTCCGGCTCGCGACCTAAAAGACTCCACCATCGAGCAAATCGCAGCTCTCAAAGCGGATCACATCATCCGCGACGAGCGAGGCGGGTCGTCCCTCGCATTTAGCCACGACATTTTTTTTGAATGGGCGTTCTTCCGGCTTCTGATCGACCTCGGAGACGACTGGACGAAAGCATTGGAGGCCGCAGGAGAGCCACCCTTGCTAGGCCGCGTTGTGGGCCTCATGGCTCAGGAAGCGCTGGCGGACAATCACCGCTGGAGTTCCGGATACCGCTCGCTTGCAAACAAGAATCTGCGTCGGCAATGGCAGCGCGAGTGGCTGACGGGTCCGCCATTCACGCCCGAGTTCGAGAACGCCAAGGCGGAATTTGCCGCGCTGCTCAAGGCTGACGGCTTCGCGTTGTTCGAAAAAGTGCTGGTCTGGTTTCAGGCACAGCACACGATCCCAAGCCCCTATGTGCTCGGCAACATCAAAAGCCCAGTCGAGGGCATGGACAATGTTGCCATCGCGGACATGCTCGGTTGGCCGTCCGATTTCCGAGCGTGGAGCCGCCTGATCGATTGGCTCATCAGCGAAGCGGATGCCATTCCCGTCAGGCTGACTCCGAAAGTTCTGGAAGTCTTCGACGTTTGGCAAAATGCATTGTCTGACCACAAGAACGGACGATCCAAAGCCATTCTGCAACTCGCCAACGCATGGCTCGTGCGGTTTGAAAAAGGCGAATTGCGCGATAAATCCGATGGCGACAAAGAAAAGGCGGGGACATTTAGCCGTGACGAGAATTCACGGCTCGGCAAGTCGCTTCGCTCGATCCTGTTACGCTCTGCGCGAAGCTACCCCGATTTCGCCAAAGAGCTATTCAAGCGAACCATCGCGGACGAGGACCGGCGACGGGCGGTTTATGCCGATCTCATCGCTTTCTCGCCCATCATGACGCAAGTTGATCCGGCCCTCTTGGCTGATCTAGCCGAGGCAGAACTGATTGAAGAATTGCCCGAAGACAAGCTCACGCGGGAACAGACGGAGCGCGAGGAGCACTACAAGCATCTGGCAGAACTCCGGGCAATTCCGGAAGAGAAACGGACCCGGCAGCAGAACTTGGCGTTGCAATCCGGCTTCTTCCCCATCGGAAGCGAACGATACGACCTCGACGACATCGGCATCGACCGGCACAACAATTTCTACTTCCCGACCTCAGCCCTTCACGAGCCATTCAAGAGTCTATTCGCTAACAAGCCCGATGTTGCGTTGCGGTTGGTTCGCAAGCTCGCCAATCACGCGACGAAGGGCTGGAAGCAAATTCATTCGATCAACAGGAAAAAGATGGGAACGCCCATTCCTGTTTCGGTCGAATTCCCATGGGGTGTCCAACAGTTTTGGGGCGACTGGCGCGTCTACAATTGGGGGTTGGGGCAGCTGGCCCCCAACTCCTTGGAATGCGCCTTTTTGGCCCTGAGCTATTGGGCGTTCAAAGAGATCGAAGGCGGCCGGTCGGCCAGCGACGTGATCAAGGACATCGTTGAAGGAAACGAGTGCTATGCGGTCCTTGGCATCGCGCTCTTGCTTGCTCTGGAGACCTGGGAGACCACCGAAACAACGCTCGGCGTCGCGACGTGCCAACGGCTTTGGCCGCATGACATCGCGCGCTTCGTTCAGGAACCCAACAAGGACATCGATCTGTTCGGCTTTGGCTTTCTGTCACGCCTAACTGGAGAGCGAGCCAAAGCCAAAGAATTCCTCGACCAGCGGAAGAGCCGTAAGCGAGAAATCAGGGAACTCGCGATGTTTTTCGCCTTGAGCCAGGACGGCGTGCTCAGCGAAAAGTTCAGAATGGCGTTGGCGCGGTTTCCCGATGATTTGCCCTATGAACTTGAAGAGCAAAAGTCCAATGATGGATTTACCGCTCACTTGAAGGAAGAGGCCGAACGGTGGGCGAGTTTGGGCGACCGGAAAAACTATAAGCAAACCCCGTACGACGAAACCCACGTTGCGATTTCCTACGCCTCGCCGAAACCGCTCACCGACAACGAGGAGAAAAGACTTAAGGAAAGCACCACGTCGCTACAGGGGTTCAATATCGTTGGTTGGGCGATCAAATCGCTGGGGGCTAACAAAATTGCCGACGGCCTGTCCCTCGATCAGGCCGTTGCCCATGCAAAGAGCATCGATACGAGGTCCGCATTCGACGAACGAACTGAAACCGTTTCGTCGCCGCAGTCCGTGACCGCCAGCGTTGCGGCTTGCGTGATCCGTTTTGGCGATCCGCAAAGTGATGCCTACAGGTGGGCGTGGGACGTCATGGCGCGGATCGAATCCATGAAAGAGCGCCACGACGTATACGGCGGATCAAAGATCCCGTGGCATCCAGCAACGCGTCTCGTTGTCGCCTTGCACCACGACCGGCGATTCGCTTCACCGCGAGCGGACAGTGCAGAGCGGCTACTTAAGCTGGCACTCCATCCACTCGATAGCGTGAGCGAATTGGCTTTTGATGCCCTTTTCGTGGACAAGGACGAGCACATTCGCTGGGTTGCGGGCCAACTTGCAGTGAACCTCTGCATCGTTCATCGCGGAGAATTCAAAGAGGGTGGATGGGATCAAGCTCCTGACCGAAAGGCGCGCGCGGGTAGCCTTGCCGCCGCACTTGCCGCGCTCAAGAAGTCGGAACGCGGGCCCATGCCAAGGCTCCCGCCAGCTTGGGTGAAGGGAAGCGCAGGCGGAAGACGAAAAGTGCGGGACGACATGTGGCAACTTCCGGCCGTCTTCTTCGACGCTCAAATGGCGTCGAAACTCCTCACCAAAATGCCCATTGAGGCGTGGATGACGTCCGACGCCTACCGACTTCTGTTGGAGCCGTTGTTATTCGATCTCGTCAAGTGGACGTCAGAAAGTCTCATGCCGTTATGGCAGGCGGAGAAGCCTTCTGACAAGAAACGCACCGACCTGTTTGAGTGGAACAGAACCCTTGGGGATCTATTGGCCAGAGTCGTACCGTTCGTCCCCCTTAATGTGGCGCGCAACATACTCGTCAAGCCGTTCCTGGTTGACGATGAAGAAGCGCTTTCCGTACTCGCGCGCTTTGCGGATATGATTGTCCGTCGCCATATCTGTGATGCCGCGACGATTCCAGCAAACGCCATTCCGTTGTTGGACGATTGCGTCTCGCGCGTTTTGAATGATCGGACCTTCAAGCCGCACAGCTGGCATGCCGGGCAAGTCAATGGTTATGCGATGCCCGAACTAATTGCTGCGCTTCTGTTCGTGAACGTCGAAAAGAACGCGCCCGGAGCTGCCCGCTATGCGAACGGCGATTGGTCACAGATTGAAACCATCATGCCAATCATTGACCGCATGGTCCGGCATGTCGGTTGGTCCTCATACGTTATGGGGAAGTTCCTCGACCTTTGCGAGCGGGCGGGCCGAGCCTACCCGATCTCCAAGTTTGGTCAGCAAGCGAACGCTGCCCTTTCGGCCATCGGCAACGCCGAGGAAGGATGGACTGGAACGATATTGCCAGCCCGAATGGCTGGGGTTGTGCAGCGGCAGGCCGACAGGAACTTCCCGTTGGGCCTTGAAGACGCGCGGGAGCTTCTGAAAGTGTTGGGCACCCTCATCGACCTGGGGGATCGGCGTAGCGCTGCGTTGGAGCAAACGGAGGCGTTTAGAGGAATTCAAGGACAATCATCGGTGGCTTGAAGGGGAACGGCAGCTATTCGCCCAACCTGCTTTGTAGCTGCCATTCCGTTGCCGGCCAGCCCCTTCCTCGGCTGAACGGCCGTTTTCTGTACGCGCGGCTCGGAAGCGGACAGTCGGACAACCACCCGAAGCCGAAGTCCAAACCGATGGGGTGGATGGCCTCTCACGGCATCTGAGTGCCAAAGTGATGGTCGTCGAAAATCACCTTGATTAATGGTAACGTATATGTGACTATATGGGCACGCTGACCGTCGTCGAATACGTTCGGGAGTATGGATCGAGTCCATACCGGGCTTGGTTCGACAGCCTGCACGCCCAGGCGGCCGCGAAGGTTGCCACGGCCGTGGAACGGCTCGAGCTGGGCAACACGTCGCGGGTGAAGTGGATCGGCACCATCGGCGAGTGCCGCATCGATTGGGGGCCGGGCTATCGGATCTATTTCGGGAAGGACGGCGAGTCGCTGATCATCCTGCTCGGCGGGGGCACCAAGCAGCGTCAGCAGGCCGACATCGAGCGGGCGAAGGCGATGTGGGCGGAATACAAAGCCCGCAAGACGGCAGCAAGGGCGAAAGGCAAGAGGGGAACGACATGGCGCTGACCCGGGATTTCAAAGAGACGATCGTCGAGCGGGTTCGCCGCGAGCCTGCGTTCGCCAAGGCGATGCTCGATGAGGCAGCGACTTTGTTCCTCAACGGCGAGGCGGATACGGCGCGTCTTGTGCTGCGCGACCTCGTCAATGCGGCCATTGGCTTCGAGGCGCTGGCCGCGGCCACAGACATGCCGGCGAAGAGCTTGCACCGCATGCTGTCGAAGAACGGCAATCCAACCATGGACAACCTTGCGGCGATTCTTCGCGTCGTGCGCAAGAAGCTTGGGGTCGAGATTCAGGCGCATGCCGTGAAGGCCGCCTAGGCGCTGTCAGGTACTTCCAGCCATTAGCGATTTGATCGGGGGCGTTCGGCTGTGGCCGCGCCACAAGGCGCGATGCCACACCGTCGAGTCACGGCGAAACGGACAACGAATGTGAGACGGCCGTCGTCAAAAAACTGGCGCGACGATGTGAGAAATTTCATGCGATCCGCGCGATCGCGCCACGATGTCTTCACAATCGGCCGCTAGCGTCCGCGCTCCTTCGTGATCTCTTGTGCAATCGGGGTCCAGTCCGAATGAAGGCGATGCGCTGCTACTTCCTCAAGAATGGTGTCATCCGAGCCGTCGACGTCGTGCGCTGCACGACCGATGAGGCGGGAATCGAGAACGCCCGGCAATTATTCGAGAACCGCAAAGCGGAGTTCGCGGGTTTTGAGCTGTGGGACGGCGCTCGCCTTGTGCATCAGCATCCGGCGACTGTGAGGCAGCCAGCGTGACAGCGGGCGATCGGCGACCACGCCCGATTCATTTCGCGAGCCTTGGGTCGCTCCTCAAGCGGCAAACCGGCCCGGTGCCTTGTTCGCAGTCCGTCCGCCAATTGATTCGTGCTGTGCGGCCACCGACTGCAGCGGTGCGGAGAGGCGCGCAAGCGCCGTACCACCCGTCATCATTGCCGCCGTGACTCCGAACACATAGCGCCACACCGTCGGCGGCATGGTGAGTGCCCAGACCTGCTGCACGATGCTGTAGCCGGCATATGTCGCCGGGACGGCAAACAGCAGCGCCACCAGGATGCGGAGAATCGGCGACCGGCTGCTCGCGAACACCAGTTGGCCGACGACGAAGACCAACGCGCCGGCAACGATGCCCACCAAGATTCCGCCGATGGTGCCGGCGCCCGTGTGGATCGCCCAGAAGCCGGCGGCGAATCCCACATAGGCCGGCAATGCAAACACGGCGAACTGGTACAGCGCGACACAGGCCGCACCGAGGCCAAGGAACAACAAGATCACTGCGAGCATCGGCACCTCCAACGCACCGAGTCTACCGTCGTTGGAATCGGCCGCGCCAGAGTCTGTCGTGCCCACCTCAACATTTTATCCTGTGACGGCGGCGTGATCGCGGATCAGCGCGTTACGGCGTAGATAACGGCGATTGGCCTTTTGGGGCCGGCGGTGATTCCTGTTGGCATGTTCAGGGGCATGCCGGCATGACGCCCACCAAGTTCCTCCTCGGCCAGATCGTTATCGTCTTCGCCATCGTCATCGGCGGATTGTGGCTCGCGACCCAGTGGGCGGCAGCGCAGCTCGGCTATCAGCCGCCGCTCGGGGCGCCATGGTTCGTGGTGTGGTCCTGGCCGGTCTATTACCCTTGGCGGCTCTTCGAGTGGTGGTACGTCTACGACGGCTATGCGCCGAGCCTTTTCAACGAAGCCGGCGTCATCGCGGCCTCGGGCGGGTTCGCGGGGATCATTGTCGCCGTGATCGGCTCGCTATGGCGGGCGCGGCAGAGCCGGCTGGTCACCACCTACGGCTCGGCGCGCTGGGCCACCCGGCAGGACATCGAGCGGGCGGGGCTGTTCGATCCCGCGGGTGTATTCCTCGGCCGCTGGCACGACCGCTATTTGCGCCATGACGGCCCGGAGCATGTCATTGCGTTCGCGCCGACCCGCAGCGGCAAGGGCGTTGGCCTGGTCATCCCGACCCTGCTTTCCTGGCCCGAAAGCGCCGTCGTCCACGACATCAAGGGCGAGAACTGGCAGCTGACTTCGGGCTGGCGCTCGCGCTTCTCGCATTGCTTGCTGTTCAATCCCACGGATCCACGCTCGGCCCGCTACAACCCGCTGCTCGAGGTCCGCCGGGGGCCGCACGAGGTGCGGGATGTCCAGAACATCGCCGACATCCTGGTCGATCCCGAAGGCGCCCTGGACCGGCGGAACCATTGGGAGAAGACCAGCCACGCGCTGCTCGTCGGCGTGATCCTGCATGTGCTCTACGCCGAGCAGGAGAAGACGCTCGCCCGAGTCGCGACGGTGTTCTCCGACCCGCAGCGCTCCTTCGAGCACACGCTGCGCCGGATGATGGCGACCAACCATCTGGGGACGCCGGACCGTCCGGTCGTTCACCCGGTGGTCGCCTCGGCGGCGCGCGAGGTGCTCAACAAGTCGGAGAACGAGCGCTCGGGCGTGTTGTCGACGGCGATGTCGTTCCTCGGGCTCTACCGCGACCCGGTCATCGCTGAGACCACGGCGGCCTGCGACTGGCGGATTGCCGATCTGATGGATGCCGAGCGGCCGGTGACGCTCTACCTGGTCATCCCGCCCTCGGATATCTCGCGCACCAAGCCGCTGGTTCGCCTGGTGCTGAACCAGATCGGCCGCAGGCTCACCGAGCAACTCGAGGGCGATCCCGCCAAGACGCGGCGGCATCGGCTGCTGATGATGCTCGACGAGTTACCGGCCCTGGGGCGGCTCGACTTCTTCGAGACGGCGCTTGCCTTCATGGCCGGCTACGGCATCCGGGCCTATCTGATCGCCCAGTCCTTGAACCAGATCGCCAAGGCCTATGGCGAGAACAACGCCATCCTCGACAATTGTCACGTCCGCATCGCCTTCGCGGCCAATGACGAGCGCACGGCGAAGCGCATCTCCGATGCCTTGGGAACCGCGACCGAGCTCAGGCTGCAGCGCAACTACGCGGGACACCGGCTGGCGCCGTGGCTCAGCCACGTCATGGTCTCGCGTCAGGAGTCCGCCCGGCCGTTGCTGACCCCGGGCGAGGTGATGCAGCTGCCGCCCCATGAGGCGCTGGTGCTGGTCTCGGGCCTGCCGCCGGTCCGCGCCCGGAAGCTCCGCTATTACGAGGACGACAATTTTGCCGGCCGGCGGCTGCCGCCGCCGGAGCTCGCGACCGGCGGTTATCGCGACCGGCCGCCGCCGCTGCCCGACGACTGGACCGGGCGCGTGCGCGGTCCCGATCTCCGGCTCCAGCTGGCCGTCGCGCGCGAACTCGACGGTGCCGATGACGAAGGCGGTCTGCGGCGGCACCTCGGATTGGAAGCGGGGCATCCAAGCGGCTCCGGCTTCGAGACCGCAGACGCCGATGACCCAGCCGAGTCGCCAAATAACGATCCGGTCATCGGCCGTGCGCACGCCATGAATACGGGCGACCGGCGTGACGACCTGCTGCCGTCATTCTGAGGGTTCGATGAGGCAGCGGCACGAGTTCTATCTCAACGAAGAGCTGTCGCAGCGGCTGGCAGACCTCGCGGCCAAGCCGGGGGCGAGCAAGACCGCCATCATGACCGATGCGCTCAAGGCCTGGCTCGAGCGCCGCGGCGCCAGTGAGATCGAGGAGCGCTTCAAGGCCCGGCTCGACAAGCTGTCACTGCAGCTGGGCCGCATCGAGCGCGACCAGCAGGTGATCGCCGAGACGCTGGCGCTGTTCATCCGCTTCCAGTTCACGGTCTATGCCCAGGTCGAGCCCGACCGGACGGCACAGCTCATCGGCCAGGACCGCTTCAAGGCGTTCATTGCCGAGGTCGGCCGCCGCCTTGCCGGCGGCAAGAGCCTCACCGCCGAGGTGCTGCCGCCATGAACGGCAAGGTCGTCATCGGCGATGCCGTGCTCTATCGCGCCGATTGCCGCGAGATCCTGCCGCGCCTGGAGGATATCGAACTCATCGTGACCGATCCGCCCTACGGCACCGGCGGGTGGCGTCGCACCGCTGCGGGGCAGGGACGCGATCCAAGCGCGGCTCTGGTGCGCGAGCCGTGGGATGACGGTGCACTCGATTGGCTCGCCCTTTGCCGCGGCGCGCCGGTGCTGACCTTTTGGCCGCCGCAGCAAATGGCACAGCTGCTCGCGGCGGCGCGAGCCGCCGGCTACGCCAAGACGCGGTTCCTCTATATGCGCAAGCGCGATCCCCGCCCGCCGGTTGCGGGTCGTACCGCCTGGTCGGTCGAGCCGATCGCCGTGCTGTCGCAGCCTGGATTCCAGCTCTACGGCGGCACCGATGTCATCGACACCACCACGCCGCGGATTGGGCGCGATGCCGAGGCGGTCGGGCATCCGTACCAGAAGCCGCTCGCCGTCATGCTCTGGCTCATCGCGAAGACGCGCTGCGGCTCCATCGTCGATCCCTTCATGGGCTCGGGCACAACCGGGCTTGCCTGCAAGCAGCTCGGCCGTAGGTTCATCGGCATCGAGCGCGATCCAGACTCCTTTACGCTCGCCAGCCGGCGACTGACCGAAGCCGAGCGCCAGGCCGATCTGCCGTGGGGCCGGCTGGCACTTCCGGGGCTGCGCCATGAGTGAGCATCCAGAAGCCCGCGGCCGGCGGCGCGCCATGCTGCGCACCGCCATGGGATCGGAGATCGCTGAAGCACTGGCCGATCCGGCGGTGATCGAGGTCATGGTCAATCCCGACGGGCGGTTGCGGCTCGACCGGCTGGGCGAGGGCAGGGTGGCAACCGATACCCGGCTCAGTGTCGCGGCGGTCGAGCGGATTATCCGCTTGGTCGCGTCGCATGTGCGGCTCGAAGCGCATGCCGGCAATCCACTGGTGAGCGCCGAGCTGCCAGAGACCGGCGAGCGCTTCCAGGGCGTACTGCCGCCGGTGTCGGCGGCGCCGTGCTTTGCCATCCGCAAGCCGGCGGTGAAGGTTTATCGGCTCGCGGATTATGTCGCCGACCGGATCTTGTCGCCCTTGCAGGCCGAAGCGCTGAGGCGGGCGGTGACGGAGCGGCAGAACGTGTTGGTCGCCGGCGGCACCAGCTCGGGCAAGACGACGCTGGCGAATGCGCTTCTCGCCGAGATCGCCGACGAGCGGGTGATCTTGATCGAGGACACGCGCGAGCTGCAATGCACGGCGCCCGATTGCGTGGCGCTTCGGACCAAACCCGGAGTGACGCTCGCCGACCTGGTGCGGGTGACTCTCCGATTGCGGCCCGACCGGATCGTGGTCGGCGAGGTGCGGGGCGGCGAGGCGCTGGAGCTGCTCAAGGCCTGGAACACCGGCCATCCCGGCGGCCTCTCGACCGTCCATGCCAATTCGGCGCGGGCGGCGCTCTACCGGCTGGAGCAACTCATCCAGGAATGCGTCGTCACCGTGCCACGCCGGCTCATTGCCGAGGCGGTCGACTGCGTCGTGTTCATCCGCGGCCGCGGCACCGACCGCCGCGTCGAGACTATCGCCAGCATCACCGGCCTCGATGCCGGCGGTGACTACGCCCTCTCCGACCTCGCGGCCTGAACTGAAGGAGAACGCATGCGACACCTTATATATAGGACTCTCGCCAGCCTCGCCTTCTTAACCCTGTCTCTCCCGGCCGATGCCGCGGGCTCCAACATGCCGTGGGAGCAGCCGCTGCAGCAGATCCTCGACTCGGTGCAGGGGCCGGTCGCCAAGATCATTGCCGTCATCATCATCATTATCACCGGGTTGAGCCTCGCCTTCGGCGAGACCTCGGGCGGCTTCCGGCGGCTCATCCAGATCGTGTTCGGCATCTCGATCGCGTTTGCCGCCTCGAGCTTCTTCCTGTCCTTCTTCTCCTTTGCCGGCGGGGCCTTGGTATGACGGGTCTCGAGGTGCCGCTGCACCGGGCGCTGACCGAGCCCATCCTGCTGGGCGGTGCGCCGCGGTCGATCGCCATTGTCAACGGCACCATCTCGGCGGCGCTCGGCCTCGGTCTCCATCTCTGGCTCGCGGGGCTCGCGCTCTGGGCCATCGGCCATTCGCTCGCCGTGTTCGCGGCACGGCGCGATCCGCGCTTTGCCGAGGTGCTGGCGCGGCACCTCAGGCAGCGATCACACCTCACATGCTGAACCTCGCCGAATACCGCCACCGCGCCGACCGGCTCGCCGATCATCTGCCCTGGGCCGCGCTGGTGGCGCCCGGCGTGGTCCTCAACAAGGACGGCAGCTTCCAGCGCACCTTCCGCTTCCGCGGGCCCGATCTCGAGAGCGCCACCGAGGCCGAGCTCATTGCCACCTGCGCCCGGCTCAACAACGTGCTGCGGCGCTTCGGCTCGGGCTGGGCGCTGTTCTTCGAGGCTGAGCGCTTTGCGGCGCCGGGCTATCCCGACTCGACGTTCCCTGAGCCCGCCTCCTGGCTCATTGATCGCGAGCGCCGCGCGGCCTTCGACCCGAATGAGTCGGGTGAGGCACTCGATCCCAAATCAGCGGTCGTGCACGATCCTTACGAAAGCACCTATCACCTGACGCTGCTCTGCCTGCCGCCGGCCGATCCGGTGAGCCGCGCCGAGCGCGCCCTGGTCGAGACCAAGGCCGTCGAGCGCGACTGGCGCTACGAGCTCCAGGCGTTCGTCGCCGAGACCGAGCGGGTGCGCGACCTGCTCGAAGGCTTCATGCCCGAGATCGCGCCGCTCGATGACGCGGCGACGCTGACGTATCTCCACGGCACGATCGCGACGCGTCGGCATCGGGTCGCGGTGCCCGAAACGCCGATGTATCTCGATGCCGTGCTGGTCGACGAACCCTTGAGCGGCGGGCTCGAGCCCAGGCTCAGCGACCATCATCTGCGCACACTCTCGGTGCTCGGGTTCCCGGGCCTGACGCGGCCTGGGTTGCTCGATGCGCTCAACCATCTGGGCTTCGCTTATCGCTGGGTCACCCGCTTCATCGCGCTCGACAAGACCGAGGCGACCAAGGTCCTGACCCGGCTGCGGCGGCAGTGGTTCGCCAAGCGCAAGTCGATCACGGTGCTGCTGCGGGAGGTGCTCTACAACGAGCCGGTCCAGCTCCTCGACTCGGATGCCGCCAACAAGACGATGGATGCCGACGAGGCGCTCCAGGCCCTCGGCGGCGACCATGTCGCCTTCGGGTATCTGACGGCGACCGTCAGCGTGCTCGATGCCGACCGCCGGCGGGTCGACGAGAAGCTACGGGCGGTCGAGCGCGCCATTCACGGTGCCGGCTTCACCACCATCCGCGAGAGCGTCAATGCCGTCGAGGCCTGGCTCGGCTCATTGCCCGGGCAGGTCTACGCCAATGTCCGGCAGCCCATCGTCCATACCCTCAACCTCGCGCACCTCGTGCCGGTGTCGTCGGTCTGGGCCGGGCCGGAGCGGGATGCGTACCTGGATGGCCCGCCGCTGTTCCATGCCGAGACCAGCGGCGCGACGCCGTTCCGCTTCGCGCTCCATGTCGGCGATGTCGGGCACATGCTGATCGTCGGCCCAACCGGCGCCGGTAAGTCGGTACTGCTGGCGCTGATGGCGCTGCAGTTCCGGCGTTATCCGCGAACCCGCGTCACGATCTTCGACAAAGGCAACTCGGCCCGGGCCGCGGTGCTGGCGATGGACGGCGTGCATCACCGCCTCGGCTCGGACGGGTCGCTCGCCTTCCAGCCGCTGCGGCGGATCGACGATCCGGCGGAGCGCAGCTGGGCCGCCGAGTGGCTCACCGGGCTCCTCGTGCACGAAAAGGTTGCGGTCACGCCCGAGGTCAAGGAGCTGGTGTGGTCGGCGCTCAACAGCCTGGCCTCGGCGCCGGCATCCGAGCGGACGCTCACCGGCCTCTCCGTCCTGCTGCAGTCGAACGCGCTCAAGGCGGCGCTACTGCCCTATACCCTCGACGGCCCCTTCGGCCGCCTGCTCGACGCCGCCGAGGACCGGCTCGCTCTCGCCGACGTGCAGTGCTTCGAGACCGAGAGCCTGATGCATGAGACGGGCGTCGTCCTGCCGGTGCTGACCTATCTGTTCCATCGCCTGGAGGCGCGGTTCGATGGATCTCCGACGCTGCTCATCCTCGACGAGGCCTGGGTCTACCTCGATCACCCGCTGTTCGCGGCCCGCATCCGCGAGTGGCTCAAGGTGCTGCGCAAGAAGAACGTCGCGGTGGTATTCGCGACCCAGTCGCTGGCGGATATTGCCGAGAGCTCCATCGCGCCGGCGATTATCGAGAGCTGCCCGCAGCGCATATTCCTGCCCAACGATCGCGCCATCGAGCCGCATATGCGGGCGGCCTACGAACGCTTCGGCCTCAACGACCGCCAGCTCGAGCTGATCGCCCGGGCCATCCCCAAGCGCCAGTACTACCTGCAATCGCGCCGCGGCAACCGGCTGTTCGAGCTCGGCCTCGGCCCAATCGCGCTCGCCCTCTGCGGCGCCTCCGAACCCGCCAGCCAGGCGCTGATCGATCGCGCGCTCGCCGAGGGTGGCGCGTTCGCCGACACATTCCTGCGTGCGCGCGGCCTCGATTGGGCCGCCGATCTCCTGGCGCGATACCCGGAGAAGGCAATCGAGACATGAAGAACTGCACTCAAGCCAGAAGTGGCTGCACCACCCGGCGTCGTCGGGCGCTATTGGCGGCCATGGTCGCCGTCTTGATGGCCTGCATGACGCCGAAGGCATTCGCGGTCTGGCCGGTGTTCGATGCGGCAGTGTTCTCACAGAACATGATCGAGGCGGCGCGGCTGCTGCAGCAGATCGACAACCAGATCCAGGCGCTGCAGAACCAGGCGCTGATGCTCGAGAACATGGCGCGCAACCTCGCGAGCCTCAACGTCTCGCAGCTCGGCACCATGGTCGCCAATCTCGACCAGATCAGCAGCCTGATGAACCAAGCCCAGGGCATCGCCTTCAATGTGAGCGCGACCCAGGCCGCGTTCGATCGGTACTACCCGCAGCAATACGCGCCGTCGGTCGACACGGCGCAGCTGGTCGCCGATGCGCACCAACGCTGGCAGCAGGCGATGGACGCCTTCGGCCAGACGCTCACGGTGCAGGCGCAGGTGACGCAGAACGTCGAGACCGATACCGGCACGCTGGGGGTGCTGGTCGATGCCTCGCAAGGCGCCGCCGGCAACCTGCAAGTGAACCAGGCGGCCAATCAGCTGCGGGCGCTCGCCATCAAGCAGCAGCTCCAGATCGAAAGCCTGATGGCGGCGCAGGACCGCGCCGTGGCCCTCGAATCGGCCCGCGACGCCGAGGCCGAGGAGGAGGCGCAGGCCGAGTTCACCCGCTTCATCGGTAGCTCGGACGCCTATACGCCATGAACAATCTGGGGGTCATTGACCAATTCCTGCAGACCTTCATCCGCTACATCGACGGTGGCTTCGGGCTCCTGGGCGGCGACGTCGCCCATCTCACGACGATTCTGGTCGGCATCGATGTCACGCTAGCCGGCCTGTTCTGGGCGCTCGACGGCGGCACCGACGTGGTCGCGAGCCTCTTGAAGAAGGTGCTCTATGTCGGCGCGTTCGCGCTGATCCTCAACAACTTCGAAACGCTCTCGACGGCGATCTATAACTCGTTTGCCGCGCTCGGGCTCGCCGCCACCAACAACACCCTCGGGCCCCAGGACCTGCTGCTCCCGGGCAAGCTCGCCAGCATCGGCTTCCAGGCCGCCTGGCCTCTGCTGAAGCAGGCGGGCTCGCTGGTCGGGTTCACCACCTTCATCGACCATGCGGTGACGATCTTCGTGCTGGTGGTGGCGTGGCTCATCGTCGTGCTCGCCTTCTTTATCCTGGCGGTGCAACTCTTCATCACGGTCCTTGAGTTCAAGCTGACGACGCTCGCGGGGTTCGTGCTGGTGCCGTTCGCGCTCTGGAACAAGACCGCGTTTCTGGCCGAGCGCGTGCTCGGCAACGTCGTGGCCGCGGGCGTCAAGGTCATGGTGCTGGCCGTCATTGTCGGGATCGGCGACAGCTTCTTCAGCCAGTACACCAATGCGCTCCAGGGGCAGGAGCCGAGTCTCGCCCAGGCGATGTCGCTGGTGCTGGCTTCGCTCGCCCTGTTTGGGCTCGGGATCTTCGGTCCGGGGATTGCGACCGGGCTGGTCAGCGGCGCGCCGCAGCTTGGTGCCGGTGCCGTCGCCGGCACGGTCGGCGCCGTCGCGGCCGGCGCCGCACTGACCGGTGCCGCGGCCTGGGGCGGGGCGCGGCTCGCGGGCTCCGGCGGCCTCGCGGCGATCCGCGCCGGCAGCGCCGTCAGCACGGCCTACGGTCTCGGCCGCGCCAGCTCGCAGGCCGAAGGGCTCGGCGGCGTCGGTGCCGGACTCGCCGGTGTTGCGCGCGCCGGCGCCGGAATGTTCGCCGGGCGCACAGCGGGCCCCTTCGCCGATGCGGTCGCCGCCGGACGCGCTGCGGCGTGGCGTGCGACCGGTGGCGCAGCCGACGAGCCGGGCATCGCCGATGAGGTGCCGGGATGGGCGAGGCGGATGCAGGCTGCGCACCGCCGCCACACGCATACCAATATCGCCATGCAGGCGGTCAAGGACGGCGATCGGCCGGGCAGCGGCTTGAAGATCGATCTAGGTGAATGATGTTCAAGCGCGCGGTGCAACGCTACGGCACGACACCCGAGGCGGTGACGCCTTACCAGAAGGCAGCGCAGGTCTGGGACGAGCGCTTGGGCTCCGCCCGCGTCCAGGCGCGCAACTGGCGCCTGATGGCGTTCGGCGCGCTGGCGCTGTCGCTGGGTCTCGCCGGCGGGCTGATCTGGCAGGCGAGCCAGAGCCGCATCACGCCGTATGTGGTCGAGGTCGACCGGCTCGGCGAGGTCCAGGCCGTCGGCCCGGCGATTGAGCCGTATACACCCAAGGATGCCGAGATCGCCTGGTATCTGGCGCGGTTCATCACCGACGTGCGCTCGCTGTCGATCGACCCGGTGGTGGTCCGCCACGACTGGCTCGAGGCCTACGACTACGCCACCGATCATGGCGCGGTTTTCCTGAACGACTATGCGCGGCAGAACGATCCGTTCAAGGCCATCGGCGCGAAGTCGGTCGCGGTCAACGTCACCAGCGTCGTGCGGGTCTCGGCCTCCTCCTTCCAGATCAAATGGACCGAGCGGCACTACGACCACGACAGCCTCGCCGCCACCGAGCGCTGGACCGCCATCCTCACCATCGTGATCAAGCCGCCGCGCACGGTCGATGCGCTGCAGAAGAACCCGCTCGGCATCTACGTCAACGGCATCAACTGGTCGCGTGAGCTGGGAGACTCGCCATGAAGCGTTTGCGCTCGTTTGCTGCGTTGGCCGCTGTTCTTGTGCTGGCCGCTTGTGCCGGCAAGACGCCGCCGCCGCAGATCGCTTATGACTCGGGTTCGTTCACGGCAGCGGTGCCGGAAGCCACGCCGCCCAAACCGGTGCAGATCGTCAAAGTGCCCGAGCCGCTGCCGCTGCCGGGCCAACTGGAGCCGCTGCCTACCAAGGTCAAACCCGACACGCGCCCGCCCAAGGCGACGGTCGCCGCCGCCAATAAGGCGGCGCTCCAGGAGCCGACCAAGGCCGGCTACATCAATGCCATCCAGGTCTACCCCTACACCTCCGGCGCGCTCTACCGGCTTTATGCCGCGCCCGAGGAGGTGAGCGACATCGCCCTCCAACCGGGTGAGACCCTGACCTCGATCGCCGCCGGCGACACCGTGCGCTGGGTGGTGGGCGACACCACCAGCGGCGCGGGCGCCACCAAACAGGTCCATGTGCTGGTCAAGCCCTTCGCCCCTGGGCTCAAGACCAACATCGTGATCACCACCGACAAGCGCAGCTATCACCTGGCGCTCGAGAGCACTCCCCGTACTGCCATGGCGGCGGTCTCCTGGACCTATCCGCTGGACACACTCATTGCCCTCAAAAACCAGAACAGCGCGGCCGAAGCAGCCGCTCCGTTAGCCGCGGGCGTCGATCTCCAGAACCTGCAATTCCGCTATGCCATCAGTGGCGATCATCCGCCGTGGCGGCCGCTGCGTGCCTTCGACGACAGCTCCAAGGTCTATATCGAGTTCCCGGCGCGGATCGATCAGGGCGAGGCGCCGCCGATGTTCGTTGTCGGCCCGCACGGCAACGACCAACTGGTCAATTACCGCGTCCGCGGGCGCTACTACATCGTCGACCAGCTGTTCGCGGCCGCCGAGCTGCGCCTCGGCACCAGCCCGCAGCAGGTGGTGCGCATCACCCGCACCGATGCGGTTGCGTCCGGCTCCGGCGGCGGATGGGACCGCTAATGACGCATTCCGATCCGCCCGAGACCCGCAAGGACACCAATCCCGAGCTTCTCGCGCTCCGCGCCCGGCCGCGGCGGGTGGTGCGCTTCAAGCGGCGCGTGATCATCGGTCTCGCCGTTGTTGTCTGCGTCACGCTGTTTGCCGCCACCTGGATTGCGCTCTACGGGCCATCGCTGCGGCATGCGGTCACGCGCACCGAGCTTTACACCACGCGCCAGAAGCAAGAGCCCGACGCGCTCGCTGGCCTGCCCAAGACCTACGCTCAGCTCCATCCGCCGCCCGAGCTCGGCGCGCCGCTGCCGGGCGATCTCGGGCCGCCGGTCGTGCAGCAGGAGCAGCGCCTCGGCCTCCGGCCAAACCCTGAGGACAACGCGGCGCAAGCCGAGCAAATGCGCCTCGCCGAGCAAGCCCGCCGAGCCCGTGAAGCCAGCGTGTTCTTCGCCTTAAGCCGCAATGGCAGAGCAACCGACAACGCAACGGCGGGTGCGACGCCAAGCCCGACGGGCTCGACCCAAGGCGCGAACTCGGCGCCGTTACCTGGCAGCCAGCGGATTGCGTTCAATCCGCAGGATGCCAACGATCAGCAGCGCAAATTGGATTTCTTGAAGGCTGCGCCTGAGCGCTCGATCTACA
The DNA here is from genome assembly GCA_028871455.1 of Alphaproteobacteria bacterium. Taxonomy (GTDB): domain Bacteria; phylum Pseudomonadota; class Alphaproteobacteria; order ATCC43930; family CGMCC-115725; genus REEB95. Next base: position 65,073 of record JAGWNF010000014.1, read on the forward strand.
ACCCACACAGCCTCCAGCACCCGGTCTCGCCCTATGAGGTGCTCGCCGGCACCGTGATCGCGGCGAGCCTCATCACCGGCGTCAGCTCGGATCTGCCAGGTCAGGTGCTCGCGCAGGTGACGGAGAACGTCTACGACACGGTCACCGGTCGCATTTTGCTGATCCCGCAGGGCTCGCGGCTCATCGGTACCTATGACAGCGTGGTCGCCTTCGGCCAGCGGCGGGTGCTGGTGGTCTGGCAGCGCATTGTCATGCCGGATGGCTCGTCGATCCAGATCGACAACCTGCCGGCAACCGACGCCGCCGGTTATTCCGGACTTGCCGACCAAGTCGATTATCACACCTGGACGCTGCTGAAGGGCGTGGTGCTGTCGACGCTGCTCGGCGTCGGCTCCCAAGACACCTTCGGCAGCGCGCAAAGCAATCTGGTGCAGGCGATCCGAGAGTCGACCCAGGAAAGCACCAACCAGGCCGGCGAGCGCATCGTCGAGAAGGACCTCGAGGTGCAACCGACCATCACCGTGCGCCCCGGCTGGCCGGTGCGCGTGGTCGTCCACAAGGATCTGGTGCTGCAACCGTATCGCGGATGAACGCCATGCCCGAGATCAAGCTCGCGAAACTCCCCGACCGCACGCCGGTCAAGATCGCCATCATCATCACACCCGAGCTCAACCGCATGCTGCAGGCCTATGCGGGGCTCTATCGCGAGCGCTACGGCGAGGCCGAACCGGTGCAGCTTCTCATTCCCGCGATGATCGAGAGCTTCCTCAAAAGTGATATCGCATTCGGCAAGACTTGGAAGGAGAGGGGCCGGGACGCCGCTGCGCCAAACGCTGGGTCACGGTCACAGACGCGTGCCCGGCATCGAGAGGCGACCGAACTGCCGACAACATCAGGCTAGAGGAACTGACCATGGCGGTTATCGGCACGTTCATTCCGGCCAAGGATGGTGGCTGGATCGGCCGCATCCGCACGCTGACAATCAACGCCAAGGTCCGGTTCGTCCCCAACGACAATCGCGAGAATGAAAGCTCGCCAGCATTCCGAGTGTTCGTCGGACAGTCGCGTATCGGCAGCGCCTGGGCGGCGCACTCCGATGGCAATCCTCCGAAAGACTACCTGCGCGTCAGGATCGATGATCCGGGCCTCACGGGACCGTTGAATGCGGCGCTGTTTCCGGATAGTGAGGGGCTGCAGGCGCGGCTGGTTTGGAAAAGGCAAACCAACGACGTGTAACGAACCCAATTCCAGAAGCAGCCGTCGGAGTATTTTGAGAATAAATCTTGAGCGGCTTAACTGACCTCGTCCTGTAGCCAAAAAATTATCGTCCGTCACGAGCTTTCCGCGGCAGCGCGTTACTGCAGATCCGCTCGACGCTTCCGCGTCTTACTCCTATGGTGCGGCCTACAACGGTCCCGCATTAGTCAACGTGGTGCTTGCTGACAGGGATATCCTCGTTCGGGCGATACTTCTTGAAGAAGTCCCGCCAGAATCTGATTACTACCTCCAGCAGGTGCGCCGCCGGCATCCATCGGTGTTCGCCGGCACTTTCGCCGTAATCGATCAGCAGATAGCCCCTGCCGTACGGTCCGACACCGTAAGGACCTTCCCCATAGCCGATGACATGCATCGTCTCAAAACCTTGGTTTCGGATGAAATGTTTCGTCCCGTTTGCCAAACTCTCGACAATGGCAAACCAGACTGACGCGCGGCGTATCCAAGCCACGAACGAATCCCGATCGCGGATGCCCAAGGCTTTTTGGACGGCATAATCGTTCTTGAGCCAATCGCCCCAGACCCACTCATAGAGATGGTAGGCCGTTATCGTGCAGTTGAGCGCGAGTCGGCCCGAATCCGGCACCGCCATGAAGTCATCGAAATCCGCGACCAGCTTGGCGTAGAAGTCGCGGGATGTGATGATGTCGAACATGGAATCACGTCTAATGCCCACCTTGCGCCATTACGGCTTATTTAGCAGTTCTTCGGCTCGCGCGACGCTTTCGAGCACCGCGTCGAAATTCGGAATCTCGCCGAATATCATCGTAGCCATCGCAGCGTAGTCCTGCCGGAGCGGACCGATCATTGCCGCGGTCGGCATCAGTCGGAACGAGCCGTGCTGCGCGCTTTCTAGGCCTGTGTTGGCGCGGTAGAAGAACAACCGCGCATGTCGCACGCAGTCTTCGATCATGGCATCATCGGCACACGCCTTTTTGCCGACGGCGGTCGCCACGAGCTGGTGAACATCGTAATAGTGTCGCGACATACGGCCAGTTCCGCGCAAAGCGCCGGTAGCTTCAAAAAAGAATGTCATGCCGTGCAAAATCAGAATCTTGTCTAAAAAAGTCCGCGCCGGATCGATGGTTGTCACGTCCGGCACGACAAGAGCGTCGCTCTCGTCCACGTCAGGCGCGAGATAAGGAATGATCGTTTTTTCTTGATGCGGATCGAGAGCCGATTTAGCGCCTGATTCGATTTTTACATACGGCGCCACATAGTCGGATGGCTCGAGCGCGCTTGGATAATGGATGCGCAGACTCTGCCTATCGGCATCCTCTTCGTCCAATATGATATGCAGCATCTTGGGGTCTTTGCGGGCCGCTTCCATCGTCGTTCTTGCAATGGTCCCCAGCTCAATCCGTAACCTATTGTCGATATAGTCTTGGCAAGCCGTTTTGATCGCATCAAGCCGCTTTTGCTGTTGCTTCCTGCTGAGTCCGTCGAGCGACGCGCCTTCACCGATATCAGCGCGGAAAACAGTTACGTCGATATCTTCGGAAAACCGCGAAATCAATCCATAGGCCTTCGATAGCGACGTGCCGCCTTTGAAGAGCAGCCGCGGTCCGCCCGACTTAAGGCCGTGAAAGAGGACATCGAGCGTCCAGCAGACCCAAAAATCTTTTTCGATGTTTTGAAGCGTGGTGCCAATCCGCGCGGCGGCCGTGGCAAACAGACCGCGCCGATCGTCATCGCTCGCCGCGATGAGTCGTTGATAGGCCGGATTCATGTCGAAGCTTTCCGGCGCTTGCTTCGCCGCTGGCGGATAGGCGATTTAGAGGAAGCCGCACGATTGATCTCTATGAGATCGCGCAGGAAATTCTGCATCCAGGCCGGCAAGGATGAAAGGCCTCCGGCCAGATCCTTGCGCAAGGCCGAGCCATGCTTGGAATCCGAAAGAAGGGACGCTAGGCGCAGCTTGATGCGGTGCGCTTCCTCTGGATTTCGCAGCTTGGGCTTTAGCCAATGAAGGGCTTGGACAATGCGCATCGCCGGGCGCCCGGCCCAATAAAGCTTGCTCGTGGAAGTCGGCCGGAAGCTGATGGCCAGGTTGCCGACACGCAAAGGCTTCAGGCGCGCGTCGGAATGCACGACGACGCGGCCGGGTACAGCATCGCTTAAGCCCAGATCGTTGGCCGCTGTCATTCCGTCAACAAGCATGCGCGCCTGATCGCGCCGCGCGATCGCATCGATCACGGCGCGATAGTCGGCGGCTTCTGGTTTGCCGGTAAGCCGGTTGAGGCGCGGCCGGTCGTACAGTCCCCGGTCGAGACGGCGCAGCTCCGGCCCCGCCGCCAGGCGCTGCAACACCTTGCTAACCGCTTCGTGGGCGCCAAAGTCCGCAAAGTCCCCCGTTGTCCAAACCCGCCCAGGGGTGCTGGCGCATATTCTTCCGTAAACTCTTGATTTCAAGCCGATATAGTCCTTTAGCATCAGAGGCCTCTGTCCAATATTTGTATACAGATTCTGGACAAAGCCAAGCCCCTAAACTCCGCCCTTGGCCCGTAGCGCAATGCTCCTTGTGGTATATATACCTCAAGGAGCATTGCGAGCGTCCGCCCGTGTCCCGGCCACCGGCCCAATCCTAGCGGTTGCCAAATGAAAGCGCTCCTTGCGCATGGTATATATACCCTGCGCAAGGACCCGATACCGGAATGCCAAAGCCCAGCCGCCTGTTCCTGGCAAAAGACGACATCGTTTCCTTGTTCTCCAAGGCGCCGCAAAAGGTGTATTCGGAAGCTCGGCTCGCTGGTCTCCTCCTCGAGAACCGCGCGCTTTGGCGTTTACCTCACCACACGACCACAACCGACCTTATCCGGTTTCTTGCAAAGCAGGGCGGTCTTCAGGCGCACAAATTTCGCTCGGAGGCCTATCAACGGGAAATCATTCGATACTCTTGGGGCCAAGCGTCGCCGCTCGAATTGGCGATCTCCATCAAGTCGCGCGCTTATTTTTGCCACGCTACCGCCGTCATCGCGCATGGCCTAGCCAAGCTTGGCGACAAAACCATTTACCTGAATGCCGAACAGAGTCCCAAATGGTTCGATCCCGCGCCTCCGACACAAGACGCTATCGATCGTGCATTCTCCGGAAACCAGCGCCAGTCCAAGCTGATTTACAAATACCGCGGCATGTCTGTCGTTATGATCTCCGGAAAGAACACGAATCGCTTGGGTGTCGAAGAAATCAGCGGCCCGGCGTCAGAAAAGATTCCCGTCACTAATTTGGAGCGCACGCTCATCGATATAGCCGTGCGCCCCGCCTACGCGGGTGGCGCATCTCAAGTGCTCCGAGCTTATCGCGCCGCTAAAGACCGCGTCTCGGTCCAACGGCTCCTCGCAATCTTGGCGAAACTTGATTACGTCTATCCCTATCATCAATCGATCGGCTTCTTGATGCAGCGCGCCGGATATCCGCAAAGGGATTACGCCCCTTTGCGCAAGCTAGGCCTGGATCTCAACTTCTATCTCGCTTACGCCATGGACCAGCGCGACTATTGTGAAGAATGGCGCCTGTTCTATCCCAAGGGGTTGAGAGCGCTTAGCCTCCGCGGATGAAGGCCACCTTTTTTGAGTGCATACAAGTATCCACTAGCATGGCTAGGTCGTGCGTTGCCCATATCACTTTTACGAGCGGCGCTTTCCGGCTAATATGAACAGAAGGGGAACATCGCTGCCATCGTGATGAATCCCCCGTCACTAGCGAAGGGGCGCCGACCAAATCGGCACTGAATCATGACTGCACTCATCATTGGCGTCGGAGCGCTCGCTGCATTCCTAGGAGCGTGTCTCGGCTTTTTGATCGGTCGCTATGTCTGGCCTACTGCCGGAACGGACCAGCAAGCAGCGCTCACCTTGGCGCGCAGCGAAGCCGACCGCGCAGGCGCCGACTACAAAACTATGGAGCAACGGGCGCAGACCCTCGAGCGCGAGCAGCAAAACGCGCAGGAGCGATTAACCGCCGCAATCGCGGAGGTCGCCCAATTGACCGAACGCGCGGCGGGTTTGGCCCAGCAACTTGATGCTCAAGCCGCGCTATTGCGCGCGACGCAGGCCGAACGCGACTCTGCCGCCGCCGAGGCGAAGACAGCAACCGCCGAAGTTGCGCGCCTGAAAGAACGCGAGACTGCGCTCGTCGAAAAAGTCGAGGCCCAATCGGTGCAGCTTGCCGATCAGCAAAAGCTGCTCACAACCGAATTCGAGAACATCGCCAATCGAATTCTCAAGGCGAACGCCAGCGAACTATCGGAAAGCTCGCAAAAGGCGCTCAACGCAATCCTGAATCCGCTGCGCGAGCGGATTCAGGATTTTCAAAAGAAGGTGGAAACCACCTATGAATCCGAAACGCGCGAAGTTCTATCGCTAAAAGAGCAGATCAGGTTGGTTGTCGAAACCAGCAACGCGATCGGCCAGCAGGCAGACGGCTTGGCAAGAGCCCTGCGCGGCGATTCCCAGTTGCTCGGCCGCTGGGGCGAACTCGCCCTTGAGCGCATTCTCGAAGCCGCCGGTCTCACCGCTGGGCGCGAATATATCCCGCAGGGCCGAGGCCTCGGCCTTAAAAGCGAAGAGGGCGGAACGCAGAAACCCGATATCGTCATCATGCTGCCGGAAGACCGGACGATGATCGTGGACTCGAAAACGCCGTTGACCAATTACGAGCGGCTAATCGCGGCGAAGGAAGAAGGCGAGCGCGCCGCGTGCAGCGCTCAGTTCGTCCGCGACGTGAAAACCCACATCGACGAGCTGGCGGAGAAACGTTACCAGGATAACAACAAGCTTCATCCACACGACTGCGTATTAATGTTCGTTCCAATCGAAGGTGCGCTCGCCGCGGCCCTGACGGCGGAGCCAGAAATCTTCATCTATGGGTGGGACCGCCGTGTCGTCCTGGTAGGCCCGTCCACTTTGCTGATGACGATGCGAACCGTCGCATCGATCTGGCGCTATGAGCTCCAAGGGCAAAATGCGCAAGCGATTGCCCGGCTAGCGGGTGACCTCTGCGATAAAGTGAGCATGAGCCTTTCCGATCTAAATGGCGTCGCTGAGAAGATCAACGCGGCGTTGATGGCCCATAACGAGGCCGTCAAGCGGCTCTCGACGGGCAAAGGCAATGCGCTAACCCTGGGCGAGCGCATCCGCTCTCTTGGCGTCAAAACCAAGCGGCCGACGCCTGACATGCTCGTGGACGGCATCGTAATCGGCTCAGAAACCGACGAGGAATTGACACAAACGCAATCGCAATAGCTTTCCGGTCACGTGAGGGGGCGATCGTGGCGCATGAAGACCTAATCGCATGGGCAGAAAAGCAGCCGCCTTGGGCACGCGATGCCCTGCGCCGCCATGCCCTCAAACCGAATTACGAACTCAGCGCGGAAGACAAAGCGGCCGTCACAAAGCGCGTCAGACAAGCCGCCGGCATTCCATCCGACGAAAATCTCGACTGCTTTCCTTTTAGGTCGGAACACCTTAAGGGTGCCGCCGAACCGGGCCCGCGAACACTTCTCTGCTCGCTTGGCTCTGTCGAGAATCTTGCCCGGCTCGCTGCGAATCAGACGCTGAGATTCGCGCTCGACGGGATCACGCTGATCTATGGCGATAATGGCACAGGCAAGAGCGGCTACTGCCGGATTACGAAGAAGCTCTGCCGCAGCTTATCGTCGGAAGAGCTTCTCGGCGACGTCTTCAAGGATGGTGAGAAGCCCCCAGTCAAAGTGACCGTCCGCTATATGGAACAAGGCGCCGCAGAACCGGCCATCGAAGAGTGGACAGACGGCGAGTCTCCACCAGCCGCCATTGCAAATATCAGCGTCTTCGACGCGGAAAACGCGCGGCTCTACGTCAATGGAGAAAACAAAATCGGGTTCCTTCCCGCCGAGGTTGCGCTGCTGGAATGCCATGCCACGCATCGACGGGAAATGGATGGAGCATTCCACGCGGAAATAAAGGCACTCAACGCTAGGGTGAGAGTTCCTTTGCCCGCCGGCTACTCACCCGACGGCCTCGTCTCAAAGCTGTTCCTACGGCTAGTTCCCAAAAAAGACCTGCCGTCCGAGGCTGAAATTCGCGCGGCCGCCGCATGGAGCCCGAAAGATCAGCAAGAGCTGGACGCTTTAGAAAAATTGCTCGCGCAAGATCCGAAGGCCCTCGCCGACCGTTACCGGCGGACCGGTTCCCTTCTGAAGGCCTATGCGCAAGAGCTTGCGGCAATCGACTCTGGACTGTCCAAAGACGCTGCGGCTCAACTGCAAGTGCGATTTGATCAAGTCACCGCCACAGCCACGGCAGCCGCCGTTGCAGCTACGGAACTCTTCAAAAATGAGCCGCTGTCTGGCGTCGGTTTGCCGCCCTGGCGCCTTATGTATGACTACGCGGTCAAATACATACTTTCGATTAAGCCGGACGCGTCCGGCTTGCCTGCAAATCCTAACGATCTTTGCGCGCTTTGCCAGCAACCGCTTTCGCCGGAGGCTAGCCAACGGCTGCGGACTTTTGCGGCCTTCATCAACAACGAGGCATCAAAAGCCGCCGAGGCCGCAAAGGCAGCCCTTGCCGCAGCCGTCGCCCTGACTGCAGCCCTCGAAATTCCGGCGAGCAAAGACGTTGAGCGTGCCTTGGCCGACTACCGGAAAATTAGCGACCACACTGAAGCGGTGGCAACAAAGATGATCGATTATTTCGCGAAGATCACGCGGCGGCGCGACGACCTGCTAAAGGCGGCAAGAAACGGCTTATTTGAACCGGTCGCCGCTTTGCCGCCATCTCTCGTTTCGGAGATCGAGGCCGAAGTTTCGTCACTTGAGGCGAATGCGGCCGCTTATGACAAAGCGGCGGAAGCGGAAGGCGCCAAGCGTCTCACCGATAACGCACGGCTTAGCGAGCTGAAGGATCGCAAGAAATTATCACAGGACCTTGAGACAGTCCTTGCCCGGCTCGGCGATCTGCAAATGCTCGCCAAGCTCCAAACCTGCTTGTCACTCGTCAATACACAGCAGGTGTCGCAGCAAATAACCGCGTTGCGCAGGAGGCTTGTCACGGCGGGTTTGGAAAATCGCGTCAAGGCCGAGATCGAAGTTCTCGACCTCACGCACATTCCGTTTGTTGTTTCCGATCGGAGCGAGGGCGGAGAAAGCTATTTCGCGGTTGGGCTTGAAGCGCCCGTTGCTGTCGCTAATGATGAGGTGCTCAGCGAAGGCGAGCGGCGCGCCCTGGCAATCGCTTGCTTTTTGGCTGAGGTCGGCGCCGATGAATCAAAACAAGGGCTGGTCATCGATGATCCCGTTTCATCGCTGGATCACATTAGAATTCGACGCGTTGCAGAGCGCCTGGTCGCCGAAGCGGCGAAAGGCAGGCAAGTCGTTATCTTTACGCACAATCTCCTCTTCTTTAATGAAGTCATCGAGGCTGCGGCCAAGGCAGCGCCGACTCAAATTCGTGTCGCAACACGCATAATCACCAAATCTGAGGCCGAAGGTTTCGGGCTTGTATCCGAATCGGACGAGCCGTGGATTGCCCAAAAGGTCACTAAGCGGATCGAACGCCTTCGCGAGAGATTGAAGGCGCTCGAAAAGCATTCAGATTACAACACCGAAGCTTATCGGTCGGCCGTTAAAGATTTCTATGGCGACCTTCGTGAAACTTGGGAGCGGCTCATCGAAGAAGTCTTGCTCGGTAAAGTCGTTGAGCGATTTAACACGGACGTTCGTACACAAAGCCTCAAATTGGTCTCTGTCGAGGACGAAGATCATAAAACCGTATATTGGGCGATGAAGCGCGTTTCCGAGCGATGCCATGATATGGCAATGGCCCGCGCGCTGCCTCTTCCGAAACCAAGCGACGTTCAAGCCGAGCTGACCGCGATAAGTCAGTATCACGAGACGTTAGTGAAACGACGCAAGGAACTCGAGGAACGACGCGTAGCTTTGCAAAAGCCGCCTAAGGCCAAAGTCGTCTAGCTGGAACGCGGCTCATTGTTTGAGGCGTGCCGCATGGATTTCTTTAAGCGGATATTCGGCGCGGGAAAGCCCACGTCTGAAATCCAGCCAGACAGCAGACAGATCCAGCCGCTGCGCGCTCCTAGCTCGGGCCGTGGCCAAGCAAGCGCCGATTACTACGGCACCATGTCCAAGCTCCAAAAGGCGACCGCGCGCCGGGACTTCACCGAGGCCGCTCGCCTGGTGCGGGACAACCTGTGCCAAATACCAGATTGGGTGAAAGCGACATGCCGCGATTTTGGCTCCTTCGACATTAAGACGATACCGGCGCTCGAACAGGGCGGCACAGTCCTGGCTCTCGCCGGCGACGATACCGGCCTTGCCGAGATGCGCCGCCTCATCGACGCCACGCCGCAACTCGAGCCGTGGGCGGCACAGATGGATCAACACGAGAAAGACCGCAAACTATTCGACTCGATTCTGGCTGCCGTCACGGCGTCGCCCGGATGTTTGCAGACCGACCTCAAAACGCGGATCGGTGAACCTGACGGCCACAGAGTCGCTGTCCTGACGCCTTATCTCGAAGGGGCGGGGAAGTTGGCGCGCATCAAAGCCGGCCGCACCTTTAAGCTCGTGCCGCCGGGCGCACAGGATTTTCCAAAGCCATTGCCGAAACGAACGGTCGTTTCACACCGCACCGATCGCAGTCCGCTGCAGCCCCACGAAATTGACATTTTAACTCTCGCTTATGTGCCCTTGCCGCGCGCGCCCTTGCGCTGGGAGGAAGAGCAAGCCGGGCGCGAGCGCGCGAAAATAGGCGAAGCAGTAGCCGCCTTCGAGATACGCGATGCCGCCTGGCAATTAATCTCGGTCGAAAAAATCCCTCCCGCCGATCGACCCGATCCCGCCTTCCGTCAAATGTATTTCTGCGGCGAGGGGCTTTTGTTGGTCGATGATTTGGGCAAGTCGAAGCAGATCAACCGCATCGCCGCAGCAGCCTTATGTTACGACCGCAGCGGCCATGTGATCGCCAAGACGGCGCTTGCCCACGGCATTTACCGCATCGGCGTTCACCCGCTCGGTCGCGGCATGGTCGCCCTGTCGCGCGACTGCGTGCTGCACGCCTATGACACTAGCCTCAAACCTACGATCGAAACCGCCTTAACCGATGCGCCCGAAATAGTGGCCATCCGTAAGCGATTTGGCATTGACGACGACGAACTCAAGAATCATTTGCGTTGCGTCGCTTTATCGAGCGATGCGCGACGTTACTTATTCACCGCCGTTGACGAGGCCTTCTGCGTCGGTGCCGGCGGCAATGGCCTGTGGGGCGTCAAATTGCCCGTCAAAGACGGATGGAAGCGTTTAGCCGAACCCAGCGCAGGATACGGTACCGGCGCGGAGATCGAGCGCGCGCTTCGTCTTATGGGCCTGGTGCTGCCGCTGACAGCAGAAAATTTGAAACAGCGTTATCGCGATCTCGCCAAGCAATGGCATCCCGACCTCAATCCTGGCGACCCCAAAGCATCGCAGAAAATGAAAGACCTGAACGCCGCGGCGGAAGTGCTTAGCGGAATCGATGCCGCTGCGCTGCCGCGTCATGCCGGCGTCTCCTTCGTCCACGAACTAAGCCGGAGCCACGTTAGCGTTGGGGGCCTTAATTTCTCCATTACGGCCAGCATGCAAGTGCCGGAAATCTTCGCGTCCGATTGGATTTATGCCGCCGCCTTCGCCGGAAAATCGGATTCCGTTTATCTGGCGGGGTATTCCGGACGGATTTTGCTTGTCGATGAAAATGGCATAGCTGTTCGGGCGTACGACATGGGCGCCGTGCCACGGCGAATCATAGACACCGGTGCCTTTCTTTATGTCCTGACCGGCACGCGTCTCTATGTCCTATGTGGCGACGCGTTGCACGCACTGATTGATACCTTCGACGGCGGCGATCTGATCGTCGCCGAGCATGGCTTCGGATTGCTGGAAAAGAAACGTCTACGCTGGCATACGCCCGCCGGAGGCTACCTCGGGAGCATCGTTACCAAAGATCCGATTCGCCGAGTTTACTACGCGGATAAGCGGATGGTTATAGAGACGCGCCAGTTACGCGGAATGATCGAGGGCGTCCCCGATTGGTGGCATTGAGTGGCCCCGCTCAGCTGCGCGTATTTGAGCGCAACTAACGGCGGTTGCCCATTTCTCGTTTGGATAGCAATCTCCGCGGCTGATGCTTCACGCCGCCGCCCGAAACAGCAATTCAAGATGGTTGCGCTCCCCCGCAACCACCGAAAACCTAACTCCCGCGTCGGGAGTTAGGTTTTTGTTCTTTTGGGCCACGAGAGTCAGGATGCCGGCGAGATCGCCGTGCAACGTGGCACGCACAGCGCCACGCTTGGCGCCTGGCAGAAGGCTTACCTTGCTGACAAGGGAACGTATGATCTCCGCCGCTTCAAGTGCGGCCTGCGGCTCTTCCAGAGCCTTGGACAGGTGCTCGATCTTGGCACGGTAGATTTCGGCCATGTTCGGATGGATATCGGGAAGGTTCGGCGGGACATTCGCCATGCGGACCTTCAATTCGACCTTTTCGCGCTCCAACTTGCCAAGCCGATCGAGCAGACCGGGGTAGGAGCCTTCGTTCGCGACCGTATCGACGATCTTCTCGATTTGCCGCTCGACGCGGTCGAAGGTGCGTCGGTCGGATTCGAACGCGGCCCGCCGCTCGCGATTGAGCCGGTTGGTTTCTTCCTGGAATTCGCGTACGGCCTTTTCGGCCGCTGCTGGTGTGACCAGGATTTTTTTGAGGCCATCGAAAATGCGCTGTTCGATTTGATCGCGGCGAATCATATGGCCGTTTTTGCAGGCGCCGCGCCGGAAATGATTGGCGCAGCCATAGCGGTTGTTTTGAATGACGACGTAATTTCCACCGCACATGCCGCAACTGACGAGGCCGGAAAACAGGAAGCGCTTGCGATGGAAGCCATTAAGGCGGTTCGCAAAGGTCTTTCGCACCGCCTCGATGCTTTCCCGGAACTCGATGGCAAGCGCGGCTTGACGACGCTTCGCGGCCTCCCATAGCGAATCCTCGATAACACGTAATTCCGGCACGTCCTGAATGATCCACTCGGATTTCGGGTTGATGCGGGAAATGCGCTTGCCCGTATCGGGATTTTTGACGTAGCGCAGGCGGTTCCAGACCAGCTTACCGACATAAAGCTCGTTATTGAGGATGCCGGTGCCGCGCGAGGCATGACCGCGAATGGTCGTGTCCATCCAAGTTCCGCCATGCGGGCCGGCGATGCGCTCAGCATTCAGGTCACGGGCAATGGCGCGGGGCGATTTGCCCGAAGCGAATTCGCGGAAGATACGGCGGACGACTTCGGCTTCGGATTCGTCGATTGTACGCTCGCCCCGGATCGGCTCGCCCTTAACATCCAGTTTCGTGGCCGGCCGGTAGCCATAGCAAAGGCCGCCACCGGATTTGCCCTGTTCGACTCGTCCGCGAATCCCGCGCCGGGTCTTGTCGGCCAAATCCTTAAGGAAAAGGGCGTTCATGGTGCCCTTGAGTCCGACGTGAAGATGAGTGATCTCGCCCTCGGACAACGTGACGATCTTGATGCCGGCGAAACTCAATCGCTTGTAGACGCCAGCCACGTCTTCTTGGTCGCGGCTGATCCGATCTAGGGCCTCGGCCAGGACGACGTCGAACATGCCGCGCGAAGCGTCGGCCAAGAGGGCCTGGATACCCGGCCGAATGAGGCTGGCACCGGAAACGGCGCGATCATAATAGCCCTCGACCACGTGCCATCCCTGCCGGTCGGCGTATTCGCGGCAAAGCCGGAGCTGATCTTCGATCGAGGCGTCCCGCTGATTGTCCGATGAATAGCGGGCATAGAGCGCAACGCGGATCATGGGATTAGCCTCCTTAGGCAGACCAGCTTACATCAGGTCCAAGGGTCGAGAACGGATTTGAGCGAGATTTTGAAGTCTGAGACGTTGCGCGTCACAAGCGTCAGATTGTGAACCTCGGCGGTCGCGGCGATAAAGGCGTCCATCGCTTCGATCGGTCTGCCGGCGGCCTCACAACGCGCGAATATCCGGCCGCATACATCGGCAACCGTCCCGTTAATCGGCAGGACCCTGGTTTCGAAGCGCAGTGGTAGCTCCTCCCTTAGCCATAGGTCGAGTTGCTTTCGCTTGGCGCCCGCAGGTAGCCGGTCCACGCCGTAGCGAAGCTCCGCCAGAGTGACAGCACTGACGAACACCCGATCTTCGTCCACGCCCTCCATCCAGGCGATGAGGCCGCGATTGGGTTGTGGTTTTACCCACTCGGAGATCACGTTGGTATCGAGCAGGAAACTCACAGGTCGACTCGGCGCAGCCGGCCTTTAACGCGCTTGACCTTCAGTCCGGAGCTGCGCAGCGGAGAACCGGCGAAGAATTCAGCCAGGTTGCCAACGCGCTTGGTCTTGCGTTCCCATTCCTCGGCCGCCACGACCACGGCGGCATCGCGGCCATGCTTGGTGATGACCTGCGGTCCCTGCGACCGGGCTTGATCCAGGACCTCGCTGAACTTCGCCTTGGCTTCGGCAACCGTCCATGTGCTGGCGCTCATCGCTAGCCTCCAACGACTCACTATGGTCATAATAGTCACTTGTGGCCCGAGATGCAACCAGGCCTGCATTATCGATTGGGCTTAGGAGGGGATTGGATTTCTGCGCCCAACAGTGCCCTGAATCGCTCGCGGGCAATGAGGCGTCCGATTACGCCGGCCAGCGCCAGGATACGAGGGTCGAGCGGGGCTTCGATCGCCCCGCTATCGCCGTTGAGCGCTGCCGGTGGTTCCCGGTCTACGACCGAATTGGCCCCGTCATCCACCATTCACGAACCTCTGAGCCGTGCCCGGTGGCCGCGCGCGTGGTAGCGCGTCTGACGCGGGCACAATCAGGCTCAAGGCGAGGGTCGCTCGCTCAGAGCGGTGAGTCGAAACCTATAAAGGCACAAACGTTTAGGGTTTAGGGGAGGGCGTCTTCGCCGGACGAAGGCGGGCGATTACAGGTCCGAGATATTTTGCGATCGTTTTATCCGAGAGATTCTTATTTCCTGCGAATTGCCCCGGAAACAATTTATGGACCCGGGCTCTTATTAAATCATAGTCGCGCTTTCGCGAGCCGGACGAGGACCAGCCCGCACCAATCAATGATCCGATAGCCTCGGTAATTGCGCTCTTAGACGATGGACGGCCGATTGCCCGATGGGTTACCTGCGATAATTGTGATTCAATTTCGGCGGTCCATTGCGGCCGAAATACCACTACGGATTGAAATTCGAGCCCGGCACCCTTGACCTGCTCCCCGCTTTGCCCTCGCTCATGAGTAGAGTCTGTTCAGGTTTTGAACTGCTCCCCAACTTTGGACCACGCTACTGGCCTTTTTCCAGGCATGTCGGTCATGGCGGGCCGTGTGCCGCTGACCGATTGATCAGCTCAATCGGAGTTTTGTTGCCGATTGCGCTGTGTGGTCGCTCCTCGTTGTAGTCTCTA
>JAGWNF010000048.1 GCA_028871455.1 Alphaproteobacteria bacterium
ACCGCCGAGAACGACGACCAGTGCGGCTGAAACCAGGTCGGACGCCGTCAGATCGTCGATCGCCGCTTCACGATAGGAGATGTCGTGACCGCGACCCACCAATACGGACGTGAAGCCGTCGAGATCCTCAAACGGGACATGGCGGATGGCAACGACGGGCGGCATGGCGGCTCCTTCCCAAGGCCATCGGGCGAACGGCGGCAAACAACCAAGTATGACACCTTGTGTCTTACTGGATATGTCGTTACATTACTGGTTTATCGGAGGGCGCACCATGAAGATCGTTCGGAACAAAAGCGAATATCACAAGCAGACCGCCGAACGGATGGAAAAACACTTCGTCGTACCGCAATGGTCGGTACGGCAGAAGCTGGCGCTCGCCGGCCGAATTCTCGGCATCGAAGGCCACGATTCCGGCCTTGCCGGCCAATTGTCGGCGCGTGCCGAGCGGCCCGGAACCTATTACATGCTGCGCTTCGGCCTCGGTCTCGAAGAGGCATCACCCGACAATCTGCTGCTGGTCGACGACGATCTCAACGTGCTCGAGGGCGACGGCATGCCCAACCCGTCAAACCGCTTTCACCTGTGGATCTATCGTGCCAAGCCGCAGGTGCGGTCGATCATGCACACCCATCCGCCTCACGTCTCGGCGCTGTCGATGGTCGGCGTGCCGCTCGCTGCAGCGCACATGGACACCAGCCTATTCCACGACGATTGCGCGTGGCTGCCGGAATGGCCGGGCACGCCGATCGGCGACGAGGAAGGCCGGCTAATCTCCGAGGCGATCGGCGATAAGCGCGCCATCCTGCTGGCACATCACGGCCAGCTTGCCGCCTGCGTGACGATCGAGGAAGCCGCCGTGCTCTCGATCTTCATAGAGCGCGCGGCCAAGCTGCAGTTGATGGCGATGAGCGCCGGCACGATCAAGGCGGTCGATCCAACGCTTGCAAAAGAGGCCCACGATTACCGGCTGAAAGAGCGCGCAATCGGTGCGACGTTCTATTACTACGCGCGGCGCACGCTCCGCTATGATCCGGACGTTGCTTTGTTCGAGCCAGTAGCCGCAGCGACGGCCAACACACAGCGCCAGCAAATGACCTCCGGTTAGGCGCGCACCGATGCCACACGAGACTGGCCGCCATTTCCTCCAGATACCCGGTCCGACGAACACGCCGCTGGCCGTGCTGGCGGCGATTGCCAAGCCGACCATCGACCATCGCGGGCCGGAGTTCGGGCGTCTCGGCCGCGAGGTCCTGTCCGGCATTCGCACCATCTTCAAGACTACGCAGCCAGTTGTCATCTATCCGTCCTCGGGCACCGGCGCATGGGAAGCGGCACTGGTCAACACGCTGTCGCCTGGCGACAGGGTGCTGATGGCGGAGACCGGCTGGTTCGCGACGCTGTGGCGGAAGATAGCGGCTCGGTTCCAACTCGAAGTTGATTTCATTCCCGGCGATTGGCGATCGGGCGTTGACGCCGCGGCAATCGAAGCGCAGCTGGCCGACGATAAGGCGCACCGCATCAAGGCGGTCGCCGTAGTCCATAACGAGACCTCGACCGGCGTGACATCGGACATCGCTGCTATACGCTGCGCCATCGACCATGCCGGGCATCCGGCGCTGTTGCTGGTTGATACGATCTCGTCGCTGGGTTCGATTGACTACCGGCACGACGAATGGGGCGTGGACGTCACTGTCGGCGGCTCACAAAAGGGCCTGATGCTGCCACCCGGCCTCGGCTTCAATGCGATCTCGGCTAAGGCCCGCGAGGCGGCGGCGGGTGCCCGCCTGCCCCGCTCGTTCTGGGACTGGGAGAACATGCTGGTGGCCAATGAGACAGGCTATTTTCCTTACACGCCGGCGACTAATCTGCTTCAAGGACTGCGCGTTGCAATCGAACTGCTCCATGCAGAGGGACTCGATAACGTGTTCGCGCGGCACAAGCGCGCGGCGGAGGCCACGCGGCGCGCAGTGCGTCATTGGGGCTTCGACATCCAGTGCCGCAACATGGCCGAGTATTCATCCTCGCTCACTGCCGTCGTCCTGCCGGCGGGACATTCCGCCGACCGGCTGCGCGCCGAGATTCTGGAGCGCTGCAATGTTTCGCTCGGCAACGGCCTCGGCCCCCTCGCCGACAAGGTCTTCCGCATCGGTCATCTCGGGGATTTCAACGACCCGATGATCACCGGGACGCTGTCGAGCATCGAGACCGGGCTCGCAATCGTGGGGATTCCCTACCGGCCGGGTGGCGTCGAAACGGCAATCGCCTATTTCGCCGGCAATGGTGCGCCGGTCACGAAAGCAGCCGAATAGCCGGAAAAAACGGGCACGCAATCAAACAGACTTCGGGGAGGACATTGTGGCAAATTCGCGAATCCGTCTTCTAAGCGCCATCTTTGCCGCACTCGCCGCGGCGGCACTGTGCGCGCATGCTTCCGCGCAAACCGTCTTGCGCGCCTCGCACCAGTTTCCCGGCGGCACCGGCGACGTGCGCGACGAAATGGTGCATCTCATCGCCAAGGAAGCACACGACGCCAATGTCGGGCTCACCATCCAGGTCTATCCCGGCGCCTCACTGTTCAAGCCGGGGCCGCAATGGGACGCGCTGGTCGGCGGCCAGCTCGATATTTCCCTTTACTCGCTCGACTACGCCAGCGGCGAAGTGCCGGCGTTCAGCGCCACACTGATGCCCGGCCTGATCCGCAGCCAGGACCGCGCCAAACGGATCAACCACTCGCCGTTCATGAAGGATATCCACGCAGCGATCGAGCGGCACGGCGTGATCGTGCTGTCGGACGCCTGGTTCCCGGGCGCCATGGCGTCCAACAAGTCCTGCATCAGGATGCCCGCCGACATGAAGGGCCTCAAATTCCGCTCCGCGGGACCGACCTTCGCGGCCATGTGGCGGGCGGCGGGCGCCAATATCGTGACGCCACCCTCGAACGAGATCTACAACGCCTTCCAGACCGGCGTGGTCGATGGCACGGACACCAGTCTCGCGACCTTCGGTTCCATGCGCCTCTTCGAAGTGGTCAGGTGCCTTACCGCGCCTGGAAACAATGCGCTCTGGTTCATGTACCAGCCGGTGCTGATGTCGAAGAAGAGCTTCGACAACCTCAACAAGCAGCAGCAGGCGGTCATCCTCAAGGCCGGCAAGGACGCACAGGCCTTTTACGAGAGCAAGGCCGATGCGGTGAACGAGAAGACGATCAAACTCTTCGAGGAAAAAAAGGTGAAGGTCGTGACCCTCACCGATGCCGAATACGACGCCTGGATCGCGGTGGCGAAGAAGAGCGCTTACGCGGAATTCGCCAAGGATGTGCCCGACGGCCGGAAGCTAATCGACGAGGCCCTGGCGGTTAAGTAGATGACTGCCGCGGATGGCAGCGGAACGCATAGGGTCCGGTTGCGCATGGATGCATTCATCAAGGCGGTCAAGACTATCTCGCAGGCCTGCGGCATCGTTGCCGCAGGCCTGATCGGCGTCGGCGTCTTCGTCGTCTGCGAGATGGTGTTCGAGCGTTCGGTGCTCGGCACCAACACGATCTGGCAGGGCGATTTCACCACCAATTGCCTGGTCGCGGCGACCTTCATCGGCAGCCCCTATGTGCTAATGACGCGCGGCCACGT
>JAGWNF010000049.1 GCA_028871455.1 Alphaproteobacteria bacterium
GCTCGTGCAGCCACAGCGATAGCTGGTGAACGATCACAACCCCAATCCCGATCGCCCCGCCCACAACAATGCCCAGCGCCGTCAGCGCGATCTCGTTGCTCCGCAAATGACGACGATCCAAACCGCGCAATAATGCGCGCCAGCGGAGCCGGATGCCGAAAGCAATGTCACGCAAGCCGCGGGATCGGCCGATTCCGCTGACCGCCAGCGCAGCCGTCGGGCCTTTCGCCCTAACGTCGCGCCGTAGCCAGTCGCGCATGCGGAATCCCGAATAACCTCGCCGTGATAATAAATAACGGATCACGACCCCGAAACTATTCCAAAGTTTCGGGCAACAAAATCACCAGATCATTGTTCCGTACAAGGCGGCATGGAATCCCCAATATGCCGCAAGGTAAATCGTCAAGGCACCACCATAGGCGACCGGCGCCAGCCACGACCGGTGGCGTGTCGACGGCTCCTCATCGACCAGAACGCCGATCAGGATGACAATGATCATCGAATGACCGATGGCATCGATCTTGCCGAAGTCGAGAACTGCGCTGACGAACATGATGGAAAGGACGAGCGCCGCCAGTCGTCGCACTAGCGGTGTCCATAGCAGCGAGAACGCCAGCGCGAATTCGAGCACGCCAGCGCTAATCATGTAGAAATGTGGGTTGAGATCCATCGCGATCTCGGGATGCGAGGTGAGGACCGGGTAAGTCCATTCGGGATACGCCCACTTCTCCATCGCCGCCCACATCAGGGTCAGTGCCGCCATCCACCGCGCAATGTCGAGCGGCCGTACGCCAAAGCAATCGAGTTCGAGTCCGGTCAGCGCGAGATAGGCGGCAAGGCCGAGGAAGATCGGATAATCGAGCATGTGGAAGATGCCGTAGGCGTAGACGCCATAGGCATAGAGAAAAGCAATGCCAAGTGCCCCGAACGGCATCGTCCGCCGCCAGAACATGCTGAGCGCGATCGCCGCCTGAAGCCAGGGAATGATTGGCGAATCCGTCTTGAGCTCGGGTGTCAGGATAATGTCGCCGAGGACCCATAGCGCGGTGAAGAATACCGCCGTGCCGCCGCGATAGAGCGCTTCAATGCGCGGCTCGAAACCGGCGCTTAGCCGATCGAGCGAGCGCATCACCACCGCGCCGAGTTGTTGCCGTTCGAGCACGGTCAGCAGCCAGAGCAGTAGCGCCGCGGTCGCGTTATATTGCCAGAACGTCGTTGCGGTGAAGACCTGATGCAGCGGCATTGGCTGCTGCGGCACGGAATAATGCGCGAACCATTTGACGTGCGCCTGCGCGATGCCCGGCGTCAGCGTCAGCACGGCTGCTGTCTGCGCAATTCGCGTCAAATTGAATCGAATAGCCCGCATCGCTCCCCCGTGGTCCTCGCCTCAAGGACCGGAGCGGAAGCGCACGACAAGTGTGCCAAACAGCGGCGAAACGGAATCTTTACCGACCCATTGCATAACAGAGCAGTCGATTTCTCGGACGGAGGCGATGGTGCTCGTGATCCCCGGACTGATTGGCGTCGTGCTCGGCGCCGTTGCCGCGCTCACCGCGGCAAAGTTCCCGGTGCACCAAGCGCGGCTCGAGCGCTGGGGCGGCGACTTGGTCGTCGCCGGAATCGCGCTTCTGGGGTTCAGCTTCCCGATGATCTGAGCCCAACGCGACCGCAGTCGCGTCGGGTTCGATAACGCTAGTGCACGTGGCGTGAGGCTGAGCGCGATGTCCATAAAAGCTGCCGGTACAGAAAACTTTTAAGATAAATTACCCTGTTAAGAGACAATTTAGCACACCATCATTAAACAGGGTAGTAGGAGTCGTGGTTAACTCGTTGGATTCCATGACTCATTCGTGGTTAATATGTCTCACTTTTGAGACGCCGGGTCGTTTGCAACTCGATTGGCAAGCCGAATCAATCGGTTAGTCTTCGCCAACCAAGTAGCCGCTTGTCAGGAAGCGCTCGCCGCGTCGGCGCCTTTGATACGGGCAGCCAGGGATGCCTTGAGAAACCGGTCGAGATCACCATCGAGCACCGCGCCGGTATTGCCGGTTTCGACCCCAGTCCGCAGATCCTTCACCATCTGATATGGCTGGAGAACATAAGACCGGATTTGGTGGCCCCAGCCGATGTCCGTCTTGGCCGCATTCATCGCCGCCTCCTGGGCCTCGCGCTTCCGCAGTTCGTTCTCGTAGAGCCGGGCCTTGAGCATTGCCGTCGCCTTGGCGCGATTCTGATGCTGTGAGCGCTCACTCTGGCATGCGACCACCACTGGTTCCTGGCCAGGCAGCGCATAGGTCATGCGCACAGCGCTGTCGGTCTTGTTAACGTGCTGGCCGCCGGCGCCCGACGAGCGATAGGTATCGACACGCAGATACTTGTCCTGAACCTCGACGTTGATCTTGTCGTCGACCACGGGATAGACCCAGACCGACGCGAAGCTGGTTTGCCGGCGCGCATTCGCATCGAACGGCGAGATGCGCACCAAGCGATGCACGCCGCTTTCGGTCTTCAGCCAGCCATAAGCGCTATCGCCGCCGACGCGGATAGTCGCTGATTTCACGCCGGCCCCCTCGCCCGCACTCTCCTCGATCCATTCGACCTTGTAGCCGTGTTGCTCCGCCCAACGGATGTACATGCGCAGCAGCATCTCGGCCCAATCCTGGGCCTCGGTTCCACCCGCGCCCGCATGGACTTCGAGATAGGCATCATTGGCATCGGCTTCGCCCGACAGCAAGCTCTCGAGCTCGCGCTCTTTGACCTCGTCGCGTAGCTTGGTGAGTGCCCTCTGCGCGTCGTCGAGCATTGCCTGATCGTCCTCGGCCTCCGCCATCTCGGCCAGCGCGCGGGTATCGGATAGCTCGTGCTCGATGCGACGGTAGCCGCTGATGCCACGCTCAAGCCGCGTGCGCTCGCGCATCAGCTGTTGCGCGCGCTCGGAATTGTTCCAAAAATCGGGGGCTTCGACGGCCGCGTTCAGCTCGGCCAAGCGCGCGTTTGACTTGTCCCAGTCAAAGATGCCTCCGCAGCAATGCCAGAGAACGGTGAATCTCCTCGGCAATCGCTTCAATCTCAGCGCGCATCAATCATCCTCGAGCCTGAATGAGATTCGGACGTTAGTATAGGCCGCCGGTGCCGCTTCGGGGAGCGACTTGCGGACTGGTGCCGTCGGTGTTACCGCCGCTCGGCGTCAAATCACCGACGCCAAGCGTGATTCCGTTACCGCTGATCACTTGGCCCGGCTCGCCGGTCGGTTCCGTGCCGGGCTTGAAGGCGCCCCAGATCACAT
This sequence comes from Alphaproteobacteria bacterium, assembly GCA_028871455.1. GTDB lineage: Bacteria > Pseudomonadota > Alphaproteobacteria > ATCC43930 > CGMCC-115725 > REEB95. Next base: position 3,287 of record JAGWNF010000049.1, read on the forward strand.
TGCGATCACCCGCCTGGGCCAGCCGGCCAGTACGGCCATTGATGCGGACGAGTTCGATTCCGGATGGGATACGGAAGGGGATGGCGGGTTTGCCCTTGAGGGCGGCGGCCATGAAGTCGCGGAAGG
>JAGWNF010000032.1 GCA_028871455.1 Alphaproteobacteria bacterium
CAAAGGGGCGCGCACGGCCCTCGTCACCACGCGCGGTTTCCGCGACATCTACGAGATCGGTCGGGTGAACCGGCCCCAGGCCTACAATCTATTCTTCCGCAAGCATCGACCGTTAATCGAGCGCGCTTTGCGCATCGAGGTTGACGAACGCATCGACGCGGCCGGCCGGGTTCTGACGCCGCTGAGCGAGCGCGAGCTCGAAGCCATAGCGGAACAGCTTGAGCGCGACAATATCGAGGCGGTCGCGATCCTGTTTTTGCATTCCTATCGCAACCCGGACCACGAGATTCGCGCACGCGACTTCTTGGTGCGGCGACTACGGAACGTCTTTGTCACCGCTTCGCATGAGCTTTCGCAGGAATACCGGGAATTCGAGCGCACTTCGACGGTTGCTGCCAACGCCTATATCGGGCCGCGCGTGCAGCGCTATCTGGCCGAAACAAACGCTTGCCTCAACGGAAGGTCGTTTCCCGGCAGGTTCCTCATCGTGCAATCGACCGGCGGGCTTTACGACGCTGAGCAGGCCAGCCGCGAGTGCATTCGCATGCTCGAATCCGGTCCTGCCGCCGGGGTCATCGGCACCCGTCAATTATGCAATGTAATCGGATTGAAGAGCGCAATCGCCTTCGACATGGGGGGCACAACCGCAAAAGCCGGCGTCATTCTCAACGGTGCCGAAATGACCTCGGGCCATGTCATGGTCGGCGGCTACAATGAGGGACTGCCTATCCAGATTCCGATGATCGACATCGAAGAGGTCGGTACCGGTGGCGGCAGCATCGCGCGCGTCGTGGCCGGTTCCGCGATGCGTGTCGGACCGGAAAGCGCCGGCGCAGACCCGGGCCCCGTCTGCTACGGCAACGGTGGGACGGAGCCGACCATCACGGATGCAAACCTAATCCTCGGCCGCCTGACGCCGGACCTTTTCCTGGGCGGTGAGATGCGGCTCAATGTGGATGCCGCGCACGAAGCCATCAGCGGCAAGGTCGCAAAGCCTCTTGAGCTCGATCTAATCGCGGCGGCCGATGGCATCGTGCGCATAGCTGTCACGCAAATGGCGAATGTGGTCAAGCGCGTCACGACCGAGCGTGGTCTTGATATCCGCGATTTCGCGTTGGTTGCGTATGGAGGTGCCGGCCCGCTGCATGCGACGCTGGTGGCGCGCGAGATCAAGATTGGACGCGTGATCATTCCGAAAGCGCCGGGACATTTCTCGGCCTACGGAATGCTGGTCACAGACCTCCGCCGCGATTTCGTGCGCTCGCTCTTCGCGCGTCTCGCCGACGCGCCGTTCGATGTATTCGGTCGCATTTTCTCCGAAATGGAAGAGCGCGGCAGAGCCGAAATCGACGCCGCGGCGCCGCAATCGCTCCAAATCGTCGTCAAGCATGCCGCCGACATGCGCTATGTCGGCCAGGAGCACGCAGTCACTGTCGAGATCCCTGGTGAGCTTTTTACCAACCGCGACACTGCCGGCATCAAGCGACAATTCGATGCGGTGCACGAGTTGCGTTACGGCTTCTCCTCGCGGGACGAGAGTGCCGAGATCGTGAGCCTGCGCCTCTCCGTGACCGGCGTCCTGGCGAAACCGGATCATATGCCGGAAGAAGCGGGGGGGGCGGCTACGCTCGACAGTGCAGTGATACGTAGGTCGCAGGTGGAATTTGGTGTGCTGGGCGGACGGCTCGATACGCCGAACTATGATCGCGATCGGCTGCCCATCGGCTCTCGAATCGAGGGGCCCGCTTTGGTGCAGGAGTACGCATCGACCACGGTTGTGGCGCCGAGCGACCGGCTCACCGTCGATCGTTTCGGCAATCTCGACATCGAGGTGGATGCGGCGTGAGCGAGAAAAACCAAAAAAATCGGGTCGATCCCATCGTCACCGAAATTATCCGCAATGGCTTCATCGCCGTGACCGAAGAGATGAAGACCAATCTGATGCGGACTGCCTACAATATGATCATCTATGAGGCGCTCGATTTCACAGTCGGTTTGTTCGACCGCGACGGCAACACGGTTTCGATCGGTCTCGGGCTCCCGATGTTCATCCGCGGAATGAGCGATACCATCAAGGCGAAGCTCAAGCATTTCGGCCGCGAATGTCTAGTGCCGGGTGACGTGCTGCTGACGAATGATGCCTACATCACGGGCAGCCACCTCAATCACATGACTTTTTCCGTGCCGATCTTCCATGAGCACGAGTTGGTCGGTTTCTCCGCCTGCATGGCGCACTGGCAGGATATCGGCGGGCCGCTCGACGGCATGACGCGCGACATCTATTCCGAAGGCCTGCAGATGCCAATCGTCAAAATCTGGCGTGCCGGCGTTCCAAACGAGGATATTCTTTCCGTCATTCGCATGAATGTGCGCCTCCCGGAACGTGCCATGGGCGATCTGCGTGCCCAGGTCGCCGTGGTGAAGACTGGCGAAAAGCGTTTTATCGAGCTGATTGCAAAATACGGTCGCGATGCCGTGCAGCGGGCGATCGATGCGATCTTTGACCAATCCGAGGCAATCGCGCGAGAGTCCGTCAGCCGAATTCCTGACGGCGTGTATGAAGCCGAATCGTTCATGGACGATGACGGTGTCGAAATCGGTAAACGCGTACCGATGCGCGTCAAGGTCATCGTCGACGGCGATCAAATGAAGGTCGATCTCACCGGCATCAGCGAGCAGGTCAAGGGCTTCTACAATTCAGGCGAGACGGCAGGTCGTTCGGCGGCGCAGGTAGCGTTCAAGTGTCTCACTTCAGGCCTTGACCTTCCGATCAACGACGGCTCATTCCGCAACCTCGAGGTCATCCTGCCACCTGGCCGGGTCGTGAGCGCGCAACGGCCAGCGCCAATGCGATGGTGGATGACATATCCGATGACCGTCGTCGATACGATCTTCAAGGCACTGGCTTTGGCTGTTCCGACACGCGTCATCGCCGCGCATCACGCCGACCTCGTCGTCGCGATGGTGAACGGCCGCCATCCGCGCGACGGGAATCTCTTCATATATCTTGGCGGATTGATCGGCGGTGGCTGGGGTGCCAAGCATGGCGAAGATGGCGTCAATGCGACGATCGCCATCAACGATGGCGATACGCATAATGGCCCAACCGAGCAAGTCGAGGCAAAATTTCCGTTGATCGTCGAAAAATATGAACTGCGCGAGGATTCAGGCGGCGCTGGAAAATATCGCGGCGGGCTTGGCACGGAGCAGGTTGTCCGGGCGCTCGACGACATCATGTTCAACGCGCAGATTGAGCGCGTCGATTGCCGGCCGTGGGGCTTGTTCGGTGGTCTTTCCGGGCTCGGCAACGAGGTGCAGCTTCAACGAAACGGCGAAGACCTTCGCTTCCCTACCGGCAAGGTCCTCGCACAGCTTCTCAAGAAAGGCGACGCTTACATCCTGCGTTCGGGCGGTGGCGGTGGCTACGGCAGCCCGCTCGATCGTAATCTCGAAGACGTTGAGGAGGACGTGTGCCAGGGCTATGTCTCGCGTGAGGCGGCGCAAGCTCTCTTCGGCGCCGTGATCGACACCGCTAGCGGGCGCGCTGATCGCGCGCACAGCGAGCAGTTGCGTGCCGATATGCGCCGGCGTGGGTTGCCCAAGGATCAGCCTTTCGCCCGAGAGGATCGTTCCCATTTCGACTGTCCACATTGCGCCTGGCCGAAGCTCGATGCGGATGCGGAGCCGATGATGCGTGCTGTCGCGGCGGCAGGGATCAATCGCGTTCGGTGCTGCTAGTGGGGAGGGCCGTGGCCGGAACAAGCACCGTTCGCAGGTTGGTCGAACGCATCGACGACGACATGATCGTCTCGGTGGAGCGCGCCTTCCACGTTATCGAGTATCTGGCTGACCTTGTTGACGGTGCGAGCCTCGCCGACCTAGCACGACATCTCGACGTCAACAAGGCGATAGCGCTCCGGATCCTCGCAACGCTCGAAGCTGTCGGCGTGGTTTGGCGTGACGATCGCGTGCAGCGCTACAATCTGACGTTCCGCATCAGCAATCTTGGCCTGCGTCAGTTGCAGAAAAGCCGCTTGCTCGATCAGTGCGCAGCTGGGCTGAGGAGCCTTGCCGATCAGACGGGCGAGCTCGTGAGGCTTGCCATCGTCGAGGTGAACGACAGCATAAATTGGGTGCATGCGGTTGCCGGAACCAAGCGCTCGCTCCAGATCGATCCGAACTACTCACTGGAGATTCGGCTTAATGCGCATGCGATCGCCAAGGCATGGCTGTCGACCATGTCTTTTGATCGCGCGCTGAAATTGATGCGGCGCCAGGGTATCGTTGCTTTGACCAAGAATTCGAAGACAGCCGTCGAAGCGCTGCGTGCCGATCTTAAATTGGCCGCGAAGCGTCGCTTTGCGACGAGTTACGAGGAGAGCGAGATGGGCGTAAGCGCCATCGCCGCTCCGATCGTAGTGACGACACTATCCGGGAAGCACGAATGTGTTGGCGCTGTGAGCCTTGCAGCCCCTACCAACCGCATGGGTCCGAAAGCGTTCGAGGCTTGTGCTCCGCTCTTGATCGAAACCGTCGACCGCCTCGGCAAGATTTGGCCGCTGGAAGCGCGTACGCTGCGTATTCTCCAGCCGAGGCGACGAAGAGCGGCATTGAGGAGATGATCATGCCACGTCACGCGGATTATCTGCCACACGGCGTCGTTCCCGCAGTCCTGTTGTCGTTCAACGAGGATTTTTCGATCGACGAGCAGGGCTTCCGCTCGCACCTGCGCGATGTTGCGGCGACTGAAGGAATTTCAGCGATCACCATCAATGCCCATTCGACCGAGGTGGCGTCCTGTATCTTCGAGGAGCAGCAGCAGGTGCTTGAAATGGCACAGGACGAAGTCGGCGACCGCGTTCCGCTCGTGCACGGTGTCTGGGCGGACGGCAGTCTTGAGGCTGCCCAGATCGCGAAAATGGCGGCGGCCGGCGGTGCGTCCGCCCTGCTTGTCTTTCCGCCAGCGCCGTTCACCATGGGTCAGTCGCCGCGGATGGTAGTCGAGCATTTCAAACGCATCGCAGACGCAACCGATCTCCCGTTGATTGCTTTCCAATATCCGCTCGCTACGGGACAAGGCTATCCGAAAGATACGCTGCTTCAGATTTGTGAGCTGATTCCGACACTGCGCGCGATCAAGGACTGGTCGAACAACGTCCGGCAGCACGAATGGCATGTGCGTACGCTACAGAGCCTACCTCGGCCCGTGAACGTGCTGAGCACGCACTCGACTTGGCTGTTCAGTTCGCTTGTGCTCGGTTGCAACGGTCTTCTTTCCGGTAGCGGCAGCGTCATAGCCGACTTGCAGTCACAGCTCTTCCGAGCCGTCCGCAATAACGACTTGGCCGAGGGCAAACGCATCAACGACCGCATCTTTCCGCTTATGCGCGTGTTCTATGCGGAGCCCGCGTCGAATATGCACAATCGGATGAAAGAAGCTCTCGTGCTCCTTAGCCGCCAGCGGCGCGCCGTCGTGCGTCCGCCGCTCGTCAAGCTTGACGCGGCGGAAATCGAGCGCATCACGTCAGCTTTGGTAGCAGCCGGCCTGCTCGCCGCGACCAAGAAGCGCGATGCTGCCTAGTCGCAACGACAATTTCATGCAACAAACGGAGGGGACGACATGCAAAAAGGTTATAAAATACTGGCGACGGGCTGTGCGTTGGCGCTCGCCCTAAGCACAACGGCTTTGGCGCACGAGCCGGTGAAAGTGGGCTTCGTCACAGAGCTGACTGGGCCGTGGTCGTTTTTCGGCACGAGCTGTATCGCCGGCCTAAAACTGGCCGAGCGGCACTTGAACCCTGCCGGCGAGCGGAAGATTGAATTCGAAGTCGTCGATGATCAGACCAAATCCGACCACGCCCTTGCGGCGGCGCGCAATCTCGATGTGCAGAGCAAAGTCATCGCGCTGAGCGGCCCGACCAGCTCCGACACGGCCTTGGCGATCAATGGCTATGCCGAGCAGAATAGGGTGCCGTTCATCGTGCCCGTGGCAGCGTTTCCGCAGCTTACCAAGCCGGGCACGCACTATACGTTTCGCATCGAACCCGATGCCGCTGGCTGGGGCTACGCCATTGCGCAATTCGTCGCAAAGCGAAAACCCTCAGCGAAGATCGCGCTCGTCTATTCGGATTTCGCGCTGATGCGAGCGATTGCCGCGGGCCTGAAATATTCTGCGCCCAAGGTAGGTCTGAAGATCGAACCGGAAATCGTCTTCCCGCAGGGCACCAGCGATGCGACCGTGCAGGCCGCGCAGGTGCGCGCCGCGCATCCTGATTATGTCGTCGTCATCGGCGCCGGGGGATTCGACAACACTCTGACCAACGAGCTTCTCGACATCGGCATCAAGCCGGACCAGATCATCCATCCCTATGGTATCACCACACAGGTGTTGAATTGGGGCCAGCGCAGCGTCGGCTCCTATTACGGGACTTTCTTTGACGCCAACCTCGATAAGCTCACTGCCGAGGGTAAGCAGTTCGTCGACCAATTCCGCACTCAGAACGGCCGCCCGCCCTCTTATATTGAGAACTATTGTTACACCACCGCCTACATCATCCGTGAGGCGATCGATAAAAACCCGAGCGCGGCTGACGATCGCGAGAAGTTTAGGGACGCCATTTCCGCTCTGAAGACCAAGGAGCCGACCTCAGGCATTCCAATCGTCTTCGACAAGAACGGCGCTCGTAAAGAATATATGTATTTCATGCAAATCAAGGACGTGCAGAAGACGGACTACAAATCCAAGCAAGTCTTCTATATCGATTGGAATCCCGAAGCGATCCCAGTCTATGACCTCGTGAAATGATTAGGAAGCACCCGCCTGTAGAGAGCGCGGCGGGTGCTTCTCTTCCGCCGTTCATCGATGTCTGACACCACGCTCATCATTTTGTTGTCGACGATTACGACCGGGTTGATGCTTGGGCTGATCTTCTCGTTGGTCGCAGTCGGCGTCACGATTATTTATGGCAGCATCTGGATGCCAAATGCGGCCAATGGCCAATTCTTTCTCTTGGCCGCCCTCTTCGCCTGGTCGACGTCAGTATCCTGGGGATTGCAACCAGCGCTCGCAGCCTTGCTCGTGATCGGCAGCAGCGTGCCGTTGTCTTACGCGCTCGAGATCTTACTAGTTCGCCGCTTCTACGATGTGCCCAACCGCAATATTTCCTATTTCGTGCTTACCCTTGGAATCACTCAGATTCTCTCCGGCATTTTTTCAATCACATACGGCGTCTGGAGCGACCAGTTCCAGCTTCCACCGCTGGTCCCAGGCGTCACCATGCTGGGGCCCTTTCCGATTGCCAATAACCGGCTTGCAGCCATGCTTATCGCGGCGGTTTTGCTGGCCATCCTCTTCGCCCTTCTACGGTTTCATCGCTACGGTCGCGCGCTGCGCGCCGTCTTTCAGAATCGTGACGCGGCGGCTTTGCGCGGGGTCAATGTGCGCGGCATCTATAGGATGTCGTTCGTTCTTGGCAACGCGGTGATCTTCGCTGGCGGTGTGTTGTTCGCTTGTGCCTACTCATTCGACTTGACCATCGCATGGACGATGGCAATAACCGCCTTTGCCATCATGATCATTGGAGGCCCGGGATCCGTGCTCGGCGCGCTCGTGATCGGGATCGTGTTTGGACTGACGCAAGCTGTAGCCAGCATTTTCGCAAGCCCCACGATAGCCGCTTTCGCCTATCTCGGGGCGATGCTGATCATTCTTCTTTTTCGGCCATCAGGATTGTTTGCGCGATGACAGGGCTAATGCGCCGCTGGCTGGCACATGCGATTTTTGCGCTCGCTGCCTTCGCAACGCCGCTCCTTTTGTCCGGCAATCGCTATTTTGCGTTCATTGCCGGTATTACGTTTTTCAGCGTCCTCTGGGCGACTGGAATGAATTTGCTCTACGGTTATACGGGTTTGATGCCGCTGATGTTCGGTGGCATCGCCGGTATTAGCGCTTATGTCACGATTGGCCTGTCCGCAAACGGCTGGTCGTTCTGGCTCGCGATGTTGGTGGGCTCCGTTGCGGCGTCGTTGGTTGGCATCGTTCTGGGTTTGCCGGCACTGCGCTTGCGTGGCTTCTACTTCACCCTGTGCTCGCTGGTCATTCAGACGGTCATCACGCTGGCCTTCGTTTATTTCGTAAATCTTACGAATGGTGACGTGGGCATTTCGCACATCCCGCTGCCTGAGCTGCCCGGCGGCAGACAGCTCGCCGGCACGGCGTACGAGCTTGTACTGGCCACCATCGCCGTGATTGGCGTTGTCGTGCTCACCGTCATCGTCGAATCAAGCTTCGGCCGGCGGCTAACTGCAATCCGGGAAGACGATGGCCTTGCCGAAACACTCGGCATAAACGTCACCCGGCAGAAACTTGCCGCTTTCTTCGTCGCGTCGCTGTTCGCAAGTGTTGGCGGCGCACTCTACGCGCCTTACGTCGGTTTTATTTCACCACGTAGTTTCGATGTGCTGCTGAGCCTCAATATCTGGGTGATGGTCGCCTTTGGTGGGCGCGGGACGATCTGGGGTCCCGTGATCGGAGCGGTGATTCTCGCACCGGTCCCGTTCGTGCTGCAGGATTACTACACGATAAAAGATGTGGTGTATGGTCTGCTGATCATCGGGGTCGTTGTCTTGCTGCCGGGAGGCATTGTCGGCGGCGTGAAACGAAAAGGTCGGGCAGACGCACCGGCGGCCGTCGCCAAACAGGCAGCCCCCGTTCGATGACCCTCTTGAACGCCCAGCGTATTTCCATGCAGTTCGGCGGGCTCATCGCCTTGCGCGATGTCGATATGCGTCAGGTCGCGGGTGAGACGCTTGGGATGATCGGCCCGAATGGGTCAGGCAAGACCACATTTGTAAATGTTATAACGGGCCATCTCACGCCGCAGCGCGGTGAAGTCCATTTTGACGACATATCGTTGTTAGGGCGCAAGCCGTTCCAAATCGCAGCGGCCGGACTCACGCGCACGTATCAGGCTGTCCGGGTTTTTTCTGAACTCACAGTGCAGGAAAATATCGCGACAGCTCTAGTCGATGCGGCGCGGCCGCTCGATTCCGATGGTGTGGCAGAGACGACCGAGTGGCTCGAGCTTAGGCATCGGCTCGATGCGCGAGCCGGCAGCCTGACGCTTTACGAGCAGCGGCGCCTTGAGGTCCTCATGCGCCTTGTGCAGCGACCGAAGCTCCTGATGCTCGACGAGCCGGTGGGTGGATTATCGTCGACCGAGGTGCGAGCAACCATCGACCTTCTGTCGGAGTTGAAAGCGCGTTGCACGCTCTTCGTCATCGAACACACGATGAAAGTCATCCGCGAGCTTGCGGATCGGGTCGTCGTGCTTCTCGCTGGTGAAAAGATCGCAGACGGCCCGCCGGCAGAGGTCCTGGCAGATCAGCGCGTCGTCGAAAAATATTTGGGCAGTGCCGATGCTTGAGATCTCCGGCATCACCATCCGCTACGGACCGTTCCTCGCGGTCAACGCCATCGACCTTCGGGTCAATGAAGGGGAAATCGTCGGCATCGTAGGTCCGAACGGCGCCGGAAAGACCTCGCTCGTCAAAGCGATCGGTGGGATCGTGAGACCAGACGCAGGACGAATCGTCTTCCAGTCGCGGGACCTGTCGGATGTCCCAGCGCATTTGCGCATCGGTCTCGGCATTTCCATCGTACCCGAGGGTCGCGGCTTGTTCCCCCGTATGTCAGTCGAGGAAAATCTGCTGATGGGGGGTTATGCGCTTGCGAGCGCAGAAGAAATGGCGCGGAATATCGAACGCTGTTTTGCGCTCTTCCCCGTTCTCGCTGAGCGACGAAGGCAGGCCGCGGGCACACTATCCGGCGGACAACAGCAGATGCTCGCCATCTCCATCGGACTGATGTCCACTCCAAAACTCTTCGTCCTCGATGAGCCTTCGCTCGGGCTTGCGCCGATTGTCATCGCGGAAATTGGCCGTACACTGCGCAAGCTGCGGGAGACTGGGCTCACCGTGCTCCTTATCGAGCAGAATGCGAAACTGACCTGCAGCGTCGCACAACGCATCTACATCCTGACGAGTGGCATCGTGCGTCATCACGACACGGCAGACCGTGTAATGGCGAGCCCGGAAGTGCTCGAGCACCTGATTTAAGACTTACCGGTGGTAACCGCATGGTCCGGAACCGTGATCTTCGGCGATGTGGGCTGCTGCCGGTTTGGTTGACAGCCGCTTAAGCTAATCCGGCCTTCATCTCGAACTCCATAGGACTCGTGTATCCGATTGGACACCTCGAATTACCCGGTTGTGGTAACGCCTTGAAGGGCTGAAGGGCGTCGTTTTTCGGGGGTTTTGGCGGGATCGACTGTTCCGCGACCGGGGTTTCGATGCGATCACCGATGTTTTTGATCCGCTGTTCCACCATGCGGACGCAGGTCTGCCGTTGAGCCAGACGAAGCGATTGAAGTTGTAGGCGAGATTGGCGAGGCCGATCTTGGCGCGGGCTCGCGACATGCCGATGGTGCGGATGACGAGCCCGATCCGGCACTTCTGAGCGGCGAAGACATGCTCGACCTTGGCCCGGATACGAGCGCGAATGCTGTTGTCGCGCGCTGTGGGGAGACTCGGCCGCTGCGCCTGGATCACCGTGGCGTCGACAATCTGACCGCCCATCGCCAGCCAGCCCTGATCCCGCAGCATCGCATCAAACTGCTCGAACAGATGCTCGAAAGCACCGACTTGGGCCAGCAGCTCCCGATAAAGCCAGATCGTCTTGGCGTCCGGCACCCGGTCCGACAGCTCCAGACCGACGAACCGCATGAACGACAGCCGATCATAGTTCCAAAAGCTCGCCCCCCAAGCCCGCAAAACTCGTATCCCAGTGCATAAAATGACAGGTGCCGCTCAAGCGCTGCTCACAAACCCAGTACAAAATTGGGGAATTCATAATGAGTCCGCGGGTGGAAGGCTTTCAGCAATGTCGAGAGTGTTGGGCCGAAACTGGCATCGTGGCACGGCGATCAACGACGACCGCTTATAACAGATCAATACCCGGGGTAGGGGCTATCCGCGCCAATAGTTCCGCATCTGAGCCCGAGCACGTCGGGTAGCGCAACGACAGGACGCAGGATTCCAGCTCAAGCAGTTGAAACGGATGAAACGCTCTCGTTGGGTCGCTTTCTCATGAGAGCGACGCGCCGGCACTTGGCGATGAGTTCATTTTTTTGATTGTACGCCCGGTGCTCGAAGATCACGATTCCCGCATTAGGCCGGCTGCGACTCTCCCTGCGCTCGATCACCTCAGTTTCTGCATGCAATGTATCGCCATGAAAAACCGGATTCGGGAAAACGACCGATTCGAGAGCCATCACCGCAATCGTCGTGCCAAGAGTCAGTTCTGGGACTGAAACCCCGAGCAGAATGCCTAAGGTCAGAATTCCATTTACGATCCTGGTGCCGTATTGGCTCTGCTGCGCGAATTCCTCATCAAGGTGCATCGGCTGAGGATTCATCGTAATGGCAGAGAACAGCACGTTGTCGGTTTCGGTAATCGTGCGGGTCATGGCGTGTGGAATCACCTCGCCACGTGGCAGTTCATCGAAATAGCGGCCAGTCATGACGCCTCGTTATGATGGTCAAGTCTAAGTCTGCGTCGACTCTAGCTAGCTGCGTTGACAGCGGCAATGGAAGGTGCCACAAGAGCCCGCCCGCGCTGTACGAATTTGAATGAGATAGACGCAGGATGCATTTGGGCAGCAGTGCTCAGAACCACGTCGGTCGAGCAAAGAAGCCAAGGCCGAATGATTACGATTCCGATCACGCCCGACGCCTGCGGGAGATTGTGAAATCGGCGGCGGACCTATTCCTGGATCGCGGCTACCACAATGTTTCGATGGAAGACATTGCGGCGCGTGTCGGGCTACGCAAACCAACGCTTTACCACTATGTCAAGAGCAAGGTCGACATTCTTACGATCATTAGCCACGAATACATGGGGGTCGCCTTTGCCGACCAGACGGCAAGTTTGGGGCGCCGGCTCTCCCCAGCCGAGCGGCTGCTTGAATTCATGACCGGTATTCTCGCGGCGGTAGAGACCCATCGTGGCCATATGAAGGTACTCTTCGAATACAATCGCGAGCTACCGCCGCGCGAGCGCAAGGCGATCCAGCAAGAGAAAGAACGGTTCCAGGCCTTGCTCGAGCAGGTGATCAAGAGCGGCGTCACCTCCGGCGAGTTTCGTCAGGTGCCGACAACGCTTGTCACCCTCGGCATCCTCGGCATGTGCGTTTGGGCTTATCAGTGGTACCAGGGGTCCGGCGCGCGCTCGCCCCGGCAGGTGGCAGAATTGTATCTCGACCTGCTCATCAACGGCTTGAAGGCGGACAGCCACGCTGGCCTCAGTCCACTTGGTCGCTGAGATAGAGGTTCGCGGCTCCTTCCTGCAGCTCTGCCGGCGACAGCACAGCCTGAATACGCCCGCGCGATAGAAAAACCACTCGGGATACCTTGGGGCCGAGCCGGGCCAAGCCCTCATCGACAAGAATGAAGGTGAGGCCAGTCTCCAGGTTAAGTTGCCCAAGCGCTTCGAGTAACTCGTGGACGACGATTGGCGCCAGACCGAGCGACATCTCGTCGATCATCAAGAGCTTCGGACGCGCCATCAAGCCGCGGCCGATCGCCACCATCTGCTTTTCACCTCCACTCAGCGTGTTCACATCCTGGAGTCGCCGTTCGGCGAGTTTGGGAAAAATGCTGTAGATGCGTGCGAGATCGGTGACGACGTCGGATGAGCCGACGAGGTAGGCGCCAAAGCGGAGATTGTCCTCGACGGTCAGTCCGGCAAAAAGCCGCCGCCCCTCCGGAACAAGGACGACGCCCGCGCGCACGTTACTTCTGGTGGCGACCTTGGTACTGCCACCTTCTCTGAGGATGCGGCCCTCGAAAGTAATACGACCACGACGGAGGGGCGCGAGGCCGCCGATTGCCCTTAGCAGCGATGTCTTGCCGGCACCGTTGGGGCCGGCGATGCCCACCATTTCACCACGCTCGACAGATAGTGATACGCTATCGACGGCGACCAAGCCCCGATAAGAGACTGTTAGGTCATGCAGGGCAAGCTGAGACACGGCTACGCCGTTCCGATGTAGGCCGCGAGCACTCGTGGATTCGTCTGGACCTCTTGCGGCGGGCCCTCGGCGATCACGCGGCCGGCCGCTAAACAGACAACTCGGTCGGCGACATTGGCGACAAATTTCATGTGATGAGCGACGAGCAGAATGGCTACAGTCGCGCGAATCTGCTTTATCACACCGACGAGCCTCTCGATTTCTGCCTCCGATAGCCCGGCTGTGGGCTCATCCATCAGCAACAGGCGCGGCTTGGTCATAAGAGCGCGCGCGAGGTCTACCAGTTTCTTGCGGCCAAAGGAAATTTCACCGACTTTGACGTTGGCAAGGCTGGAAAGCTTCAGTGCATCGAGTAGCGCGAGGGCCTCGGCGCGTTTTTGGCACAAGCGGTGCATCATCCAGGGTAGGCGGAGCCACTCGGCGACGAATGATGTCCGGCGGGGACCAGAGTAACCACCGACGAGGATGTTTTCGAGGACCGTGAGTTCATCCAAAAGCCGTGCATGCTGAAACGTCCGGCCGATGCCGAGCCGCATTCGCTGGTGTGGCGGCTCGCCGGTTACATTGCGGCCGGCCACGGCTACCGTGCCCGCGTTCAGCGCGAGGAAGCCCGAGACTGCATTGAGCAAAGTAGTCTTGCCGGCACCATTTGGTCCGATGAGCGACACGATCTCACCGTCATCAACCCTAAGCGACAGATCGGACACGGCGCTCACACCGCCGAAGCGCACCGTCAGGCCGGTAACGGAGAGGACCAGCTTACCCGTCACCCGTTGCTCCGCCATTTGGATAATTGGGTCCAAGCGTGCGAATGAGATCACCGGCCGCGCCGAGTACGCCGTTGGGAAGCAGGATGAGACACATGAGTAGAATTAAACCGGTGGCGAAGTTGCGATCTACTTGAGACAGATTCGCAAGAGCGGGCAGCACCTGCAGGATGATCGTGCCGATAAACGGGCCGATGAGGTGCGCCGCGCCACCTACGAGTGCCGCCGCGAGCAGCACGATGGATAGCGAGACATCGAATTGAGGCGGCGCAACATAACCGCTGGCCTGGCCAACGAGGATGCCACTGAGCGCGCCATAACCGCTGACGATCGCGGTCAGCACTATCCGGAGCCATTCCGTGTTGACACCGAATGCGCTGGCGACGATGTCGTCCTGCCGCATCACCAGGAGCATGCGTCCCATAGTGGAGCGAAACATTAGAGAGGCGCTAGCGAACGATCCGACGGCAGCCGTCCCGACGACCGCATAGCCAGCAATCTGTTGCAACGGGATTCCCGCGATGACGCCTGCCGGAAACGGCTTGCCAAGCTCGCCACCGCTGATACTGACGAAAATGCCCGACGACATAAGAGATGAAACGAGATAGGTGAAGGCGAAGCCGAGAACACCGAAGGAGAACCGGTCGAGCCGACTCGTCAGCCAGCCGAGCGGCAGTGCAATGATCATACTGATTGCAATCGCCACCACGACGGCGGCAAAAAATGGCCAGCCCCTTTCCGTGAGCACGAGAGCGGTGTCGGCCCCGATCAGCATCATAGCGGGCTGGGTCAGAGCAAGCATGCCAACACTTGCTAAACCCACAGCCACGCCGAGAACGCCAACGGAATAAGCTAATCCTGTCGCAAAGAGTGTGAGCTGATAATCGGAAAGCACGAAGGGAACAACGACGACGCAAAGAAGCAGGATGAGCAGACCGGCGTGGCTATGCTGCACCAAGGGAAGATCGATGCGCCGCAGAGACGGTGCACTGCTGCGAGTACGCTGCATCAGGTCGCGACCACTCGTCTCTGGAGTCGGCTGCGCATCAGAAGGCCGATAGCGAGCATCGCAAAGGCGAGGACCTGCGACCATTCTGGCTGATTGAGGTAGACCGATGACGCAGACTGAAGGATCCCGAGCGCAATGCCAGCGGGCAACGCCGCCCGTATACTCCGCATGTCGCCGAGTTGCGCCGCAGCGAAGCCGGCCAGAAGGATTGGCTGCATCATGTCGGGCGACAGATAGTTCAACCGCGCCACGAGCACGCCGACGATGCCCGCAACCAGCGTCGCAAGGCACCACGCGACTAGGTCGACACGGATCACTGGCACGCCGAGCTCCGACGCCGCCTCGCGATCGGAGCTTATCGCTCTGAGCATGAGTCCGATCCGCGTCCACTGCGTCAGCATTGCCACCGCCAAGGCGACGATGAAAGTCACGACGATGATGGCGATTTGGACATAGCTCACATTGAGGCCGAGCACGTTGATCGCGCCATCTGGAACAATGGGCGGGAACTCGTAGGGCGCGCCTCTGCCCCATTCCCTTTGCGCGAGGGCACGCACGACAATTAGAATCCCCAGTGTCCGCAGTGACAACATCAGCGGATCGGCGGTGCGTGGCAGGATAATCGTGAGATACAGCAAGGCGCCAAGCGCGAACGCCATAACGGCCGTCGCCGCCATTGCGAGCAGCAGTGACACATGCCACGTTGCCGTCGCCGCGAAGCCAATGAAGGCGCAAAACATACCAAGGTCAGCGGCAGCAAAGTTTAGCACGCCGGTGGTTCGCACCAGGAGAATGAGCGTCAGCGCTACTAGGCCGTAGACAAATCCGAGCGCGATGCCGCCGACTAGCGTCTCAAGCAGCACGGCGCTACGCGAGTTGCAGCGCCGGACCTGCCGCGCGCGTCAGATGACGAATTCATGGGTCGCAGGCACGAAGACCCCGTTCCGGACGGTGGCAATACTAACCGAATGAATGAGGAGATGGTCAGGTTCCGACTTCGCCGTTCCAGAATAGGGCAGCTTGTATGGCCCGAAATGATTCGCCAGGAGATCAATCAGCTTGGCTCGCGTGAGGTCCGGCCCCAACCGGCGGAATGCCTCGGCCATCATCCCGCCAGAAACGGCGCCGGCGAGACCGAAAACGCCCATCTTTTGTTCGGGCCAGAGGTCCCGTGCCTCCTTTGCCTCATCAGAGCTCGGCACGACAGTACCAGGTATCGCTGCGAACGTAGCATTGTCGGGTACATGCCCCGCGGTGTCGAGGAATGCCTGATCGCCTAGCGGGCTGATACCGAGCGTCGCTTTGGCAGGCCTGAAGCGCTGTTGCGTCATCTCCTTCCACAGCCGTCCCATATCGGGTGCCGTGGTGATGAGAATAAGGTAGGCGGGCTTGATCTCTTTGAGACGAATAACTGTCGATGCCCATTCAGGCTGGTTGTAGGTCGTATTAAGTGTCGCCGTGACCGAACCGCCGGCGGCCTTGATGGCTTGTGCTGCCCTCTCGACTGCGAGATCGAAACTCGGGATATTGGCGCGTACAATCACCGCGCTGCCCGATCCCATTTTCCTGCAAGCCCACTTTGTTACCGCCGCGATCTGTCCCTCGTAGGACTGGTAAAGCGTAAAGGTATTGGCATGGACCGGGGTGGTCAGCTCGGTGTTGTAGGCGGCTGGAAAGAGCAGCGGAACATTCCGCTGTCTCAGGTATTCGAGAATACCAGCGGCCGTCGCCGTGCCAATCGTTGTCACGGCGAAGACCTTTTCTTGCTCTAATAGACGTTGTGCATTCTGCAGCGCGACATCGCCCTTGCCGCCGTCGTCGAGGATCACGAGCCGCAGCTTGCGCCGGTTGACGCCACCAGCCGTGTTTATGTGGTCGAAGAGGCGCTGCATGAAGCCAGAGAACTGTTGCGAGGCGAACGAGATCGCACCGGTAATGCCCGCGGTCATGCCGATCTTGATGGATTCCGCGGTGACACCGACGTCCGATGCCGTCGCCTCCGCCCGTGCGACCGCGGGCGCCAGAACTCCGCGCAGCAACGCACCAGAAGACGCGAGCGCGCCAATTCCGGCGAGTCCGCTAACCACGTCGCGACGATTGAGTTCGCTAGGCTTCTTCCCCATGATTTTCTCCCCTGTTGCTGTGGGCCGATTGAACCACCAGCCAATGTGCCGGAATCTGTTCCGGCGCGATGCTGTCCCAGGCAAGCGCAAGATCGCGCTCCTGGAGCTTGAATCTTTCGATCTCGCGCTTGGCGCCGGTGCGCGGCAGCGTCTCGAGCAGATCGACGTAACGCGGCACTTTGAAGGCCGCCACCCTATCGCGGCAGAACGCAAGCAACGCTTGTGGGTCAAAAGCCGCGTCGCGGCTGACGATGCACGCCCTGACCTCATCCTCGGCGAACTCTGATTTGACGGGAACGACGGCGGCCTCAACAATCCCAGGGTAAGAGATCAGCACGCTTTCGACCTCGGCCGCCGAAAAGAGCTCCCCACGCCGCCGTAAGAAGTGGTTCTTTCGCCCGACGAAGAAGAGATAGCCGTCCTCGTCGAGATAGCCGAGGTCGCCGGTGTGGATCCATAAATTGCACCAAGTTCTGACTGTCACCTCGGGTTTGTTGTGATAGCCGAGTCCCACGGTGTAGGGCGCGCGCGGCCGCACTAGGATTTCGCCAGTGACGCCGGGCGCAAGCGGCACATCTTTCGCACCAACGGTGACGACATCGTACCATCCGCTCAGCTGGCCCGACGACCCTGGCTTGCGCAAATTCCTCTCCTTCTCGACTGCGATCAGCCCAGTCGCCTCGGTGAAGCCGTAAAGGTCGAAGGTCGTGGCACCGAAGCGCTTCTCGAATTCGGAGCGCAGTCGCATCGCGACCGGGTCAGCGCCACCCAAACCACTAACTAGCCGAACGCCTTTGAGCGCTGTGTCGGCGGTGCTGGGGGGCGTCTGCAGCAGCGTTGCGATCATGCCGATAAAGGGATCGGTGATTGTCGCACCGAAGAAGCGCACGCTCTCGACAAAGCGCGAAGCGCTCCAACGCTTCCAGAAGCAGAACAGGTGACCAAAATAGAGGCAGAAAGGCAGCGCCAGCAGGGGGGTCCAGGCATGCGACAGCTGGAGCACGGAGAAATAGATCTCGTGCTTGGCGAAGGTAGCGATGCTGTCAAAACGCA
>JAGWNF010000015.1 GCA_028871455.1 Alphaproteobacteria bacterium
CTCAGCCTGCCGCAACACGAACGCGATCTGCGCTTCCGAAAACTTCGATGCCTTCATCGTCCTTCCCCGTCCAACGGCCCTCAAAACACACACCGCTAAACTGGAATTTTCCAGCAAAGATCGGTCCAAGAACAGGGAGGCAGGTCACTGGACGAAGGAATGAATTTCTAGAAGAACCATACGATGCAATCTGAGCTGCAGCCTTAGTGCGCTTAAGTAGTGCTTATGAAAATGGGGGTCCAAGCTATATGCGTAGGATTGAACAATTAGCAGACCACCACGATTCAGTGCGCGAACGTGGCGCATGATTATGCGGTGGAATGGCCCCCGCCAAATTGGCCATTGATCTGGATCAATACCAAATCCGTGCTTGGCCTTCCGGTCAAGCCAACTCGGGTTACTCGCGATTTGATGTCGCCTCACTTCGTCTGGCAGAAGACTTGAGACGTATAGAACATCGAAACTACCCGGCAATTTTTTACGCGCGTCTCCGATGATGTAGATCATTTCCCCCGTGGGCGCTTTTCGCAAAATTGGCTCAATGTCCTTGTTGTTATCAATCGCGGTCATGCGATTTTTGCCTAATTCAACGAGGTGTCGTTCCTCATATGCAAATCCTGATCCGAGTGAGAGAATATTTCGATTCTTGATGTCATAGCGCTCGATCAACTGCTCTATCGCCACCCGAATCGTCTCATCTTTCGGATGGATGGCGCGCTGCGCTAGCCAATCCGGCTGAACATAATAGGTCGCCATATTATTTCCGCATACGCCCGCGCTGGTCATGGTGGCGCGACTCATTGCGATGAGAAGCATAGCTGGTATCGCCGCCAAGTTCCCGCTCGGCAGGGGCAAGAGTGTCCGCGCGCCCATCGTCCATTTCAGCAATAGTTCTTTTTAGCCCTGATTGCACCTCCCTTACCTCCAAGGCTGACAGCGTCCTGGTTACGCCGAACCTCTAGCGTCTTGAGACCCGTACCCGTCACGACGTCGCCCACGAGCATGGCGAGGGCGACCGGATCGCGGGGGCATTTAAGGCGCTTTGCGACCATGCCTACAACATGGCATGCCGTTTAAGGAAGCCAAGCCTGTGGAAAACTCGAACTGACCCCACTACCATCTCTGGCGCGCTTTGAGAGCCGATCGCTACAATGTTAGCTTCGCGCATGACAAAAAAAGAAGCACTGCCGATAGGCTGCGGCAACCCGACATTTGTCGTCGCCGAAATGGCCTGGGCGCATGACGGCTCGATCGAGAAGGCAATGCGCATCGTCGACGGCGCCGCAGACGCCAAAGCCGATGCAATCAACCTGCATCTGACGAAGCTTCTGGATTACATGGTGCCGTTTTACGGAGCTGGTCCGGGGCGCGTCTCGGGTAGCCGCACGACGACCGAGATCTATAAATATCTAGAGGGGATCAATCTCAGCTTTGACGCGGTCGCTGAGCTCGCCGCACATGCCAAGGCGCGAGGTTTGAAGGTTTCTGTCATGTGCAACGACGAAGCCAGCGCTGCCTTCGCTGGCAAGTCGATCCACCCTGACATCCTGATGATCCATCCATCGTCGGTCGGCGATGAACGATTACTACGGATGATCGCGGCCCAGGGAACGCCGCTTGTCATATATACGGGGGCACTGAAACTCGGCGAGATCGAGACCGCAGTGCAATGGGCCACGGCCGAAGGCAACGGCGCGCTCATCCTCCAGCACGGATTTCAGAGCTACCCGACGCCGCTCTCGGAAAACCGACTGCGTGCAATCGAGACGCTCAAGCGACAATTCGGGTTTCCAGTAGCGTTTGCCGACCACACCGATGGCGACGACCCTATGGCAATGATCGTCCCGCTTCTCGCGATCGCCATGGGTGCGGATGCCGTTGAGAAGCACATCACTTATGACCGTGCGGCCAAAGGAGAAGATTACGAATCGTCGCTCGACCCGGCGCAATTCGCGGTGTTCGTGGACAGGCTGCGGAAGGCGGAAAGCACGTTCGGCAGCGCCAGTTGGCGCCCCTTATCGGACCGCGAACTGAAGTACCGCGAGGTGGTTCGCAAGCGTGCCGTTGCGGCGCGACCGATACGCGCCGGCACTCTGCTGACGCGGGATCTCGTCGCCTTCAAGCGGTGTGACCGGGGCCTCTATCCCGAAGAGCTTACCGGCCTTCTCGGTTCTGTGTCGGTCGCGCAAGATCTCGACGCGAACGTACCGCTTGAGCGGGACCTGCTGAAATGAACGGTCACACCGCCGCGTTCATATCGGTACGAAACAAGGCCACCCGCCTGCCAAACAAAAGCCTCCTCAAGATCCATGGGCGCAGTACGATCGAACATCTCATCGACCGGGTGAAGCGGTCGCAAAAAGCCGATTTGATCGTGATGACGACGTCGATCAGCCCCGAAGACGATCCGTTGGCCGAAATCGCCGCAGCCAACGGAATTGCCTGTTTTCGCGGCAGCGAAGCCGACAAGCTGCAGCGTTATCTCGATGCCGCCGATGCCCACGACGTCGATTTCTTCGCCGTGGTCGACGGCGACGACCTTTTTGCCGATGCCATCTTCATCGACCAGATCATCGCCGCATGGCAGGACACCCGGGCGGACTATATCGTCGTCGATCGGCTGCCCGTGGGTGCTACGGCTTTCGGCGTACGGCGCAAGGCGATGCGCGAAATTGTCGCGCTGAAGGCGGAAAACGATACTGAAGTCTGGGGCGGATATTTCACGGAAACCGGCATGTTCGACTGCCGGTTTCTCGTGCCGTCTGATTCGGAATTTGCCCGGCCGGAAATCCGGATGACGCTCGACTATCCCGAAGACTTCAAATTCTTTACACTGGTGTTCGACGAACTCTACGTCTCGGGCGAAGTCTTCTCGTTTCAGGCGATCATGATTCTGCTGCGTCAGCGGCCGGAAATCGCCGCAGTCAACCGCGACGTTCAACATCGATACGAAGCCCGCTTGCGCGAGTCGGCCCCCGTGCGGCTGAAGCCGGCTTCCGCGCGGATCGGCACTGGTGGGCAGCGCGGCCGATGAAATTCCTTGTCGTCGGCCTCGGCTCGATGGGCAAGCGTCGTATCCGCAATCTGAAGCGATTGAACGCCGGAGCGATCGTCGGCTTCGATCCACGGCCCGATCGCCGACGGGAGGTCGAGCAGCGCTATGGAATCGAGGTCGTTGCCGATCTCGATCGATCGCTCGGCCAGTCTTTTCTCGACGCGGTTGTAGTTTCGACGCCTCCCGATATGCACGTGGAAATCGCCAGGTCAGCGCTCGAGCGCGGACTGCATGTTTTCACGGAGGCGGGCACCAGCAGCGAAGGCATGGACGCCCTTGTCGCGCTGTCCAAGCGCCGGCGCCTCGTCGCCGCTCCGTCCTGCACCATGCGCTTTCATCCCTCAGTCAAGAAAATGCACGAGCTTGTTGAAGGCAACGCGATCGGAAAAGTACTGGCGTTCACGCACCATGCGGGCCAATACCTGCCGGATTGGCATCCCGCCGAAGACTACCGCAAATTTTACGTCAGCCGCCGCAAGACGGGAGCATGCCGGGAAATCGTGCCGTTCGAGCTGACCTGGCTCAACTGGCTCATGGGCGCCCAGCCAGAGCTTGTAACCGGTTTGCGCGGCAAGGTGTCCACCCTCGATTGCGACATTGACGATCTCTATCACACGCTGTTGCGGTATCCGGGCGGCGCGCTTTGCCATCTGCAAGTCGACGCGATCGCACAGCCCGCGGTTCGCGCCACCCGGCTGATCGGCCAAACCGGCACGATCGAATGGGTCGCCGCGGCAAACGCCGTTCGGGTCTATAATGCAGCAGCCAAGACGTGGACCGACTATCCTGAACCGGAGCCGATGGTTGAGCCCGGCTATAGCGAGATGTCGCCGGAGGGCATGTATGTCGATGAAATGGCTGCATTTGCCGCGGCGTGCCGCGGTGAGCGGCCCTATCCCTACTCCTTCGACGAAGATATGCGCTGCCTTGAAGTGCTCTATGCCGCCGAGCGCGCGGCGGACGGCAAGTCCCAGGTAGAGCTGCCGCGAGCGTGATCATGCCGGATCAGATTTCCAACAATCCTGGGCGACTCACGCATGCCCTGATCCCCGGTGGCGCCCATACCTACAGCAAGGGCGACGATCAGTTTCCGGCCAATGCGCCGCGCTATCTTGAGCGTGGCAAGGGCTGCCGCGTATGGGATGAATCCGGCCGCGAATTCATCGACTGGACTGCGGGACTGCGCAGCATGTCGCTCGGCTACGGCATCGAGGCGGTGAATCAGGCGGCGATGGCGCAGATCGGCAAGGGATCCAACTTCGGCCGGCCAAGCTACATTGAGACCGAGTTCGCCCAGGATCTCGTCAGTCTCGTGCCCTGCGCCGAGATGGCAAAATTCGCCAAGAACGGCTCGACCGTCACGACCGCCGCTGTCAAGCTCGCACGCGCATACACTGGCCGCGACTACGTCGCCTTGTGCAAGGATCATCCGTTCTTTTCCTACGATGATTGGTTCATCGGGACAACACCGTGCAATGCTGGAATTCCCAAAGCCTTTTCGGATCTGTCGCTGACCTTCCGCTATAACGATAGCGCCAGCCTCGAGCGCCTGTTTGCCGAACATCCTTCCCAAATCGCCTGCGTCATATTGGAGGCCGCAACCACGGATCATCCGCGTGATGGCTTCCTGCAAACGGTAAAGGAGCTGTGCCGGACAAATGGCGCAGTTTTCATCCTCGACGAAATGATCACCGGGTTCCGCTGGCACCTGAATGGGGCTCAGCGCTACTACCATGTCGAGCCGGACCTGGCGACTTTCGGCAAAGGGCTTGCGAATGGGTTTTCTGTCGCCGCGTTGGTTGGCAAGCGCGAGATCATGGATCTCGGCGGGCTCCGCCACGATCTGCCACGAGTTTTCTTGATCTCAACGACACACGGTGCCGAGAACCACGCCCTGGCGGCGGCTCGAGCGACCCTCAAGGTGTTCCGCGACGAACCTGTAATAGAACACATGTGGAAGACCGGACAGGCGTTGATCGACGGCCTCAGTGCCGCCGCGCGCGACACTGGTACTGCACCCTTCTTCGAAGCCGGGGGAATCGCCTGCAGCCCTTATTACGTCACTAAGGATCGGAGCGGTGTGGTGTCTCTCGCCATGCGCACCCTTTTTCTCCAGGAAATGATCAAAGCCGGCGTGCTCATCAATTACCTCGCGCCGAATTTTAGCCATCACCCTGCGGACGTAGAGAAAACAGTTGAGGCGGCGCGCCGGTGCCTGAAAGTCTACGCACGCGCGCTTGAGGACGGCTGGGAACGCTACCTCGATGGTCCGCCGATCAAACCGGTTTTCCGGCCCTACAACTGATTGTCACGATGCTCGCCGGCTCTCGAAATCGCGTTTTCGTCATCGCTGAGGCCGGTGTCAATCACAACGGCGATCCTGAACGCGCGCTGAACATGGTGGAAGCCGCGGCGCGCGCCGGCGCGGACGCGGTCAAGTTCCAGACCTTTCGGGCGGAGCTGCTGGCCTCGCCAGAGGCTCCCAAGGCCCCGTACCAGGCACGCACGACCGACGCCGGTGAAACTCAGATCGAAATGCTGCGTCGGCTCGAGCTCGATGAGCGCGCACATCGCCGCCTCGCATCGGCGGCCAAGGATGCTGGTATTGAATTCATGTCGACGCCTTTCGATCTCAATAGCCTTGAGCTGCTGCTCGCGATCGGCATCAGGCGCATCAAGATTGCCTCCGGCGACATCACCAATGGCCCACTGCTGCTGAGGGCCGCGCGGTCGGGTTTGCCGACGATCCTCTCGACGGGCATGGCATTACTGGGTGAAGTACGCGATGCACTCGGCGTCTTGGCTTGGGGGTATCGGCGACAAGCCGATCCGCCGTCGTTGGCGGCGCTGCGCGACGATTACGCGCGAGACTCCGGCGGAACAACGTTTGCCGAGAAGGTAATGCTATTGCAATGCGCAAGCGCCTATCCGGCGCCGCCTCAGGCGATCAATCTACGCGCCATGGATACGCTGGCGAACACCTTCCGTCTTGCCGTGGGCCTATCTGATCACAGCGTTGGCATCGCAATCGCAATCGCCGCCGCCGGCCGCGGCGCTGCAGTGATCGAGAAGCACTTCACACTCGACCGGACGCTGCCCGGCCCCGATCATGCCGCGTCGATCGAACCCGATGAGCTTGCCGCGATGATCCGTGCCATTCGTGAAGTCGAGCGGGCCATGGGGAACGGTCGGAAAGAACCTGCCGAGGCAGAACAACCAAATATCCGAGCCGCACGCCGCGGCCTGATCGCCGCTCGCGATATCGCCGCCGGGACTCCAATCACCGTCGACATGTTTGTGGTAGTGCGCCCAGCGACCGGCATATCACCGATTCGCATCTGGGACTTTCTCGGCAAGCCTGCAGCGAGGACGTATCGGATGGGTGAACCGATCGATTGAAAGCCAGGCACTGCCGAGAAAAAACACGCTCCACATGCCGAACGAATTCGAGGTTCAGTGGCCTACTCATCGCGATAACGACCCACATCTGAAACAGCAACTCGCCGCACTTCTCCGGCCCCGCCGATGGCGGCGTGAACGACACCCGCCACTCCGCCACCAAAGACGGCTCATTCTTCTGTAAACAACGAACCGGTATGGCAAACCGTATCGACAGTTGCCGAATCTGTGGCAGCAGAAATCTTCCGACGATCTTGGATCTTGGGATCCAGGTGATGACGGGTATATTCCCCCGCAATCGGGACGCATCGATCGAGGCAGGCCCGCTCGAGCTTGTCAAATGCACAGGAACCGACGACGTCTGCGGGCTCGTGCAGCTTGCCCATAATTTCAACTTGAGAACGATGTACGGCGCTGACTATGGCTATCGGTCCGGGTTGAATGAGGGTATGGTCCGCCATCTGCGGAGAAAGGTTGCCCAGATTCTCGAACGTGCGCCGTTGCTCGATAAGGATATTATCATCGATATCGGCAGCAATGATGGTACGTCGCTGGCCTCGTATCCGTCTGATCGCTTTCACTTGATCGGCATCGATCCTCTCATACCGAAGTTCGACGACTACTACCCGCTGCACGTCACGAAAATCCCTCAATTTTTTTCAGGCGACGCGATCCGGCAATACATCGGCGACCGGCGGGCGCGTGTGATCTCTTCGGTGGCGATGTTCTACGATATCGAGAATCCCCTCGCCTTCTCGCGAGAAGTCATCGATCTTCTCGAAGACGACGGCATCTGGATCCTTGAGCAGAGCTATCTTCCTGCGATGCTGGCCACCACTGGTTATGACACCGTGTGCCATGAGCATTTTGAATATTACGCGCTCACGCAGATCAAATGGATGCTCGATCGTGTTGATGCGAAGATCGTTGATGTCGAGCTTAATGACGTCAATGGGGGCAGCTTTTCGCTCTGGGTTGCGAGAAGGAGCGCGCCGCTGCCGGAATTCATCGATCTCCCAGCACTGCTGGCCCGCGAGCGCGCTGCTGGTCTGGATGAGCCCGCTGTTTACCGTGATTTTGCAAAGCGCGTCGCGCGCAGCCGCGACACGGTACGCACATTCTTCGACTCCGCACGACGTGGTGGAAAACGGGTCGGAGGCATCGGTGCTTCAACGAAAGGCAATGTCCTGTTGCAGTACTGTAACGTAACCGCAGCCGATATGTTCGGTATTGGCGAGGTGAACGCGGACAAGTTCGGACACTTCACGCCCGGCAGCCTGATTCCGATCATTCCAGAAAGTGAAATGCTTGCGGCGCAGCCTGACTATCTCGTCGCCCTGCCGTGGCACTATCGCAAATTTTTCGAAACGAGCGAGACGTTCAAAGGAAGGTGCTTGGTTTTCCCGCTACCCGAGCTCAGTGTCGTCCAGCGCTAGGCAGCCTTCGCCAAGTCGAGGTAGCCGGTCGCAAATTTCTGGCGTTCAATTAATTGCCAGTTATGTCGTGCGTAAAGCAAATCGACATCGTGCGGTCTGTGGAACTGTAGATGACGAACGTTTAGCGCCGGCAAAAGCGTTCTGATTCGGTTTGCCCAGTGCGACGGGTCGACGTAGAGGCAATACATCAGTTTGGTGTTGGCCAACACATTGGCGAAAAACGGTTCTAGTTCGGCTACGTACGGCGCAAGTCCCATCGCGAGCGTCACATCGGACCGAGGCAAAGCCTGCTGGCGCACATCTAGAGGATAATAAGTCACCACACCAGTAGACGCATATTTGTTCACTCTGTCCTGGGTAATTTCCAGCGCCGACTGAGCAAAATCGATGGCATTGACAATTGCACCGCGCCGGAGCGCTTCTACCACAAAAATTCCGGTTCCACATCCAACATCGGAAAAAATGACCCCGGGTTTAATATGGGCATCTAAGAATGCGATGGTACGCCGGTAGCGATCCACCATGAGCTTACGCTCAAGCTTCCCAATTATGCGTCGATAAAGTTGAGAGCACCATCGCGGACCGGAAAGTTCCTCTTGGCCGTGAGAAATATCGAAGTAGTAATCTCCCCATTTGTCGATATTGGCTTCCCAATAGTCACGGTAATTCAGTTGACGGCCCATTCCCGGCATCCGCTATATGAGCTGGGGTGCAGACTGCAGCTTTGGCACAAGTTGCTGTTTGTTCCAAGTGAGCGGCGCCGGGACGCTACACGTTAACTGGTGCAAAACGCCAGCGAAAATAGGAGGTCGCGGAGATGTTTTGTGTCTGATCGCTTCATCCCATGGGCCGAGCCATCCCTTTGGGGCAACGAGGAGGCGTACGTCGTAGACGCGTTGCGTTCGACCTGGATATCCGGCGGACCCTATGTTGAACGCTTCGAACGCGACCTCGCGAGCTATCTCGGCGTGCGACATGCGGTGGCAGTGGCAAACGGCACAGCAGCATTACATCTCGCCTATCTCGCGCTTGGCATCAATCCGAATGATGAGATCATTGTCCCCGGTTTTGCTTTTATGGCCGCCGCAAATATTGCGGTGCAGATGCGCGCAAGACCGACCTTTTCTGACGTCGATCCTGCCACATGGTGCCTCCATGCCGAAGATGTACGCCCATTAATCAGCCCGCGTACCAAGGCGATCGTCACCGTGCATACCTATGGGAATATGTGCGCGATGTCAGAGCTGTTGGATCTCGCTGACCGACATGGGATTCCAGTAATCGAGGATACCGCGGAAGCCCTTGGCTCATCTATGTCATCACGTCAGGCTGGCACATTTGGCGCGATCGGCACGTTTAGTTTTCATGCGACAAAGTCGTTAACCACAGGTGAAGGCGGAATGCTCGTCACCCAAAGTGACGAGCTTGCCGACAGCGTGCGCCTGTACCGCAGCCATGGTTTGCGCCGTTCGCGGCACTATTGGCACGAGGTTCCTGGGCATAATTTCAGGCTAACCAATCTGCAGGCAGCGCTGGGATGCGCACAATTCGAAAATTTCGAGCGGATGGCTAGGGAGCGGCAACGCGTCGTAGCAGCATACGCTCAGCACCTTGCCGGAGTGCGCGGGATCACAATGCAAAAAATTACCTCCGAATGCACGCCATTGATCTGGGCCGTCGCGGTGCAACTTGACCCCGCAAGCTTCCCTCACGGTCGCGACGCCGTTATGAATGCGATGTATACGGCCGGTGTTGAAACCCGGCCCGGATTTCAGCCGCCGTCGCAAATGAATTACCTGTCGTCCGCACCGCTTCCGACGAGTGAGAAACTTGGAGCGTGGGTTCTGAGCCTGCCGACCTCCCCGACGTTGGCCGATCAGGAAATTGAACGCGTTTGCGGGCTGCTGGCAGCGATCCGGGAGCGTGGGGTATGATACAGCTGACGCCTCCCGATTCCAGCGACCGCAACCTGTCGGTGATCTTACCGACATTCAATGAAAGCTTGAACATCGTCACGTTAATCACGCTCATCAAGGCGGTGATACCACCCGGCTGGAAAGCTGAGATTCTTGTGGTCGATGACAACAGTCCTGACGGCACCTACGACCTTGTTCGTCGAACATTTGAGGATGATGGATCGGTCAGGCCGATTTTGCGAACCACGGACCGGGGATTCGCAAAGTCAATCCGCTGCGGAATCACCCAAGCCAAATTTGACCGCATCATCGTCATGGATAGCGACTTGACTCACGATCCCGCCGATATTCCGAGACTTCTGCATGTCGGCATGATCTTTGACCTCGTCAGCGGCTCACGCTTCGCTGCCGGAGGCAGCATGGCTGACATCGGTCACTATGTCGCGAGCATGCTGTACAATTGGATGCTGCGCTTGATTCTTCGGACGCAGCTTCAGGACAATCTCGGCGGCTATTTTTCGGCCAGCCGCGCCAAGATAATGGCCCTACCTGTAGATGAGATTTTCTTCGGATACGGTGAATATTATTTCCGGCTGCTTTATTTTGCTCAGCGTGCAGGCTATTCGGTCATCGAAATCCCGTCGAAATATCTTCCGCGTGGGCGGGGAACGAGCAAATCTACCTGGGTGAAAATGGTTACCAATTATACGTGCGCCGCGATGCGGCTGCGTTGGCGGGGCCGAAACTTATCTGTCGCTACCGATGCATCGACACATGATTTGAGGCGACCGACCAAGATGCGCACTGGTCACGAGACGTAATTTCTAGCAAATGCGCCTCTCCCCTATCTAGCGATTGCAGCCTGTCGGCGAACCCAATGGTCTAATGGACGTCGGTCCCGCGAGTTACATTCCACTCCGCTTCGTAAGCGCATAAAACACGAGGCAACCGCCCTTGCGGCGTTTGAGGTTGGTGACCACCGATGCCAATACAGCGTGTATGACACCCGATGTTAACGACCGCAATCGAGACGACGATATCCAGCGTCCCCAAATGCGCCTGAAAAAAAACGACGGTAGCGCAACTGGCGTAAGGATATCACACAGGGTCGATAGGCCGTCGGGCACATACGGCAGTTCCTGTACAATCGCGAAACCGGCAGCTTCGAGCAGTTCTCTCCATTTCTGCTCATTGTAGGCGTGGTAGTGCCGCCAGAAACGATTGTAGAATTTTCTGAACCTGACAGAAAGCGAATGCAACCCGAGTGCAGACAGCGCTCGCGCTACGGCCGTGGCCAGCTCCACCCTATCTGTCGGGATGGTGATGTATAGCCGGCCACCGGGCGCGAGTATTCGATGGATTTCCTTCAGCACCGACGCGAGATCAGGGATGTGCTCGAGGACGCTGTTGGAGAACACTGTATTATAGCTAGCATCAGGCTTTGGAATCTTGTCAGCCCTGCAGACAATGAGCTCACGATAGGCGTTGCATTTCCTGGCGAGATCCACTTCGGTCGGATCTTTGTCGATACCAGTATCGATCGCGTCCTTGAACAGTTGTTGAACGAATATTCCGTCCCCACATCCGACGTCGAGTATGGGCCGCTGCCACTGCTGCTGGGCAAGAATATCGCACTCCATGCTACGCTCAAGTGCCAACGCCGCAGGCGCGATCATTAGGTATCGGCGCAGAAAACCACCGGCTGCGGCGTTGAATCGAATCGGGGCTGCACGATCTGTCGCTGCCGCAAGGCGGTCTGCATTAGGCTGCGGATTTTCCGCCATGGTTCAATTCGGGCCGGCTTTGGGTTCGTAGATTACAACGCTCCGATTTCGGAATACTTCATGGAATCGCGACGGGTCCGATAACGCGTCGCCGGTTCGCACGATCAGGTATCGATAGTGGTAGTGCCGATGAGGAGCCTCTTTAGCAATCGCGTCGAGGTTGGTCACGAAGCTCGGGGCGACACTACCGGACGCGAAAAGGTCTCGAAACTGAGCATTGAAGGGGTAATAGACCACATACCAATAGAATGCCACGGCCTGGTAGGCATCGTAGTCGTATTGAGTGGAAACCGGACCAAAGATAAAGCGCAGCCACCGGTTCACATCGTCTTGTCGCGTATTCTTCAGCCGTTTGAGAATGCTTTGTCCGTCGGAAACGAGCTCCATTACGCAGACGTGTCGCATAAGCATTTCCTGAAAAGGCAATGCTGTAAGTCCATAAAGCGGCCTGAACGGTTCGGCATGTGTGTAGAAGTCGATCAGAAAGCTATCCTCGATATCCGTCGAAGCAACTGTTTCTCCAGGCCGCGTATGCGCGTTCAACCACTCTAGGGCGTCATACTTTTCCCGATCAATGTAGCCGCGCCAACTCCCTGTATGGACTGGGCTTGCATACGAATACGCGCCAATCAAACAAGCCAAGATGCTCAATGCAGATATCCAGCGCATGTGTTTCGTTTGAACGAACGTGAGCATTATGCGAAGCCTGTCGACCTGGCGACGCTGCGATGCCCACGCGAGCAGCTTCTCGGAAGCTCCCATCGCAGTCACCCATAACCACGAGACCGTACAGGCAAGTGCGTATATGTCTGCGCCACGAATCCAGAGTCTGGAGCCCAAATCCACGCTGTTACAAAACGCACCGACGAGCGCAGCTGCGCCGAGTACGCACTTTGCCAGTGTCTCGACAACCTTGTCCTTGGAACCCGTGATGCGACCCAAGCAAATGGGGAGTGCAAACCACACAAACGTCGGATTGAATCTGAGATCGGAAAAACCCGCGAATTTCCCAGTATTAATCTGTGAACCAAGCTCGGAGGCCCAGAAATGACGAAACTGAAACATCTGCCATGCCAACCCGACGCCCAGTGCCAAACCAACCAGGATAAAGTCTCGTCGACACTCGCGGCGCCTGAGAGCAATCACCGTGAAACACAGAAGCATACCTAATCCAAAAGAGAGCGCTACCGAGATACTCGACGCGCCGAGAAGAAAACTGCTCATGGCGGCCGCGGCTAACGCAAAATATTTCGGACGTTCCACGTAGTACACGAATGTCGCCAGGGCAACCAAGCCCATCGCCCAGAAAATGCTTGGGTTAAGGAGACGTATCGGATTTGGCTCGGATGACCAGTCCGCTCGAAGATTGGTGTAGAGGTGCCCGGTGTAGAAAGTGAGGCCGAAGCTGTCGACAAGCAGCAGACCAAAGCCGCACATCGCCATCGCGGCAGCGATTGACAGGCGTCGATTCACCAGCACGGCTACGGCTAGGCAAAACGCCGCGGCTAGTACGGTTGTATCGAGCAGCAAGAGCGCGACCAAGGCCAGCCTCGGCGAAGGCAAGACCCAGTACGCCACAGCCAACAAGAAATGATTGACGATGATTGCTGGCAAATACGTGCAAGCCAGTGCGTTGCCACCCGGATCTGCGTCGTCGGGCTCCGCCGATTGCCGGCAGGCAGATGCCCCACGCTTGGTCAGACTGAAATAGAGGTAATTGTCGCCGAGGTCAGTCCTCGAACTTGCTAAAGGGACACCTACTCTCTCCGCGTTTGCGACAGGCAAGCGCAACAACATCTGGTGTTGTGCAATGATGGCCACGAAAAATGCGGCCGTAAGCACGACAGCTAACGACGACCACTTCATGACGTATTCTCTGATTAAAATTCTAAGAATCGACACAACGAAGCCTGCTTGGTTCGCTCCGAACAAAGTCGCTGCCGTCTTTTAGGCGACAAATGAAGTGTACTGTGCATCGGACTCCGTAGGCCGCTACAATTCGGTTCCTTTCGCCACTGGGAATGGGTTTCCCGCGCGAGATGGCGCTAGAAGCAATCAGTTTGCGACAGGCCCGCCGGATCGGCGTTTACGCGCTGGAACGGTAACATTGAACCACCCACCATAAGAGCACTGTCGCAGAATTTTGATTTAAACTGCCGGGCACTGCAAATCGATTGGAAGGCCGCACCGTGCCGGAGTTATAGGCGGGCTTCGTCGCGACAGGCCGCAAGTCTGTGCGCTTCCAGACACTTCCAGCCTTAATTAATTATAGCCTGATCAATGCGATACCCGCTGTGTCCTGCACTTCCGCAACGCGGATACCCGGTCGCATACCCAGCGCTTCTTGACGCCGTCCGTAATAACGTTCGACACTGTTTCAAGACCTTTTTGGATTTTGGGCCTCACTTTGGATGCCAATATCAGCACGCTCAATATGAATGCAAACGAGCTTATCGAAACCGCGACGCATGACGACTTCTTCGTGCTGCGAGGGTTGCTTGCACCGGCGGATGTGTTCGCAGCGCGCGCGGAACTCTTAGCCCTACTCGACGAGGATTTGGCTGAACGAGCCAAGCGGAATATTACGGCGGCGGATTGGACCAATGATGGTGGATTTTCCACGTCTCTCACCCTGTTGATGCATACCCGCCTCTTTCCGAGCTGGCAAAGTGCGCGGCTCGCTAGCTTGATTGTGCAAATTATCGAGGAACCGAGCATCGCGGAGTTCGTTCGCCGCGTCATCGGTGAACATTATCGGCTCCGCGTTGACTTGGTGCGCCGCGCAAGCGGAATCAACGATGCGGCGAGCGATGGCGGACCGCCACATACCTGGCATCGCGATACGCCGGGTGAATTTACCTTCGGGATCTTCCTCGACCACATGACCCCGCCGTTAAGCGGCGGCACCTGCGCCATGCGAGGAACTCATATGTTGCCCCTGCATCCTTTGTGGGATTTGGTTCTTGCCGAGGACACGTTAACCGCGGAAGAGCTCTACCTCCTGGGTGGACCGACGCGAATTCCGCGCGCGGTTCAGGCTCTCATGCCATTCAACCGAGTGCTACGCCGGGCCATGGTGCCCCGCGCAGAGGAAATCCGTGGTATGATCGGCGACATCTATTTTTTCTTCAACGATGTTTGGCACGGACGCGCGCCGAATGCGCAAGGCAAGGCGTTCATGACCGTTCGCTTCGGCGGATTTCCGACTGACTTTGCATTCAAAAATGATCTGCAGCTGCCGCCGGGCATCGAACGGCTGCCGCCGGCCTTGCGACGTTCTTACGCTCCAAGCCAACCCGTCAATGAACGGGGGCGGGCCTTGATTCACCGCAATCGAACGAAATCGCCGAGCCGCCTGATGAACCTTGCCCACATCGAGAAGCGGCTGGCCGTTGCCGGTTTGCAGTGTGCCGATTGGCGCCACGGTTTCGGGATTGGTCGTATGTTCGGCCCGAAGCGAGCAGCGTGATTCCTGATCGATACCTGCTGCGGCGTTTCCCCGTCGAGAACCCATGAATCGACGCAAGATCGCCGTTGTCACAGGCTCAAGGGCCGATTACGGGCTGCTAAGCAACATCATGGATTCGATCCGCAAAAGCTCGAAACTCACGTTGCAGATCCTCGTCACCGGCATGCATCTCGACGACAAGTTCGGCGCCACCTGGCGGCAGATCGAAGCCGACGGATTCGTCGTCGATCGTAAGGTCCCAAGCGGAATTGCGGGCAGCCGACCGGCCGATATCGGCCGTGCCATGGGCAAGACGCTTTCCGGTTTTGCCGATGCATTCGAAACGTCACCGCCGGACATCGCATTAGTTCTGGGCGACCGCTTTGAAATCTTTTGCGCGGTCGCCGCCGCACTGCCGTTCAATATCCCGGTGGCGCATATCCACGGCGGCGAGCAAACGCAAGGCTCGATCGATGATTGCTTCAGAAACGCCATTTCGAAGATGGCGCACTTGCATTTTGTCGCGACGCCTCTCTACGGCAAACGCGTCATTCAGATGGGCGAATCGCCGGACCGCGTGCACGTCGTCGGTGCCCCCGGGCTCGACGCACTAGCGCGGATCAAGTTTCTGGGGCGTGCGGAGCTCGAACGTGCCATTGGTTTGCCTCTCCGACCGCCGGTCCTGCTGGCAACCTATCACCCGGTTACCGTCGAGCCCGAACGCATCGGTGCGCGCGTCGCAGCATTTCTCGACGGGCTTGCGCGGAGCGATGTCGGCACCATCGTCTTCACCGGGGTTAACGCGGATACGGGCCATGACGAGGTCATTCGCCGCATACAGGCCTTCGTCGCAGCCCGGCGTGACCGCGCCGTCTATCGCGTGTCACTGGGCCAGCAGCTCTATCTGAGCCTTGCGAAACTCAGCGATGCGATCGTGGGCAACTCTTCGAGCGGCATCATCGAAATGCCCTCGCTGGGCGTGCCCGTCGTCAACGTCGGCGACCGTCAAAGCGGACGCGTCAAGGCGCGATCGATCATCGACTGCGAGGAAACCGCGGATGCCGTCGCGAGCGCCATCCGGCAAGCATTGACGCCTGAATTTCGTTCCCTGGCGCAACGCACCGAGAACCCCTATGGCGCGCCTGGTGCGCCCGCGCGGATCGTGACAGTGCTCGAACGGGTCGATCTTGCTGGGCTGGCACGCAAAAAATTCCACGACTTGCCTTGAGCTTGGCGGCTAGGCCTCGTCGCTTTCGATGTCATTGGCTTCGATCATCCGCATCCGACCATATTCCTCGAGCACGGCTTCAACCTTGCCCTGCATAACAACGCGGCCCGAATCGAGGAGGACCGCCTTGTTGCAAATATCGCGAATGAGAGATTCGGCCGTCGAGGCCACGACGAGGATCTTTGACCTCTCAATGAGCCGGTCGATCCGCCGTTTAGCACGAACCGCGAAGCGCGAATCCCCCGAGCTCAAGCCCTCGTCGAGGAGAAGGATTTCCGGGTCGATGGCGGTTGCAAGTGCGAACCCGAAACGCACCATCATGCCCGCCGAATAAGTTCTCAGCGGCAGGTTCATGTACATGCCGAGTTCGGCAAATTGCTCGATGTCGGGTGTCTTGCGGATGATTTCCTCGCGCGTCATGCCGAGGAACATGCCGCATGTAATGAGGTTCTCATAACCGGTGTCGTCCATGTCGACACCCGGAACGGTGACGAAAAGTGGCGACACCTTGCCCGTAACGTCACACGCGCCTGCCGTCGGGTGATAAACGCCCGCCAAAACCCGCAGCAGGGTCGACTTGCCGGCGCCGTTGTGCCCGACGAGGCCCAGCCTGTCGCCATGTTCGATTTCGAGTGAGACATCGTCCAGGGCGCGCACGATATAGGTCCGTGCGTTATCGGCGTGCCGAATGAATCCGCCCACGGTCCGCGCAAAGAGTGATTTGCGAAAGCTCTTTTGTGGCCCATATATAGGGAAGTCGATGGTAACCCCGGACAGAGAAATCGAAGCCAACGACCGCACTCCTACAGCCAATACGGAATTCGCCGCCGAAATCGGCCGTAAAAATAAATCGTCATGATCCATCCGAGAATCGTGATCGACCCGGTAACAACGTAACTGATCGGGGCCGGCGTAAAGCCGAGCAGCGGCGAGCGCACGATATCGACGTAGTGATAGAGGAAATTATAGGTCGCCATGACTGAAAGCCTGCCTGTCAGCTGATCCGGCCGATAGAAGATCGGCGTGACGAACGTCGAAATCTGCAGCAGGCTGATGACGATCTGCACGATGTCGCGATATCGCGCGCAAATCATCCCGAGTAGAATGCCTACCCAAACGCCGGTCAGACAAATCAAAGCCAGACCGGGCACGATGAGAAACGTGCTCCAACCGACGGGCACGCCTGCATAGATGCCGACAGCGACAAATATTACCGCGTTGTGGGCAAAGACGATCAGATTCCGCCAGACGATTGAGCACGGCAGCATACTGTAACGAAAATTGAACTGTTTAATGAGCCCTTCGGCGGACGTGAACGTGGTACAGCCATCGGTAATGATGGTCGACACCAGAACCCACGTGATCATGCCGGCACACAGATACGGTAGATACGTCTTCGTATCTTGATGCCACAGGCGAGCCCAGAGAATTCCCAGCGTCAGAATAAAGACGCCCAGGCTCAATGTCGCCCAAAATGGGCCGATGAAGGTCCGGCGATAGCGCCGCTTAATCTCCTGCCAACCCATGCGGGTCCACATGTGCCAATTGAGCATGCCCAGGGACAGATCACGCAGAACGTCCGCGCGGGCGCTGCACACGGCCGCCTTGCAGGACGACCGGGGATTACGCTTAGCCGCCGATACCCCACCAGGTGCGCTACGATCCAACGAACTCATAAAATCTGCCTGAATATGCGTTGTCGATTGCTGGGCACCGAATTTCCGGCATATTAGCCCAAGGCCACGCCACGGTTGCACTGGTTTGAATCTGGAGGTCACATCCGAATGGTAGGCCGGCCCGCCGATCGTGCTATCGTGCTACATGATCGGTGGCACGTGAATTACCGATCGACCTTGACCGTCTCCATGATCAATCGAAAAATATGATCCTCGCTTGGTTTCCGCACGGCACCCGAACGCGTCACGATCCTGGCCGATCCGGCCTTTGGCAGCGGAAAATGAATGACAGGAGCTTGTAATGAACTGGCAGGGGCGACGCGTCCTCGTCACCGGAGCCGGTGGCTTCATCGGCAGTCATCTCGTCGAGCATCTCGTTGCTGAAGGTGCACAGACGCGGGCGCTTATCCGATACACATCGGGTGGCAGCCGCGGCTGGCTCGAGGAGTCGACGGCGCGCAAGAATATCGAATTTGCGTTCGGCGATTTGCGGGACCGCGACAGCTTCCGGCATGCGATGAAGGGCGTTGACATCGTGTTCCATCTCGGTGCGTTGATCGCGATCCCGTATTCGTATGACGCGCCGCTTAGCTACGTCGAGACCAACGTCGTCGGCACACTCAACGTTCTTGAGGCTGCGCGCACCGCTGGTGTTGGCCGGGTCGTTCACATCTCGACGAGCGAAACCTACGGAACAGCGCGCTACGTGCCGATCGATGAAACACATCCCTTGCAGGGGCAGTCGCCGTATTCGGCTTCGAAGATCGGCGCCGACATGCTGGCGCAATCTTATGGCTACTCGTTCGGACAAGAGGTCGTGATCATCCGTCCCTTCAACACTTTTGGCCCTCGTCAATCGACGCGTGCGGTGATTCCGACCATTATCAGCCAGGCATTGGCGTGTGATCGCATCCGGCTCGGCAATCTGTCACCGACCCGCGATCTCACGTTCGTTTCGGATACGGTTCTTGGAATTTTGGCGATTGGATCCTGCGACGACGCGGTGGGCCGAACAGTCAATCTCGGTTCGGGTCAGGAGATTTCGGTCGGCGATCTGACCAAGCTGATCTGCAGAATGATCGGCCGCGAGGTTCCAATTCTCACCGACGCCGAACGCATCCGGCCAGAGAACAGCGAGGTGCAGCGCTTGGTTTCGAATAACGCGCTGGCGCGCGAACTCGCCAATTGGACGCCCCGCACTTCGTTCCATGACGGACTCGCGGCCACGATCGCGTGGATCATGCGACACCTAGAGAGATACAACTTTGGC
Source organism: Alphaproteobacteria bacterium (assembly GCA_028871455.1). Classification (GTDB taxonomy): domain Bacteria; phylum Pseudomonadota; class Alphaproteobacteria; order ATCC43930; family CGMCC-115725; genus REEB95. The sequence continues at coordinate 19,213 of JAGWNF010000015.1, forward strand.
CAATACACGAAGTGACGAGGCCCGCGTTTCTGCCGATGCGCCAATTCCTCTGAGCGTGCCGGTCTTGTCCGGACGCGAGTGGCAATATGTGAAAGAGTGCCTCGACACGAATTGGGTTTCATCGGCCGGCCTGTTTATCGAGCGGTTCGAACGTGCCACCGCTGCCGCTCTCAACGCCGAGCACGCGGTCGCAGTCGTGAACGGTACGGCAGCTCTTCATCTGGCGATGGTTTTGCTTGGTGTCGGTCCCGGTGATGAAGTCGTAGTGCCGGCACTCACCTTCATCGCGACCGCAAACGCCGTTCGCTATACAGGCGCGGTACCAGCAATCCTTGATGTTGAGGCTGACTATTGGCAGCTCGATGCCGCCAAGCTTGAAGCCTTCTTGCGCGAAGGATGCATTCGACATAACGGCACCCTGTCGAACAAGGCAACGGGACGGCGGATCGCGGCGATTCTACCGGTGCACGCTCTCGGCCATCCTTGCGACATGGACGCCATTATCGCTGTCGCTGATCCCTATGGAATTCCGGTCGTCGAGGATGCAGCCGAGGCAATTGGGGCGCGCTATAAGGGACGCTACGTCGGCACGATCGGCCGAATGGGCTGTCTCAGCTTCAACGGTAACAAGACAATCACGTGCGGCGGCGGCGGCATGATCCTGACCGGAGACGCAAAAATCGCCGCGCGGGCACGCTACTTGAGCAGTCAAGCCAAGGACGATGAGATTGCCTATGTCCACAGCGAGATCGGCTATAATTATCGACTGACGAACGTACTAGCCGCGATCGGACTCGCTCAGATTGAGAAACTGGACGAACACATCGCGGCCAAAGAGAGGATTGCGCGCCGGTATTACGATGGCTTAGCGGGAATTCCCGGCCTAACACCGATGCTACAGGCAAATTGGGCTCAGAATGTCCACTGGCTGTTCACCATCCTCATCGATTCGACGCGCTTCGGCCTCGATAATATGACGCTCCTGAACCGACTGCTCGAAGCGGGTATCGAGACGCGACCGCTGTGGCAGCCGATGCATCGCTCGTCGGCCCTGCGTGATGCCTTTGTGCACTCCGAAATTACGGTGGCCGATCGCGTGCATGCGCAGGCACTGAGTCTGCCCAGCTCGGTAAATCTGACACCCGAACAGCAGGATCGCGTGATCGCGAGCATCAAACAGGCTTCGCGAGCGTAATGATCGCTAACCGAGTAACCCGTGTCTGGCACGAAAGCGGCGTCCAAGGAACCGCTCGCCGCCTTGCCGCCTGGGCCTTAACCAAGATCGTACATCGCTGCGACCGCGCGGCCCGGGCGCTGCTTTCGCCACGATCGATGATGACCCTCGCCTCGCGCCAAACGGCGAGCCTCATCGCCGGAAACCGCGACCTCGCGGACCGCTATCGCGGTCAGCGCTGTTTCATTCTTGCCAGCGGTCCATCGACCTTGTCGCAGGATCTCACGCACCTCAGAGGCGAGTGTGTGATCGCCGTCAACGAAATGTTTCTTAGGACGCAACGTGATGGATTGAAGCCCATTACGCTGATGATACAGGACATCGAATATTTCGGGGACACGCCGGGCTACCGGAGGTTTCTCGAAGACCTCGAATTTGCCGCCCACAGTAGCGGCGCGGACGTCGTCTTTCCAGTTGGCGCGCATTGCGTGGTGACTGAACGGGGGCTCTTTCGCGATAATCCGCCGCGCTACTATTTGCCCGTTGGACGCCTTCTCAACTATCCGAGCGCTGAGGACGTGCCGCCGCTCGACTTCGCGGCCACGATTCCCGGCATGCCCACAGTGACCCACACGGCAATTGCACTAGCGCTTTTCATGGGATTTTCCGAAATCTATCTCCTCGGAGTCGATCTAGACTTCATCGTAAACTCGACGACCCCCATCCGTCACGGCTATGGTGCCAATCCGTACAACGAAAATGACCGCGTGCCAGCCGCAGCGCTATTCGCCAATAAAATGGGCTGGGATTATCCGACTCTCCTCGCTGAAGTCGCGGACCATCTGCGTAGTTACGCTCGGCTGCACGAGATCGCTGCATCGTCGGCGCAACGCCTCTACAACGCCAATCCGGGCGGCTTGTTAGAGACCGTCGAGCGGCGACCATACGAAAGCTTGTTTCAGCCGCCGGTCAGCCGCCGGACACTACAAGGATTGCCATAGGCAAGCGACCGCTCCGGCACGTCCTCGACAACAACGGAGCCGGCGCCGATCATTGCATGGGCGCCAACAGCACGGTTGTTGGAGACGACGGAGCCGGCGCCGATCATGGTCCAATCACCGACCGCAACCGTTCCCGCCAGCACTACGCCGGGACAGAGATGCACACCCTCGCCGATTCGGCAATCGTGATCGACCCGCGCACCTGTGTTGATGATTGCATGGCCACCGATGACGCTGTCGCAATTGATCACGGCGCCAGCGAAAACCACGGTTCCGGGACCGAAAGTCGACCGCGCCCCGACGATTGCGCTCGGATGGATAAGTGTTATCAGTTCCGCCCCTGAGCTGGCCAGTCGCCGGGCAATTTCACGGCGCACGCGTCCGTCGCCAATGGCAATTACGAAACGGCAGACAGCCTTAAGCGCTTTATCGCCCAGTAGACTGTCATTGCCGAGGACGGGCACGCCATAAAACGACGCGTCGGGCGGCAGAGACGCATCGATCACACCGCGAACTGGCAGGCTCGTCTTCTCGCACAAGTCGAGCACGACCTTCGCGTGCCCGCCAGCACCGATGAGAACCACCGGCTTTTGTGTCGTCATCTATCTGCCGATCCCGTCATAGGCTGACGGTATCGGCATTCGATAGGCCAGACAATATGCAAGGCGGCGGATCTACGCTGCGGGCCCGCTAGCAAGGTCAACCAACCGGTCGAGTGCATGACCATCGTTCGGCCAAGCATAATCTTCGACAAACTTTCGGCGGGAGGCTACGAATGCTGGCGGCTCTACTTCAGCATCGAGGCTGTCCATCACGGCTCTCTCGAGATCGCATTCTTGTGTTACCCCTCGGGCAACGCCAGCTTCGACATAGTCATTCGATGGAAATTTGCGCCCCGTGAGATTGACCACAATCAGGCGTCTACCGAGCAGAACAGCGTCGGACCCCACGGTCGAAAAATCCGTGATCACAGCATCAGCAGCAACAATCATCTCATGGATTTCCAGCGCCTCCACCACGGCAACGGCCGGTAGGGTCTTCGACCATTCATAAGCCTCGCGGCCAAAGCTCGGATGTGGACGAATGACGAGGACAGTGTCACCGCGACGGGCGCAGATCGCAGCTAGCGTGCTCACCCAGAGTCGCTCGTTCGGATCGATATAGGATGTGGCTAAGAGCAACATCTTCACGTTAGAGCGCACCTGAGTTGACATCGCCGCCAACTCTCGGCGTATAGCCGCGCGGTCGAGGCGGCGCGCCTCATCGAGAAAAACGTTGCCCACAGGGCGCAAGCGGCTTGGATCGTAACCCATCGCCACGAACGCATCGCGGCACTGCCGGCCATAGGTCCCGATTACCGACAGATTCCCCCAACCGATGATTGAAGCTGGATTGCCGGCTACCGTCACGACTGGCATGCTCACGGTACGCACGTTTTCGAAATTGGCGGCAAGCTGCGCGACATGGGCAGCGGTTCCCCAGTGCGGGAAGACGTGCACCGCATCAGGACGGGCGATCCGCAGGAGCTCGCGCATCTGTAGCATCTGATCGCGCGCGATCCGCAGCAGGACCGTCACTGTCGGGTCGGTAAGCCAGCTCAGGAAGGCCGCGCGCAGACCTTCATCAGCCATTGGCAGTGGCTGCCTCGTGATGATCGCCGCCGCATTCCGAAAATCTTGCTCGCTCGCTTGTCCAGCCGTTGGCTTTAGGCTTATTTTGATGAAATCGGCATAGGAGACCTGGGGTGCAAACTCGACGCACGCCTTGGCGCTAGCACTTATGAATATGACCGTGCGACCGCGCTTGCGCAGGTGCCGGACCAGAAGTGTGGTGAGCGTGCTGAACGGCGTGCGCGGCTGTGCGTCGCAAATCACGACGGTCACGGGACGTTGTTTAATGAGATGACGGAATTGCAACTGTTGCTGTCGCGAAATATCCGGGACCAACGGTAGGAACACGGTGAACAGGTTGAGCAACCGCATCCGCCACATTCGCCGCTTGATTGATACAGGAAGATCGAGATCACCTTCTGGATTCAGATCGGACACAATCCGATAGAATGACGGCTCATCCCAGCATACTAGCGCGTCTGGCGCCGCCAATTGCACTAGCATCGGCGCCGCGTGCTGCAGTATGCGGTCACCCAAAAAATCCCCACTCTCAATGATGATCGCCCGATTTTCAGCGGCGATGAGGCGCTTTACCGCGTTTTCGACGCGCGCGAGCTGAGAGACAGCAGAGTAACAATCGATATAGAAAAGCGCGAACGGATTAAAGTCGGCGATCGGCGGCACATCAGGATCGCACAACAACCGGTCCATGAATGCTTGCGATCGGCGGTGTACGCCGATGTCAACGTCGCCTTCCGTCCATAAATCCTGAAGCGAAATGACCTCAAGCGGAACATCGGACGATGTGCGCGCGTTAGAACGGCCCGATACCACCAAGCCGACCTTCTCATGGCCTGCTGACCGCAAAATCCTCAGTAGGCGATCGAAACCAGACTGGTTGACTCCACTGGCCAGGAGAAACACGGAGCCGCGCCATCCCTCCAGGTCCGCCACGCTCACGTTCCTTCGTGCCAATGCATCTATGAACGCCGGTTCGCGCAGAGTGGACATGCGCCAGAACCGAACAAGCCTCTGCAATGCGCGACCAAACTTCGACCCCTGTAGGGTGTCGAACATTAGACGCGCAATCCGCTTAACCTTAGGAAACCAACGGTACCGCGCACCGATGGACACGATCAGCTTATGAATCCCGCGTCGCAGGCGCTCCATGAGGGACAACCCAGTAGCAGCAAACTGCCACATACCGAAGATGAACCGTACGAACCGCAGCCCAAGTAGGTTGCTCCGCCGTGCGCGTTCTATGATTTCGTCGATGCCGACCCGCGCTGTCATTGCCGCACCATAAAATCTTGCCGCTTCTGCGTCGTTCGATATTTTCGTAGATTGATGCCCGTGAGGATACGCAAGTTATTGACGCCAAAGCGCCTCCGGCAGCATCGTGACGGCCTAGACAGAGGCGGGTTTGACTTCATTCTATGACCCGGCACCGGTGTGAACGTCAGGCCCACTGTTCTCCACGTCATCACTGATCTCGGCTCCGGTGGCGCCGAACGCGTACTGGCTCGTCTCGCCGTTGCATCGAAGAAGTTCCAGCACGTTATCGTATCGCTCACTGGCGAGGGCGATCTCGGTCCGTCACTGCATGCAAACGGCATATCGGTACATGCCCTTGATATGCGGCCTGGTGGCCTGCCGTCGCTAAGCGCGTTTTTGCACCTTGTCCGCATAATCCGCGAAGCCAGACCAGTGGCAGTACAGACCTGGCTTTACCATGCCGATCTCCTGGGCCTTTTTGCAGCGCGATTGGCAGGATGTCGTACGGTCGCCTGGAATTTGCGCTGCTCGAACATGGATCTGTCGCGCTATCGTTGGTCAACGCGGCTGGTTGTCAGACTTTTAGCGGCGCTTTCGCCCTGGCCCGCGTTTGTCCTGGTGAATTCCGAGGCGGGCCGGCGGTGGCACGCGGCACTTGGTTACCGGCCACGACACTGGCAGCTGACACCCAATGGCATTGATACGTCCCTCTTCCGCCCGGATTCCGTCGCGCGCGACGCATGGCGGCGACGGTTGGGTATCCCGCCTGAGACCGTTCTAGTCGGCATGGTAGCGCGACGTGACCCGATGAAAGACCATGCAACCATACTGGCGGCGGCAGCGCGAGCTGTGCGCGATAGCCACAATCTCGAATTTGTTCTGGCTGGACAAGGAATCACGCGCCACGATCCTGAACTTGCACGCTTGGCCGATGTCGTGGCCGCGCCCGTCCATCTCATCGGTCCCTGTGATGAAGTGCCAACTTTGACCGCGGCGTTCGATATAGCTGTTCTGTCGGCCGCCTTTGGCGAGGGCTTTCCCAATGTCGTCGCCGAAGCAATGGCCACAGGCGTGCCGTGCATCGTCACCGATGTTGGCGATGCTGCGGCAATCGTCGATGCAACCGGTCTCGTCGTGCCACCGCGCGACCCCGAGGCGCTCGCCCGTGCGATATCGACGCTGGCAGCTGATTCCACGTTGCGCGCCCGACTCGGTACGGCGGCGCGCCAGCGCATCGAGCAGCATTATAAACTGTCCGATATGGTCTCAGCATACGAAGAGCTGTGGCAGCGTCTCGCCGCACCCGCTTGAAAAAGACCATAATCGTAACGCCGACGACGCAAACCTGTCACCCGCCCGATCCGTGCGCGCGAACGGTCAGTTACCAAACGATCGATGAAGTGATGGCGGATTATCGGCCTTGATCTACGGGTAGGCCGCAATCGCCGCTCTTTACGCCGCGCGAACAGGTTTGATTCGTTTGATATCTTCAGGTCGGAGATTTCGTTGTGCCATCTTCAAGTCATAGTGGGCTTGGAGATTCATCCAGAATTCAGGACTGTTGCCAAAATACAAACTCAACCGAAGCGCCGTATCGGCTGTGATGCGCCGCCGATTGTTCACGATCTCGGCAATGCGGTTTGGCGAGATTCCAATCGCTTTCGCGAGCTGGCTTTGCGATAGACCGTACGCCGCCAGGAACTCTTCCTTCAGCATCTCGCCCGGCGTAACCGGCGCAAATTCATTTGCCGCCACCGTCGTCTCCTCTCAATGATAATCCACGATCCGAACGTCACGAGCTTCGCCATTGTTCCATTTGAAGATCACCCGCCACTGGTTGTTAATCCGGATCGAATAAAAATCCGTCAGATCGCCTTTGAGCTTTTCCAATCGGTTTGCCCTGGGTATCGTCAAATCCGTCAACCGGCTCGCCGCGTTTAGCGCCTCAAGTTTACGTTTGGCAGCACGGGCGATGCCCTCGAAATGACTCACCCGCTCATCGTGGAACAGCGCCTCGGTGCGCTTGTCACCAAACGAACGGATCATGGCGCATTATACCGTATACCGGTATGCGGTCAAGCTGTCGCCCTTTTTACGAAGACGAAAGCGCCAAGCGAAGTTCGACGGCCCCTCTACGGCGCGAAAATTTCCTTCAGCCGCCGGACCATCTGCTGGTGGCGCGGCGCGTCGGCCACATTGACGCCCTTGCCGACGCCGAGATAGCGCTCGGTGACCGCCGGATCGTGCAGCAAGTCCTTGCCGCTGCCGGCGCGGAGCGCCAGCAGGCCGACGACGACCTTGACCAGCGTCGACTTGCCGGCGCCATTGGCACCGACCCGCGCCACGATCTCGCCTGGCGCGCCCGTCAGGTCGATGCCGTGAATGACGTTGGCCGCCTTGTGGCCGGTGGAGACGCGTTTCAGTTCGAGCATCACGCCTCCGCACCGATTTTGCGAGATCGATGCTCTCCTCACGTGAGGCGCCCCTAATCTCGAATACCGCAGCTTAGAAGACAGGCCGCATCAGCAGTCTTTCAGAGACCGCGCCGAAAATATTCAGCTAGTGTGTCTCCCCGATATGCATTCCATTTCCACCAGAAGATCCTCGCGGCAAATGTCTGCGCGTTTGTATGTGATTGGACAGCGAACGTGATTCTGGATCGTCTTGCGAACGCAATCGAAATGCTCGGCTCGTTTGACGTAAACGTGCATGCTTTTCATGTCATCTAACGTAAATTCACCTTCATAGCCGCACCGGCGACAATTATCGCCATCGATCAACTGGCGAATGTTGGTTAGAGATTCTTCAGTTTGCAAAACGGGATTCCCGATATATGTCGCATCCTCACCGACGATCGATGCGGTTCCCGACACAAACAACTGATGCCGTTCCGGCTTTAAAAGGATGGAAGCCCTGGAAAAAACAGGCGGCAGCGGACCATATTTTCTTGAATACTTATCTGGCGAGATCTGGCGAGGATTTTGAAGTCGAATGACGGAATGCGGAGAAAATAGCGCTCGGATAAAGAAAAAGGATTCTACGGTGCCAATCCCCGTGGCCGCGGGAAACAACAACTGTCCATCGGCATTTTTTGGGCCAAACATCTCCCATGCTTTCTTTCGCCCGATGTTGAACCGGTGATAGCGGATAACCGATTTATCTTTCGAAAGAATGCGCGGTATATAATTCCATATGCGAACGAGGCTGCCCACCTTATCCTTGATGCAGGAAAACAAATCCCTGTAAGAGGCGAAAACAACGTCGTCCAGCGATTCATCGCCGGTTTGATGACGTGCGATTTGCAGCCACGTGTCGCCTTCGGAAGTTTCGTGAATCAATACTTTGTCATGTCCGGAGGAAGGCGTTGGGAGATGTTCGCAATGTAAATGAGAAGTTGCGCCATGAAGCTCAAGATCGACGGAACTGTCTATCGCGGAGTTTTCAACCAGACCCAAAACGGATTCTCTTCTACGAGGCTCCAAATTCTCCCCGCCTGGTTCGCCCACCGGCATTTGCGTGTTCATGCGCGCAATTCTAGCACCAAGTGGCAATGATACGACACCTGCGCATCTACGATACCTGCATGACGATCCCGGCATTCGCCGACGCCGCGCCGCCGAAGCAGCCGGACGCCGAAAAAGCCGCCTAAACGCCGCCGGCGCCGCGGCGTATTAGGCTCTCGTCGACGCCAACGCCGCGAACGTAATCGGTTGCATGCCGGCGTGTTTCAGCGTCGTGACGACCCGTTCGTCAACCAGGGCCTCGAACTCGCCGCGGCAGGCATAATTCAACGGCCACGAATCGGCGCCGTCCCATCGGTCGGTTGCGGCATGGACGTAGAGCTCGGACACCCCGTCCGGCAGATTGGCAACATAGCGCGCAACGCGTTCGGCACGCATGTCGCCGGTATCGCTCAGGCCAAGGACGCGATCGTTGACCCGGATACCGGCCCGAAGGAGTTGCCGGCGGAGCGACGCCACCCATGGCCCTTGGCTCGCCCAAGCGACTAGACGCGGCACAAGACGATCACCGACGGTGCGCCAACTTTCGATCGGTTGCTCGTGCGGTACACGCACCGCCTTGATTCTATATTCCGACGCAAGGCGAACCAGCGTCGCAGCAACGGTAGGGTGGACGTGGAAGTGGTGATGCGAATTGACATGGTCGAGGGGCAGGCCGCTTTGGTGAAAGAGATCGAGTTGGGCCCGGATTTCCCGCTCGAGTTGTGCGCGGGCGCGCGGCTGACAGAAAAAGTCGATGCCGGCTTTGGTCACGTTTGCCGGAAAGCGACCATCCGCACCAACGAGATCGGGGATTTCCTCTGGCGGCAATGCCGGCTGCCCGTCGACCAGGACGAGGTGAAGACCCACACCAAGTCGCGGCAAGCGCTTTGCGCGGGCGATGGCATCGGCCGCGGCGGACGCTGTCACCATTAAGCTGGCCGCCGACAGGATGCCGCGGCGGTGCGCTTCCTCGACGGCGGCGTTCACGGGCGGTGCCAGACCGAAGTCGTCAGCGGTCACAATCAACTGCTTCACAATGCGGTCCTAGGTTGCGTTGAACAGAGTTCCTATCAAGTTGTCAGCATAAATTGGCCGCGCGCATCAATGACGAATCCGTGGTCACACGAGCATTTGCGACCGGCGAAGCTTGCCCAACGTCCACTGCAAGTCAATTCCTGCATCGGGTGACAGCTGTCTCACTCCCCGATCAGGTGCATGACGATCACTCGCGAATGGGGGTGCCGCCGGTGTTCGACGAGATATACGCCCTGCCAGGTGCCGAGCATCAGTTGTCCACCCGCCACCGGGATCGACAGTTGGGTCGGCAGGAGCGCGGCCCGGGCGTGCGCCGGCATGTCATCCGGCCCCTCGTCGTCGTGGCGCCAGCGCGCTGGATCCTCCGGCGCAAGCCGATGCAGGAAATCCGCCAAATCGGCCTGTACCGCCGGCGCCGCGTTCTCCTGAATGAGCAGCGAGGCCGAGGTGTGGCGGAGGAAAAGCGTCAATAGCCCGGCAGCGATTCCCTGTTGTGCGAGCCAGGCGGCAACCTTATCGGTCAGTTCGTAAAAGCCCTGGTCGGAAGTCGCGATTTCGAGCCGTCCCTGAGCTATCCGCATGATCGCCGTTTCCCGCGGTTGTTCCGCCAGCGCGCTTGAATTGCGGGCGAACCAAAGCTATGGTCCGCCCCTCTTTCCATTCTTTCGCGGATCGACGCCATGGCCAAGGGCGGCTCTATCATCGTTAAGCTCGTCAGCAGCGCGGACACGGGGTTCTTTTACGTCACCCATAAGAACCCGCGTGGCACCAAAACCGAAAAGATCGCGCTGAAGAAGTACGATCCGATCGCCAAGAAGCACGTTGTCTTCAAGGAATCCAAGATCAAATAGCGCGGACACCGAAACGCGCAAATGAAAAAGCCGCATCCTGGGATGCGGCTTTTCGTTGCGAGGGACGGGCCGGCGTCAGGCGGCGGCGCCGTTGGCCATGGCGGCATCCGCCGGGAAGGTCATCACACAGTTGCGGCCGTGTCCCTTGGCGGCGTAGAGCGCCTCGTCGGCACGACGCATCAACGAAGCCGCGGTCTCGGTGGCGTCCCGCGTCACGGCGACGCCGACGCTGATCGAGACATTGATCTCGGCGCCATCGCCGACGACGATCGGCTTCTCGGCGACCACCGCCCGCAGGCGCTCGGCGACCACGACGGCGATCGGCAGCGGCGTCTCGGGCAGGACCACGACGAATTCCTCGCCGCCGTACCGCGACACCAAGTCGAAAGCGCGTACATTGCGCGCGACGCGGGCGGCAACCTCGCGCAGCACTGCGTCTCCCGCGGCGTGGCCGTAGCCGTCGTTCACACGCTTGAAGAAGTCGATGTCGAACATGAGAAGCCCGGGACCTTTTGCGCCGTCGGCGACATGCGGCAGCAGGCTGTCCAGATGTGCAGAAAGATAGCGGCGGTTGTAAAGGCCGGTCAGGCTATCGGTAAGGGCGAGCGACAGGCTCTTCTGATAGTTCTCCTGCAGACGGTCCTGCACCCGCTTGCGACGGATGCTGGTGCGAGCGCGCGCGATCAACTCGTTGCGGTCGAGCGGCCGAACGAGATAATCAGTGGCACCGAGGTCGAGGCCTTTCGCCAACCGCGGCAGCTCCGACGGATCGGCGATCAGCAGGATGGGCACAAGGCGGCTCTGCTCCTGCGCTCGCAGTTGCGAGACTAGGCGCAATGCGTCGAGCTTGCCGGCCAAAGAGAGGATGACCAACTCGATCGACTGGTCACAATTCTGGATGAGCTCTTCGGCGCCGGTCGGCCGCGTCACCTCGCTGGCAATTGGCGCCAGCAACTCGGCGATGCGCGCGCCGGCGAAGCTGTTCTCTTCCCACAGTAGGATACGCGCGGGGCCGCGATCCTCGGCCGTCGCTTCCTTGTCAAAGAGAGCGTTGAACTGATCGTAGACTTCCTCGCGGTGACGCCACTCCTCCATCATGCGGCGCAGACGCACGAGCGACCGCACGCGCGCAAACAGCGCGATATCATTGACCGGCTTCGACAGAAAGTCGTCCGCACCGGCCTCGAGCCCGCGCACGCGATCTGATGTTTCGGTAAGCGCGGTTACCATCACGACCGGAATGTCGGCGGTGCGCGGATCGGCCTTCAGCCGACGGCAGACTTCGAAACCGTCCATGCGGGGCATCATCACGTCGAGCAGGATGAGATCGGGGCGCTCTTCCTGGGCGATGCGGAGCGCGCCGTCACCGTCGTTGGCGGCAAGCACGTTGAAATATTCGCTCGCGAGCTTCGCTTCGAGCAGCTTGACGTTCACATCGACGTCGTCAACAACGAGTATTCGCGCGGACATGTCGGTTTGCTCAATTCAGAAAGCGGGCGACGGTCTGGAGGAAGTGGGCGACCGAAATCGGTTTGGCGATGTAGGCCTCGCATCCGCCCTCGCGGATCTTCTCCTCGTCGCCCTTCATGGCGAAGGCTGTGACGGCGATCACCGGAATCGCGCGCAGATCCTCGTCTTCCTTGATCCATTTCGTGACCTCGAGGCCAGACACCTCGGGCAGCTGGATGTCCATGAGAATGAGGTCGGGATGGTGCTGTCGCGCGAGTTTGAGCGCTTCCATGCCGTCCTTGGTCTGAAGGATATCGTAGCCGTGCGCTTCCAGAAGATCGTGGAAGAGCTTCATGTTGAGGTCGTTGTCCTCCACGATGAGGACCCGCTTGCTGGTCATGGAAAAGTTCCTGTCCCCGTCCGCTGCTCGATGGAACCCTCGGCAGAACCGTATCCTAGGGATAAGTAGTTAAAAGATTATACGGCCGACGCCGGAATTTACGTCGTCTAGCCTACTCCCCGGCCCCACATGACCGTTTCATACATTCACGTGTCTTAACAATTGGTAACTATGCCCGCGGCCCGCGGTAGACCCCGTCAGCAGCCTGGCCGCGGCAGGGCTTTGATATCGCTGAGCGTCGCGGCGATCACATAGTCGCCGTAATCGAGCTTCATGTCCTGTGACACGCCGTTTTCCAGGAGACGCATGCTGAGCTCGTAATCAGGCTCAGTCTGGTCGGAGGAGCCGCTGTCGCTTGCCGGGAAAAATGCGAGCCGCATCCGCCAGGATTTGTGCTGTAGCAAGGGGGCGTTGAGCGGTTTGGGCGCTTGCGGCCCGGGAGGCGTGAGCGGCGCGCCGATGAATGCCGAAATCTCGCCGGCGTTCTCGACCTCGGAACCGTCGAAGACATAGCGCGAGATAAACTGCTGATGCGCCTCGGCCGCTGCGATCAGGGCCAAGGTGTGCGCCGTCGGAAACAACACCCCGGGCCGGAGTCTGAGCGTTGCCGCCTCGGGCTTGGTGAACTCCGCAATGCCACCTTTGCCTGGACCATCGAGATGCGCCTCGCCGCGGATTTCCGCATCGAGTTCGCCGTTGCGCAGCCGGCGCTCGTTGAAGCGATAACGCAGGCCGTCTTTTGATTCGAAGGTCACCAGGGTCGAGCTGATATCGGTCGGATCTTCCTCGGCGTACGAGATTCGCAGGCGAAACCGCTGCTCGAGTGTCCAGCCGTCGCAGGTCTCGCCCCATTTGTAGAACATCGCGCCATTGGCGGCGACCACCCCGCTGGCGGCCCGCGCCGACTGAAGCGTCAGGTTGTAAAGCGCCTCGTGCGGATCGACCGCGAGGGGCGCTGCCCACGCCGGGGCGCCAGCTAGCGCCAAGGCCAGAACTGCGGCAAACCGCCGACCTTGCCGCGCGATCCCGGTGTGTTGCCGCGCCTCTGTTTTCACGTCCATCCGCTACCGACTTGTCGCCGGCGAGGCTAGCACGGCCCGAAGCGGCGCTCTAGCGCGCCAGGGTCACTCATCCGGGCTTCTTGCCCTCCTTTTGCGGCGGCAGAACAACGCGGATATGGAGCTCGCGCAGCCGCTCGGGCGGCACGGGCGCCGGCGCCTGCATGAGCAGGTCCTGTGCCTGTTGATTCATCGGAAACGCCACCACCTCGCGGATGTTGGGCGTATCCGCCAGCAGCATGACGATGCGGTCGATCCCCGGCGCCGAACCGCCATGCGGCGGCGAGCCATACTTGAACGCGTTGAGCATGCCACCGAACCGGCTCTCGACATCGGCCGCGCTGTAGCCGGCGATCGCGAAGGCCTTGTACATGATGTCCGGCCGGTGGTTCCGGATGGCGCCCGACGACAGCTCGACGCCGTTGCAGACGATGTCGTATTGGAACGCCTTGATCGTCAGCGGATCTTGGCTCTCGAGCGCCGTGAGCCCGCCCTGCGGCATCGAGAAGGGATTGTGCGAGAACTCGATCTTGCCAGTCTCCTCGTTGCGCTCGTACATCGGAAAATCGACGATCCAGCAAAACTCGAAGACGCCGTCGCGGACGAGTTTGAGATCATGGCCAAGCTTGAGGCGCGCCGCGGCCGCGAAGGGGCGAAAGGTTTCCGGCCGGCCGGCGACGAAGAACACGGCGTCGCCGTCCTTGAGGTCGAGCTGCGCACGCAATGCCTCGGTGCGGTCCGAACCGAGGTTGGTCGCGATCGGTCCTGCGCCTTCGGCGCCACGGAAGAAGATATAGCCCATACCGGGCTGCCCTTCGTCCTGCGCCCAGGAATTCATCCGGTCGCAGAAGGCGCGGTTGCCACCACCCGGCGCGGGGATCGCCCAGACACGGGCCGCCGTGTCCTTGGCGATGATATTGGCGAACAGCTTGAACCCTGAACCACGGAAAATTTCGGTCACATCGGACATGACGATCGGATTGCGCAGGTCCGGCTTGTCGGTGCCGTATTTGGCCAGCGCATCGTCGTAAGCGATACGCGGGAACGGTGGCTTGGTCACCGCCCGGTCGCCGCCGAATTCCTCGAACACGCCGGCTAGGACCGGCTCGATTGCGGTGAACACGTCGTCCTGGGTGACGAAGCTCATCTCGAAATCAAGCTGGTAAAACTCGCCGGGCGAGCGGTCGGCGCGGCTTGCCTCGTCGCGGAAACACGGCGCGATCTGGAAATAGCGGTCGAACCCGGCGACCATCAGGAGTTGTTTGAACTGCTGCGGCGCCTGCGGTAGGGCATAGAACTCGCCAGGATGAAGGCGACTCGGCACCAGGTAGTCGCGCGCGCCTTCCGGTGACGACGCCGTCAGGATCGGGGTTTGGAACTCGGTGAAGCCGGCCTCGATCATGCGGCGGCGGATCGAGGCGATGACCTGGGCGCGCAGCATGATGTTGGCGTGTACCGATTCGCGCCGGAGGTCGAGAAACCGGTATTTCAGCCGCATGTCCTCGGGATATTCGGCCTCGGTATTGACCGGGAACGGCAACGGCTCGGCGTCCGATTGGATGGCGAGTTCCCCGATCTGCACCTCGACTTCGCCGGTCGGCAATTTCGGATTGACGGTATCCGGCGAGCGCCGGACCAGCTTGCCGGTGACCGTGACGACACTCTCGAGCCTCAGACCATCCGCCTGCTTGAACAGTGGGCTCGCCACGTCGATCACGCACTGCGTGACGCCGAAATGATCGCGCAAATCGATGAAGAGAAGCTGGCCGTGATCGCGCTTGCGATGTACCCAGCCGGAGAGGCGAACGGTCTTGCCTTCGTCGTGCGACCGCAATGCGCTGCAATTATGCGTCCGATAGAGATGCATCCGCCGATAGATCCTTTGCGCGAGCGAGGCGAAAAGCGCATGGGAGCGGGCTTTTTGTCAAGCCGCGCGTCCTTCGCGGTTTCTGGCAGCCGGCGATTCGGTGTATGAAGGCCGCATGACCGCCCTGATCTCCGATCGCGCCGGCCTTGATGCGTTTTGCCGCACCCTTGCCGGCGTGCCCTACGTCACCGTCGACACCGAGTTCATGCGCGACCGGACGTACTGGCCGCAACTCTGCCTCGTCCAAGTTGCCAGCCCGGCAGCGGCCGTCGCCATCGACCCGCTCGCACCCGACATGGACCTCGCGCTCCTTTATGCGGTGATGAACGATTCGTCGATTCTCAAGGTCTTCCATGCGGCGCGCCAGGACATCGAGATCTTCTACAACGCGACCGGCAAGGTGCCGGCACCGATCTTCGACACCCAAGTGGCGGCGATGGTCTGCGGTTTCGGCGAATCGGCGAGCTATGAGACGCTCGCGGCCAAGCTGGCGGGCGCACATATCGACAAGACGTCGCGCTTTACCGATTGGTCGCACCGGCCGCTCACCGAGCGCCAGCTCAAATATGCCATCGCCGACGTCGCCCATCTGCGCATGGTCTATGACAAGCTGTCGGCGCAGCTCGACCGCACCGACCGCCATGGCTGGCTTGACGAAGAAATGGCGGTTCTCACCGATCCCGCCACTTATCGTCTCGCTCCGGCCGATGCGTGGAAACGGCTGAAAGTTCGCAGCAGCAACCGCCGGATGCTGGCGCTGGTGCGCGAGCTCGCAGCCTGGCGCGAGACTGCGGCGCAGCAGCGCGATCTGCCGCGCAGCCGCATCATTCGCGACGAGGCGCTGCTCGAAATCGCGGCGCACGCGCCGGCGACGATCGACGAGTTGGCGCGCACCCGCGGCCTGGGACGCGGTTTTGCCGAGGGTCGGTTCGGCGGCGAGGTGCTGGCGGTCGTGGCACGCGTCGCCAAGCTGCCGGAAAGCGATTACCCGATGCCAGTGCCGCGGCGTGATCTGCCACAAGGCATCGGTCCGCTGGTCGAACTTTTGCGCGTGCTGCTGAAACTCCGCTGCGAGGAGCATCACGTTGCCGCCAAGCTGGTCGCGGACAGCGAGGACCTCGAGCTGATCGCCGGCGATGACGCCGCACCGGTGCGAGCGCTGCACGGCTGGCGGGCCGAGATTTTTGGCAAGGACGCAATCGACCTCAAGCACGGGCGGCTCGCTCTCACCGCCGCCGGCAAGCGCATCAAGCTGGTACGGACGGCGGGTGCCACCGCCGTGGCGCAATAGCGCTCAGGCGCGCTTCAACACGCCCTTGCGACCAAGCGCCTTGGCCAGCGCATCCAGCCGACGCTGTACGCTTTCGCCGAAACGTTGCGCGCCGTCGCCGTTCAACTGCAACTGGACCTCGTGGCCTTGCAGTGCCAATGCACTGCCGTGCAATGCGGCCGGCACGCCGCCGCTGACCGTATAGGCCAAGCGCATAGCCAGCCCCACGGTGCGCGCCGCCGACAGCTCCGACTCGTCAAGGAGCTCAAGCGGCGCCAGCAACTCGACCGTACCGCGGCCACCATAGCGCGCGTGCAAGGCCGCCGCGACAAACGCCCGGCCCGGATGCTCGATGCCGGCGACCGGCATGTAGAGCGCATGGCGCACGGCCTGCTCCGCGCGATAATCCGGATGGTCGTTCCAGGCAATATCGGACAGCAAGGCTGCAGCATGGCGCAGGCGCTTTTGCTCCGGCCGCTCCTTAGGAAAAAGCGGATTCATCCAGGCAAACAGCGCGCTGCCGATGTCGCCGAAGCGCGTGTAGGCGCGTGCCGTCTCGAGGCAGGCCGTGATCAGCGGATCGGCCGCGCGTTCGGCCGGGTCGAGCAGGCTGAAATGATGGCCCTCGCGCAATCCCCAAGCCGAGAACACGACGCGCTTGGGATCCATGCGCTTCATGATCCGGGCGAGCACGCGGCCCGCCAGCGGCACGACCTCGAGGCGCTTTTTCGACAATCCGGCGATACTGTCGAGCGATTTGCGCGTCTGCTTGGCGACGAAATCGAGAAATTTCTCGGCCTCGCCGCGCGACATCGTGTAGTTCTGGATGATGTGCAGCGGATACTGGCTTTCAGCCATATGGATTCGCGCGAGCGCACGCCACGAGCCGCCGACCGCGTAAAAGTTGCCGCCGTCGGCCGCGGTCAGCCACGGCACCGTGGTGAGCAACCGATCAATGACATCCTTGAGCTTCTTGTCGTCGTCGGCGAGGTCCGCAAGCCGCAAAGGACCCAGCGGCAACGTTGCGGCGCGGCCGACCGCGCCTTTGCCGATCTCGATCAGCTCGATCGATCCGCCGCCCAGATCACCAACGATCCCGCTTGCCTCAGGCATGCTCGCCAGCACACCCATGGCCGACAGCCGTCCCTCCTCCTCGCCCGATAGGACCCGGACGCGAAGGTTGAAGCGCTTTTCGATCTCCTGCACGAAGGCGGGCCCGTCCGCAGCGTCGCGCACGGCCGCCGTCGCCAGCACGTCGAATCGAGTCGCGCCGAGCGCGCGAGCCAGCGCCACGAACCGTTGCAGATTCGCGCGCGCCATCTCGACGCCCTCGATATCGAGTTTGCCGGTCTTGTTCAGGCTGCGGCCGAGGCCGCACATCACCTTTTCATTGAACAGCGTGCGCGCCGGGCGCCTCAGCCCGTCGAATACCACCAACCGAAGGGAATTGGAGCCGATATCGACGACGGCGACCGCATCGCGCCGGACGGCTCCTTCGACCGCCACGGCAAAACGCTGCGCCATCCTCAGGATTCACCTCGTTCGGCCACTAAGCGCGGCGACGGTCGTGGGCGCTGTTGCAGCGCGCTGCCGCGGCCCGAGAGGCTCGGATTGGTCATGAAGTATGTATGCGCGCTCGGCGCCTGAGGGTCAACACTCGCCCGCTCGTAAACGCCATCCGGACCGAGCCGCCACGTCTGGGCCTCGTCCTTGAGCGAGGTCTGCATGATTTCGACCAGGACTTGGCGGTGCACGGTTTCATTCTCGATCGGCACCAGCGCCTCGACTCGCCAATCGAAGTTGCGCGGCATCCAATCGGCCGACGAGATGAAGACCAGGGCATCGCGCGACGGCAGCGCCTTGCCGTTGCCGAAACACACGATTCGCCCATGCTCGAGGAAGCGGCCGATGAGGCTTTTGACCCGAATGTTCTCCGATAGGCCCTTGACGCCCGGCCGCAGGCAGCAGATGCCGCGGACGATCAGGTCGATTTTCACGCCGTCCTGCGACGCTTCGTAGAGTTTGTCGATCATCGCCGGGTCGACCAGCGAGTTGAGCTTGGCCCAGATCTGCGCTGGCCGGCCGGCACGTGCATAGGCAATTTCGGCGTCGATCAGCTGCGTCAGGCGCTGCCGCAAATTGATCGGCGCGATCGCGATCTTCTCGAGTTTGGCCGGCGTCGCATAGCCGGTCATGTAGTTGAACAGCTGTTGCGCGTCGCGGCAAAGTGCCGGGTCGCTGGTGAAGAAGCTGAGGTCGGTATAAACCTTCGCTGTGTACGGGTGATAATTGCCCGTGCCGTAATGAACATAGAGTCGCAGCTCGCCGCCTTCGCGCCGGGCCACCAGCGAGACCTTGGCGTGGGTCTTGAGCTCGAGGAAGCCGTAGACCACCTGCACGCCCGCGCGCTCAAGGTCGCGCGCCCACCGGATGTTGCGCTCTTCGTCGAAACGCGCCTTGAGCTCGACCAGCGCGGTGACCGACTTGCCCGCCTCGGCGGCCTCGATCAGCGCCCGCACGATGGGGCTGTCATCGCTGGTGCGATAGAGCGTCTGCTTGATCGCGACCACCGCGGGGTCGTGCGCCGCCTGACGGACGAACTGCACCACCACGTCGAAGCTTTCGTAGGGATGGTGGACGATGATGTCCTTTTGCCGGATCGCGGCGAAGCAATCGCCCCCGAAATCGCGGATGCGCTCGGGGAAGCGCGGGTTGTACGGTGTGAAGACCAGATCCGGGCGCTCGTCGATGATGAGCTGGCGCGTATCGGCGAGCCCCAGGATGCCATCCAGCGGAAAGACGTCATCCGCCGACGCGCCGAGCTTCTCGATCAGGAACCGGCGTAGATCCTCCGGCATCGCGGCTTCGACGCCGAGATAGATGACGTGACCACGGCGGCGGCGCTTGAGCGCGGTTTCGAACAGCCGCGCAAGATCCTCGGCCTCTTCCTCGATTTCGACCTCGCTGTCGCGCAGAACGCGGAACATGCCCTTCCCGACGACGGCGAATCCCGGAAAAAGTTGATGAAGGAACTCACCGATCACCTGCTCGACGGGAATGAAGCGGACCTCCTTGCCCGGCAGCCGCACGAAGCGGGCGATCGACGGCGGGATCAGAATCAGCGCCTGCATGCGATTGCCATCGCTTTTGCGCGATAGCTCGAGCATCAGGCCGAAGCCGAGATTCGCGACGAACGGGAACGGATGCGCCGGATCTATTGCCAGCGGCGTCAGCACCGGAAATATCTCGGCCATGAAGCGCTCGGCAAGAAACGCCCGGTCGGCGGATGTCAGGTCCTCGGGACCGACGACGGCGATACCGCGTTCGGTCATTTCCTGGCGCAGCGCGCGCCAGGTCACCTGTTGGTCCTGCATGAGCTTGCCGCCGCGGCGATTGATCGCAGCGAGCTGCTGAGCGGGCGTCAGGCCGTCCTGACTCGGCGTCGTGATCCCGGCCTGGACCTGACCCTTGAGTCCGGCGACGCGCACCATGTAGAACTCGTCGAGATTGTTCGCGGAGATCGACAGGAACCGCAGACGCTCCAGCAAGGGATGGCGGTGATGGTCGGCCTCGGCGAGGACGCGCTCATTGAATGCCAGCCACGAAAGCTCGCGATTGATGAACCGATCGGGCGAACGCTCACCCGCCGGCGCGCCTGCCGAGCGCCGTTGCGCTTCCGGCCTGACCGCCATTTCCCGCTCCATGCCGCAAGTTTATAAAGCCTATGTGAACATGTTATTGCATTGCGGAGCAAGGGATTGAGCGCGCTCTTCCTTTTGCGGCATGCCAAAGCCGTGGCCCAACATGCGGACGGCGACCGCGCCCGCGGCTTAACGGAGGGGGGGCGCGACGCCGCCCGCGCCATCGCCGCTGCGATCGCCGAGCGCCGGATCATGCCGTCGCTCGTTCTATGCTCGGATTCGGCCCGGACCCGCGAAACGCTCGAGATCGTGCTTCCGGTGTTCAAGCCGCAGCCGGAGGTTCTTTACGAGGAGGCGCTGTATCTCGCCGACGCCAAGCAGATGCTGCAGCGCCTGCGGCGGGTCGCCGAAGACGTCCGCTCGGTCATGCTCGTCGGCCACAATCCCGGCCTCCAGGAGCTGGCGGTGATGTTGTCCGACCAGCCGACCGGTCCGCTGATGTCGCGGCTGACCACGGATTTTCCCACCGCAACCTTGGCGCGCTTCGAGGTCAATCTCGCCTGGTCCGCGCTTGAGCGCGGCGGCGCCCGGCTGATGGCGATCCTCGTGCCGAACGCGGCACCGGTGAAGCGCTAAAGGCGCAACACGCGCCGGGCAAGCGGCACGGTAATGGGACGTTTCTCGGCGAGCGCCGCCGCATCGAGCGCCGCCGCCGTTGCCCGCGCCACCGCGAACGAGCGTTCGATGCGCGGCACGAGATACGCGATAACGTCGACTGCGACCGTGACCTGGCGATCGGCGAAAAGCTTCACCAGGACGGCACCGAGCAAGGCATCGTCCGGCGGGCTCAGGGCGACCGCCGGCGCCGCCAGGAGCCGCGAGCGCAGATCAGGCAGCAGAATCGACCAATGCGACGGCGACTCCGGCGCGACGATCAGTAGATGGCCGCGTCGCTCCGCAACGAAATTATAGAGATGCAGCAGCGCCTGTTCCGCGGCGAGGTTGGCGCCGTCGACAACGACGGCGCGCGAGGCGCCGACGAGTGCCGGCACCGTCTCGACCTCAAGGCCAGCGGGCTCAATCAAGATCGGCGTCGCCCCGGTCGCGCGCACGCGCGCCGCAAACACATGCGCGAGATGCGTTTTGCCGGCACCGGGGGGGCCGTAGATCGCGAGTGCCGGCTGCGGCCAATCCGGCCAGCGCTCGAGCCACCCGACTGCGATCTCGTTCGATGCCGCGATTAAAAAATCCTCGCGACCGAGCGCCGGTAGATGGCCGAGGTCCAGCGGCAGCTGCGCCACGCTAGCTCCGTTTGCGCGTCGGCGTCTGGTGCGGGTCGTAAAACGGGCTTTCCCGGTAGCGACTCATGCCAAAGCGTACCAGCACACCGGTCACCGCCGCCGCTGGCAGCGCCAACAGCACGCCGAGGAAGCCGAACAGTTTGCCGAACGCCAGCAGAGCGAAGATCACCCAAAGCGGATGGAGATTGACCCGATCGCCCACTAGTTTCGGCGACAGGACATTGGCCTCGACGGTCTGGCCGATGGCGAAAATCACGAGCACGCTACCGGCGGCCATCCAGGTCGGCGTGTGAACCAGGGTTAGACCCATCGCCAAAACGAAACCAATCGCGCTGCCGATGATCGGAATGAACGACAGGATGCCAATCAGCAGGCCGATGACGATTGCAAATTGAGTGCCGACGACACTGAGCGTCGCCGCGTACCAGACCGCCAGGATGAATCCGACGAGAATCTGACCGCGGATGAATCCTGCCAGTGTCTGGTTCACCGTTTCGGCCTGCCGGCGCACCGTGGCCACATATTCCCGCGGTATCCAGCTTTCGACGTGAGCGACGAAGCCATGCCAGTCGCGCATCAGATAGAACGCGACCAACGGCGTGATGAAGATGATCGACAGCAGATTGGCGAGCGCGACGCCACTACTAAGGACGTCTTTGGCGACCGTCGCCGCCCAGCCGAGCACAGCCGAGGACCAATTGCCGATCATCGCGCGCAGCTTGTCGACATCGGCCGGCGATAGCCGCTCCCGCGCCAGCTGGACGAGCTGCTGCACGACGTGGCGGCCCTGGTCCATGGCGGTCGGCGCGACCTTGGCGAGCTCCGTCACCTGGACTTCGACCAGCGGTGCCAACATCAAAACGATCAATGCGATGATCAACACGAACGCGACCAGCACCGCCAGCGCCGCCAGATTGCGCGACCACCGCCAGTGTTCGAGGCGATCGACCAGCGGCGCCAGGAAATAGGCGATGCCGAATCCAGCGACGAAAGGCACCAGTACCGAACCAAGGCGGTTAATCGCATAGAGCAGGACGAGAAAAATCGCTGCCCAGAACAACGCCACCATCCGCGGCGACGGCGTCATGTCACGACTCTTCCGTGCCGGCGAAGCCACGCATCCAGCGGACGAGATAGACCGCGCCCGATAGCACAGTCGTCGCGGCGACCGCGTCGATCAGGATCGCCGTAATGCCGCGGTCCGCGACCTTGAGCCCGAGATGCGCAAGCGTCCACGCCACCAGCACGATCTGCAGCGCCGTGTTGACCTTGCTGATCATCAATGGGCGCGCGTTAAGTGGCTCCGCCGCGAACTGCGTCAGGACGAAGCCGCCGATGATCAGCACATCGCGGAACACGACCAGGATCACCAGCCAATTGGGCAGATAGCCAGCGAGACCGAGCGTTACCACCATGCTGACGATCAGCGCCTTATCGGCGATCGGATCGAGCAGCGCGCCAAGCTCGGAACGGCTGTTGAAGCGCTTGGCGACGAAGCCATCGACGGCATCGGATGCGCCGGCCACCAGGAACAGCCAAAACGCGCTGGTCAGGTCGCCGTTGAGAATGAACCAGATGCCGATCGGCGCAGACAATAGCCGTGCCAGAGATATGTAGTTCGGCAGGTTCATCCGGGTGTCGCGTTCAGTGCAGCGTGGCGGGCGCGCCGGAGGCCGCGGGCGTGGTGGGGTTGGCGGGCGCAGCGGGTACGGTGGGCGCGGTGAACCCCTGAGGCGCAGCGGATGAAGCAGGCGCGATCGACCCCGAGGATGCGGCTTCCGAATGCGGCGCGAGAACATAGGCCGGCGGATTGCCGGTAAGGGAGAGATTGTTCTGCGCGAGCGCCAGCTGGAGCTGTGCCAAATCGCCGACATAATGGATCACGATGTCGGCCTGCTGGCGGTTGATTTCCATCAGATCGGCCTTCTGCACCGCCGGTATGGCGCCGAGCTTCCGTCGTACGCCCACCCAGTCCTGGAGGCTGCTGATTGGCACCGTGGCGGTCACGGTCGCGACCTGGTTGAGATCGAGGATGTTCGCCGCCTTCCAGGCGTCCTCGACCTGCGCCACGGTGCCGGCAACCGCGCGCGCCAGCAGTGCGGCTTCGTCCTCGCCCGTGCCGAGCGTGTAAGAGCCGGTCCAGTTTTGCGGTGCCGCGCCGGAACCGGGCGAAAACCGCGTCGCCGTCACCGCGACGGTCTCGTTGGCCGCGCCAGCATTTGTGACCGTCGCCTTCGCGACCAAGACGTCAGCGCCGTCATAGCGCTGCGAGATCGCCGTCAATGCAGCGCTATCGCCGCTCAAAGCGCGTGGCGCGTCGATCGCGGCGATATCCTCGGCGCCGCCGAACGGCATCACCAGCGGCACCAGCCCAGCCGGCGCATTGCGCTGGTTCCATGCCACCCGCCAGGGATTCGGATCCTCCCATAGCGTGGTCGTCGCACCGTTCGCGAACACCGGCAAGACCACCAGCGGCTTGGACGGCGTCTCGGCGAACGGCACACCGGCACCGCGCAACAGCTGCCGAACGGCATCGGGCCGGAAGTGAAAGGTGTAATTGGCGAGATAGCGCACCGCCGAGTGGCGCTCGTTGCCAACCTCGAAGCCCTGGATCAGGTCGTTGAGCATGGCGTCGCTCGCCGACGGCAGTCGGCTCGCGTCCGAGGCACGGGTCAGGCGCGCGAGTAGAATGTTATAGGCTTGGCGCTCACCCTGGAGCCGTGCCGCCTCGCGTGCGGCGTCGGCCGAAGCCGCGGTCGCATCGACCGGCACGTTGGCGACGGTATAGACGCCCGCGGCCGTGCCGGGGGTTTGCGCCGGCGCCGGGCTCCCCGCCAGAACGAGGCCGATCACCACCGCTGCCGCCCGCCAGTATCGCCCCAACCTGTGCGCTCGCCCGTCCATCCTGTGGCCTGTGCGTCGGTCATAGCCCAGAACCGGGCGGCACGCCAGTGAACCTACGGCCATGGTGGCGGCGCCGTTACGGCCGTTAAAGTCGCCGCCGGACTCAGAAAACGGCGACAATTTCGCCGCGCACGCAATCATCGACGGACACTGTTGCGATATTACCCGATTACCCGCAATTTCGTCGCCAACAACGTCGAACCATTGGCAGCGCCCGGAGGGAGCGAGACGAACTCGGCGAGAGCAACGATAGGCTGGTGCCGGCTGGGTGAAATCGCGAGCCTGTCAGACGCCGACCCGTTTCATTTGCGGCTCGGGATAACGCGTGCCGGCCGCCGCCCCTTTCGGAAACGCCCTGTCGAGCGCCGCCAACGTAGCCGGCGACACTGCAAGCGCCGCCGCCTTGACGTTCTGCTCCAGCCATTTGCGGTGGATGGTGGCAATGGCTTCGTTGGGATCGGGATCGCCGTAAATCGGCGTCATGCTCATGCAGCCGAGACCGATGCACGACACTTCGAGCGAGCCGAGTTTGCGGCGTTTCATCGCAAGCCTCTCTGAGCTTTGGCGGAACGCGGCCAGCGGGGCGCGCGGTTAGAAGCCTAAATTATAAGGAAAAACGCCGTGCTTGCCAGACACGATTCGGCACGCAAAGCTAATCGGATGGCCGACAAGAAGTCCGCGATCCCGCCGGTCACCGCCGCTGAAATGCGCTATGTGCTGGCGCTGTCCGTCGCTCCGGAGGATGCGGCGCGGCTCTGGCAGAGTGACCTCGTGCGCGGCGGGCGCCTGACCCAGCGGCACGTTTCCACCACCTATTACGACACGCCCAATCAGGATTTTCGGCAGCGGACGCTCGCCCTTTCGGTGCGCCGCGAGGGTGGTCGAGTAGTCGAGGTACTCGAAGCGATGCCGCCGCTGGCGGCGCTAGACGGCGAGCGGCCATGCTGGCAGGCACCACTGACGCGACCGGTCCCCGACCTGAAACGGTTTGCGAAGGTAGACGGCGTCGACGATCTCGACGAGGCGCCGCTGAGGCCGGTGTTCACCTGTCGGTTGCGGCGTAGTCGGACGGTTCTCGAGCCGGATGGCGCGGCTGTCACGCTATCGTTCGACGAAGGCGAAATCCGTGCGGCAGGCGGCCGTCGACTGCCGGTCTCCGAGATCGAACTCGAACTGCAGCAGGGCACACCGCGCGCCGTGTTCGAGCTGGCGAACGCGCTGACCGAAGAGGCACCGCTGCGGATCGAGTTGCGCAGCAAGGCGGCGCGCGGCTATGCGCTGGCCCAGCGCGGCGAGCCGCGCGGCACGCCAGCCGCTCCAAAATTCGGACGCGTCGCCCTGCATCGCAGCATGGCAGCCGAGGATGCGCTGGCGATGATCCTCGGACGGTGCCTCGCCCACATGCTGGCGAACGAGCGCGCCGCATCCTCCGGTACGGAGGAAGGCGTCCACCAGATGCGCGTTGCCCTGCGACGGCTGCGCGTCGCGCTGGCGCTGTTCAAATCCATGCTGCCGGACACCGAGCGTCAATGGATCATTGGCGAAGTCAAATGGCTCAACGGCGCGCTCGGTCGTGCGCGCAATTGGGACATCGCCGCCGGTTTGGTGGAGCACGTGCGCGGCGGCCTGAGCGACGATCGCGACCTGGCCGCGCTCGCGCGCGCCGTCGGGCGCGAGCGGCGCCGGGCCTATGTCGCGCTGCGGGGCGTGCTACATGCGCGCCGCTATGCGCTATTCACCCTCGGCCTTCTCGGGATGATCGAGACACGAGCTTGGCGCCGGCCGGGCGCGCTGGCTACGTCGATCCTCCAGGTGTCGGTCGTCGGCAAGCTCGCCGATCAGGTGCTGGAGCGACGCTACCGCAAAGCGCGCGACCGCGTGCGCAACTTCGACCGGCTCGGCGCGGTGGGCCGTCATCGCCTGCGCATTGCGCTCAAGAAGATGCGCTACGCCGCGGAATCGTTCGCCTCGATCTATCCGGCAAAAGCCGTCCGCCGCTACAGCAAGCGGCTCGCAAGGTTGCAGGACGGATTAGGGCTGCTCAATGACATTGCCTCGACGGAGCGGTTGCTGCGGACGGTGGTCCAGCGACGGCCGTCGCACGCGCTGGTTCGCGGCGCGGCTCTGGTCCGCGGTTGGTCCGCGCGCGTCGCCGTCGAATGCGAGGGCGAGCTACAGCAGGGATTGAAGCGGCTGAAGAAAGCCGAGCCGTTCTGGCGACGGCCCTAGAACGCGCCGTCGCCGCTCAGCTGCAGATCCAATCCCGCAGCGGCAGCGCCGCGGCCACCGCCGCCAAGATGCCCAGCATCAGGAATGTCATGTTGCCATCGGCGGCGGCGATCTTCAGACACACGGCAGACAGTAGCGCCTCGCCGAGGAAGATGGCGAGGTCGGTCATGAAATTGCGCAAGACCATGTCGCGGTCGACGTCGTCTTCGACATGGTGCCGAAGGAACAGACGGCGGGCCCACTGCTCGCTGATTTTCATTGCACTGACCTTCATTGGAGCGCGCTCGTCGCCGCGGCGTGCCACATATGGACTGCGAGGACCTGCAACGCGAGACGGTGGCCGCGTTCGCGTGCCTCTTTGCTCATCGGCTCGATCGGCGCGCCGGCGACAGAATGCATCACCGGAAGCGGCTCGACGTTCCACGGTGCCAAGTGACGCATGCGTTGATGCGCGATCTTGATGTCGTCGACGGGCGATAGCGAGGCTTCCGGATCGCGCGACACCGCCCTCAAGCGGGTGCGCGAGCGGCGTAGGATCGAATTCATGGTCGGCCTTCCCTCCTGCGTGATGAAGACGCCGAAGTTCAGAAGCTATGCGATATCCTGATCGTGAATGTCGGGACATCCGGTAGCCGCACTTCCATGTGGACGCGACGCGCGCCCCGCCACAGTTCGATGCCGTGGTAATGGGGTCGACGTTCGAGCATATCGCGCGCGGTCTCGACTGCATCCTGCTCGCGGATGCACTCGATCATCTCGTCCGAACCGATCGAGCCCGTGGAGTCGAGAAAATAGCATCGATACTGGGTCAGATTCGCCATCGCCCTCAGCCCCCTCGTCGTATCGAGCCAAGGACACGGCCTTGGCGCCGGGAAATGAAGGCACGCGTTCACTCTTCTGCCGCGGCCGCCGTCTGGGGTGTGACAGGGTTATTTTCATTGCCCCATGGCGAAGGCGGCACGAGCCTCCGGTTCCATTGAAGACAGTGTCGTCCGGGGCCGGCGAGGTCAATTCAGCCGGTCCCTGAGGCGCGACACGGAATCTATTGAGGTGCGAGAGGCGCTTTTCGGCCGCGATTCGCTCGAGGTTGCGGCAAATTCGTTATTTTTCGGGCGAAACCAAGCCGTGACGAATGGCGAAGCGTACTAAGCCGGCGACGTCGTGGATATCAAGCCGCTCCATAAGGCTGGCCCGGTGGGACTCGATAGTCTTCACGCTGGCATCGAGCAATTGGGCGATCTGCTTGGACGATTTGCCCTCGGCGATCAATTGCAGTATCTCGCGTTGCCGCGGTGTGAGCAGGTCGAGTGAGTTGGTCTGCCCCTCGGCACGATTGAGATAGACGTCGATGACATGCTTGGAGATCGCGGGGCTGAGGAAAATCTCGCCGCGCGCCACGGCTTCGATGGCCATCTCCAGTTCGCGCGGCGCCGAGCCCTTGAGGACATAGCCCGACGCACCGGCGCGTAACGCCTGCAGCACGTGGCTTTCATCCGCGTGCATCGAGAGCATGACGACGTGTACCTGCGGGTGGTCCTTGACCAAGCGACGGGTGGCTTCGAGACCGTTGAGCCCCGGCATGGCGATGTCCATGACCACGACGTTGGGGCGCAGCTTGATCACGTGCTCCAGGGCTTCGCGCCCGTCGCCGGCCTCGCCGACAACCTCGATACCTGGAAACTCGCCGATCAGCGACTTCAGGCTGGCTCGGATGAGCAGGTGGTCGTCGCACAAAAGGATACGGATAGGATTGTTCATCGATTGAAACGGGCCCTACTGGCGCCGCGCGCAGCCCGGACCGCGGCCTCCGGAGCGTCTACTGGTCATCAGGGCTCCCCCCATGAGGAAATATCAGTATATGCCCCGATTCGGTCCGCCAGTGAGGCCTTTGCAGCCAACCAGGGTGTCGAGCATCGCTGGATTGGCCGAAAATTACCGGTTTTTCCGCAGCAATCTCAGGGTTTCCCCGATAAGCGGTTCGGGACGAAAGGCCTACCCTCGGCGCTAACTGGGACGCCGCCGTCAACACATCACAACGCCAGCCACGCCGCCGGCAGCGGCGACCGGTAATTGAGACGCAGGAGCGGCCAGAAGCCGCCGAAGCGCCACCAGCCGCCGGGCGTTTTCGCCAATTTGATTGCGGTGGTACCGGGCTTAAGCGATGTATTTTATCAGCGCATAAGCCAAACAGACCCGCGCGAGGAACGCGAGAGCGAGCAGACCGGCCCATGAACGACAGCGCCGATTGGCTGACCCTGATCGCGGCTTTTCTGCCGGTGGCACTCTATTCCGCAGATGCCGAGGCGCGACTGGCCGGCCCGCGCACTTTGAGCGAGGAGTTGGCGGCTTCGCTGGGATACCGCGCGGCCGATTTCATCCACGATCCGGATTTGTGGATGTCCCGGGTCCACGCCGCCGATCAGCCGAAGCTGTTGGCGCATGCCCGCGCGATCGCAACCGAAGGTTCATTTGCGCTCGAGTACCGGTGGCTTGCCGCCGACGGTGGTGAGCGGATCTTCTCGGATCGGGCGGTGTTGGTGACCGATCGGCTGGGACGCCCGTCCCGCGTCCAGGGCATCGCACTGGATGTCACCGATCGTTCTTTCATGCGCCATCAGCTCGATCAAGCCCAGCGTATGGCAGCCGTCGGCCGCATCACCGGCAACGTGGCGCACGAGCTCAACAATCTGCTCACGGTCATCATGTGGAATCTCGATTTGATGACGCGCTCGTTGGATGGGACCAGCAAGGATTTCGACCGCGCTCATATCGCGCTCAGCGCGGCACTCAACGGTACCGGACTGCTCAAGCAGCTCCTCAATTTTGCGCACAAAGACAGCGAGGCGACCCGCGTCGAGATCGGCAGCGTCCTCGGCCATGCCGCACAAGCGCTCCGCCTGGTCATCGGCGCCGACATTACGGTCGAGATCAAGTCACCGCCCGGATTATGGCCGATCGAAGCCGGCACCGATCAGCTCGAGCTGGCTCTGGTCAGCCTTGCGATCCATGCGCGTCAATCCATGCCCGAGGGTGGCCGCCTCGTGGTCGAGGCGAGTAATCTTCCGGCGGGCGCCAGCGCGCTCGACGATGACGCGGTCGCCTTGTCGGTCAGCGCGATCGCTTCGGGCCCGGTCACGGCCCTGCCGTCCGACGGTCGCGCAAGCGACGCGATCACCACCGTTCGGAGCGTCGTCGAAGCTTCTGGTGGTCAGCTCGTTGTCGCGCCGTCCGGTGCCTCGGGGCCGTTCGCGCGCCTGCTGTTCCGGCGGTTAGCGGTCAAGCCGGCCGTCAGCTCGGACACCGATAGTAAGCAGATCGAACATGAGGGCGCCACCCGCACGGTTCTGGTCGTCGAAGACGACCCGGATGTCCGGAACGTTACGGTGGCACGGGTCGGCGAGCTCGGCCATCACGTGCTCGAGGCCGGCAATGCCAGAACGGCGCTCGATATCCTCGGCCGCGACGAGCCAATCGATCTGCTATTTACCGATATCGCCATGCCCGGCGGCATGAACGGCCTCGAGCTGGCACGACGCGCGCGCCAGCTACGACCAGGAATCCGCATTCTTTTCGTGTCGGGATATACCTCGGCGACGCATCACGAGGGCAGCACGCCGGGCGAATTCCTGCAAAAGCCCTATCGCCAAGAAGACCTGGGCCGGGCGTTGAGCCGGGCGCTCAACCGCGGCGCAACCGCCGCCGCCTGAGTCTCACGGCGGGTTGGCGAGCGCGCGGCCGACCGCGCGGGCGAGATCGTCACGCGTGAACGGCTTGCGCAGCACCGGCGCCTGATCACCGAGACCATCCGGCGGGGCCGGCCCCGCACCGTGACCGGTGGTGAACAACACACGCAGCCTCGGACAGCGCCGCATAGCCTCGACCGCGAGACTGGTACCGTCGAATCGCGGCAGACCGACGTCCACGAAGAGCAACTCGATGCCCGGCTCGGCCGCGATGAGCCCGAGCGCCTGCTCGCCGTCGGCAGCGCTGATCACGCGATAGCCCAGGCCGCGCAGCGCGCCGACGGCGAGATCGCGGACCTCGGCGTTGTCTTCGACCACAAGAACCAGCGCGCCCATTCGGTGTTCGATGACCAGTTCGGACGCCGGCGTCGGCGCGGTGGCAATGGGGCGGTCCGCCTCGCGCGGCAGGTACAGCGTGACGATCGTGCCCTTGCCTGGCTCGCTTTCCACCCGGATATGGCCCTGCGACTGCTTGACGAAGCCGTAGACCATGCTGAGGCCGAGGCCGCTGCCCTTTCCCACCTCCTTGGTGGTGAAAAACGGCT
This sequence comes from Alphaproteobacteria bacterium, assembly GCA_028871455.1. Lineage (GTDB taxonomy): Bacteria > Pseudomonadota > Alphaproteobacteria > ATCC43930 > CGMCC-115725 > REEB95. The sequence goes on from JAGWNF010000015.1 coordinate 50,069, forward strand.
CGAAGACGCGGGCGCGCACATCCGGCCGCATGCCGATGCCGTTGTCGCTGACGCGTACGACGATATAGCGGCCTGGCTTGACGTCGTCCTCGTCCGGCGCCGGGCTCAGCTGCTCTTCACTCGTCGCGACGACCACCTTGCCACCCTCCGGCATGGCGTCGCGCGCATTGAGCACCAGGTTGAGCAGCGCGGTCTCGAGCTGATTGGCGTCGCAAAAGCATCGCGGCGCGACTTCAGCAAATCGCATTTCGCGCGTTACCGATTCGCCGAGCACGCGATCGAATAGCCCATTCATCTCGGCAACCAGCACGTTGACATCGACCGGTCGGGGATCGAGCGGCTGCCGTCGGGCGAAAGCCAGCAATCGCTGGGTCACCGCCGCCGCCCGCATTGCGCCGCGCATGGCGGCATGCGCCGCATCGCGCAGCTTCGCCTGGGTGTCGCCGACGCCGCGCTGGATGATTTCGACGTTGCCGATAATGACCGTCAGAATGTTGTTGAAATCGTGCGCGATACCGCCGGTCAGCTGGCCGATCGCCTCCATCTTTTGCGCTTGGGCGAGCGACGCGCGTGCCAATTCGAGCGCCTCCTTCTGGCGCACCTGCTGCGTAATGTCGCGCGTGATCTTCGCAAAGCCGACGAGCCGGCCGGCCTCGTCCCGCAAGGCGTCGAGCACGATATTGGCATAGAACCGCCCGCCGTCCTTGCGCACGCGCCAGGCCTCGATCTCGAATTTGCCGTCGCGCGCGGCGATATCCAGCTCCCGCTGCGGCATTTGCGCAGCGCGGTCCTCGGGCGTATAGAAAATCGAGAAGTGCTGGCCGATGATTTCCTCCGCGGTATAGCCCTTGATGCGCTGGGCACCCGCGTTCCAATTGATGACGTGCCCTTCCGGATCGAGCAGGTAGATGGCGTAATCGGTCACACCCTCGACCAGCGTCCGATAGCGCGTCTCGCTCTCTGCCAGAGCCGCAGTGCGGCGCTCGACGCGGCGCTCGAGTTGCTCGCGCGACCAAGTCAGTTCTTGGATCGCCTGCCGTCGCTCGCCGAGCGCACCGGCGATCAGCATCATCGTCACCGTTACGACGCTGACAAAGCCCTGCAGCGCCAGCAGCGAGCCGTTCGTCGTGCCGGCGGCGAACGGGCCGGCACCGCTGAGCGTGCCGGCTGCGGCGATGACGGCGGTGAGCAGCCGGCCGAAGGCGCCGGTCGCGGGCCCGAGGCGAAATTCGATCCACAGCAGCGCCGGCGCGACGACATAGGGCCCGAGCGGAATTTCATTCCCGAGGAAGCGCTGCACCGCCGCCGGCAGGTGAGCCGTCAAGCCCGCGAACCAATGCGTAAAAACCGCTGCGGCAACCGCAACCAAGGTCGCGAGTGCCGCCAGCATCTCAGCCCAGCGAACAGACCGCCACGATACCGAACCGAGATGGGCCCACGCGAGCACCAGCGGTGTCACGACCAGGATTCCCGTCACGTCACCCAACCACCACGTGAACCACGCGACTGCCGCGACCGGTTTGTGGATCACGTCGATTGCCGCCAACGCGCCAACACCGACCGTGCTGGCGACGAGCGGGGCAATCACCGCGGCCATGACGAAAATGACGACATCCGGCGCATTGTCGAGCCGAGCCATGCCGGTGCCGTAGCGCCGAACGATCACACTCGCCGCCAGCGCCTCGAGCGCATTGCCGAACCCGACCACGGCGGCGGCAACGACTTCGCTGACATGCGCGGCGGCGAAGGCGGTCAGGGCGACCGCACTTGCCGCGGCACCCGGGCTCGCCTTACCGAACAGATCGACGAAATTGGCCAAGAAAGCGCCGACGACCACGCCGGCGAGCGCCCGCGGACCGAACAGCAGGACCGCCGCCAGCGCGAGACCGGATGGTGGCCACAGCGCGCTGGCTTGCGTCCCTTCGAATTCGACGCGCAGCCCAAGACGCGCCGCGAGGAAATAAGTGGCGGCGACTATCGCGATCTGCGCCACCGCCATCGCGAGGGCAAGAACCTGCGGCTTTCGCCGCGGCGCAGTCACGGCGTGGCCCGGACGACTGAGCGGCGTATCCGTCACCGTTCGGCTCCTCCGGTGCCCTTCATCCGTTCGCGCCCGCTCGGCAGCGGAAGCTGCCCTCTGCTGTTATGGATGTCACAAAACGTGCCGGAGAAGCGAAGGCGATTCAAGCATCGCCTCCGGCTGCCCGGCGAAACCGGCCCGGCGGGCCAAATTGAGCCCGATCACGTCCTGTGGTCTACTTTGCGCCGAGATCGCGCAGCGGACGAGCGGTGAACCAGTATGAGCGAGGCACTTTCCGTCCTGGTTGTCGAGGACGACGAGCTGGTTCGCGAAGCGACCGTCGGCAGCGTCATCGATCTGGGACACCGTGTCCTCGAAGCCGCCGACGCCGATGCCGCGCTGCAGATGCTCAACGGCGATACCACGATCGACGTGCTGTTCACGGACGTCCGGCTGCCTGGGAAAAGCGGCGAGCAGCTGGCGCGCGAAGCGTGGCGGCGGCGACCTAGTCTCCGGGTGATCTTCACCAGCGGCGGTCAGGTGCCCGAGACGACGCCCGAAGTTCCCGGTCCGGCCGTGTGGCTCGGCAAACCCTACAAGTGGGACGACCTCAAGCGCGCGTTCGAGCGGCTCGCGCGGCGGCGCTGACGTCCGCCACCGACACATAAAAGTCACCGTTTGTCACAGGCGGGTTCGCTACGCTTTGGCTGGCGTTCGTCTCCGTCCGTCCACGCCCGGCCCACGGGCAGAGAGCTGAAAATGCATTCTGTTCGACGTGTCGCATCGAGGTGATCGTCGCAAGCTGAGGGCGCAATCGGCTTCCGATCATGGATTATTGCGGCCGCTCGGCCGCCGTCATTTTTCGCGCGAGTCATGCAGGTTCGCATCTGGCTGCTTGAGCGCGCCGGCACGATTGAGCTTCACCGCCTCCACCAGGGCCAAGGCCGCATTCACGGTCTCAGCCTGGAGATCGGTGTCCTCGTCGAGATCGGCGTGACTGGTCGCATAGGGCCGGTAATAGCCGAGATAAGCGCCGACGACGGCTTGGCGCGCAGCCTGGATCAGGCCGATATCGGTGAGCCAGTCGACCAGGATGCGCCGCAGATTTTCGACGCCGGCCGCGTCACCATGCACCACGACGGCGAACACGCGGCCGGCGAGATGCTTGGGATAGGGCCAGCCGGCAAACTCGAGCGCCTTGGCGCGCACCGGATCCTTGCCATGGGTCGAGGTCTGATCGGGGTTGCCGCCGTCCGCGCAAACCAGGCGATCGATCATCAGCTTCAGCACGGATGGCGCCTGATACCAGTTGACCGGCGTCACGACCATCACGCCGTGCGCCGCCGCCCAGCGTGGATAGAGCTCGGCCATCCAGTCGCCTTCCTGGCCGAGCGCGTGATTGGGATAGCAGCTACACGGCCAGTGGCAGAGCGGCTGTGCGGTCGAAACGCAGGCCTTGCACGGATAGATGACGCGGCCGCGTTCGGCCGTGAGCGCGCTCAGGTCGAGAAAATCGACTTCGAAGCCGGCGACCTTTTCGATCGCCTGCCGCGCCAACGTCGCCAGTCGGAATGTTTTGGAAATCTCGCCGGGACAGGTCTGGTCGCTGCGCGCCGAGGCGTTGACCAGTAGGATGCGCGACGGCGACCCCGGGTCTTTCTGGCGCCTCTCGGCCTCCTGAATCGCGCGCCGCGTCTCGAGCCACTCGATCGCGACCTCGTACGTCGGGTCGGCGAAACCTGCACCGGCAGGTCGGGTACGTGGCGTCTTGCGATATTTGTCATAGGCGTCCCAGGCCGCCTCTTCGAGCCTGGCGATCTCGGCGCTCAGCGCATCGAAGACCGGATCGTAGAACCGCGCCCGGTAGCGCCGCGAGAATTCGGCACGGTCGATCTGAACCGAAGGCATGCCCTTGCGAACGTCGATTTTCGGATCAGCCATCGGCTCCCTCCCCGCCAGCTCGGTCATCGTAACCCGGCGGCATCGGGTCGCCTACCGCCCGGGCATCACAATCCTGCGAACCGTTGGCTGCCCCTTGGGCTAAGATTGAGTACATGGTGCTCGGGAGGTCGACATGATCCGCAAGCTGAAATCGGGCGGGTATCGCCTCTATTCACGCAAGAAAAACCCGAAAACCGGCAAGCGTCGCAACCTCGGCACGTTTCCAACACGCGCCGCAGCGATGAAGCACGAGCGCGCGATCCAGTTTTTCAAGCGCCAGGGCTAGGCCGTATGCTGGACTTGGCGCGAAAACCGGAGCCCCGGAGCGACCGACCGAGGATGCTTACGGTGCATTGCTCCCTTTCACCCGCAGCGCCTTCGCTGCGATGCACTGACGGCGTTATTGCGCCGCCGCCGGTTGGTCCAGCGGCAACATCTCCTGGCGCAGCGAGTGCAGTGCCGCCTCGTCGAGCGTCTCGCGCTCCAGCAGCAGCGCCGCGCCGTGATCGAGGACCGGGCGCTGCTGTTTCAGGACGGCGATCGCGCGCGCCAGCGTACGCTCAATGATCTGGCGCACCGCGTCATCGATCGCATGGGCAGTTTCGTCGCTGTAGCGCCGCTGCTGCCATTGCAGCGCAGTCGGCGTGCCAAGAAACGTCGGCCGCTCGCTGTCGTACGACACCGGACCGAGTTTTTCCTCCATGCCGTAGCGCACCACCATATCGCGCGCCATGTCGGTCGCTTTGGCAAGGTCATCGGCGGCGCCGGTCGAAAGCTCGCCGAAGACCACGAGCTCGGCGGCGCGGCCGCCGAGCAGCACCGCCATGCGATTCTCGATTTCGTCCCGCGTCATGATGAACCGGTCCTCGCTCGGCCGCTGGATGGTGTAGCCGAGCGCACCGATGCCGCGCGGAATGATCGAGACCTTATGCACGGTGTCGGCGCCCGGCAGGATCATGCCGAGTAACGCATGACCCATCTCGTGGTGGGCAACCACGCGGCGCTCTTTCGGACTCAAGATGCGCTTGCGCTTCTCCAGGCCGGCGACGATGCGCTCGACCGCGGCAGTGAAGTCGGCCATGGCGATCGCCTCGGCGTGCCGGCGGGTGGCGACAACCGCCGCTTCATTGACCAGATTGGCGAGATCGGCGCCGGTGAAGCCCGGCGTCAGACCCGCCACTTTCTCGGGATCGACGTCCTCGGCCAGCTTGTGACCCTTGAGGTGTACCTTGAGGATGTCGATGCGGCCCGCCTTGTCCGGGCGATCGACGAGAACCTGGCGATCGAAGCGGCCGGCGCGGAGCAACGCCGGATCGAGGATCTCCGGACGATTGGTTGCGGCCAGAAGCACTAGGCCGGCGCGCGTGTCGAAACCGTCGAGTTCCGACAAGAGCTGGTTGAGCGTCTGCTCCTTTTCATCGTTGCCACCCGACGGAAACGCCGTGCGCGCCCGACCCAGTGCGTCGAGTTCGTCGATGAAGATGATGGCAGGCGCCTTCTCCCGCGCCTGCGCAAACAGATCGCGGACGCGTGCCGCTCCGACGCCGACGAACATCTCGACGAATTCGGAGCCATTGATGGAGAAAAATGGCACGCCGGCCTCTCCTGCGACCGCCCGGGCGAGCAGTGTCTTGCCGGTTCCGGGTGGACCGACGAGCAGAATGCCCTTCGGCGCACGCGCGCCGAGCCGGCTGTACTCGCCTGGATTCTTTAGAAACGCGACGACTTCCTTGAGCTCGTCCTTGGCTTCGTCGACACCGGCGACATCGTCGAAGGTCACCTTGGTGTCAGTCTCGACATAGACCTTGGCCTTGCTGCGGCCGATCGCCATGAATCCGCCGCCGAGGCCCTGCTGATTGGCGATCCGTCGGAAGACGAAATACCACATGCCGAAGAACAATAGCGTCGGCAATACCCAGGACAACACGTTGGCGAGAAAGTGGTTCTGGATCGCACCGGAGAACTCGACGTGGTACTGCGCCAGTTCCTGGGCGACATCGGCCGGCACGCGCGTCGTGACGAACTGCTTGCGGCCGTTCTGGGCCTCCTTGTACTGCCCGTCGATGTAATCGCCCGAGACTTCGACTTGCGCGATCTTGCCCGCCTTCAAATCGCCGAGAAACTGGCTGTAAGGAATGACCGCGACTTGTTGGCTCTCGGTCCAGAGCTGCTGCAGCAGCAGCACGCCGACGATCGCAGCGATGACGTACCAGACATGGAATTGCGTGCGCTTGTCCACCGCCGCCTCCGCCAGCCATTCACACCGAACCTCGATGCTCGACGTCATCCGGACGCCGTGCCGCACGCGACGTGCGGTCGTATAACCGGCTCAATAACCCGACATGCTCCCGTAATTTGGGTCAGCGTGCATGACCCGCGCCATCCGGGCAACTACGTATCCTTGATCGAGATCAAAAAGCTGCATTCCCCGCCACGGCACTCCTTTTCCATACGGCGTGTGAGGCCGATAGCGCCTTTCGCCGCAGTGGAGACGGCAAGACGATGAAACGATTCGCATGGCGCCGGCGGATTGACGTCCTGTGTGGATGGCTCAATGTCGGCTTGGCGGCGGTGGCGATTACATTGAGCGTCATCGTCGCGATCCGGCTGACGGCGCGAGCGGCGATCTTGCTTGACGACGCACAGCAGCAGATCACGGCGCACGGCGACTACGCAGTGCTGACTGGCACCATGAATTGATCGCGGGGCGTTCGGAAACCCCAGTCGATTCGGACGCCCGTATTGATCTGGATCAAGGCGCAGCTTCGGGATCGGCGTTCCATCAGTCGAAACGAGAACTTGGAGGAGATTCGCCATGCCGGACGATGGCAAAACTGCCCGTGGATCGCGTCCATCACCCCTTCCCTTGCCGGGATTGAGCTTTGGCGGCGTCTCGCTCGCGAGCCAGCGCGCTTTCGAAAGCTGGGCCCACGGCATGTCGAAACTCTCCCACGAGATGGCGGAGTTCATGCAGGCTCGTCTGCTCGAGGATGCCGCGATGTGGGAGAAGCTTGCCGCCTGCCGCGATCCGAATGCGGCGCTCGATCTTCAGCGCCAATTCACGGCGAGAGCGAGCGCGGACTACCTCGCCGCCAGCCAGAAATTTGCCCGTTTGGTCATCGAGATTGGCCAGGCCTGCAGCGCCGGGCTGGGTCAAACGCCGCCGGAGACCGATTGAGCCGCTGGCGTTTGCGCGCCCGCACTTTTACGGCCGTGATATGCCCAAATCCGCCAAGGCCGAAACCCTACGCCAGCGCATCGCGCTTTACCGCAGTTATCTGCGCGACGGCGTCAACGCGGGCCTGGCGCGAGAATACCTGAAAGAGATCGCCAAGGCTGAAGCGGCGCTTGCGGCCCTCGTCGAGAGCGACGGCAAAAGCTCCGGCGACAATTCCGGCGACTGAGTCGGGCGTCAAAGCAACGCGTACACGGCCACGATCAGTTCCGCGATGATCAGGATGACAATGTACCATTCCAACCTGATCGAGCTCCGCTGCTGAACGAGTCCGAGCATCGTCTCCATCGTCCGGAGAATGATCTCCTGTTGGTGATCGAGCGCGCGATCACGCTCCCGCAGCTCGTATTCGTCGGCAAGGCGCGAATAGAGACGCTCAAGCTCGGGATGGTCCCACAACAGGTCGGGCTTCTCGCTGGTCGCGACGCGCCCGACCAGATTGTGCTGCACCAGCAGCGCATTGCCGATCTGGCGCAGCAGCGGCCGTCCGCTGATGCCCAACCGGCCGTGACGGCGCAGCATCTGCGCCATCGGTTCGATGCGGTCGAAGGCATGAGCGACGCGGCTTTCGTAGTGGGCTAGAATTAGACTCTTGGCTACCACGTCGGCGACGACCTGGATGCGCTCAGTGGTCAGCTCCTTGAGGACGATAGTCCCGTCAACGTCGACCTGATCGTCGCCTTCGGCGCGAACGACGATGCGAATGTCGTCGGACTCATGCGGCGCGAAGGGCTCGCGGATCAGGGGCCCGAGACGTTCGAGCAAGGCTTGTTCGGCCTCGGTCACGACATCGAGGAGAACGATGACGCCGTAGCGAAACAACACGGCGACGCCGCCTTCGCGAACGCGGATAATCAGAGGCGCGCGGCCCAGCGTCTCTTGTTGCTCGAGCCCGCGCGTGTCAATCCGCTCGCCAGCCAAAATAGCGCGCACACTGATCGCGCCCTGGCTCAACAGCGCGCCGATCGGCTCCGGCGACGGGCTTACATCGGGCATGACCGGTTCATCAGCATCCTGCAGCCGGATGCTATCAAATATGGAATCTAATGCCTGTCGGTGGCGCGACGCTAGGTCACAGGTGGCCGGTCATCTGATCCGGCAGGGAGTGCCCTAGCGTGGCCAACCCCTCTTCGAGATAATCGCCGAGCGCCGGCATGCCGACGAGGTAGTCAGCGGAACGTGGCCGGTGCCGTTCGCTCGCGAGACGTTGTGCCGCCGGCCATTCACTCCGGTCGAAATCGCCGCGGCCCACCCACGCGAGTGCGATCAGGTCGATGACCTCGTCATCATCGAGCGCGTCGATCGCGCCGCGCAGCTCTTCAAGGGTCGGGTCGTCCCCGTAATCCTCGAGAATGTCGCGCTCGGCGTCATCCGTCGGGTTGGAACCCGACTCTAACTCTTCCTCCGGTTCAACCTTGGCGTCAAATTCACGCGCCTTGAGGATGATAAACCCGACCTTATCGGGATTGATGTTGAGCGCGACCGGGTTCTTGGTCTGATCGCTGGTCCGCATGGCTGTCTCCGTCGTCGTTGCCAGCTAACGTATCGGCTGCCGCTGCACCCGCCTTGATTCAGGTCAAACGCCGGCGGCGGCCGATAGTCAGGGTTCGAGCACGTACCGCCCTGGTGCGTCGGCCAACGCCGGATAGCCCTTGTCCGCCGCACCCAAAGACGGCGGCGCGGCCGGCGCCGACGAATGTTCGGCCAACCAAGCGATCCACTGCGGCCACCACGATCCCTGCGCCGCCGGCGCGGTTGCCTGCCAGGTTTCCGGATCGATATAGCGGCCGTCCTGATCGCGCCGTGAGATCTGATAGGTGCGGCCCGGATGGCCGGGCTCGCTGACAATGCCGGCATTGTGTCCGCCCGAGGTCAGAACGAATGTCAAGGCCGCGTCAGTCAAAAGGTGAATCTTGTAGACGGAGTGCCACGGCGCGACGTGATCGGTCTGCGTCGCGACGACGAACAGTGGCGTGTGAATATCCGCCAGCGCGATGGGACGTCCCTCGACCTCGTACTGTCCCTCCGCAAGTCGGTTTTCGGCGAAGAGGTGGCGCAGGTATTCGGAATGCATGCGATATGGCATGCGCGTGGCATCGGCGTTCCAGGCCATCAGATCGATCATCGGTGGTCGCTCGCCCTTAAGGTATTGGCGAACGCCCCGGGACCAGATGAGGTCGTTGGAACGGAGCAGCTGGAACGCACCCGCCATTTGGCGCGTATCGAGGTAACCCTGCTCCCACATCGTGTCTTCGAGGTAGGCGATCTGACCGTCGCCGAGGAAGAGCGTCAGCTCGCCGGCCTCGGTGAAATCCGTCTCGGACGCAAACAGCGTGATCGACTTGAGCCGCTCATCGTTGTCGCGCGCCATGGTGGCGGCGGCAATGGCGAGCAACGTGCCACCGAGGCAATAGCCGCAGGCATGAACTTTTTGGTCCGGACAGATTGCGTTGATCGCTTCAAGCGCGCGCGCGATGCCGAGCCGGCGATAGTCATCCATCCCGAGGTCGCGCTGCTCGGCGGTCGGATTTCGCCAGGAAATCATGAATACCGTGAAGCCCTGGCCGACAAGGTAGCGAACCAGCGAATTCCCAGGCGACAGGTCGAGGATGTAATACTTCATGATCCAGGCCGGCACGATCAAAACTGGTTCCGGCCGAACCGTGTCGGTGGTCGGCGCATATTGGATCAGCTCGATGAGTTCGTTGCGATAGACCACCTTGCCCGGCGAGATCGCGACATCGCGGCCGACGGCGAAGGCCTCGGTGCCGACCGGCTTCCGGCCGGCGACTGCACGCTCCCAATCTTCGACAAGATTCTGTGCGCCTCGCACGAAGTTCTGGCCACCCTCCGCCAGCGTCTGGCGCAGGATTTCGGGATTGGTAAGCGGAAAATTCGAGGGCGCAAAGACATCGAGGATCTGACGCATCACGAACGCCGCCACGCGTTCATGCTGCGGCGCGACGCCGCGAATACCGGTCGTGGCGTTGTGCCACCACTGTTGTTGCAGCAGGAATGCCTGGTAAATCGCCGAAAACGGCATCTGGGCCCACTCCGGCGCCGAAAACCGTTTGTCATACGGCAGCGGCTCGATGCACGGCGGACAATCGGTGCCCTTGCATATGCGCGAAAGATACAGCCCGAGCCGCGTCCATTTGCGCATCGCCTTTTCGACGAGATTCGCCTGCTTGCCGGGCGCGTTGGCGAGATGAAGACCCCAATCGAAGAAGGCCAAGGTCAGCGCCGCTGGCGATATCGACGCCGTGAAGCGACCCTGCCAGGCGTGCACCAATCGGTCGAAAACCTCGGCACGCGCCGTATCCGCTGCCGGTTCGTCCGGCAGCAACGACGCGTCGGCCAGCGGCGTACCTGGTTCGGTTGCGGCGGGTGACGGTATAGGCTCCGGTTGACGGTGCAGACGGGTATCGGGCATCGCGGCATATCCCTTTGACAGGGTTAGAGTTTCAGCCAGGCTCGCCCATCGCGCCTTGATCTGGGTCAAGACGCGAAATCAACGGCCGTGTAGCTTCTGGCCGTCGCCGTCGCCATCGCGGCGGGAACCTCGTCGTGTCCTACCTCTCCGGCCACCCAGCGCAAGCATCGTGGCGAACCCAAGGCCGCGGAAAACGCGGTCGAAGTCAGGCGGATCGCGGTGCTAGATTGGCGCCGCTGTGCGCGCCGCGAAGCGCCCGTCCCACGCCTGTTCCGGGGAGCCGTCATGAATCAGGATGCCAAGAAAACCGCGCTGCGCATGATTCCCTACGGCATCTACGTTCTCACCGCCGATGATCGCAAAGGCAATGTCGCAGCGGCCACGGTGAACTGGGTGACGCAGACCGCCTTCGCGCCGCCGCTCGTCATGATCGGCATCAAAGCCGATGCCGCGTCCCTGCGGACGGTCCGGGACGCGCAGGCTTTCGCGCTCAACATGCTGGGCAAGGATCAGAAGCCGCTGGCCTTCACCTTCTTCCGTCCGGCAGATGTCAGCGAGGGCAAGCTCAGCGGTCAGAGCTTTCACATCGGTACCACCGGCGCACCAATCCTGAACGACGTACCCGCCGCCGTCGAATGCCGCGTCAAGACGATCATTGCCGAGGGCGATCACCACATCGTTGTCGGCGAGGTCGTCGAGGCCCACGTGATGAAGCCGCCTGCCGGACGGCCCGATGCCGCGATCCTCGAGATGAAGGACCTCGGCGACAACGTTTTCTACGGCGGATGACGCGCGCGTCACCCCGCAAGCGCTGAGCACATCCGGTGCCGCTCGATCCGCTGCTTATCAAATTTGTGCTGATCATCGGCCTGTCGCTGTTCTTCGGCCTCGCCTTCGAAGATTTTCATGCCCACACCGGATTATCGCAGCCGGGCGGCATCCGTACCTTTCCGCTCCTCGCACTCACCGGCGGACTGCTCTACCAGCTCGATCCCAATCGACGGCTGCTGTTGGTCGCCGGCCTACTCGTCCTCGGCGCCTGGCTGGTGGTGGCTTATCGGCGACAGCTGCGCGACACCGGTGCCGACCAGCCACTCAACTTCGAGTTGGTCGCGCCGATTTGCAACGTGCTGGCCTATCTCATCGGGCCGGCGGCGCTCGTATTACCACCTTGGCTCGTTGTCGGCATCACGGTTGCCGCAGTTCTGCTGTTGACCGGCCGCAAGCGCCTCCACAATTTGGCGCAGCGGATGCCGATCGGCGAAATCGTCACCGCGGCCGAGTTCCTTATTCTGACGGGAATCGTCCTACCGCTCCTGCCCGATCGACCGGTGACCACATTGACTGCGATCACGCCTTACAAGGCGTGGCTGGCGCTGCTGGTCGTGTGCACGCTGTCCTACGCGAGCTATCTGCTGCAGCGGTTCATCGCGCCGGCGCGCGGCGATCTCGCCGTTGCGCTGCTCGGCGGACTCTATTCATCGACCGCGACCACGGTGGTTCTGGCGCGCGCTTCGGCGGCCGAACCGATGCACAATGCAGCCACGCAGGCCGGAATCATACTCGCGACTTCGATCATGTATCTGCGGATACTGGCGATCGTCGCCATCTTCGATCCGAGTCTGGCGATCGGCATCGCGCCGGCGACGATCCTCCTATGTGTTGCCGCCCTGGCGTTGGCAGGATTGCAGTATCGTCGAGCGCCGGGACGCGACTCGATTTCCTCGACGGGCAAGGGCGCGTCGCCCCGCAATCCGCTTGAGCTCACGGCAGCGGCGGTTTTCGCCGTGTTGTTCGTCGTCACTTCGATTGCGACGCAATGGGCGGAGAACCATTTCGGCGCTCTCGGCGTCAACGCCCTCGCCGCGGTCGTTGGCTTCGTCGACATCGACCCCTTCGTCCTCAGCCTGGCGCAGGGCGCCGGTGCCATGCCGCTCCACGCCCTGACCAGCGCCGTGCTGATCGCGATGTCCTCCAACAACGTGCTAAAGGCGGCCTACGCGGTCGCGTTCGCCGGCTGGCGCGCGAGCCGGCCGTCGGCGATCGCCCTCGTCGTCCTGGCAGCGGGCGGTGTTGCAGCGGCGGTCGTCGCCTAGCCGGCGTTGAGCCGGCCGCACTGGCGACCAGGACTGATGCGATATAACATAACATATGGCATCCGCTTCAAAGGCGGGCATGGGCGCGAAGCGACGCCGCCGCGTTATGGCGCAGCTGGATCAAGCGGCACAGGCCTGCGTCCGCGCCGGTGCGCAGATGACCGATCTGCGCCGCACGGTCCTGCGATTGATCCTCGAAGCGGAGGGACCGGCGACCGCCTACGAGCTCCTCGATCGCCTCAAACGGACACGCAAAGGCGCCGTGCCGCCGACAGTCTACCGCGCGCTCGATTTCCTGATGGCGCAGCGGCTGGTTCACAAACTCGAGCGATTGAATGCATTCGTGCCCTGCGCCGAGACTGGCCACCAACACATGGCTCAGTTCCTGATCTGCCGCGAATGCGGCACGGTCGCCGAAATCGAAGATCGCGCGGCCGCTCGAGCACTCGAACATGCGGCCGGGCGCGAAGGCTTTCAGCCGCGCCATACCGTCATCGAACTCGAAGGGACCTGCGCCGCCTGCTCGCATCCGGCTTCGGGCTGATCACGCGCGGTCATTGCCTTCAGGCCCGCGGCAGCGCAAGCCGATCGTTCGCCGGCAATCGCAGATTGGCGAGCAGGTATATGCCCACGCTGAGCGCGGTGATCCAGAAGCTTGTCGGCCAGTCGGTGTAGAAGGCGAACGCAAGGCCGAGCCAGGCTTCAACGACGGCCAGCACTGCCGACAGCAAGACGCCAATGGCCACGGTCCGAGCAAGGCGCAATGCGGCTGCGGCCGGGCCGACCATCAAGGCGAACACCAGCAGGACACCCACGATCTGCGCACATTCGGCCGTCGTCAGGGCGACGATCGCCAGAAACAACACGCCATAGCGCCGCAGCGACACACCTTTCGCCTCGGCGACCTCAGGTTGGAGAGTCGCGAACAGCAGCGGACGCGAGATACCCGCGAGCAAAACGAGGCTGAGCGCACTCAACACAAGCAGCATCCACACGGTATGAACATCGACGGCAAGAACGTTGCCGAACAGCAGCGCGGTCGCCTGCGTTGCATAGGCGGTGAAGAAGTGCAGGAACAGAAGCCCAAGACCGAGCGACAGCGCCAGCACAAGGCCAATGGCGACGTCACGCTGCGCCAATCGCTCGCCGATGAAGCCCATGCCGATGCCGGCCGCCACGGTCATCACGACGAGGCCCCAGAGCGGCGCGATACCGATCAGGACGGCGCCCGTCGCGCCGGTGAAACCGACATGCGCGAGCGCATGACCGGCGAATGTCTGCGTGCGCAGCACCAGGAAATAGCCGACGGCACCCGCGACAATCGCAACAATTGTCGCCGCCGAAAAGGCGTTGCGCATGAAATCGTATTCAAGCATGGCCGGAATGCTCATGGTGATGGCCGTATCCGTGCGCTGTCCCGGGATCGTGCCGGTGGCTGTCGCCTTCAACGTGATGGCCCCCCGACATCACGAAAATTCGTCCCTTGAAGCGCACGACTTCGATCTCCGAGCCGTAGAGACGCGAGAGCACCGGACTGGTGATGATTTCGTCTACGGTCCCGAGCGCGGCCTGGCCGTTGCCGAGATAGAGCACGCGGTCGATCGCGCCGAGTAGCGGATTCAATTCGTGAGCGCTGAACAGGACGGTGATACCGAGCTCACGACGCAACGAATTGACAAGCTCGATCACTTCGGCCTGATGGCGCGGATCGAGACTGATCAATGGCTCGTCGAGGAGCAGCAGCTGCGGTTGGCCAATCAGCGCCTGGGCAAGCAAGAGCCGCTGTCGTTCGCCGCCCGACATCTGGCCGAGCGACCGATGCGCCAGCGCCCGCGCACCGACCAGATCGAGTGCGCGCCCGACTTCGGCCCTGCCCGCCGGTCCGACCACAGGCAACCCCAGTCGATGGCCGTTCACCACGCTACTAACAAAATCCCAGCCGCTGAGCCGGCCAGTCGTCGCAGCACCGTGAGCTTGCGGCAGGTAGCCGATCGCGGGATTGCCACAGCATGCTGGCCGTCCCAGAACCCGCACCTCACCACGATTGGGTTTCACCAAACCGAGAATCGCTCGCATCAGCGTCGTCTTGCCGGCGCCATTCGGCCCAAGGACGCCGATGAATTCACCCGAAGCGATGTCGAAGCCGACATCGTCGAGAACGATGCGCCCGCTGAGCATCAACCGAACGTCACGCAACTCGATGGCGTTCTTCATGTTCTAGTGCGGCAGCGCATGGTCGAGTGCGTTGAGCTCTGCCGCCATCCATTCTTGATAACTTTTACCGGGCGGCTCGGTTTCGGCCGCGCCGACCACCGGGATATGAGAAACCTTGGCCAACTCCATCATGTGCGCGGCAATCGGATCAAAGGCTTGGTTGTTATAGGCCAAAAGCTTTACTTTGCGAGACTTGAGGTCGTTTTCGAACGCCACAATATCCGAGGCGCTCGGTTCCGTGTTGTTCATCACCGCCAATTGGAACGAATTGTTCCGCACCGTCATGCCGAGCCTGGCGAACATGTATCCGAGAACCGGCTCGGTTGCGGTCACCGGCGTACCGGCCAAACGCTCGCGAAGCATTGCGATCTTCACTTGGAGGGGCCCGATCGATTGCCGAAAATGCGCCAGGCGCTTCTCATAATCTTCCCGATGAGCCGGATCGACCGCGCTTAGATCATCGGCCATCGTCTGAGCGAACGCCAACATCGTTGTCGGATCATACCAAATGTGCGGATTGTCGCCGGCCTTCTTGCCGATCAATTCGCCGACGACAATGATCCTGCGGTCGGCACTGCGGGTGGCGCCAAGTAATTTTGCGACCCAGGGGTCGTAGCCGACACCGTTATAGATCACGATGTGTGCAACCGACATCGCACGCGCGACGGAGGGGCTGGCTTCGAACAGATGCGGGTCCTCATCGGGATTGTTGAGAATGCTGGTCACCGAAACATCGGCGCCACCGACCTGTTGCGCAACGTCGCCGTAGAAATTCTCGGCGGCAACGACCGAGACCGGACCTGCGGCCCAGACGTGCGTCGCGCTCAGCAGCGCGGCCGTCGCCGCTAGAACGGAAAAATGCCTCATGTCGACCGTTCGCGAGAGAATTACGGGCGGAAATGCGCGCGCCTTTGGGACGATATAACGCAGCGCCCGGCCCGTCCACTCGAATGATATAATATACGGTCGGTCGCGTTCTGATCGCGGGCGGCGCCTGTAGAAACCAGGGGTCTGCATCGAGCCCCGCGAAGCGGCCAACGCGCTTGTCAATTGCCGAGTTGGATGTGTGATCGCGATCCGCCCTGGCATGCCTGCGAGCGTCGGCGACCGTAAAATTGTCGAGTGAGATCTAGCGTGGCCGTGGTTGCGGGGGCTCGAATCCACCGAGATGCAAGTTCTCTGGTTGTTGCGATCTAACTAGGGTAGACGCCTGCGTTTAGCTATGCGGTGCCGCTCCTGCCGTCTCGCGGGTTTCCGGCCGCAAGAGCCTGCAACCGCGTCAGGGCGAGAATTTGTACGCCGCTATCCGAGATTTCGATCAGGCGGTCCTTGGTCAGTGCCGAGATCACCCGAATGACGGTCTCCCTGGTCAAGCCAAGGAGCTCGGCAATTTCCTGCCGGGTCAGCGGAATGGGCAAGCTTTCGGTCGGCTCAACCTCCGCCGGGCATAGCGAAAGTATGAAAGACGCAATGCGTTGGTGCGCATTCTTGCCGCTAACCTCCCGAATCAAGGCGCGGGCCTGCGCGAGTTCTTCCGCGACCCGGCGGACAACGCGCAGCGTTACCGCCGATTTCTCCTGTAGAATCTGCAACACGGCATTGTGCGCAACTTGGCACACATCCACATCGGTCAGAGCGGTCGCAGAATATGGATAGACTGTATCCTCCCAAGCAAAGCCTACGAGCTGACCGCGTCGGCGTAATCCGATGATTTGCTCGCGTCCGCTGGCGAGGAACGATGTAAGCTTGACGTAGCCGCTCCGCACCACAAAAAAGTGGCTGCGACTATCGCCCTCGCGGACGAGGCTGTCGTGGCCGCTGAATTGCGCGTCGCGCACGACGCTGCGGAGTGCGCATGGAGCTCGCGCGTCGAGACTGGTGCCAAACGATGCGCCAGCACGGAAATAAAATACGCACTCATCGTTCGCGCAAGGCCGGTTGCACATTGGTCCCCCGCCTAAAAGGCCGCACAACGTCTCTCACATTTACGCCATTCGATCACCCGCAAGCGTTTGCGCAAGAATCTTCTGCCCGCGCCGCTATCGCGGGCCGAACATGCCGATTCCATCCTTACCGGATCGGCAGTCAGTTGTTCTTGGCTCCTTCGTCGATCCATTCAATGATCCACGTCAATTCTTTGCCCGAAAGTATCCGTGCGGCTTGCGACGCGCGTATGCATTTTCCGTTCCCCGGCGCCGCCTGTTCACAGACCTTCGGCATATTGATCGTGTGATCGGCGCGATGCTCGAGCACCCATACTAAGTTGCTCGACACGCTCGACCCTGGATTGACTATGGGACCGTACTTCGTGCCTTTCATCACTGTGTCGTAAGTCTGAACGCTGAAGCCGCTGGTCGTATAGCCGACGCCATTCGGCACGTGGCACATGGCGCAGTTGGCCTGCAAGATGGGCTGTATGTCTTTCTCGTAGCTGACTTCTTTCCGTCCACTCGCGGCGATCACGGGACTCACCACGAGCAACATCACCAGCAAAGATTTTGTTCCGATCATGGCATCGCCCTCCAGCGCTAAGCAAAGTCAGCATGATCTTCCTGATCACCCAATTCCCATGGCGGGAACAGGCGCACAAACAACCAAAGAAGAAGCAAAGGTGCGGCCAGTATGCCTGCCGACGCGACGACCCCATCGCGCCCGAGCACTGGAGGAACGTAGAACAGCAGTCCACGCATGCTCTTTGACAACTCTTGGCCGCCGATCACCACGTTCCAGCGCATGGCGAAGACCTCGACGAGGACCAGAAGCGACGCCACGACCAAGCCCGCTACCAGGGGTTTTCCCCGTCGACGGCGCACGACCAGCCAGGTCAGAATGCAGAGCGCGATCCCGGACGCTGCCCACTGGATCACGAGGCTCGTCGCCAGCGGTCCGCGCATCAACGCCGCAACCGTCGTGATCCCTTCCTCACCCCGATAGAACATCGTCAGGTACTCCAGTCCCTCGACGACGAGGACGATCATCAGGAACCACCACAGGGTTTCGCCGAGCGCCTGCAAGCAGGACACGTCCGCCGCCTTTCTCCGGAGGCGGGATGTCACGATGTAGAGGAAGATCAGCAACGCGACGCCGGACACCACGGCCGACAGAAGAAAGATGATCGGCGTCAGGTCGGACGACCACCACGCGCGTGATTTGAGCGAACCGAAGACGAAGCCGACATAGCCGTGAAGCAACGCCGCAGACGGCATGCCGATGATCGCGAGAGCGCGCGCCCACCGGCGGTCATAGCCGATGGCATGTTCGGAAATGTCGTCGGAGCCCAGGCTCAAGACGCTATAGAACAGCTTCCGGATTCCTCGGCTGCGCTTGGCTAACCGAACGGCATCCGCACGAAAAGCAAACCATGTCTCCAGCATCAGCACGATGACATAAAAAGAGGCGGCATAGCTGAAGGCGGCGAACGCAGACGTCCAATGCGGCGTGATCATCGCCTCGAACGCGCGCTCCGGATGGCCGAGATGGAACAAGAGCGGCACCGGCACGAAGATCATGAACGCGAGGGCCGTCAGCAGGGCGAAACGCGCCACCGGCTTAAACTGGCGCATGCCGAACACATGATAGAAGCTCGAAGCGATAAAGGCGCCGGCGACCAGCCCGGTAATGTAAGGATAGACGACGATCAGCTCGGACCACGGGACGATCGTTTCGTTTGGGTACACATAACCTGTGAACGGTGACGCGATGAACCACGGTACGTGAAACCACGCGAGCATCGGCTCTCTCCTCACCGTACGTTCTTGTCGATACCGACATAAAAAACCGTGGGCTTGGTGCCCATCTCCGGTTTGAGCACTTCCAACCTGTTGTTGTGCACGAACGCACTAATGTCGCTGTCTGGATCGTCGAGATCGCCGAAGATGCGCGCGCCGACGGGACAAGCTTCGACACAGGCTGGTTTCAATCCTTTAGTGATGCGGTGATAACACCATGTACACTTGTCAGCGACGGCGTACACTTCGCTGAACGTGCGCGCCCCGTAGGGACACGCCTGGACGCAGTAGCGACATCCTATGCAGTAATTTTGATCGATCAACACCACCCCGTCTTCGGTGCGGAAGGTGGCGCCGACCGGACAGACTTGTACGCATGGCGGCCGCTCACAGTGGTTGCAGAGCTTGGGCACGAAGAACGCCTTCTCGACCGCCTTGCCCTCGTCGGCGGCGGCGAACCGGTAAGGGTCGACTGCTTCGGGATGCGAGGCGGCGATATCGGCAGGATCCGATTGACTATCGACCCGCGGCTGATCTTCGCCTTCGACGTATACGTAGCGTTCGACCCAAGTCCGGAAATGGTGCGGGTCGCCCGGCACGTCATTCTCGTTCTTACAGGCGACGACGCAGGAGAGGCATCCGATGCAACGGGTCGCGTCCACACCAAATGCCCAGCGGTGCTTCGTCCAGTTGTAATCGGCGGTCGGGAATGAACGCGTCCTCGCCGCGGTCGAGCCGCTCGCGTGCCTGGCAAAGCTGCCAAGAAATTGCAGCGTCATCGCGCCGTATGCGGCCACCGCGGCGACGAGGCGCAGGACTGCGCGACGATCCATGCCGCTTGTTCTCTTGCTCATGGGGCGGCCCCACAGGCGGTGTCGGCGCACGCCGAATGCGCGTAATAAGTCGAAAGCTGCTTGATGTTTGCAGCGGTTAGAGAGTGCGCGACCCGGCTCATCAGCGCGTCTTGGCGCACATTGCTCTGATAGGCTTCGAGGGCACCGGCGAGATAGGCTTCGTTTTGCCCGGCAAGATTGGGCACTGTGCGCCGCCGGCTGATGCCGTCGGCACCGTGACAGGTCATGCAGGCTTTCTCCCGTATTTCACGGACGCCAGCTGCAGCAGCGAACTGCCGGGAGACCAGCGTTTTCCAAGGAAGGCTGGAGAAATAGGCCGCGAGATTGCCGATATCTGTGTCGCTCAAGGTGCTCGCGATCTGGTTCATCATCGGCGCTTTGCGCGTTCCCGTCCGGTAGGCCTCCAGCGCGGCGACGAGGTACGCTCGCTGCTGCCCCGCGAGATTCGGCCACAGCGCGTTCACGCTCTTGCCCTCGGCGCCGTGACAGGCGGCGCATCGCGCGCTTGTGGCCTTACCGCTCGTGGTCGAGCCTATCTGCGCCTCTTTTGGGATCGGTGGGAAAACGACTTTCGGCGCATGCGGATTGTGGCAGGCGATGCATTGTTGCGCGCCGGCGTGCTGGCTCACCACGATTTGCAGCTGCGCGGCCGGGCGTCCGAGGAGCTTTCCGTGGCACTGCGTGCATAGCACCACGGTGTCTGTTGGTACCTGCATCTTACCGGTGACGCGGTCGTATCGTGCATACGCCAGAACCTGGTGGGTGTGCTCGACGGCCGGTGGCGACGGCTTGCCGACGATCGGATGCCGGCCTGCCGGCCCGTGACAGTCCTCACAGTTGACGCCGTAGGTTTCGCCGGCTTTGAGCACGTGTGCGTCATGCGCGGCGTCGACCCGGTGCGCACCGCTCGACCAATCGTGAAACTCTTGCTGGTGACAACGTTGGCAATATCGAGAACCCTGGTAGATCGGGGGATCATTCGCAATTTCCGTCACCGCGACGGCACGGTAGTGGCCAAAGCGCCAAAACGAACGGGGCACGAAATAGAGCTTGGCGGTGAGCGCGAGGATGCCGACGGCGGCGAGAAGAAGAATAAGTCGAGTAACGTGCTTCGGCATCTCGGGTTCTACCCTTGTCATAGCGCGTGATCACCCGCGCATGCGGGTGGTCCCATAGCCTGGACCCGGGCAAGTCGTCAGTGACAAATGTCACCGATGCTCGAAAACTATTTCTCTCCAAATGTCGACGGCGCGTTTCGGCGCATCCGCATCAGGCACAACATGTCTTCGATCGCGTGCTAGCTGCGAGCTGGTCGAAAAACGTTTCTCTCCTGAGAGCGCTTTTTGGAACGAATCCATCGCGCGCGCTCACCTAGAAACTCCTGATCCTTTACCAGCGAATTCCATACTCGCAGGCCGAGATCGCCCACGCCCAAACAACATCACGGCAATTCATGGATGCGTCATGATCGCTATGCAGTCGACCACAAGGCGCGACACGTCAGCAGCATGCGCGATGATGCATCGAATGTTTCTGGTGACGGATACAGGCTCCGGAGACGACACTGTCTCCGGTCACCGGCCTCGATGAGTCAACGCCGGGACCGCGCACTTGACAGGTCTCGTCACGGCAAGCTGCGGCTCTTTGTCCTCAGGCCAGTCAATCTGGTAACGGCCCTTGAAGGTGACAGCTCCTATGGCGCTTTCACCATATGCGCCTGGAATTCTATGCCGAGCTTCTTGCGCACGACATGGAGGATCGAAGTGAGATTGTCCATGGCCGTGATTTTCTCGCTGCGTTTCGAGTGCAAATGAAACTTTGACGAATTCCAATTGAGTGCGGCAAATCAACGCGATTGATCGAATTCGGGTCGCCCGATCTTGATCCCTCTATCCTGACGGTCGCAGAATTTTGCCGTCGCCAACGAGAAGGGAGGATGCCCGCCAGCATGACTCCACCGGGTTTACCCGGAGTTGCCGACCGACTTGGCATCGGCGACCGACTATCAAGTCCAAGTTTTAGCCCGTGGTATCTCCTCGGGCG
>JAGWNF010000033.1 GCA_028871455.1 Alphaproteobacteria bacterium
GCCGCCTTGACCGCGGCGGGCTATCTCGCGGCGTTGGTGCCGGAAGACTATGGCGGGGCCGGACTGCCGCTCCGCGCGGGCGCGGCGATCCTCGAGGAGATCCATGCATCCGGCTGCAATGCCGGCGCCTGCCACGCCCAGATGTACATCATGGGTACGCTGTTGCGGCACGGCAGCGCCGAACAAAAACGCCGCTACCTGCCCGGCATCGCCGCCGGCACCCTGACGCTTCAGGCCTTCGGTGTCACGGAGCCGACCACCGGCACCGACACGCTCAAGCTCAAGACCCGCGCCGAGCGCCGCGGCGATCACTACGTGGTGCGCGGCCAGAAGGTGTGGACGTCGCGCGCCCTGCAATCCGATCTGATGCTGCTGCTGGCGCGCACCACGCCGGTCGACAAGGTAGAAAAGCGCGGCGAGGGGCTGTCGGTGTTCGTCGTCGATCTGAAGGCGGCGCGCGGCCACGGCGTCACGATCAAGAAGCTGCCGGCGATGATCAACCACAACACCACCGAGATCTTCTTCGACGATCTGGCGGTGCCGGCCGAGAACCTGATCGGCGAGGAAGGCAAGGGCTTCCGCTACATCCTCGACGGCATGAACGCCGAGCGCATCCTGATCGCTGCCGAAGCGATCGGCGACGCCCGCTGGTTCCTACGCACCGCAACCGAATATGCCAAGGGCCGTGTGGTCTTCGACCGGCCGATCGGCCAGAACCAGGGCATCCAGTTTCCGTTGGCGCGCGCCTATGCGGCAACCGAAGCCGCCGACCTCATGGTACGCAAGGCGGCGGCCTTGTTCGACGCCGGCCAGGCGTGCGGTCCCGAGGCCAACATGGCGAAACTCCTGGCGGCCGATGCGTCGTGGCAGGCCGGCGAGGCCTGCCTACAGACGCACGGCGGCTTTGGCTTCGCCCGCGAATACGACGTCGAGCGCAAATGGCGCGAGACCCGGTTGTTCCAGGTGGCGCCGATCTCGACCAACCTGGTGCTGGCCTATCTGGCCGAGCATGTGCTTGGATTGCCGCGCTCGTATTGACCCAGCCGCGCTGCGCGGCGCTAGGCCGCGGCTTCTGCGCAACCCCGCGTCAGGCAACGATGGCGCAACGCGGCTTTCGCCTGTTCGACCGTGACCAGCACATCGTCGACCGCGATCCGGTCGCGGTTTCTTAATAGCTGCGCGATCGGGTCGCTGAGCAACTCGTCGATCGACGGCTCGATATTACCATGAAACAGACGATTCAGCATGGACATCCTCGCAACTCCATTGCGGGCGAGGATGCACCACGGGCCATGACATCACGACGTCAAACCTTGGGCAAAGTTGTGGCCGTTCCCTAGAATTTGATCATGCTGTAGCGCGTCAGCGCCGTCTTAGGCGAGACGCCCGGCGCGTGCGTGAAGTTGTACGCAACATAGCGTTCGATATACGCGTCCTCTGCCGACATGCCGTCCACCGGCACGATCACGTTGAAGCCGCGCAATGCCGCTTCGTCGCCGGTATGGAGCACGGCGCCATGCGCCGCGGTGCCGGTTACGATCACGGTCTTGATGCCGTGGTCCTGGAGGATTTTCTCGAGATCGGAGTTGAGGAATTTATCCGCGCCGGATTGCACTGCCGGCTCGCCGCTCTTCGGCGCCACCTCCGGCAGCGTGTCGGCAAGCGTGCCGCTGTTGACGTAGCTATAGACCACCAGCATGTGGCGGGCGCGCGCCTCGGCCAGGAACGTCTTGGTCGCCGGCAGAGACGCGACGCAGCGCGGCCGGCGCTGCATGTTGCAGCTCTGCTTGACGAAATCCAGCAGCAACAGCGCGGTGGTCTTGGGGTCGACCGTGACTTGTTTCAGCTCGGGCGCCGGCGGCGTCTTGATCGTCGCCCACTCGTCGATGATGGTCTGCTGGGCGCTGGCCGGCGCGGCGATGGCGATGGCGACGAGTCCGGTGAATGCAGCGGCGAAGGCAAACGCGAATTTCATGGTGGTTCCTCCCTGGTCGGTTATTCCCGCTCGATCATTCTGACTCGGAGTAACGCATTGATCTAGCAATGGGACTCTTTTCCACCACGGCGAAAAACCGTCTCACCGATCCGTCAGAAATTCGCGCTCTTGAATTCAAAGGAGAATTTCGCCGATTTGGAATCGGCTCGGGAGCCAGACTGGACAATTGGTGTCGTCGGGTGGAGGATTACACCCGGTTGCTACAGTGGCCGCATGCGAACCGCTCGGAGCGTCCGCCGATCGTCATCAATATCTGGGGGAAGGGCGCTTATCGTTCGCGAAATGGATGAAATGCCGGACAATGTCCTGGACGCGCCGGCGGTCACGCGGCGGTGTCTGCTCGCGAGCCTGTTGACGGCATACACCGCCTCCCTGATTCCATGGGCATTGGCGCAGCCGGTCGACAACGCGGATCAAGGGGCGTTTCTAGCGATTTCCGCAATCTTGGCAGGTCGCCAATCGCTCAACGCGCAGCAGGCGAAACGCCTCTACGACGCGCTGAAAGCCGACGATGAGGGCTTTCCCAAGATGGCGCGGGAATTACTGGCCTTGATCAACGATCGCAAGATCGCTCCGCTCGAATTGCAGCAAGTCCTGGACGGCGAAAAGTCGCCGCTTGCCGGAGTGCCGCGCAAGATTGCCACGGCATGGTTTCTCGGCATCGTTGGCGCAGGCGCAAAAGCCCGGTGTCTCGCCTACGAAACAGCATTGAACGCGATCATCGTCTCGGACGTACTTAAGCCGCCAACCTACGCCTATGGCGTCTACGGAAGCTGGACCGCAAAACCGACCTGAACGGGTGCATGATGCCTGATGTCACCGCGGCCGATTTTGTCGTCATTGGTTCAGGCATCATCGGATCGACGGTTGCCCGTAGGTTGGCGGAAGCCGGTGCATCCGTGCTCATTCTCGAGGCCGGGCCCCGCGTGACGCGCGGCGAGGTCGTGGCGCGCTTCCGCAACTCGCCGCGTCGCAGCGATTGGATGTCGCCCTATCCGCCGGCGCCCTGGGCGCCGCATCCGATCTATCAGCCCGAGAGCAATAACTATCTCCTGCAGGCCGGTCCTTATCCTTATGAAGCCGAGTACATCCGCCAGGTGGGCGGCACGACATGGCACTGGGCGGCCCATGCATGGCGCAACGTGCCGAACGACTTCAAGATCAAAAGCCTGTACGGCGTCGGTGTCGACTGGCCGTTCGGTTACGATGATCTTGAGCCGTTTTATCAGGAAGCCGAAGAGCTCATGGGCGTCTCCGGGGCGCCGAACACCGGTTCGCCGCGCAAGAAGCCCTTTCCGATGGAGCCGGTGGCCGAGCCCTATGCGATGCGGCGCATTCGCGAGCGGCTCGTGCCCGCCTACGAGGTCGTCACCAACACCACGGCGCGCAACAGCCGCACCTACGATGGCCGGCCTGCCTGCTGCGGCAACAATAGCTGCCAGCCGATCTGCCCTATCGATGCTCAGTACCACGGCGGACTGGCTGCGCAGGCCGCCGAGCAGGCCGGTGCGCGGCTGATCGCCGACGCCAATGTCTACAAACTCGAACATGACGAACGCGGGCGCATATCGGCCGCCCTCTATTACGATCCGGACAAGAATTCGCACCGGGTTACCGGCAAGACCTTCGTCGTCGCCGCCAATGGAATCGAGAGTCCCAGGCTCCTGCTGCTGTCCGCGAGCGACAAGTTCCCGCGTGGGCTGGCCAATAGCAGCGATATGGTCGGGCGAAATCTGATGGATCACCCGAGCACGTCGCTGACCTTCGACGCCGACGAAGACCTGTGGCTCGGGCGCGGGCCGCAGAGTCCAAGCTCGATTGGCATCATGCGCGACGGCGCATTCCGCGCTGAGCACGCGCCCTATCGGCTGGATTTCACCAACATCTCGCGCGTCGATGGCACGACCCGCGCGCTGATCGCCGAAGGGGTCTATGGCGATGAATTTGCGCAACGCCTGCGGCACAGCGCGGCGCGCGAGCTGAACGTCAAAAACGTGCTGGAAGTGCTTCCCGATCCCAATCATCGCATCACGCTCAGCGAGCAGAAAGACGCGATGGGGATTCCGAAACCTCAAACGCATTATTCAATTGGCGATTATACGCGTAAGGGCCACGAGCGTTCGCAGCGGGATTTCAGGCGCATCGCCGAGCTGATGGGCGGGTCGAACTTGCGCTTCAGCAAAGAAGGCGACTTCGCCAACAATCAACACATCTGCGGCACGCTGAGCATGGGTGACGATCCGAAGAGTTCGGTGTGCGATCAATGGGCGCGCGCGCACGATCATGAGAACCTTTATTTTGCCGGCACGGGCGTGCTTCCGACTTGCGGGACCTGCAATTCCACGGAGAACGGCGTAGCGGTCGCGCTACGGACCGTTCATCACATTCTTGGCGAACAGGGTGTGCGGCCCGTGTCGGCTCCGCCAGGGCAAGGATGACCGGTCATGCCGTCGAATCCCAGCACGTGGCGCTTTCCGATATTGATAATTGTCTTGGTCGTCACCGCGCTGGCGGGGGAAGTCGCGTCCGCTGCTGATAATCCCGATGCAGCGCTCGTCGAACAGGGCCGCTATCTCGCGATTGCGGGCGACTGTGCCGCCTGTCACACCGCACCCGGCGGCAAGCCAATGGCAGGAGGCGTTGCCATTGCGACGCCTATCGGGTCGATCATCTCCACCAACATCACGCCATCCAAGACAAGCGGCATCGGCAATTACAGTCTGGAGGAGTTTTCAGCCGCGTTGCGCCGTGGCGTGCGTGCGGATGGTCAACGCCTTTACCCCGCAATGCCCTACACGTCCTACGCAAAAATTACCGACGCGGACGTAAAGGCGCTCTATGCCTATTTCATGCATGGTGTGGAAACCGTTGACCATAAGCCGCCCGAAACCCGCCTGCCATTTCCATTCAATATCCGCCTTGCCATGATGGCGTGGAATTGGCTCTTTCTCGACACGCGGCCTTACGCACCCGATCCGGCAAAAGACGCCGAATGGAATCGGGGCGCCTATCTCACCATCGGACTCGCTCATTGCGACGATTGTCACACGCCGCGCAACATCTTGATGGCGGAACAGAACTCACGCTTGTTGGGAGGAGCCGAACTCGGAGCATGGTTTGCGCCCAACATCACGTCGGATGCCGACAGCGGCATCGGTGCCTGGAGCGTTGATAATCTGGTCCGTTACATGCGCGACGGCCACGCGTCGGGTGTCGCTCAGGCGGCAGGACCGATGGCGGAGGCGATCGACAATAGCCTTCGTTATCTGACAGAAGAAGATCTGCGCGCCATCGCAGTGTATTTGAAAACAGTTCCCGCCGTGCACGATAGCGCTGACACCAAGCCTCCCTTCGCGTGGGGCACTGCGGGCGATGCCCTCAGCACGATTCGCGGCGTAGCCGTGCCGGCGGATCGCGATCAATGGAGCGGGGCACGGCTTTACGACGCCTACTGCGCCACCTGCCATCAGGCGCAAGGACAAGGCAGCTTCGACGGCGGCCTTCCATCGCTGTTTCACAACACCACTCTTGGCCGGGCTAATACGAGCAATCTCGTGATGGCAATCCTTGACGGGGTCCATCGCCAGCCGGACGTAGACATGCCGGGTTTTGCCAATGAGCTGTCGGATCGGCAGGTTGCGACGCTGAGCAGCTACCTGATTCAACGCTTCGGTAATCCCAGCGGCAGCGTCACCGTGGACCAGGTCAAGACCGCACGCGCCGGCGGCCCAAGCGGGAACTGGCTGGTTTTGGCAGCTAGGCTGGTTATTGGGATCGTTGTGCTGATTCTTGTCGCAGTTCCGATCATCGCGCTTATACGGCGGCGGCGATCGGTTTCGGTGTAGATCGCCGGCGCTCGGAATCCGGCTCTGTCGTCCGGCCCCAGATTCGCTTTGCGCGAGAGATTTCGCTCGGCCTGGCGTCGTCAACCGAGGCATGGGCAACACGTGGCAAGTGAGCCCAGAGTGGCGATGCGGTTGTGCCCCGCGGCTGCTCATCGGTTGCGCGACGAATGACCAGACAAGGCTTATCGCAGATCATCGGTGATGTCTTAGATGCGGGTACGTAGTAAAAATATTGGTCGTCGCAGCATGATTTGGATTGATTATGAAGGTCGGAATTATCGGTGCTGGCGCCGTCGGTGCTGCCTCGCTGCTTTCCTTGGTGATGCGCGGCCCACCCGCCTGTGAAATCGTTGTCCTCGACAGGAACCAGAAACGCGCCAAAGGTGTGGTCGCTGACCTACAATATGGTGCGACGCTGTCGCCTGCGGTCGAGATTCATGCCGGCGATTACGCTGACTTGGCCGACGCCGTACTGGTGGTCGTCACCGCCGGGATCAATGAACGGACAGGCGGCGCCACCGACCGCAGCGATCCGGCGGGGCGGCTCAAGCTCCTCGACGCCAATGCCAAGGTCTATCGCGAGGTCGTGCCGAGGATTGTCGCTGTTGCGCCCCAGGCAGTGATTCTGGTCGTCACGGATCCGCCTGATCCGCTGGCCGATCTCGCCCGGCGCCTGGCAGGGCACGACCGGGTGGTAAGCAGTGGCACCTTCCTCGACACCTTGCGTTTCCGTTTCCATCTCGCGCGCAGGCTCAAAGTAAGCCCGGCCTTCGTCGAGGCTCAGGTGGTGGGCGAACACGGCACCTCGCAGGTGTTCTTATGGTCGTCCGCACGTGTCGCCGGCACACTGGCTATCGCGGCGCTCTACGGCGATGGCGTCACCACCGAGGACTTCTGTCGAGAGGTCGAGGAGGAGGTGCGGTATGCCAACATCGCCATCATCGAAGGCACCGGTGCTAGCCAACTCGGCATCGGCATGGCCACGGCGCGAATCGTGGAGGCGATCTTGCGCGATGAGCGGGCGGTCATTCCCATTGGCTCGTTCAATCCCACCTATGGAACGACCCTGTCGCTGCCGAGCGTTCTTGGTCGGACCGGCGTAAGTCGCATTCTTGAGCCAGAGATGTCTGAAATCGAACGGCTGAGCCTGCAACGCAGCGCCGACAAGCTGCAGGATGCACTGGCACGCCTGACGGTCTAATCCTCGTGCGATCTCAATTCAAATGCGCGGATCTTCGCTGTCGTGCGCATGACCGATGGCGCGTTTCAGCCGAAGGTCGAGCTTCGCGCAATCCAGAACGACTCGTTCGGCGATAACCTCGCGTACGGCGCTGAGCGGAACCACGAAGTCGCCAGCGTTCTCCACGTAGACGAGGATCTCCGGACGACCGTTCGGGGTGACGTCGCGCACAGCTCCGACCGCCTTCT
The DNA here is from genome assembly GCA_028871455.1 of Alphaproteobacteria bacterium. Classification (GTDB taxonomy): domain Bacteria; phylum Pseudomonadota; class Alphaproteobacteria; order ATCC43930; family CGMCC-115725; genus REEB95. The sequence continues at coordinate 7,270 of JAGWNF010000033.1, forward strand.
CACCATCGTGCACGAAAACTTCAAAGTCCTTCTGTATTGCTTCACGGGTCATCGGCCATCTCCATTTCCATCGACCGCAAGGGGTGCGCCGACCTAGACGCCAAAGCTGCAAGCCTCAAAGATAGCGTGGGAGTGGTACGATATGCGGCCTGTTCCGGCCGATCGATCAAATAGGACTTCGTTGACAATGCCACACATCGGCCAAGTACGCTCAGTAAGAGCCTTTACCTAGCCGTCTGGTCCCGCGCGTTTTTGTGCGGAAAGATGAGCGATCGGCAAGTGCCAGCCATGTCTGATCGCCATGAAGCGAAGGCCAAAGCACACGGCCCCTCCGACCAGAGCTGAGGCTGCATAGGGAAGATCGAGCATATCGCCGATGACGACGATGGCCGCGCCGGCCAGCGCCGCAACGGCGTATAGATCGGATCGCAGCACTTGCGGGATCTCGGTGAGGAGAACGTCGCGCATCATGCCGCCGCCGATACCAGTCAACATGCCTAGAAGAGCGGCCATTACCGGGCTCAACCCGAACGTGATCGCTTTTTGCGCGCCGGCGACTGCGAAGAATGCAAGGCCCACTGCATCGAACAGAAGCACGGGACTGCGCAGCCGGTCGACCCCGGCATACGAGAAGAAAGTGATGAGCCCGGCCAGTATGGAAACCAGCAAATATCGTCCATCGGTCAGAGCGGCCGGCGGCACCGCGCCGATCAATACATCACGAGTAATCCCACCAAAATTTCCGGCTACGAAAGACAGAACGAGGATGCCGAAAATGTCGAGCCGGCGATTGACCGCGGCAACCGCCCCGCTGATCGCGAAGACGAAGGTGCCACCCAAGTCAAGTATATGCACGATAGTCTCAATGGTGATCATGGCGGCCCCATTCGGGAAAGCCTAGCGCATCGAGCCGAAAGCACGAAACAGCATCGGGACAAATCGATGCGTAAGTCGCAATGGCGCCGCGTGTTTCCAGACCCGCGCGCTCCCGCCGCTAACCGTCGACCCAAAAGACATCAGCTTGCGCCAAGCCAGGCCAACGCGCCGGCGACCAATGCCTCGACGCCAGTCTCGAGGGTAGGGTGCAGGACCGGAGCAAATTGCGGACTATGATTGACCGGCAGTTCGTTCAACTTACCCGCCGCCTTTGCCTTGGCATAAATTTCGGGATCATTGCCACCCACGAACCAGAATACCGAAGGCACTTGCCATGCGGTGCCGAAGCAGCCGAAATCTTCGCTCGCCGGCGCGGGGCCGGTATGTTTCACCCGGTCGGGGGAAAAGTAGCTCCGAAACGCCCCGGCGACGCGATTGCTGGCGGTTTCGTCATTCACGTTGAGCGGGTAGCGGTCGAGCGGCGTGATCTCCGGCTTGCGCGGAGCCCCCGAGGCTTCGGCCTCGGCATTGACGATCCGTTCGATCGCCGCAAGCACGTGCTTGCGCACGCCCGCGTCGAAAGTCCGCACATTGAGCTTAATGATGGCGTCGTCAGGAATAACGTTTTCCTTCGTGCCGGCTTGCACCACGCCGATCGTGACCACCGCGGCATCGGTGGCGGCAACCTCGCGCGACACGATGGTCTGGAGCCGAAGGACGACGGATGCCGCCATGACGACGGGATCGATGCTGGCCTGCGGCATCGAGCCATGCGCACCACGTCCGAACAGGCGGATCTGCAGACTGTCCGCCGCCGAAGTGATCGGTCCGGCACTTCCGGCGACGGTACCGGCGGGGCCGACCATGACATGCTGGCCAAGCACGACATCGGGTGTGGGGAAACGTTTAAGCAGGCCGTCGTCGATCATCGCCTGGGCGCCTTGTGCGGTTTCCTCGCCCGGTTGGAAAACAGCCATCAACGTGCCCTTCCAGGCGCCGCGGGCCTGCGATAGCAATGTCGCCGCACCGACCAGCCAGGTGACATGCATGTCATGGCCGCACATATGTCCGACCGGCACGGAGTTTCCTTCGGCATCGGTCGCTGTGACCTTGCTGGCATAGGCAAGGCCGGTATTCTCGTCGACGGGGAGCGCATCCATGTCCGCGCGGAGCATCACTGTCGGCCCCTCACCGTTGCGGAGCAGTCCAACCACACCCGTCTTGCCCACACCGGTCGTCACCTCGTAACCGGCTTTTCTGAGCTTGTCGGCGGCGATGCCCGCCGTTCGCGTCTCCTGCATGGACAGCTCGGGATGCGAATGTATTTCCTTGTACAGCGCTTCGAGATCGGGGATCAGCCGATCGAGGTTTTTCAGGACAGGCTCTGCGGCGGTCGCTTTCGCCGTGTTCATGGGTGCCATTCTCCGCAATATTGGTGGGTATCTGTCAAAGCATTGGCGGTAGTCCTCGATTGAGCGAGTGGATCAACCAGCTTGCTGCATATCGTTGTCAATCGGCACCATCTGACCCGAAATCGACTTCGCGGCATCCGAAGCAAGAAACACTGCCAAAGCGGCAATGTCCCTGGGATCGACCAGGATAATGAGATGAACTGCTGGCTCCGGATACAATTTTTAACGGAGTTCAGGTGTTTCGTGCCCCGCTCCCGGCGCCCTCATGATCGCGCGAACGGGCTTACGCCAGCCTGAAAATTCTGCGACACTCTTTGCCTGTTCGCGCCATCCGGTTTGCGCTGGGGCACGCAGAATGAAGTTCGCGCTTGTCGGAGCCACAGGGCGGGTAGGATCACGTATCCTTGCCGAAGCGCTTGCCCGCGGACATCAAGTCACCGCTGTTGCCCGACACATCGCCGATCTCGCACCACAGCCGCATCTCGTTGTCAAAGAAGGCGACGCATCGAATCCGGCGACGCTCGCTCCGTTGCTCAGGGGACACGATGCAGTTGTCAGTGCGCTGCGTTTCGCGAACGCCGATCCGCGCAAGCTGATCGATGCCGTCAAGGCATCTGGCGTCAAACGCTACGTCGTGGTGGGCGGGGCCGGCAGCCTCGAAGTCGCGCCCGGCCAAAAGCTGCTCGACACGCCGACATTCCCGGCGGCATTCCGCGCTGAAGCGACGGCGGCAGACAACTTTCTCACGATGTTGCGTAAAGAAACGGGGCTTGAGTGGAGCTTTCTTTCGCCTTCGGCCATGTTCGCACCGGGAGCCCGGATCGGTAAGTTCCGGTTAGGACAAGACCAGTTGTTGACCGATGGCCAAGGGCACAGCGCGATTTCCATGGAGGATTTTGCGATCGCGCTCCTCGACGAGCTGGAGCATCCAAAGCACATTCATCAACGATTTACCGTAGGCTACTGAAAGAAATCGGGGGTTGGTCATGATCGACGTGGTGACCGCGCCTTACGGCGCTTTGATCTTGCGCCTGTGCCTCGGCGTAATGTTCATCGCTCATGCGATGCTCAAACTGCGCGTGTACAAGATTCCCGGAACGATCGCCTACTTTCAGTCCCTTGGGCTGCCCGGCTGGCTCGCTTATGTGACGATTGCAATCGAGTTGGGCGGGGCCGCCTGTCTCATTCTCGGCATTATCCCCCGTTACATAGCATTATTCCTCATCCCGCTTATCGTCGGAACGATCGTTACCGTCCATGGCAAGAACGGCTGGCTATTCAGCAACAAAGACGGCGGCTGGGAGTACCCAGCCTTTTGGGCGGCGGCGCTTTTGGTGCAGTTTCTGCTCGGCGATGGGATTTTGGCACTCGTCCATTCCCCGTCGTTTCATCAATAGTCGCCGACTCTTAAGAGGGCTGTTGTGCCTCGGCGCTGATCAAGTGAGTCACAACCGGTGGGTTACGAAGAAGGCGATGGACCTTCTTCTCGATGACTTGGTCGGCCTTCGTGACGCGTTCGTGCTGGCGCAAATGCTCGAGCCATGACTCGACGAGGAACGTCTCCAAAAACCGCCCGGTTTCGGCGGTATCCTCGAACACGCCCCAATCGTAGGCACCGTCGCGCCTGCGTTCACGCGCGAGCGCGGTGAGTGCTTTGAGGAAAGGCTCCCGATTGGCCGGATCCACCCGATAATCGACGAGAACAAGCACCGGACCGGCATCGATTTGCACTTCTGCCGCCAGGACCGGTTCGGGCCAATGCATCGAAGGCGTCAGATCGATCGCCGCGCCCGTTTGCAATTTCCATCGCCGCGTCAACGGTATCGCGGCAAGCGCCCCAGCCGCGGCAATGAAGTGCGCTGGGGAAAGCCCGGCTATGCTGGCGATCTCGCCCCAGATCGTGCTCCCGACCGTCATGCTTCCGAAGAATACGGTGACGTACATCGCGAGGCCACGCCCCCGCACCCAGTCGGGCAAGGACAACTGAACCGATGTGTTGAGATTCGCGATGGCGGCGATCCACGACATTCCCGCGACAACACAGGCGAGCACAGCGAGGGCCGGCTCGCGTGCGACGCCAAGTAAAACCAGGGCGATCGCCGTGCCGATTTCGCCCAAGACGACCAGCCTGTCTGCTCCGAGCTTCCATTTCAGCCGCGGTAGAATGAACGCACAACCGACAGCGGCTGCTCCAATGGTGCCAAGCAGGAGACCGTAAAGCTCGGGGCCGCCGGCGAGTTGGTCGCGCGCGACGAGCGGAAGCAGCGCCCAGTAGGCGCTGGCGAACAGGAAGAATCCCGCGGCACGCGCGAGTGTTGCGCGCAGCGGTCGATTGTAGGTCGCGTATCGAAAGCCCGCTCGGATGGCGTTCATAAACCGTTCGGCAGGCAAGGCGCTCGGGCGTTTACGATGGGGATGCCACCAGAGGAAAACGGCGATCACGCCCACATTGCTGAAAGCATCGATCCAGAACGGCGCGGTGATGCTGACGTACGCGATGAGGATGCCGGCCAACGCAGGCCCTATGGCACGGCTGATATTGACCCCGACGCTGTTCGCGGCGATGGCATTAGGGAGGTCTTCACTGGGGACAAGCTGAGGGACGATGGACTGCCAAGCCGGGGCTTCCAGCGCGGAGCACGTAGCGACAAGAAACATGAAAACGAGCAGGGCGGCCGGTCCCACCATGCCAACCGACAGCAGCGCGGCGAACAGGGCTGCGACGGCCGCGACGATAACCTCCAGCAGCAGAATGAACCGACGTTTCTCGATAATGTCCGCCAAAGCGCCCGCCGGAAGAGCGAAAAGAAACATTGGCAAGCTTGTGGCGGCTTGCACCAATGAGACCACGAGAGGATCTGGGTTGAGGCTGGTCATGAGCCAGCTCGCGGCAGCGCTATACATCCACGTGCCGACGTTCGACACCACGGTCGCAATCCAAAGCAGCTTGTAAACTTTGTGCCGGAACGGGCTCCACGGAGAACGCGCGGATGTTTCGGATCCGCTGCGGTCCGACGCATGTAGGGATGGATGCGCCATGGGCCTATGTCTTCACAGGGCTGACTACACGCAGGCGGAAATTTATTCGATCATGGACTGCGACCACTCGGCACGCCAGGGGCTTCGTGCGTGACCCGGATCACGGCAGAGGCTCCCGGGCCGGGCGAGCGCCGCTAATTGGGCTGCCGCGAACATGGGCTTACAATGCGTCCATCTCGATCAAGTTCGCGACGTCGAACCGCGCACCTCGAACGGTTGCGAAGAGCGCCTCAAAGCCGGAGCTCAATGGGTCCATCTGCGGCTCTGCCTGATGTGCGGGCATCTCGGCTGCTGTGACGATTCACCGGGTAGGCACGCGACCAAGCACGTCCTCCAGTCTCGCCATCGGGTCATCAGAAGCTTCGAGTCCGGCGAAGATTGGGGATGGGGCTATGTGGACGAAGTCATGCTCGCACCCGCGCGGCGAGCCGGCGCAGGCTGAGCGGCTTAACCGGATAGGGAGACCGGTTCTTCCATTCCGGCTGGGGCGGGATCGTCCCGATCGTAGACGCGATGTGGTTAGGACCACAAAGCGAACTTGCCGGGACCGGTAATCGCGAGTAGCAAAAGCCCGCCGATGATGCTCATGTTTTTGAGGAAGTTGATTTTGTTCTCCTCGCGGAGCGGACCTTCCATTGTCCAAAAACGATGGCCGAGCACCGCCGTTCCTAACGTGAAAACTGCGAATATCAACGCCAGAGGCCGTGTCAATACGCCGAGTATCAGCGCAATAGCGACAAAGAACTCCATCATGACGGCAACCGCTGCAGCGAGCGGCGGAACTGGAGCCCCGACCGACTCCATATATTTCACCGTACCGGCGAAATTAGCGAGCTTCTGCCAGCCGGTGGAGAGGAACAAGGCCATCAGCAAGAGTCGCGCCAGCAAAATCAGCGCATCGCTATAGGAAAGCAGCGCTTGATCTAACATTAAACTCTCCAAGTCGAGATGCCGACTTACGTGCTCGCGTGACAGTTCTGTTGCTTGGGCAAAGGCCGCCTTCCGTTAGGCCCCGGATTTGCTAACGTGCATGGGCACCTGACGGTATCGGGCGAAATCGGATTGCGCAAGAGACGGAGGCCGTCAACAGGTCCGTCAGATACCGTCTTTGCCGGCCCGTCAATTCGGCGGAGCGTATGACCGCCTCAAGCCCAATACAGACCCTCCAAACTTTATGCGGCGGGACGGATGTGGCTTGGCGGTTACTCGACCGAGAAGCCCGCTCGATCGGTGATGTCGCCGTTAGCCTGGACCAAAGCCTGGCCGTCCTTGGCGTGCGCGCGCAGGTTGGTCAGTGGCGTTGAGCCCTTGTCGGCGACCAGTACGGCGTTGGAGCCTTGTCCGTGGGCGAGAACCTTGCCCTTGATGTCGACTGCAATCACTTTGCCGCCTTCGACGGCGTACGTCGTGACCTTGGCGCCATGGGTGGCCAGGTTGCCGCGGACGACAAGTTTCTCGACGACCCCGCCGGGCTTCACGCTGAAGGCTTCGGCCGGAAGCTGCATGTTCACGCCCTTGACCAGCGTATTGCCGATCGAACCATGCGTCGTCACGCCTTCGTCGACCACGATCGTGCCCACGGGCTTGCTCACCTGAATGCCGATAGAGCCATCGCCGAAGGTCTCGATGGATTTGAACCGAATGTTGCGCACGGTGCCATCGTACTGATTGAATCCGCGCGCACCCAGGCCGTGCGTCACGACTTCGGCTTCCGCGACGAAATCGTTCACGGTGCCGAAGTTGACAAAGCCGATGCCGCTCGGCCCGTACGAGACCACCGGCGCGTGCGCGATCCACTGATCCACCGTGCCCCAGGTGTCCAACACCATGTCGTTGACGCCATAGGTGACGATGTCGCCGAAGTGCTCGACGCGTTTGGCGTGGACGCCGTAAACGATGAAGACGCCGCCCGTAATGATGTCCGCCGTGCCGTAAGGCAACATCCCGGTGGAATGGACCGCGCCCGTCGTGAGCGTGTCGAGCTCCACCAATCCGCCCTGATCGCCGAAGCCGCTGACGAAGACGCCCGATCCCAGCACCGGCGCATTCTTCGCGCCGACCGTGATGTTCTTCAGCGATGCGTTGAGCCGTGACCTCGCATCGCCATTGAAGTTGTAGACGGTCAATGCCCCCTGATACACGTTGACGCCGTACTTCTGCGGCTGCTCGCTGTAGCGGCGGCTATCGCAGGCCGCGATGTGGAGACCGTCCACCACGAGGTCCAGCTTGTCCGTTCCCGTGCGGGTGATGATCGAGACCTGTCCCGTCACGGCGAGGTTGTTGAGCGCGATGGTGCCCATGTCGGAAATCCCGGCCTGCGTGTAGATGGCGCGGACGCTGGGCGTGGCGATGATGGTGATGCCCGAAACCCGGTTGTTGGCAGTCAGTCCGATACCGTCCCCGTTGCTGAAGCTGAGGACGCACCGGTCCTTATCCTTCCCCGTCAGCGAGAATCCGGGCGGCAGGGTGATCGAATGGGGGCAGGCCACCGAGGTCTGAAGATCGAGATTGCGAGGCTCAGCTCCCGACAGCGCGGACATCAGCGTCGCGAGGGACGTGACGGGTGTGCTGGGGCTTTTCACGAGGGCCTCCTTCAGTTGACCGCGAGCATTTGATCTCGCAGACGGGGTAGGACTATCGACCACTATCGCTGGGACGACAGCGCATCTAACACGCTGGTCTATCCCACTTTATCCCAGCACACCGCCCCTCACTCCCACTCGATCGTGCCGGGCGGCTTCGAGGTCACGTCGTAGACGACGCGGTTGATGCCTTTGACTTCGTTGATGATCCGCGTCGCGACGCGGCCGAGCAATTCGTGCGGAAACGGATAGTAATCGGCGGTCATGCCGTCGGTCGAGGTCACCGCGCGGAGCGCGCAGACGTGATCGTAGCTGCGCGTGTCGCCCATCACGCCCACGGTCTTGACCGGCAAGAGCACCGCGAAGGCCTGCCAGATCGCGTCGTAGAGCCCGGCGTTGCGGATCTCTTCGAGATAGATCGCGTCGGCCTTGCGGAGGATGTCGAGCTTCTCGCGCGTGATCTCGCCGGGCACGCGGATGGCGAGGCCGGGGCCAGGGAAGGGATGGCGCTTCACCATGTCGTCCGGCAGGCCGAGCTCACGGCCCAATTCGCGTACCTCGTCCTTGAACAGCTCGCGCAGCGGCTCGACCAGCTTCATCTTCATGCGCGCGGGCAGGCCGCCGACATTGTGGTGCGACTTGATGGTGACCGACGGTCCGCCGGAAAAGCTCACGGATTCGATCACATCGGGATAGAGCGTGCCTTGCGCCAGGAAGTCGGCGCCGCCGATCTTGTGCGCTTCCTCGTCGAACACGTCGATGAAGGTGGCGCCGATGATCTTGCGCTTCATCTCGGGGTCGGTGATGCCGGCGAGCTTTTGCAAGAACAACGTGCTGGCATCGCGGTGCACCAACGGAATGTTGTAGTGGTCGCGGAACAGGCTGACGACCTGCTCGGATTCGCCGGCGCGCATCAGCCCGGTGTCGACATAGATGCAGGTCAACCGGTCGCCGATGGCTTCGTGCAGGAGCACGGCGACCACCGATGAATCGACGCCGCCCGACAGGCCGCACACCACTTTGCCTTTGCCGACCTGTTGACGGACGCGGGCGATCGCCTGCGCCTTGAACGCCGCCATCGACCAGTCGCCGCGGCAGCCGGCGACGTGATGGGTGAAGTTCTTGAGCAGCGCAGCGCCGTGCGGCGTGTGCACGACCTCGGGATGGAACTGCACACCATAGAAGTGCCGCGCATCGTCGGCGATGGCGGCAAAGGGCGCGCCGTCGCTGATGCCGACAGTCTTGAATCCCCGCGGCAGCACGTCGACGCGGTCGCCGTGACTCATCCACACCTGTTCGCGCTGGCCTTTCTTCCATAGGCCTTCGAACAGCTTGCAGTCGGCGACAATCTCGAGGAAGGCGCGGCCGAATTCGCGATGGTCGGACGGCGAGACGCGGCCGCCGAGTTGCGCGCACATGGTCTGTTCGCCGTAGCAGATCCCAAGTACCGGCACGCCAAGCTCAAAAATCTTCTGCGGCACGCGCGGCGACGCCTGTTCGTGCACCGATGCCGGACCGCCCGACAGGATCACCGCCTTGGGCGCAAAGGCCATGAGCTTGTCATCCGCCGTGTTGAACGGATGGATTTCGCAATAGACGCCGCTTTCGCGCAGCCGGCGGGCGATCAACTGGGTCACCTGGCTGCCGAAATCCAGGATCAGAACTTTTTCGGCGTTGGGCGCGGTCATGGCGCGGGCATCATCCTTGAGGCGGTGTGTCAGGCGCAACCGCCTTGCGTTCGAGAACGGCGACGAAGAATCCGTCGGTGCCATGCCGCGCCGGCGTCAGGCGCAGCATCGCGCCTTTCTCCGGCGGCTTGCCGCCAAGGGCGTCGCGCCAGACTTTCCAC
>JAGWNF010000016.1 GCA_028871455.1 Alphaproteobacteria bacterium
TGGTCGGCGCGTCGAGCCCCACCATTGGAGAGCGCGACAAGTACCCGCGCTTTTCGCAAAACCGAAAGAACGTGCGCGCGGCCGTGAACGCGTGCGCGCATTCGGCGGGCGTCGAGATCAAACCATCGATGACTTCCGCAACCTCGCGCTTGGTGATGGCCTCAAGCCGGAGCTTCCCGAGTGTCGGGACCAGGTGCCGACGGATGAGGCGCTCCGTCTCTGCCGCCGACGACGGCTTATTTTTCGTCTTAAGATGAAGCTCGATAAAGCGATCGAAGGCCGTTTGGAACACCACGGTGCTCTGATCGCGCTTACCTTGCTGCTCTCCAATGAGAGCCTTTGCCTTCGATCGGGCCGCCGCGAGCTTCAGATCCGGATACCGGCCGATTTTGATACGCCGACGATTGGCCCCCGCGCCCATTACAAGCGTAAAGGTCTTCGCGCGCTTGCCGACGCGCAGCGCGAGCCCCGGGATGGCGTCGTCTGCAAAGTCGCGCTGCCCGTTCTCGACCTTCAGCGCCTTTATCGCGATGTCCGTTAGGTGCATTTAGGTGCATCCTAGGTGCAAAAGCCCCGCGCGTAGCGGGGCAGAGGTATGTTACCTAGGGAGCAACTTTAGCATGGCCGGAAGCAGATAAACAATCGTTATTTCAATGGCTTGTGTGACACTATGTTCAACTATGTGGTGGTGCCCCTGGCCGGACTCGAACCAGCACGCCCTTGCGGGCAACAGATTTTGAGTCTGCCGCGTCTACCAATTCCGCCACAGGGGCAGCGGCGGTCACTATAACCGGGGGTCGCGGCCGGTCAATCTGGCTTCACACTTGCGACAGCCGAGCTAATACGGCTAGATCGCGCCCGCCGGCTTTGACCCGCCCGACCGGATCACATCGACCGACCGACCGCCAGGAGCCCGCTCGATATGCTCGCGAAGATCGTCCCATCGCTGGCCGCGCTAATCGTAGGGACGATCTCGACCCTCGGCTACGGCGGCATCGTCATCCTGATGGCCATCGAGTCCGCCTGCGTTCCGCTGCCATCCGAGATCATCATGCCGTTTTCGGGATATTTGGTCTTCACCGGCCGGTTCGATCTCGTGCTGGTGGCCACGATGGGCGCGATCGGTTGCAATGTCGGCTCGACCATCGCTTACGCCGTGGGCTACTACGGCGGCCGGCGCTTCATCGAGCATTGGGGCGGATACGTGCTGATGGGCCGGCGCGAACTGGATTGGACACATCGCTTTTTCGAGCGCTACGGAAGCATCACCGTTCTCGTTGGCCGGCTCTTGCCGATCATCCGCACGTTCATCGCCCTCCCCGCCGGCATCGCCGGCATGTCGCAGACGAAGTTCCAGATTTATACCTTTATCGGCTCCTGGCCGTGGTGCTACGCGCTGGCTTATGTCGGATACCGGCTCGGCGAGCAATGGGACAACAACCCGCATTTCAAGGCGATCATGCAGCAATCCGATGTGGCCGTCGCGGCCGCCATCGTCCTTGGCATCGTCTGGTACATTTGGTGGCATGTGAAGCACCGGTTGCGGCCTGACGAATAACGTGAACTCCCGGAGCCGTATGCACAGCACCCGCCAGCACCTCATAGTCATCTTTGCCGCCGCCATCGTCGTCGTGGGCGCCGCGCTCGCGTCGCAGTATTGGGGCGGTCTCCAGCCCTGCGAACTTTGTCTCATTGAACGCTGGCCCTACTACGCCGCGATCGTGATTGCAGTCCTGGCGCTGGCTATTCCCGTGGCCGGCTGGCCGCGGGCCGCGTTGTTGCTGCTTGCATTGGTGTTCGTCGCGAGCGCGGTGCTCGGCTTCTACCATGTCGGCGTCGAACAGCACTGGTTCCGAGGACCCGTGGCCTGCACCAGCAGCAACCGCGTCCCTCAAACCTTGGCGGAGCTGAAGCAAATGCTGGCGCATACCCAAGTCGTGATGTGCGACCAGGTGCAATGGTCGCTCGGCGGCGTCTCGTTGGCCGGTTGGAATTTCATCGCCTCGGCGCTGATCGCTATCTATGCCTACTTCGCCTGGCGACAACGTGCATGAGCCGCCGGCGTCGCGCCACATACTCGCGTCGAAACGCCGGCCGGCTGCCTGGCGATCGGACGAGCGCCGATGCAATTGCGCGCATGATTCGTGTCGACCAAGCAGGCGAATATGGCGCCGTGCGGATTTACGACGGCCAGCTCGCCGTGCTCAAGAACGCGAACGCGGCAGGCCCGATCCGCCGTATGGCAGCACAAGAAAAGCGACATCTCGAGCGGTTCGACGCGCTCGTCGCGGAACGGCGCGTGCGACCGACGGCACTCTCCCCCGTCTGGCACTGGGCCGGCTACGCGCTCGGCGCGGCAACCGCGCTGCTGGGCGAAACCGCCGCCATGGCCTGTACCGTCGCCGTCGAAGAGGTGATCGACGAGCACTATCGGCGCCAACTTGAAGCCCTGGGGAACGCCGATCCGAAGTTCGCCGAGATGGTCGCCGATTTCCGTGCCGACGAAATGCACCATCGCGACACCGCACTGGCGCACGGCGCCGCCGAGACGCCGGGCTATCCGCTGCTTTCAGCCGCCATCAAGGCCGGTTCGCGGCTCGCTATCTGGTTGTCGACACGCCTTTGAACGTTGATCGATCGGAGGACGATCATGATGCGCACAAAGATCGAGTATGGTCAGCATGCGCGTCAAGAAATTCGCCGCCGCTGGTCTGAGCGGCGGGAATCGGTCGCAGCCGTCTAGAGCGCGTGCCGTTTGTCGGCCACACCCGAAGCAGCGATCACTTCGGGAATGTCCGAAGGGTTGAGCGGCGCCATGACGTGCGCACCGGAAATTCCCGGCACTTCGGTCAATTGCTGCAGCAATTCGATGCAGATGCGCCTGCCTTCGGCGCGCGCATCGACCGCCTTCTCGATTCGCTCGATGAGCGCATCGGGAATGATAGTGCCGAACAGCTTTTCTTTCATCCAACGCGCCGAGCGCACCGAGGGGATCGGCGCGATGCCGATCAGGATTTTAAGCCGCGGCACCAGACCGAGCTCGACGAGCCGTCCCGCGTAGCGACGGACCACGCCGATATCCATGCAGAACTGCGTCTGGATGAAATCTGCCCCGGCATCGGCTTTGGCTCTGAGACTTTTGGCGTCCCAGCTTGGCGGCGGATCGACCGGCAGATCAGCGGCGCCGAGAAAAAGATCGAAGCCGCCCTTGATCTCGGTGCCGGGCAGCAGCTTGTGCTCGCGGCGCATCTTCTGCGCGGTCGCAAGCAGGTTGCGGCTGTCGAGATCGAAGACTGCTTTGGCCTCCGGCTGATCGCCGGCCTTCGGATCGTCGCCGCCGAGAATGAGTACGTTGCGAATGCCGAGCGCCACGGCGCCGAGTAGATCGCTCTGCAGCGCAATGCGGTTGCGATCGCGACAGGTCATCTGCAGGATCGGCTCAACCCCGTTCTGAACGAGGAAATGCGCTGCGGCGATGCCGGCGAGATGCGACTTCGCACCCGCGCCGTCGGTGACGTTGACTGCCGCAGCGACGCCCTTCAGCGGCATGGCACGCGCAACGAAATCGGCGGGATCGGCAGTTACGGGTGGCGTGACCTCGGCCGTGACGCAGAAGCGCCCTTCTTCGAGGCGCTGCTGCAATGTACTGATTGTTTGGGTCGGTAAGGTTCGAGATTCGTTGGGGGGGGTCATGCCGAACGCCGCCGAGTATAGTCGGGCGAGCGTTCGCCTCCAGCAGAATCTTCGTCGCGAACGCAGTCTACTGCACGGCAGTCGCTGCGCGGCGATCTTCGCGAATCACATCGGCCGCCTTCTCCGCGATCATGATCGTCGGCGAATTGGTATTGCCCGATGTGATCGTCGGCATGATCGATGCGTCGACAACGCGGAGACTACCGATTCCGCGCACGGCAAGCCGCGCGTCGACGACGGCGGCAGCATCCGAGCCCATCTTGCAGGTCCCGACGGGGTGGAAGATTGTCGTGCCGATGTCGCCTGCGGCGCGCGTCAACTCCTCGTCTGTCCGGAACTGCACGCCGGGCCGGTACTCGGCGGGTGTAAAGCGGGCCATCGCCTTGGCCGCGACAATGCGGCGCGTCAGACGGATCGCGTCCGCAGCCACGCGGCGATCGGATTCGACCGAAAGATAATTTGGCCTGATTGCCGGATGTGCTGCCGGATCGGCGCTTGTAATGCGGACGTAGCCGCGGCTGTCGGGGCGCAAGTTGCATACCGACGCGGTAAACGCGGGAAACGGATGACAAGGGTCGCCGAACTTGTCGAGGCTGAGCGGTTGGACATGGTACTCAAGATTGGGTGTTTCGCGTGCGCGGTCGCTCTTGGCAAAGCAGCCAAGTTGCGACGGCGCCATGGTCAACGGCCCACGCTTAAAAAGGAAGTATTCGAGCCCCATGCCGATGCGCCCGACGAGGCTATTGGCGCGTTCGTTGAGCGTCCGCGTGTTGCTGACCTTGAACACGACACGGATTTGCAGATGATCTTGGAGATTCTCGCCAACGCCGGCAAGCTCGTGCACGACCGCGATGCCGTGCGACTGCAGCAAGCCGCCGGGACCGATGCCGGAAAGCTGCAATAGTTGCGGCGAGCCGATGGCGCCCGAGGCAAGGATCACTTCGCCCCGAGCTTCAGCCTGGCACGACGCGCCGCCCCGGACGAAATCGACACCGACCGCACGACGTCCGGCGAAGCGGATATGGCTGGCCTGCGCGCCGGTCACTACCTTGAGATTCGGCCGGTTCATGACCGGCCGCAGAAAGGCGCGCGCCGTGTTCCAACGGACGCCGCGGTGTTGATTGACGCGAAAGTACGCGCTGCCCTCGTTGTTGCCGCGATTGAAATCGTCGATCTTCGGAATGCCGAGCTCGGCGGCGGCGTCTCGGAAGGCATCGAGGATTTCCCAGCTCAGACGCATCGGCTCGATCCGCCACTCGCCATCTTGGCCGTGGAATTCGTCGGCACACTCGACGTTGTCTTCCGACCGCTTGAAATAGGGCAATACATCGTCCCACGACCAGCCGGGGTTGCCGAGTTGGCGCCACCCGTCGTAATCGCGCGCTTGGCCGCGCATGTAGATCATGCCGTTGATCGAAGAGCAGCCGCCAAGCACGCGGCCGCGTGGATACTCAAGAACACGACCATTGAGTCCGGCCTCGATGTCGGTCTTGAAACACCAGTCGGTGCGCGGGTTGTTCTGTGTATAGAGATAGCCGATCGGAATTCGGATCCAGATGTAGTTGTCGGTGACACCGGCTTCGAGCAGCAGGACCGTGACCTCGGGATCGGCGGAGAGGCGATTGGCGAGGACGCAGCCAGCGCTCCCCGCACCGACAATGATGTAATCGAAACTGTCGATTTTCTCGCTCACGAGTCACCCAGTTGGACTATCTTGCCACAGCGTCGCAACGGCAGCGACGGCGCCGCGATATCGCGGCTCAACGAAGACGAACCACAAAACCGGCCTGCGCGGCTATCCTTCGCGATTGCGGAAAATCCGCACAATCCTGGCTTGAAAATCCACAGCCGATCCCCTAGCTTCCTCGCCATCGCTTCGCTGGGTTCCGGCCTGCGCTCGATCGCTCCACTGTGAGCCCGACCCTGCAATCCGTGCCTTTCGACAGCCGATCTGGGGCGCAATCGTGTGCACCGGTAACTGCCATGGAGACGTGAATGGCAATTGGCACGGTCAAGTGGTTCAACGCCCAAAAAGGTTACGGTTTCATCGCGCCTGAATCCGGCGGCAAGGACGTCTTCGTCCATATCTCCGCCGTCGAGCGCGCCGGAATCGGCAACCTGAGTGAGGGCCAGAAGGTCAGCTTCGATCTCGAGCAGAGCCAGCAGGGCCGCACCTCGGCCACGAACCTGAAGCTCGTCTAAGAACGAGCCTTACGCTTGATTGGACGCCGCGGCGACAACGCCGCGGCGTTTGTCTTTTCAGGAACTGCGCATCAAAGGCCGAGCACGCGCTCGGCATTCTGGTGGAATATCTTCTCCATCACGGCATCGGCATAACCAAGCTCGCACCACTCCTGGAACAGACGCGCATAGGGAATGCTCGGATAGTCGCTGCCGAACATCACCTTGTCCTGGAGCCGCGCGCGCCAGTGCCAGTGCCGCGGCAGCGCCGATGCCGCTCGCTGCGCCCGTCACCAACGCCTTTTTGCGCTGCGCCGTCATCTGTGTTCCCCTTGCACCGGCAACGACCGCCGGCTTATTTTGAACATGTTCACTTTTGGACCGGCCGCGCCGAGCATG
Source organism: Alphaproteobacteria bacterium (assembly GCA_028871455.1). Classification (GTDB taxonomy): domain Bacteria; phylum Pseudomonadota; class Alphaproteobacteria; order ATCC43930; family CGMCC-115725; genus REEB95. Next base: position 6,274 of record JAGWNF010000016.1, read on the forward strand.
TCAAGGCTGCGGCCCCGGTCGAGGCCAGGGAGGGGCCAGGAGTGACCGAACCAATTCCGCGCAGCGCCGCGCAGCCGACCGCAGGCGGGCTGCGCCAACGCAGCAAAGCGCGCAAGCTCGAGAACATCCGCCGCACCGCGCGTGAGCTCTTTGTCGAGAGGGGCTATGACGCGACGACGACACGCGCGATTGCGAAGCGCGCGGGCATCGGGCTCGGCACGTTGTTCACCTATGCCGCCGATAAACGCGACCTTCTCTTCCTGATCTTCAACGACGAGCTGATCGAGCTAGCAACGCAGGCTTTCGCCCGAGAAAATTCGGCACCCATATTCGTCGATCGGCTGGTCATGGTATTCCACGACTTCTATGCCTATTTCGTGCGCCAACCGAATCTCGCGCGTTTCCTGCTGCGCGAGCTGACGTTTTACACCTACGGGCCGGAAGCACGACGGTTCCAAGAGCATCGCGATCAGATCGTCGCCGGCGTCGCCGCGCTGGTGAAGCGCGCCCGCACCGACGGTCTCGTCGCGTCGGCGGAAGACGACATGACGGTCGCGCGTGCGATCTTCGACATATACACGGCGGAAATCCGCCGTTGGCTCGCCGACGACAGCCGCATGCCGAATCTGGCGCAAGGCCTCGCGACCTTGCGGCGCATGCTGCAGCTGCTAGTCGAGGGCTTACGGCCGTTCGCCGCCGGCCGGTTGGATTGACAAAGGATTGACCGAACCCAATAGTGAACACGTTCTAAAAACGCCTACCGGCACGTGCCTCGAAGCACGAAATAGCGCGCACAACAGGGCAGGCTCGATCTCAGGGGAGGACCCGTGCGCTTGCTCCGTTCCGTGCTGGCCGCGTGCCTCGCGGTCGCGTTCGTCGTCGTTGCGTATTCGGCTCAAGCCGAACCGGTGAAAATCCGACTCGGTTATGTCGTGCCGGTGGCCAACTGGTCGTCGCTGCTCTTGAGCAAGCTAGAGCTGCGCGCGCTTTCCCCATCATTCCGGCTCTCCGGCCGGATTTCGAACGCGTTCGACAAATGCTATCGGTGCCACCGTAGTCACGCAACCGGACAGAAAATTGCCGACGATTTCACGTTTCGGCCGTTGACGACGGCAACGAGAGGTCTAGCCTTGATACCGGCGCAACCAAGTTGGAGGGTGCCCGAACCGCATGACTCCACCTGATCAGTACGATCAGCGCCTATTTGAAAGCCCGACCTCGTGGTTGGGCGGTGAGCTTCGAGCCACCCAATGAACCCCGCCTCGCCCCCTGCGACTGCAGGCTCCCTGGCGGGGTTCGCGCGATCAGCAAACCGTGTCAGAGAGCCATCTCGTTGGGGCAGATTGCGGTGACGATTCCGCCACAATGTGTCGAGTGCGGCACCGCCATCAACGTGAATAGATTGTCATGAAACTGTAAATTTTTTTCCTAAAAGCTGCCGCAATCGGCTGTCCAAATCAGCCACACTCCATATTCCGAAAGGCTCATATGATGACCCTGAAGCACCGTCTCATCGTCCTGGTTGCGGGCGCCGCATTCGTGACCGCAAGCCCAATCGTTCCGGCACTCGCGCAGTCACAGATGCAAAACAACTGCCCGCCCGAAGACAAGATTGACAGTTCGACCGCCCCGCAGGCCATGAAAAAGATGGAAGCCGCGGGTTACACGCACGTTCACGATCTTCGGAAGGGCTGCGATAACTATTGGCATGGCATCGCCATGAAGGACAGCCAAGAAACGCGGGTCGTGCTCTCACCGCAAGGCAACGTGATGGAAGAAGGTGACTGAGCACCGCCCGCATCGCTTACCGTTCCGCGGACCGCAATTTAAGCGAGGCTTCAGCGCGTCTCTTTGCGCCTTCGCGCCGTCGAGCAGACCGGTGGATCGTGTTTGATTGATCGCAGACATCTAAAATCCGGCGGACAGGCTTTGTCCGACGTCAGCCGTGTTTGTGCTCACGCCAAGCGCAATAGGCACCGTGCGTTACCTTCATAAAGTCGCTTGCGGTCAGTGGTGCGCAAATTCAATGCCGGCTCGGCCCTGGCGCGGGCCGCAGCCGCCTGAGCGGCGTCATCTGGCATCGGTTTCCTCCATTCCGACTGCGCCGCGCCTTGCCGGCGCATTTGCAACGAATTGCAGTATTGCGCGCCCCGGAGGAACAGCCTTCAGCGCAACAGCAACAGACGCGTTGCCATGGTCGCCGGCGGCAATACGACACGGCCGATCACTGGCGCGAGGCCAAGCGGCTTGAGGAACATCTTCAGCGCCATGCCATAGGGAAAATATGCGCGGCCGATACGACGCACGCCACTACGGAAGGCCTCGTAGTCGGCGGGATGGAAATCAGAATCCGGGTTGCTGGCGAGGAAGACGTGCTTGAACGCGATGTAGGCGTCCTCGGCATCCACCTCCTGGGCACGATCCCACAGCGTCCGGAGCACGGAGGTCCGTCTCGGGCTCTCGGAATCGCGATAGCGGCGGAAGAAATAGTAGAAATTCTTGTAATGCCGCACCTCATCGGCGGCGATATTGGAGGCGATTTCGTGCAAGACCGGCTCGGGCGCCGCCTCAGCCAGCATACGATAGAAACTTGCCGTCCCCGTCTCGACGACACACCGTGCGACCATTTCCAGTGCGCGCGTCGGCGCTAGATTTTCCAGCGAACAGCAGTGTGAATATTCGGCGAAGAAACCCTGGTAGGCGCGCCGCCAATCGAACTCGGGCCATGCCACCTCGACATAGCGTTTGAGCGCGGCGCCGTGCTGCAGCTCCTCCGGTTCCCAGTGGTACCTCAGCCAATCGACGAGTTCGGGATCACCCCGGAAATATTCGATCAGATTTTCAGTATAAAGATCCGATGTGATCTCCACGAACGAGGCGGAGGCGACAATCTGAAACAGCAATTCATCGTCTTCGACCACCTCGCTGGCTAAGTCACAATACCGGATTGCATCCATCGACCACGGAAGCTCGCGTTGTCCCTCGGCGGCTCTATTCGTCATCAGCGGATTCTCCCGTCCCTTTTAGGAACGCATGAAGGGTTCCCTCCCCGATTCTCGACTGGTGTGCTGCAACTATATGCGTGTTATGGTGAAAATGAAAAGCGGCGGCGTCGCACCACAGCCATGAGGGCCGCGGCGTGCACGCCGCGCTCCCGGATTGCCACTTGGAGCCTGTGGCCGTGCCGCCGTTTTTGTCGTTGTGCCCGCATCGCGACGCGCAGCGACGCCTAATGATCGAACTCTGACAAGCGCGAGGCTGAAATGGCATTTGAACTCCCACCGTTGCCGTATCCGATGAACGCGCTCGAACCGCAAATGTCGGCGCGCACGCTCGAATTCCACCACGGCAAGCATCACAAGGCCTATGTCGACAACGCCAACAAAATGGTCCAGAACACGCCGCTGGCGAACAAACCGCTCGAAGAGGTGATCCAGGCGACGGCGAAGGACGAATCGAAGCAAGGGCTCTTCAACAACGTCGCACAGATCTGGAACCACAACTTCTTCTGGAAATCTATGCGTCCCAAGGGTGGTGGTCGGCCGACAGGCGAGTTGGCGCGCGCGATCGAAGAAGCGTTCGGTTCGTACGACAAGTTCCGCGAACAATTCAAAACCGCCGGCGCGACGCAATTCGGCAGCGGTTGGGCCTGGCTGGTTTTCGACAACGGCAAGCTCAAGGTCATCAAGACACCGAATGCGATCAATCCGCTGGTCCAAGGCATGAAGGCGCTGTTGACCTACGACGTATGGGAGCACGCCTATTATCTCGATTACCAGAATCGGCGGCCCGATTTCATCGACGCCTTCATCGACCATCTGGTGAACTGGGACTTTGCCGCGGAGAACTTGGCGCGAGCGAAAGCCCAGCGGACTGCCGCCGAATAACCGAAGAAGACGCGGCGCGGCGTGCGCAGACGACAGCTTGCAGCTTTGGCCATCTCGTTCGCCGCCGCGTCACACACTTTACCATCTAATACGCGGGGTCTGCGTCACCAAGCGGCGTAACGGCCACTGACCGTTCGTCCGTGGTCGCATCATTGACCTGGTGTTGATGGCCGTCGCCGCAGACGTCGCGGAACTTGATCGCCCTTAGATAGATATCGCTGGATCGACAACATCGAACTCGGTACGGCACATAATTCGCGGTCCGTCGCATCGGCGGCGGTGCCGTGATCTCATTTTCGCCATATTTCCTTCTCACCCTCGAAAGTGGCCGTATATGGTGCCACTGTGGGCAATTTTGGGCCCAGCAAGTCCTAGGGTGATTCGGTGATCGTGAGCGGAACGAGAGCCGTCGGCTGACGTTCTCTTGCAAACCACTGCCTCTCGCCCCGAAGAGGGAAAATTCCAACCAAGGGGGTCTGAACAATGGACACGATCTTGGTCTCGAACCGCGTTGCCGAACCGTCCCGGACGGGCGCGGTCTCGGGAGGCTTGGCCGCGGTCCTGCTGTCGGCGGTGAGGACATCCGGCGCCACCTGGATCGGAGCGAGCGGCAAGTTTGCCCCGGCGGAAGACGCGCACGTACCGACGCATTCGAAAAAACTGGGAGCCGGAACACTGACGATGGTCGACCTGCCGGTCACCGATTACCGTCGCTTCTACAACGGCATGGCGAATGCGGCGCTGTGGCCGGTTCTACATTACCGCGCGGATCTGTTGCGTTATGAGCCTGAGTTCGTCGCCTCATATCGGGCGATCAACCAGATCATGGCGAACGTCGTGGCCGATCGCGCACGCCGGAATTCGCTCATTTGGGTGCACGATTACCACTATTTCATGCTCGGCGAGTTTCTGCGCGAACGTGGCTTCGCAGGGCCGATCGGCTTTTTCCTGCACACGCCATTCCCGACCAAATCAGTGCTGATCTGCCTGCCGGAGCACCGCACTGTGCTCAAGGCGCTTGCGGCCTACGACCTGATCGGCTTCCAAACCGACGAGGACCTTCTGCGTTTCCGTGATTATGCGACCACCAAGCTGCTGGCCACTCTGATAGGGCAGACAGAGCTGCAATTCGGCGATCGCAGGGTCAAACTCGGCGTGTTTCCGGTCGGTATCGACGTCGACTTCTTCGCCGGATCGGCTCGCAAGAACGTCGACAGCAATAAGATCAACCGCATCAAGCGCGGATTGCACCACGGCAAAATGGTGATTGGCGTCGATCGCCTCGACTACAGCAAGGGCCTGCCTGAGCGTTTCGCCGCTTACGAGCGCTTCCTGACCATCTATCCGGACGAACGCAAGCGCGTTTCGTTCCTTCAAATTACGCCGCCGACGCGTTCGGCGGTCGATAGCTATCGCCGCGTCCGTGCGGAGCTCGCCGGCCACGCAGGCGATATCAACGCGCGCTTCGGCGACGTTGATTGGATGGTTCTGCGCTACATCAACGAGAGCTTCCCTCCTGACCAGCTTGCCGCGCTCTACCGGGTCAGCAAGGTCGGCTGCGTCACACCGTTGCGTGACGGCATGAATCTCGTGGCCAAGGAATACGTCGCATCGCAGGACCCGGACGATCCGGGAGTGCTGGTGCTCTCGAAGTTCGCCGGCGCGGCGAAAGAGCTCAACGCCGCGCTCGTCGTCAACCCCTACGATATCGGAGAACTCGCGCAGGCGCTGTATCGCGCGCTATATATGGACCGCGTCGAACGTATCGAGCGCTGGAGTGCGATGATGAAGACGTTGCGGGGAGGTAATATCAACCGTTGGTACGACGGGTTCATTGATTCGCTGCACGAGTCGGCGACGTCGCTGTTACCGACGGCATCATATAGCGTCGCCTGAGGATTTCGGCCCATGGCGGTCATCGCGCCCGCGCCGACAGCGGCCCAGGCGAAGGCAAAGACGCCGCGCGCCCGTCAGCCGACGAACGGACATCGCATCGCCATCGAGAGGATCGCGCCCGAAATCGACAGCGGCAGGTTTCCGGTTAAGCGCGTCGTAGGCGAGGTTTTTTCGGTTTCTGCGGACATCTTTCGCGACGGCCATGATCGGTTACGCGCCGTTCTGCTAACGTGCCGTGATGGCGACACGAATTGGCGCGGCGTACCGATGCGGTTGGTTGACAATGACCGGTGGTCGGCCACCCTCACACTCACCGACCCCGGCCGCTATGTCTACACGCTTGAAGCGTGGACGGACGCCTTCGCAAGCTGGCGCGACCACCTCGCGAAGAAGAGCCAAGCCGGTCAACCGACCGCCGACGAGATCGCGGTGGGTGTCGCACTCTTGACGGAGGCTGTGCGCACGGCGAATGGAGCGGGGCGAACAATTATCGAGTCAGCGCTTGCCAGCGCCCAACGCGGCGCCACCAGCGCGCTTGAGCTCCTGCTCGCGCCGGATCTCGAAACCGCAATGGCCGAATGCGGCCCGCGCTGTCATTTGACGCGCCTCGAACCAGCACGACCGCTGGTCGTCGATCGACCGCAGGCACGGTTTGCCGCCTGGTACGAGATGTTTCCCCGGTCGCAAGGCACTGAACCGGGAGAAAGCGCGACGTTCGGGGACTGCGCCGCTCGGCTCGATGACATCGCGGCCATGGGCTTCGATACGATCTACCTGCCGCCGATCCATCCCATCGGCTTGACCAATCGCAAAGGTCGCAACAATAGCCTCGGCGGCACCGTCGCGGATCCTGGCAGCCCCTACGCGATCGGTAGCACGGTCGGCGGCCATGATGCCGTGGAGCCGCAACTCGGCACGCTTGACGATTTCCGTGCGTTCGTCGACGCGTGCCATGAGCGTGGTATGGAAATCGCGCTCGATTTCGCGGTGCAGTGCTCGCTCGACCATCCATGGATCAAGGAACATCCCGACTGGTTCGAATTCCGTTCCGACGGCTCGATCCGCCATGCGGAGAATCCGCCCAAAAAATATGAGGACATCGTCAATCTCAATTTTGACGCCGCCGACTGGCGCGGCATCTGGCGGGCCCTCCGCGAGGTCCTGCGCTTCTGGATCGCGCAAGGCGTCCGTATCTTCCGCGTCGACAATCCGCATACGAAGCCATACCCGTTCTGGGAATGGCTCATCCGTGATATTCAGGCCACGCATCCCGACGTGATCTTTCTGGCCGAGGCCTTCACGCGGCCGAAGCCGATGCGCTATCTCGCCAAGCTCGGCTTCACCCAGTCCTACACCTATTTCACCTGGCGCAACGACAAGGCCGAACTTGCGGACTATTTCGTTGAGCTGACGTGCGGTGAGACTCGCGAATATTTCCGCCCTCACCTTTTCACCAACACACCCGACATCTTGCCGCGCTTCCTGCAGACAGGCGGTCCGCCCGCCTTTCGTATTCGTGCCGCGCTGGCGGCGACCCTTGGTGGACTGTGGGGCATCTATAACGGCTTCGAGCTTTGTGAAAATCGCGCGTTGCCCGATTCCGAGGAATACGCGGACTCTGAGAAGTACGAATACAAGGTGTGGAATTGGAACCGGCCGGGCAATATCAAGAGGTTCATTGCCGAACTCAATCGTATCCGGCGCGACAACGCCGCTTTCAGCGACTGGCTGAATCTCGAATTCCTGCCGGCGGAAAATCCGCACGTGCTGTTCTATGCACGAGTGCCATCGAACCCGCGCGAGACCGTGTTCATCGCCATCAGCCTCAACCCCCTTGGCGACGAGGCGGCCACGATCGAGTTGCCGTTGGAGCGGCTCGGCATCTCCGAGGATTCCGCTTTCGCCATCCGCAACCTGCTAACGGACGAGGTCCTGCATTGGACCGGTCCGCGACAATCAGTCTGGATCGGACCTCGCGTGCCAATTTTCGTGTTCAAGCTGACGGAGGCCGTCGATGCCTGACGTCACGGCGCGCACAACACTTCCGGAAGCGCGCGTCCAAGCCGACGCACCCGATTGGTACAAAGACGCCATTATCTACGAGTTGCACGTCAAGGCGTTCTTCGACGCCAACAATGACGGGATCGGTGATCTGCCTGGATTGATTGCCAAGCTTGATTACCTGCAGGACCTCGGCGTCACCGCCATCTGGCTGCTACCGTTCTTTCCATCGCCGTTTCGCGACGACGGCTACGACGTTTCGGATTACCGCAACATCCATCCGGCATATGGCACGTTGCGCGACTTTGGCCAGCTGGTGCGCGAAGCGCATCGTCGAAACCTCAGAATCATCGTCGAGCTGGTCGTCAATCACACTTCGGACCAGCATCCGTGGTTCCAGCGCGCCCGCCGCGCGCGACCTGGTTCGGTCTATCGCGATTATTATGTGTGGAGCGACACCGAGGAGAAATACAAGGGAACGCGCATTATCTTCAACGACACGGAGAAATCGAACTGGACGTGGGACCCGGTGGCCAGCGCATTCTATTGGCACCGGTTCTTCGCACATCAGCCCGACCTGAATTTTGACAATCCGCATGTCGTGCGCTCGGTGCTCAACAACATGCGGTTCTGGGCCGATCTCGGCGTCGACGGTTTCCGGCTCGACGCGGTTCCGTATCTCTGCGAGCGCGAAGGCACATCCAACGAGAATCTGCCTGAGACTCACGCGGTCATCAAACAGATGCGGTCACAGCTCGACCGCGAGTTTCCGAACCGGTTGTTCCTTGCCGAGGCGAATCAATGGCCGGAAGACGTGAAGGACTATTTTGGCAGCGGCGACGAGTGCCACATGGCGTTCCATTTCCCGCTGATGCCGCGCATGTACATGGCAATCGCGCGCGAAGATCGCCATCCGATCACCGACATCATGCGTCAGACGCCGGAGATTCCCGATTCATGTCAGTGGGCGATTTTCCTGCGCAATCACGACGAGCTGACGCTCGAAATGGTCACCGACAGCGAGCGCGATTATCTCTGGTCGACTTACGCCGCCGATCGCCGCGCGCGGCTTAATCTCGGCATCCGGCGTCGGCTCGCGCCGCTCATGGAGAACGATCGGCGGCGGATCGAGCTGATGGTTAGTCTGCTGCTGTCGCTTCCAGGAACGCCGATCTTGTATTACGGCGACGAGATCGGCATGGGCGACAATATCTATCTCGGCGACCGCGACGGCGTGCGTACGCCGATGCAGTGGACGCCCGATCGTAACGCGGGTTTCTCGCGCGCCGATCCTGCGACGCTTTATCTGCCGCCAATCATGGACGCCGTCTATGGCTTTCAAGCGCTCAACGTCGAGGCGCAATCGCGAAGCCTGTCGTCGCTGCTTAACTGGATGAAGCGGCTGATCGGCGTACGCAAGTCGCTCAAGGTGTTCGGTCGAGGCACTCTTACCTTCCTTTATCCTTCGAACCGCGCCGTACTCGCCTATCTGCGGCAACACGAAGACGTCACCGTCTTGTGCCTCTCGAACCTGTCCCGCTCGGCGCAGGCGGTCGAGCTCGACCTTGCTGGTTTCGCCGGACGTATCCCTGTCGAGCTGATGGGCCAAACATCCTTTCCGATGATTGGCGATGGCGGTTTCTACACCATCACCTTACAAGGCTACGGCTTTTACTGGTTCCAGCTCGCCGTTCCGGTACAGGGACCGCTGGCTACGGTGCGCACGCGCGACCTCGACACGTTGGTCGCGGTGGGCGGCCTCGCCACCGTGCTCGAGGGCCGCAACCGCGGCATCGTGGAACGCGACATCCTGCCGCCTTTCCTCGTCGAACATCGCTGGTTCGCCCAGAAAAGCGAGCGAGCGTTCACCGCCGCGCTCGCTTGGTCGACCACGTTCCGTTTGGGCGACCGTGACTGGCTGTGGCTGATTGCCGACACTCGCGGTCGGCATTCCACCGCGCGTTACTCGTTGCCGCTAACGGAGGAGTGGCAGCCGCCGGCCATGCCGCCACCGACGATCACTCTTGCCAAACTGCGCCATGGACCACGCGAGGGCTATCTGACCGACGCCCTGCATAACGAACTGTTCGTCGATGCGGTAATCAACGCCGTACGTGAGGGCCGCATGCTCGAAACTGCGCACGGCCAGCTCGTCTTTCGACCCGGCGCGACGCTTTCGACGCAGGCGTGGCCGGAGAAACCGGTCATTCGCATCGGCAGCGCCGAGCAATCGAACAGTTCGGCCATAGTCGAAGGCGCCGCTATCATCAAGTTCTACCGTATCGTCGCGCCCGGCGTTCATCCCGAGATCGAGGTCGGTACGTTTCTAACTGAGCGCACCGAATTCAAGAATGCGCCGCCGCTTCTCGGCCATGTGGCGCTAATCGAACCGGATGGCCAGGAAACAGCGCTCGGCGTGATTCACGGCTGGGTGCAAAACCAGGGTGACGCCTGGTCCTCCACCTTGGGCTATCTCGCGCGCTTCCTTGAGGAGTCACGAGTCGCGCCGGTGGTCGAGCCTCAGGCATCACTGGCCGCGCACACCGTCTATCACGCGCAAATCGAGCAACTGGCATTACGCACGGCCGAGCTCCATCGCGCGTTCAATGTCGGAAGCAGCGACCCGGCATTTACTGTCGTGCCGGCGGCACCGACCGAAATCACCGCGTGGGGCGATGCGATCGCGCAAACGGTCGACGATACTTTCAACAAGCTCACGCGGGGCAGCGATCGGTTGAGTGGTGAGGCGGTGACACTCGCGGCCGATCTGATTGGCCGCAGGGAAGCTATTGCCGCGCAAGCGCGCGCACTCGCCGATAGTGATGACGACGTACTGCTCTCGCGTCTGCACGGCGATTACCATCTTGGCCAGATTCTAGTCGTGAAGAACGATGTTCAAATCGTCGACTTTGAGGGACCACCGCAACTGCCGCTGGCGGAACGCCGGCGCAAGCACTCGGTCATTCGCGATGTAGCGGGCATGCTGCGCTCATTCGATTATGCCGCCTGGACCGCGCTCGAACACGCGACAACCAATCAGCCAGACCTGCGTAACGACTTGTTGAAGGCCGCGCTCCTGTGGCGCGACGACGCCATCAACGGTTTCCTCGACGCCTACACCCGCGCGATGGTCGGCTGCCCGCTGTGGCCTGGTGAAGAAAATCTCGCGCGGCGGCTGCTCAAGCTTTTCCTTATCGAGAAGGCGGCGCTCGAAATCACCTACGAGCTGGGAAATCGTCCCGATTGGATTGCCGTTCCGTTGCGCGGATTGAAAGCGCTCATCACGCCATGACCTCGGCGTCACCACTCTCTCTAGACCGCGAGGGCGATGCCATCATCCAGGGCGATCATACCGACCCCTTCGCGTATCTGGGACCCCACGCGACCGAGTCGGGTTTTCTCGTGCGCGCGTTCCTGCCAGACGCCGTACGGGTGGAATTGATCGACCACAACAACGGCAAGACCATTGCCGCGGCGGCGCCGATCCGCGAACGCATCGGTCTATTCATAGTGCCGCTAATGGCTCCGCCGCCACGGCCCTATCGCCTGCGTGCAACCTGGTGCGGAAGCACCGCCGAGTTCATCGATCCCTATCAGTTCGGACCGTGGCTCAGTGACACCGATCTCTATCTACTGCGCGAAGGCACGCACGTCGAAGCCTACCGGCGTCTCGGCGCGCACAGCGTGGTGCTCGACGGGATCGAGGGTGTCGCATTCTGCGTCTGGGCACCGAATGCCAAGCGGGTTAGCGTCGTTGGCGATTTTAACTTCTGGGATGGGCGGCGCCATGTCATGCGGCTTCATCCCGGCGCGGGTATCTGGGAACTCTTCATTCCGGGAATCGGCGAAGGAGCGCGCTATAAATATGAGGTCAAGGCGCAAAACGGGGTGATCCTGCCGCTCAAGGCCGATCCCCTGGCGCAAGCCGCCGAGCGGCCGCCGGCGACGGCATCATTGGTCGCGCGCATCGACCACCATCGCTGGCAGGATGGAACTTGGATGGCCGGCCGCAGCGAGCGCAATTTTTATGCCCGTCCGATGGCGATCTACGAGGTGCATCTCGGTTCGTGGCGACGCCGCCCCGAAGAGGGCAATCGCTTTTTCTCCTATCAAGAACTCGCCGAGACGCTGGTGCCCTACGTCAAGGAGATGGGATTCACCCATCTCGAACTATTGCCGATCACCGAGCATCCGTTCGACGGATCTTGGGGCTATCAGCCGACCGGACTCTACGCGCCGACGAGCCGCTACGGCACGCCGACCGATTTTCAGGTTTTCATCGACGCCTGCCACCGAGCCGAGATCGGCGTGCTCCTCGATTGGGTGCCGGGTCACTTCCCCAACGATCCGCATGGTCTTGCTGAATTCGACGGCACGCATCTCTATGAGCATGCCGATCCACGGCAGGGCCTCCACCGCGATTGGAACACGCTTATCTACAATTACGGCCGGACCGAGGTCGTCGAGTTTCTGCTCAACAGCGCGTTGCATTGGTTCGATTATTACCATGTCGACGGCCTGCGCGTGGACGCGGTCGCTTCGATGCTCTACCTCGATTACAGTCGCCAGCCCGGGGAGTGGATTCCGAATCGCTTCGGTGGTAACGAAAATCTCGAGGCGATCGCCTTTCTCCGTCGGCTCAATGAAACGTGCTTCGGGCGCTTTCCCGGCATCACGACTGTTGCCGAGGAGTCGACGGCGTGGCCGCTCGTATCCCGGCCGACCTACGACGGCGGCCTCGGCTTCGGCTTCAAGTGGAACATGGGCTGGATGCACGATACGCTGAATTACATGGCGGTCGATCCGGTGCATCGTTCGCACCATCATGAGCAGCTCACTTTCGGCTTGCTCTACGCGTTCAACGAGAATTTCGTTCTTCCGCTTTCGCACGACGAGGTCGTTCACGGCAAGCGTTCGATTCTGGGCCGCATGCCGGGAGATCGGTGGCAACGCTTCGCCAATCTGCGCGCCTATTATGCATTCATGTACGGCCATCCGGGCAAAAAACTGCTGTTCATGGGCAGCGAGTTCGGCCAGGAAAACGAGTGGAATCACGATCAGAGCCTCGACTGGCATCTGCTCGGCGACGCCATGCATCAGGGCATTTCAACGTTGGTGCGTGAACTCAACGCGCTCTATCGGCGCCTCCCCGCGCTGCACGAGCTTGACCACGAACGCAGCGGGTTCAAATGGATCGACGCTTTCGATCGCGCCGCCAGCGTACTGTCGTTTCAACGCTGCGGTCGCGCGCCTGGAGATCACGTGATCGTCATTGTCAATTTCACCCCAGTGGTACGGCACAATTATCGCGTCGGCATGCCGTCGGGCGGATGTTATCGCGAAGTTCTCAACTCCGATGATCGCCGCTACGGCGGCAGCGGGGTCGGCAATGCCGGCACGCTGGCGCCGGAAGCGCTCCCTTGGCACGGCCGTAGCCACTCGCTGGCGCTGACTTTGCCGCCGCTGGCTGCGATCTTTCTTGCGCCCGCTGCGGACTAGGCATGGCGCGTCGCCTTGGAGTCGGCCGACCTTATCCCCTCGGCGCCCACTTCGATCCGCGCGGCGCCAATTTCGCACTATTTTCCGCCCATGCAGAAAAAGTCGAACTGTGCCTCTTCGACGCGCACGGGCGACGGGAAACCGATCGCTTGGCACTGCCCGAGAATACGAATGGCGTCTGGCATGGTCACCTGGCCGAAGCGCATCCCGGCTTGCTTTACGGCTACCGGGTCTACGGCCCTTACGCGCCGGAACAAGGCCACCGCTTCAACCCCAACAAGCTCCTGCTTGATCCTTACGCGCGCGATATCGTCGGCGATCTTCATCTAGCAGACGCCCATTTCGGCTACCGTGTTGGTAGCGCGCGTGCCGATCGGTCGTTCGATCGGCGGGACAACGCGCGGGTTATGCCGAAATGCCGGCTTGTCGAAGATAGTTTCCAGTGGGACGACGATCGCCGGCCGCGCCATGCGTTGTGCGACAGCGTCATCTACGAACTGCACGTCAAGGGCTTCAGTCAGCGCCACACCGGCATTCCCGAAGCGGTTCGCGGCACATTCGCAGCGCTGCGGACGCCCGAGGTAATCGACCATTTGCGTCATCTTGGCGTCACCGCGGTCGAATTGATGCCGGTGCATTGGGCCGTGGACGATCGACATTTGATCGAGCGCGGTCTGCGTAATTTCTGGGGCTACAATACCATCGGCTATTTTGCGCCGGATCGGCGGCTACTCGGCGGCGACCTCAGCGAATTCAAGCGCACGGTCGCCGCGTTGCATCTCGCGGGGATCGAAGTGATCCTCGACGTCGTCTACAACCACACCGCCGAGGGCAATGAGCTTGGCCCGACGCTGTCATTCCGCGGTATCGACAACCGCTCATACTATTGGCTCTCGTCCGACGATCCGCGGCACTACATGGATTTCACGGGCGTCGGCAACTCGCTTCGCCTGACACATCCTTATGTGCTCCGCCTCGTCACCGACTCGTTGCGGTATTGGGTCGAGGTCATGCATGTCGACGGCTTCCGTTTCGACCTCGCCACCACGTTGACGCGCGGGCCCAACGGATTTGATCCGAACAGCAGCTTCCTCGATGCACTCAGCCAGGATCCGGTGTTGTCGCAGGTCAAGCTGATCGCCGAGCCCTGGGATGTCGGCGAAGGCGGTTATCGGCTCGGTGCATTTCCGCCAGGCTGGAGCGAATGGAACGACCGATTCCGTAACGACCTACGCCGTTTTTGGCGCGGAGATTCCGGTGTGATTGGCGCCGTCGCGGCGCGCATCGCCGGCTCAGCCGATATCTTCCGTCACGACAACCGACGACCGTCGGCGAGCATCAATTTCGTCACCGCGCACGACGGCTTCACGCTCACCGACTTGGTAAGCTACAACGCCAAGCACAACGAGGCGAATCACGAGAACAATAACGACGGCACCAACGACAACTTGAGCTGGAATTGTGGCGCCGAAGGCCCAACGGACGACGCAGAGATCGCCGCTTTGCGCAATCGGCAGCGGCGGAATTTCCTAGCCTCACTGCTGCTATCACTCGGCGTGCCGATGCTTCTCGCCGGTGATGCAATGGGCAACAGCCAGAACGGCAACAACAACGCCTACTGCCAGGATAACGAGATCGGTTGGGTCGACTGGTCCGGCCTATGGCAGCCGGGTAGTGACTTGACCACCTTCATTCGCCGCCTGATCGATTTGCGCCACGACCGGCATCTGACGCGCGACCGCTTTCTCGACGGCAAGGTCACGCCCGACGGTCGCAAGGATATGACCTGGCTGCACCCCGACGGCGGCGAGATGACGGAAGCCGACTGGAATGCCCCGGATGCGCGTTTTCTGGCGGCGGTGTTCGATGCGACGCGGCAACCGTTGATGCTACTGATGAACGGTCACGCCGAGCCAGTCGCTTTTACCGTGCCGGAAACACCCGGCATCAAGGCCTGGCGCATGCGGATTAACACCTCTGCCGACAATGGCTTCGGCGATGCTGTCCTTACCGCCTCGGCGCAATACATGGTGCCACCACGCACGTTGATCGCCCTTGTGGGCGAAGAGAGTTGATCGGCGGTGCGACGCCAGCATCGCATGATGTTCGGCGCGGCGATCGATGCGCACGGTACGTCTTTTCGGTTATGGGCGCCGGCGGCGCGCGCAGTGGCGCTGCATCTGCCGGAGACCCGACGAAATGTCCCCATGGCGCGCCAGGAGAGCGGCTGGCACGCAGTACGCATCCCCAACCTCGTTGCCGGCACCGTGTATCAATACGTCATCGACGACGTTCAGCCAGTGCCGGATCCGGCGTCCCGTTTTCAGCCACACGATGTCGACGGACCGAGCGAACTCATTGATCCTGAGGCCTTCGATTGGCCGGACGCCACCTGGAATGGCCGCCCTTGGCACGAAGCGGTGATCTACGAGATACACGTGGGCACATTCACGCGCGAGGGCACGTTCGCGGCGGCCGAAGCTGATCTCTCACGCCTTGCCAATCTTGGCATCACAGCGATCGAACTCATGCCGGTCGCCGATTTTGCCGGCAGGCGCAACTGGGGTTATGACGGCGTACTGCCGTTCGCACCGGATTCCACCTACGGCACGCCGAGCGCGCTCAAATGCTTTATCGCTGCCGCGCACGCACTCGGCCTCATGGTCTTCGTCGATGTCGTCTACAATCACTTCGGACCGGAGGGTAACTATCTCGGTCGTTACGCGCCCGAGTTCTTCGCCGACACCGATACCGGATGGGGACGCGGGATCAATTTCGCGGCACGACTGGTGCGCGATTTCTTCATCGACAACGCGCTCTACTGGATCATCGAGTACAACGTGGACGGCCTGCGATTCGATGCGATCCATGCGATTGACGACGCGAGCCGGCCCGACATCCTCGAAGAGCTCGCGGCGCGCCTACGGCTGGCGGTCGCGCCAAACCGCCACGTTCATCTCATGCTGGAAAACGACCGCAATCAGGCGCGCTATCTCCGTCGCGACGCCGATGGTCAGACTGTCGCGTATGATGCCCAGTGGAACGACGATTTTCACCACGCCGCGCACGTCGTCTTGACGGGTGAAACCGCCGGTTATTATGCCGACTTCGCCGTCGAACCAGTCGCCAAACTCGGCCGGGCGCTTGCCGAAGGATTCGCATTCCAGGGAGAGTATTCGGGGTATCGCAACGCGCGTCGCGGCGAGCCGAGCCACGACTTGCCGCCGGTTGCGATGGTCAATTTTCTGCAGAACCACGATCAGGTCGGCAACCGGCCCTGCGGCGAGCGGCTGACTGTCCTGGCCGAACCGGCCGCGCTCGCCGCAGCGACAGCCATCTTGCTGCTGGCACCGTCGCCGCCTCTCCTTTTCATGGGCGAGGAATGGGATGCGACGACGCCGTTTCTCTTCTTCTGCGACTTCTCTGGTGCTTTGGGCGACGCGGTGCGCGACGGTCGACGGCGTGAACTCAGAAAACTTCCGGCGTATACGAGCGCTGATGCCGTGGCGAGCGTTCCGGATCCGCAGGCGCTGGCAACTTTCGAATGCAGTCAACTCGTGCGACCAGCCCCCGGCGAACGTCCGCCGATGAACCATGCGATCCGCAGTCTGCTCGCCATTCGTCATCGCGAGATCGTACCGCGTCTGGCCGGAACGCCAGGCGGTGCATCGCACTACGTTGCGGTCGGCACCGGCCTCACCACCGAATGGCGGCTCGGTGACGGCAGCCGCCTGTCGCTCGTCGCCAACCTTGGTTGCAAAGCGATCACCCGGTCGTGGCCCACGGCGCCAGGCCACGTGCTGTGGGGCGGTAATGTGCGCGGCGATCAACTTTCGCCCTGGTCGGTGACCTGGACGTTGACAGAGGCGGCGGCGTGAGCGACGCGCGGCCGGCGATCGCGGACCTCATCGAGCGCGATTATCACGACGCGCTCGGGCGACATCATCGGATGTCGGACGAGGCGACCGCGCGCTTAACGGCGGCGCTCGAGCGTTCGAGCGGCCATCCCACTCCGATCCTATCGACGCCGCGACCGACCCGCTGCTACACGCCCGACTGGGACCGCGGCTGGGGCGTTGTCGCACAGCTCTATGGTCTGCGCTCGACGCGCAATTGGGGCATCGGCGATTTCACCGACCTTAGACGCCTGGTCGATTTGGCTGCCGCCGCCGGCGCCGATTTCATCGGCCTCAATCCGCTGCACGCGCTCTATGCCGCCGACCCATCGCGGATCAGCCCCTATTCTCCATCGAGCCGCGAATTCATCAACGTGCTCTACCTCGATCCACTGGAAATGACCGGTTATGCTGAATCGGGTGCGGCCCGTGCTGCGGTTTCTAGCCGCAGTTTTCAAACGCTGCTCGACCGGCTGCGCGCCAGCCCGACCGTCGGATACGCCGAGATCGCAGCCGCGAAGCACGGGATTTTCCGCGTGATCTTCGACACGTTCGAGCACCGCTTACGCGCTGCACCGAACGACGAGGTAGTCCGCGATTTTGCGAGCTTCACGCGGCTCCGTGGCGCGGCCTTGCGCAGCTTTGCGCTCTACCAGGCCCTCTCCTCGCTCGCCGGCTTCGGACCGGACTGGATGAGCTGGCCGACGAAATTTCGCGACCCGACCGGCGCTGCTGTCACGCAATTTGCTAAAGAGCACGCGCGTGAGCTGCGCTACCACGCCTTCCTGCAATGGCAGGCGGATCGTCAGCTTCGTGCCTGCGCCGAGACGGCGCGCCGTGCCGGCATGCGCGTCGGACTCTATCTCGATCTTGCACTCGGCTGCGCGCCTGACAGCGCCGAGGGCTGGGTGGGACACGCGGAGACCGTGCCCGGCTTCCACGTTGGCGCTCCACCCGACGATTGGAACGCCAATGGCCAGGACTGGGGCCTGTTTGCTCCCAACCCCGAAGCCCTGATGCGGACGGGCTGCGGCACTTACCGCCGCATCGTCGCCGCCGTCATGGCGCATGCGGGTGCCATCCGGATCGACCATGTGCTCGGCTTCAATCGCCTGTTCGTGGTTCCGGCCGGCGGACAGCCGGTCGACGGCGCTTATCTACGCATGCCATTCGGCGCACTAAGCTCGGCCGTCGCGGTGGAAAGCGCGGCACGGCAATGCGTCGTGGTCGGCGAGGATCTTGGCACGGTGCCCCCCGAACTGCCGCCTCGCCTCGCCGAAGCGGGTATTCTGTCCTATCGGCTGTTGATTTTCATGCGCAACGGCGGACGCTACCTTGCACCGTCCGAGTATCCGCACGAGGCGTTGGTCGCACTGGCGACGCATGATCTGCCGACTTGGCGTGGCTTTTGGGTGGGCCGCGACATCGAAACCAAGTACCGCCTAGGCATCCATCCTGCGGGCTTATCGCAGGATCAAGAACGAATCCAGCGCGCGGCCGAGTGCGATTCCATCCGTGAGGCTTTCGCGCGCGCCGGTTTCGACGCTCATGATGACGCCTCGATCGTCGTCGCGGCTCATCGCTTTATTGCCCGCACACCAAGCCGGTTCGTGGCGGTTCAGCTCGAGGAGCTCGCACAGGAGATTGACCAGGTCAACTTGCCCGGCGCGCCGGTCGGCGCCTATCCAAGTTTCGCGCGCAAACTCGGTCGCGACCTCGATGCCATATTTGCGGACCCGACGGCGGAAGCGATCCTCACCGCCGTGCGCGCCGAGCGGCCTCGGTAAGTGATCGGGGCTTCGCCGCCTGCATTCCATCTGCAACGCTCAGGGCCGGTTCAGGCTGCTGACGCGCGTGGGGGATCGCGCCGTAGGGGCGTGGACACGCGCCCCTAGCGGTCGCTGGGCTCTGTACCAAGGATCAGCCCGAATGACGGCAGCACCGGATCACCAGCCGATGGGCGCGACACGAATGGCAGGTCTGCCGGCGTCATGCGCGACAGCACGCGATCCGGTATTGCCGCCGGTGATGGCGCGAGATTGAACAGCGCGATGGTGGCCTCGCCATCGAACCGTCGGCGCCAGCCGACCAATGGATCAGGCAAATCAAGCATCTCGGTATCACCGATCGTTAGCGAGGGATGCGCGCGGCGGTACTGGATCATCGCGCGATAAGCGGCAAGCGTCGAATGCGGATCATTCTGCTGCCGATCGACCGCCAGTTCGGCATGCGCCGGATCGACTGGCCGCCAGGTCCGGTTGCCGGTGGAGAAGCCGGCGTTGGGCGCCGCCGCTTTCCACGGCATTGGCGTACGCGCACCGTCGCGGCCGGCGAACACGGGATAGAAGGCCAACCCGTAAGGATCGCGAATTTCGGTTGCGGCGACGCGGCTGTTGAGCAGGCCGAGTTCCTCGCCCTGATACAGGCAGACGCTACCCGGGAGGCTCAGCAGCATCGCCATCTGCAGCCGCGCAAAGGCCGTTGGCGACTCGCCGCCCGGATTCCAACGTGACGCAACCCGGGCGACATCGTGATTGCTGAACGCCCAACACAGCCAGCCGGCGCGATTGAGCGTCGCCGAGTCGCCAACCGCCTGGCGAAAAACTACCGGCGCGAAGGGCGCTTTCATGACGCCCAGCGTATATGCCATGTGTAATCGCGCAACGCCGGTGAGCCTAGCGACGCGATCGAGAGCACCCGGCTCGCTCGATATTTCGCCGATCGTCACTCGACCGGGAAAGCGATCCATGAAATCGCGGATACGGGTGATCAGTGCCGCGGTGCTCGGCTGCACCATGTCGTGAACGTGGCGCTGCATGCGGAACGGATTCCACGGTGGCTCGCTTCCGAGGGGCATAGGGCGGATCGGATTCGAGCCCAAGGCTTCGTCGTGTAACATGAAATCGATGGCGTCGAGCCGAAAGCCGTCGATTCCGCGGGCGAGCCAGAATTCGGCGTTGGCGAAGTGAGCGTCCAACACCGCCGGGTTGCGCAGATTGAGCTGAGGCTGCGAAGGCAGAAAATGATGCAGATAGTACTGCCGGCGTTGCGCATTCCAGCACCAAGCGCTCCCGCCGAACACCGAAAGCCAGTTGTTGGGCGGCGCGCCATCAGGTGCTGACGCGGCCCAGACATATCAATCGGCCTTGGGACCAGTCCGCGAGACACAGCTTTCCTGGAACCACGGATAGTCCGCCGCAGTATGGCTCCAGACCTGGTCGACAACAACTTTCAACCCGAGCTGATGGGCACGCGTAACCACCGCATCGAAATCCGCCAGTGCGCCGAAGAGCGGATTGACGGCGCGATAATCGGAAACGTCATAGCCGAAATCATGCATCGGCGAGCGATAGAACGGCGAGACCCAAATCGCATCGACACCGAGCGAAGCGATGTGCGGCAGTTGCGCGTGCAAGCCGCGCAGATCGCCCCAGCCATCGCCATCGCTGTCAAAGAAGCTCGGCAGATAAACTTGGTAGATCATCGCGCCGCGCCACCACTCGCGGCGAATCTCTGAGACCATCGAAATACAATCCACCCACTGCGCCGGTTGCGCGCCGGCCAATTTTCGCGCGGATTATTTAGAGGCCGAAGGCTCCCGGACGCAACCGCTGCGGTGCGTTACGGCGCCGATGATGGAGTCGACGAGTCGTGAGCGCTTGCGTTACCCAGATGTTCCCAATCGCGGATATGCACGGCGCGATGCCACTCGACACCGCGCGACGGCGCTGTGCCCGTACCTTCGAGCAAGCTCTGCAGCTGCAACCGCGCGCGCGACACGCGGCTCTTCATCGTGCCAACTGCGCAGCCAGCCATGTCCGCGGCCTGTTCGTAGGAAAATCCGCTTGCGCCAACCAGCACGAGCGCCTCGCGCTGCACCGCCGGCAGGGTATTGAACGCACTCTCGAAATCGCGCATGCGCAAGTGCCATTCTTGGCCTCCGTTGACGGTGGTCAGGTCGTGAGCCACATCGGCACTAAGCTGAGCGACGCGGCCCTGGCTCCGCTTTTCGGTGAAATAGGCGTTACGTAGGATGGTCGTAAGCCACGCCTTGAGATTCGTTCCGGACTGGAATTGATGCGCGTGGCTCAGCGCGCGAACGACCGTTTCCTGGACCAGATCGTCGGCGAGGGTGCGGTTCTGCGCCAGCATTCGCGCGAACGCACGCAGATGGGGGAGATAGGGAACGATATCATCGGCGAGCCGGGCGGCCATCTCATGCTCCTCGGAGTGCGCGTTGCCTCACAAGGTGCTGAGAAAGCTCTCGCCCGACAATCGGGGAAGGCCTGAAATCACTGCAATATCACACGGTGAGGCGCGAAACGTGAACGGCCATGATTTCGCCACAATACCGGAACGGTGCCGTTCGGCACGTCGCTCAACAACGTGAAAAACGCGCAATGAGCGGCACGCGGCCCTGGATGAAGCAAGCTGAACTGCCATAAGCTGTCGCGCCGCAGATTTGCCAACTGGATAGCGGCCGAAAGCGAGCGCGATGCAACTCGGAGTCATCGGTCTGGGCCGCATGGGCGGCAATATTGTCCGCCGGCTGACGGCCCGTGGTCATGAGTGCATCATCTATGATCGCGCCGCTGCCGCGGTTGCCGGATTAGCCAAGACCAAAGGTGTTACGCCGTCCGCCGGCCTTGCCGAGCTTGTGCGCCGCCTTCAGCCGCCGCGCGCGGTTTGGCTGATGCTGCCGGCCGGCGAACCTACTGAGCAGACTGTAACCGAACTCGGCGCGTTGCTGACCTCCGGCGACACAATCATCGATGGCGGCAACTCGTTCTGGCAAGACGACGTGCGCCGCGCCAAGGCGCTCGCCGCCAAGGACGTCCATTACGTCGATGCTGGCACGAGCGGCGGCGTTTGGGGTCTCGAACGCGGTTATTGCCTCATGATCGGCGGTGAAAAGGCAGTCGTTGACCGGCTTGATCCGATTTTTGCCTCCCTCGCACCAGGCCGCGGCCAAATCCCAGTCACGCCCGGCCGCGAACGCCGCGATCCTCGTCCAGAGCAGGGCTACCTGCACGCCGGACCTCCGGGTGCCGGCCACTTCGTCAAAATGGTGCACAACGGTATCGAATACGGCCTCATGCAGGCCTATGCCGAGGGGTTCGACATTTTGCGTAACGCTACACGCGCCGATCTGCCGCCCGACCAGCGATTCGAACTCGACGTCGCCGACATCGCCGAAGTGTGGCGTCGCGGCAGTGTCATCTCATCCTGGCTGCTCGACCTGAGCGCGGCGGCATTGGCCAAGGATCCGACACTCGCCGGTTTCAGCGGCTATGTCGAGGACTCCGGCGAGGGCCGCTGGACAATCGCCGCCGCTCTCGCCGAGGCGGTACCAGCCGAGGTGCTCTCGGCCGCGCTCTATACCCGATTCCGGTCCCGCGAGAAGTCGAGCTTCGCCGAGAAGCTGCTGTCGGCGATGCGCAAGGGGTTCGGCGGCCATGTCGAACATCCGGGCAAAGAGTGATGCCACGGCAGACTCGCGACCGGTCGCGTCGGGCAGATCCCTGTACGCTCGTCGTTTTCGGCGCGTCAGGCGACTTGACGCAGCGGCTGTTGATGCCGGCGCTCTATCATCTCGCGGCCGCGGACCTGCTGCCTGATGGTTTTGCAGTGATCGGCGTCGCGCGTTCGCCCATGTCCGACACGCAGTTCCGCGGCCACATCGGCGACGGCCTGGAAAAATTTGCCGGCGTCAAACTCATGACGACGACGCGCAAATGGTTGATCGAGCGCCTCTCTTATCTGACGGGCGAATTCGACAATCCGCAGACCTTTGCGCGACTCGGCGACATGCTCGCACGGCGCCGTCGCGCTGGCGATGGCAATGGCAATGGCAATGTTCTGTTCTACCTCGCGACGCCTCCAACGGTATTCGCGTCGCTCGCCGACCACCTCAGCCGGGCCGGACTCGTGCGATCGGACGCTCGCGCATGGTCGCGGCTGGTGGTCGAGAAGCCGTTCGGCACCGATCTCGAATCGGCGCGCGAGCTCAACCGGCGACTGCGCGCAGTCTTTGCGGAGGACCAGATTTTTCGGATCGATCATTTCCTCGGCAAGGAGACCGTGCAGAACGTCCTCGCTCTCCGGTTCGCCAACAATCTCTTTGAATCGCTTTGGAACCGGGATCGCATCGATCATGTCCAGATCACCGTTGCCGAGACCGTCGACATCGGCGGTCGTGGCGGATTTTATGACGCCACCGGCGCCTTGCGCGACATGGTTCCGAATCATCTGTTTCAATTGCTGTCGCTGATTGCCATGGAGCCGCCCACGCGTTTTGCCGCCGACGCCGTACGCGCGGAAAAGACAAAAGTCCTTCAGGCGATGCATGCCTACGACCGCCGCACGGCCTTGACCTGTAGCGTACGCGGTCAGTATCGCGCGGGAAAAATCGCTGGCAAATCCATCACCGCATACCGGCGGGCGCCGAACGTTGCGCGCGACAGCAAAACCGAGACCTACGTCGCGCTCAAGCTTTTCGTCGACAATTGGCGCTGGGCCGGTGTGCCCTTCTATCTGCGCACTGGCAAGGCACTGCGAGCACGGCGCTCCGAGATCGCGATCAAGTTTCGCGAGGCGCCTTTCGCGATATTCCGGGACACGCCGGTCGATCGGCTGGCTCATAATTTCATGGTGGTCAGCATCGCCCCTGAAGAAGGCATCTCACTGGAATTTAACGCCAAGGTGCCGGGACCGCATATACGGCTCCGGCGGGTCGATATGAATTTCAGGTACAAGGATTATTTTGCGGTCGAGCCGGCGACCGGCTACGAAACGTTGATCTACGATTGCATGATCGGCGACCAAACCCTGTTCCAGCATGCTGAGGACGTCGAAGCGGCATGGCGCGTGGTGCAGCCGTTTCTGGATTGCTGGAGCCGCAATGGCACGAACGGTCTCGACTTCTATGCTGCCGGCGGCGACGGGCCGCGAGCAGCGGAGGAGTTGCTGACGCGGGACCATCGGCACTGGCGGCCGATCGCGGCAGGGCCGTTGCGATGACGGTGGCCGCGGCGCGCGCGAAGGCCTCGTTGCCGGGCCGGTGTATCGTGCTGGCCGACGCCGAGATTCTGGTGCGTCACGCCGCCGCATGGCTGCTCAACCGGGTGCTTAGTACGCCCGGCCGCATCGCCGTTTGTGTAGCCGGCGGCGAAACGCCGCGGCCGGTCTACGAGTTGCTGGCGCATTCGCCCTATCGCGATTGCTTCCCCTGGGACCAGGTGCACTGGTTTTGGGGCGACGAGCGCTGCGTGCCGCCGGACCATCCGCGCAGCAACTTCGCAATGGTGCGCGCTGCGCTTCTCGATCACGTGCCGGTGCCGTCGACGAAAATCCACCCGATACCCGCGAATCAGCAGCCCGAGCGCGCGGCAGCCATGTACGAGAGCGAACTCAAGCGCTTCTACGGCGCGAATGCGCTCGCGCCTGACCGGCCGCTCTTTACCGCCACGCTGCTCGGCGTCGGGACCAACGGCCACACGGCGTCGTTGTTTCCCGGTAGTGGCGCCTTGCGCGAATCTACGCATTGGGCCGCCGCGGTGCCGGAGGCGACGCCGGAGCCGCGTGTGACCCTGACCTATCCGGCGCTCGACAGCAGCGCCGCCGTGGCGTTTCTCGCCAGCGGCGCAGCCAAGCGACCGATACTCGACCGCCTGGCGCGCGGTGACGATTTGCCGGTCGCGCATATTCATCCAGTCGGCTCAACGACCTGGCTTCTCGACCGGGACGCCGCGCCATGAGTGGCGCAACCGGTCCCCTGCTGCGCGCCACCGCAATTGCGCGCGCCGATCCACCCTTCACGCTTGCCATCGACATCGGCGGCTCACACATCAAGGCTTCGGTGCTCGATCGTGGCGGCGCCATGGTCGCGGCACCGGTTCGCGTGCGGACACCGCGGCCTGCGACGCCCGAGGCGCTGTTGCGGGCGATCGCGGGGCTGGCACGTACACTGCCGTCCTACGATAGAATCTCCGCCGGCTTCCCAGGTTACGTTCGGCATGGCCAGATTCGCACCGCGCCCAATCTCGGCACCGAAAGCTGGGCCGGCTTCCGGCTCGACCGTGCACTTGCGCGGCGCCTGAAAAAGCCCGCTCGCGTGCTCAACGATGCCGACGTCCAGGGGCTCGGCGCGATCGAGGGGCGCGGCCTCGAATGTGTGCTGACGCTCGGCACCGGCATCGGATCGGCGCTGTTTCAGGACGGATCACTTTTGCCGCATCTCGAGCTTGGCCAACATCCGATCGCCAAGAACAAGACCTATGACCAGTATCTCGGCAACGCCATCGCGGAGAAGAAGGGGCGACGCGTCTGGAACCGTCGACTGCGCAAAACCATCGACATCGTTCGGACGCTGGTGAACTTCGATCGGCTCTATCTCGGCGGCGGAAATACGCGTCTCATCGATTTCGACCTGCCGCGCGACGTGAAAATCACGCCGAATGCCGACGGCATCGTCGGCGGTGTCCGTCTCTGGAATGCGAACCTCGACCCGGCTTTCGAGCGACCGCGGCGTGACCATATGGCGCACCGCTGAGGCCTTACCAGAGCATTGATTGACCGTGTCCGCCCCTTAAGGAGAGCATCATGCGGCGTTGGGCCGCTTTCTTTCTCTTCCTCGCCGTCGTTGCAGGAACTCTTGGCCTCAACGGAATTCCGAAGCTGTAGTCAGAAATTACGACGGCGGTTGCGCTGACCGCTTTCGTCATCTTCCTGGCTTCGTTGATCGCAGGCCTGGTCACGCGGTGGCACCACTGCCGAGATAGCGCAGCGCAGTGAAGCGGCCTAGCCGACCGCGCGACGCTCGGCCGGCTCCTTCTGCAGCGTCAGATAGTGCGCGGTGTTGATCAGCCCTACATGCGAGAAGGCTTGCGGAAAATTGCCGAGCAGCCGCTTAGCCCGAGGATCATATTCTTCGGCCAACAGTCCGACATCGTTCCGCAGCGCGAGTAGGCGCTCAAACAGAGCACGGGCCTCGCCGCGCCGGCCCGCCAGGGCGAAGTTGTCAGCGAGCCAAAACGAGCAGATCAGGAAAGTGCCCTCGCTCCCGGACAGGCCATCGGGCGCCTCATCGGGCAGGTACCGCCGCACCAGCCCATCATAGGTCAGCTCCTGGGCAACGGCGTTCATCGTCCTGATTACGCGCGGATCATCGGGCGGCAGAAATCCAACCAGCGGCACGCGCAGCAGCGCCGCATCGAGCGCCTTGCCGCCGAACTGCTGTACGAAGACGCCACGATCCGGATCAATGCCGCGCGCGCAGACTTCGCGATGAATTTGGTCGCGAACCGCGGCCCAGCGCTTGGATGGGCCCTTGAGGTGGAAGCGTTCGGCCGAACGGACCGCGCGGTCGAATGCGACCCAGGCCATCACTGCCGAATGGGTGTTGCGCTGCTCCCCGCCGCGCCCCTCCCAAATACCGGAATCGGGCTTCTGCCAATGGCTCTCGAGATAGTTGAGCAGTTCCTGCTGCACGCGCTCGGCATCATCCTCTCGCGCCGCACCATGCATGCGCGCGGTGTAGAACGCGTCCATCACCTCGCCGTAGATATCGATCTGGCGCTGCTGATGAGCCGCATTGCCGATGCGCACCGGCCGACTGCCAGCGTAGCCCGGCAGCCAGGGCACCTCGCACTCGGTCAACCGGCGCTCGCCGCCGATGCCATACATGATCTGCATGTCGGCCGGCGCGCCGGCCACGGCCCGAAGCAGCCACTCGCGCCACGCCTTGGCCTCTTCGACATATCCTGAGATAATGAAAGCGAGCAGCGTGAACGTCGCGTCGCGCAACCAGCAGTAGCGGTAGTCCCAGTTGCGCGAACTACCGATCCGCTCCGGCAGCGAAGTCGTGGCCGCCGCGACGATGCCGCCGGTCGGCACGTAAGTCAGCGCCTTGAGCGTCAAAAGCGAACGCAGCACCGCGTCGTGCCACTCGCCCCTCGCCTTGGGCGCGTAGCGCGCGCTCCATCGCCGCCAAAACGCCTCCGTGTCGTGCAGCGCGGCGACGGCATCAAGCGCGACAGGCTCGTGATCGTATGACCGGCACCACGTCAATGTGCAGGTCACTACTTCGCCGGCACGGATCGAAAACGCGCCGACGGTCGTCCGATCGCGACCCGTCAATTCGATCGGAGTCCGCAGCAGGACCGCCTCCGGGCCAGCGACCGCACGAATGCCATAAGAACGCCGGCGAACCCAGGGCACGATGCTGCCGTAGTCAAACCTGAACGCGGCCTCCAGCTTCATTGGAACCGTGCCGCGGTCACCACGAACGATCCGCATCACATCAACTGCGCCATGACGCGGTTGCGGCATGAAATCGATCAACGTGACGACGCCCGAATCGCAGGTGAACTGCGTCTCGACGATCATGGTGTCGCCGCGATAATGGCGTCTGACGGACTTCACCGGCTCGGCTGGTGCGATCAGCCACCGACCGTGTTCGCTCGTGCCGAGCAAAGCGGCAAAGCAGGCCGCGCTGTCGAAGCGGGGCAAGGGCAACCAGTCGATCGAACCGTCGCGGCCCACCAGCGCGGCGGTCACGCAGTTGCCGATCAGCGCATAGTCCTCGATCCGTGCGGGGGTCTGGTCTTGCGCCGTCATACGTACCAACCGTCGGCTTTTTGGGCCTACCGTGTCAAGGCGGGTACGCGCTGATGACGGCACCGGTCGGGCCGTCGCGCGCAGCGATTAGATCGAGTGACGCCAGCCATGGCGGCCATTGCCGCGCGAGTAACGGCTAGTGATACGGCTCGCCGAGGCGGCTCAGCAGATCCAGCAGACGCTGTGGTAACGGCTCGCGCGTGATGCGATCGTATAAATGCCGTAACGCTGCAGTGATGCGGTCGATCTCGAAAGCCATCGACCGGTCAGTCGGCGGCGGTGCTTTGCCGGCCGCAAACCGTTCTTCATCGTGAGAGACCATTGGCGCCGGCCCAGCCTCAATCATCCCGCGTCTGGCCGCGTGACAGAAATTCGCGGCCCGCACGGCGGGCATACGGCAACACCCGGTCATTCCGGCGGCGCGGCGCCGCCCGTCGCGCACGATGCGAACCAATCATCGGAATACCTCTAGCCTCGTTATGAAAACGACCTAGCGGCTCGATTGGTTCAATCCCGGCAGTCGCACAACGGTGCCGCCACCGGCCGGCGCCTGGCGGCGACGCCCCAATCTGGCCTTGAGGGCGGCCACCTTGGCGTCACGCGGCGCTTCCGGCGCGGCAGGGGTCTTGCCTTTGGCGCGGGCATTGATCAACTGACGCAACGCGGTCTCGTAGCGATCCTCAAACTCGTCTGGATCGTTGGGCCGCATCTGGATGCGGTTCATGGTCTCAAGATTGAGCAGATGGAACGACACCATCCGTGCGTGCGTCGGCGCGTTGTAGAGCGCCACCGGACACGACACTAATGAAACCTTGAGATGGCCTTTCTAGGATGAACGATACGCCATGTTGATCTTCCCAGCGTTCAGCCGACGCCTAGCGCTTCGAATGCGCTCGTCGGTATGCTTTGCCGCAAACGGTAAAGCGCCCGCCACGGGTCGCGTCGCGTTGCGAGCAACCGCGGCACGGTTGTGACTGAATATCTTTTCGGATCGAGGCCCCGTCGGACCTCGCTCCAGACCAGCGGGAACGCGACCGGCGCACCGTCCCGTGCGCGCACACTGTAGCCGGCTACCGCGGTCGAACCGCGATCGTTACGCAGGTAGTCGATGAAGATCTTGCCGCCACGCGACTGTTTGAATGCGGTCGTGGTGTAGCGCGCGGCGTCGGCGTGCGCGAAAGTCTCGGCAATGCCGCGGGCGAAGCTTTTCAGCGCCGGCCATGTGACACCGCGCCGCAATGGCACCACCACATGCAAGCCTTTGCCGCCGGTCGTCTTGGCGAAGGAGGCGAGACCAAACTCAGCCAGCAGATCGCGCACGCCAAGTGCGGTCTCGATCACCCGTTCGAAGGCGACGTCCGGGGCCGGATCGAGGTCCAGGATCATACGGTCGGGCTTGTCCGGATCGTCGGCGAGCGCACCCCATGGATGAATTTCGACGATGCCTTCCTGAATCATCGCCACCAGATCGCGCACATTGTGCACGACGAGATATTCGGCGGTACCGCTTGCCTCGCGAATGGCGACGCGATCGAGTGATTTCATGCCAGTCGTGAAGTGTTTCTGGAAAAAGCACTGACCCCCGGTGCCGGTCGGGCAGCGCAGCAGACTCAAGGGCCGCTCAGCGATCTCCGGCAGGATCCATTCGGCCACCGCCCGGTAATATTCCGCGAGCCTCTCCTTGGTGATGCCCATGCCGGGAAAGACTTCGCGATCGGGATGCGAGATCACGACGCCCGCGACCGTATGCTGCTGCATTGCCGGCGCGTTCGGCCGTTTCGCTGATGACTGTAAGCGCGTTCGCCTCGTGGTAATGGCGGCGACACGGCGTCGCGGCGCGGATGCTGGTCGCTCGTGATGGATGGCCATCGCCGGCTTGTCTCCATGCAACCCCTGGAACGATGGCTGCCACAGTACGCCGCGGCGCGTGCCAACGAGCCGCGATGGATCGGGGGTTTTCGTCTGCTGGCGCTTCGTGCCAACCGATGGCGCCGGATTGGTCCGATTGCGTGGCTGCCACGTCTTCACACGCTTATGGCTGGCGATTTGCTCCATCGTCTTGCCGCTCACAGCGCTAGTTCCGGCGCGCGCGGTCAGCGCATCGCCGGCGCCGGGCCGAGCGTAACGGTCGCGCTCCTTGATCAGTAACCAGTTATCGCGTCCCTCCTGAGCGGTACGGCCACGCATGCGCACCAACGTCCATCTGCCCTTGAGACGCTTGCCTTTGAGGAGAAATTTGAGCTTGCCGGCCGCATAGCCGGCATGCGGATCGCCAGCCGGCTCCCAGGTGCCGCGATCCCAAATCATCACCGTACCGCCGCCATACTGACCCTGCGGGATCACGCCCTCGAAATCGCCATAGGCCAGCGGATGATCTTCGACGTGGACCGCAAGACGCCGATCGGCCGGATCGAGGCTTGGACCCCTGGTCACCGCCCAGCTTTTCAGCACACCGTCGAGCTCAAGCCGCAAGTCGTAATGCAGACGACGTGCCGCGTGCTTCTGGATCAAATATGCGTTGCCGTCCGACGACGCCACCCGCGGCGGCGGCTCCGGCGTTCGAGCGAAATCGCGTTTCGCGAGATAGCCCGCGAGCTTGGCGTTTGCGCTCGCTCGCGCCGCGGTCTTAGGCGAGCGGCGGGGCATGTCAGTTCAGTCGCGATGGCAGGCGTGACACCGAACGATGCAATCTTCGCGCTCCAAGCGCTCGAACTGCTCGAACAGTTCACGGTGCGCGCCGATATCGCTGCGAAGCATGTCGTGCTCTCCATAAACGCGCATAGCAACTATGAAACGAGCCGGAGGGGCCCACCACCCATCAAACTAACCCGGCAAAGGCTGGTTCCCGCATTGATCGAGATCAAGTTGGGGCTTGAAAATCGCGCCGCATCCGGCCTCAGAGCCGTGCGGGCCTTGCTTTCCACCCTAGTTGTGTGCAGCCGCCGGATCACTCGGATGCAGAAGCCGATACCGGTCAATCGCTCCACAATCCGCGGTTGAGCATGGTTTCGAGCGTCCGCCGTTTCGGGACGCCAATCAGCAAGACTGGCGCGCTACGCCGATATGGGTGCGATCACGTGAACGCCGCCGGCGCCGGCCACGATCGCCTCGGACGCGAGCCCGAGAAAGAGGCCGCTGTCGACCACGCCCGGCACTGCAGCAAGCCGCGCCGCAAGCGCTGCCGCATCGCCGATGTTGTGGCAGACACAATCGGCGATCAGCAAACCATCGTCGGTGACAACCTCGCGCCCGTTTAATCGACGAAGCGTGGCGGCTATGCCCAATGCATCAAGACGATGTAGCGCGAGTGTGCGCGCGAAAGGTAATAGTACGACCGGCAGTTTGCCACGATTACCTAGACGATCGACGAGCTTGCGATCGTCCGCAATGACGACGAAGCGGCGGCTGGCACGCGCCACGAGTTTCTCCCGCACTAAACTGCCACCACCGCCTTTTATAAGATTGAGCGTTCCGCGCTCGATCTCGTCGGCACCGTCGATCGCTACGTCGATCGGTCGCGTGCCCAGATCGGTCAATGGCACTCCGAGCCGGCCGGCCAGTGCAGCGATACGATCCGATGTCGGTACGCCGGTGATCCGAAGTCCTTCGCCAATCCGCCGCGCCAGAGCACCGAGCGCGAATTCCGCCGTGCTGCCGCTGCCTAGCCCGACCACCATGCCATCACCGAGCAATGCGATCGCGCACTCCGCCGCCGCCCGCTTGTAATCATCGATCGCCGCGAACGGTATTGACATCAGTGACCGCGGCGGCGGCGCACCGGCACGCCGGCGCGCGCCAGTTCACTGCCGAGCCGGCCCGTCAGCCACAGCGCAAACATCCGCAGATCGCTGATGAGCGACCACAGCGGATGATCGAAGGTTGCGGGCCGGTTCTTCTCGAAAGCAGCGTGCGCGATCCATGCCGGACCGTAGCCCGCAACCACGGCCGCGGCGAGGAACCATACGCGTCCGGTCGCTGCCAATGCAGCGAGACAGATGATCGCTATAGCCGTGCCGAAGAAGTGCCATTGACGCGTTTCGGCGCGCGCATGCGCCCGCAGATAATGCGCCCAGAACTGCGCATAATCGTCAATGCGGTCGGTGTGCGGACGGCGGGGTCGTTCGGAATTTCGAGCCATGCTTGGCTCCACTATAGAAACCGTATAGGTCCGCCGCCAGAGGAGCGGCCGATCAACTCGGCGCCGCCTTCATTCCGCCAAAATCCGGCGCATCATTCCGGCATATGGGGCCAGTTCGTTGAACCTGGCCCGCCACGGAGGTTTTGCAATGAAGCAAGTAGCTCTGGTCCTGATTGCCAGCCTCGCCGCAATCGGCAGTGCACGGGCGCAAGCATGGCCGAACGCCGCGCCCTCGCCATACGGCAGCTCAACAACTGCGCCGACTGCCGCCGCGGCACCTCAAACCGCGCTTCCGCCAGCGACCCATGGCGTAGAACTCGGATCGCCGCCACACGCTCTCGGCAGCGCGCCGCCGAGTATGCCCGCGCTGCCGCCACCGCAGGCTGCCACCGCCGAATCTCCGGTGGCCGATCTGGACAATCCGCAAAGCCAGCGGGCGACGACCGCGCTCAACATACTCGAGGCACAAGGTTACACCTATTTCGGTGATTTCCGGCCCGACGGCAACATGTTCACCGCGCTGGTGCACGACGGCGGCCAACAGTTCAGGGTCGTGATCAATCCCGATACCGGGCAGATTTCGCAGCAATGAGCCGAGTTCGCGCTGGCGGCGGTGGCGGCTCCGGCGTATGATTCCTGCGTTGCACCGGCCATGGCGCGAACGCAATCGCTACCGAATGTTGTTATCACTTTGATCGTTGCGCTTGGCGCTCTCGCGGCACCAGTGCGCGCCGAGACCCAAGTTTATACCTACGCCGTCGAACATCCGACCTTCGGACGGATCGGGACCTACACCAACGTCATCGAACGGTCGGGCGACCGTACCCACGTCTCGAGCGTGCTTCACACCGCTGTGCGGATCCTGGGCTTCGTCGTCTATAGTCAGGACGCGAAGCGAAGCGAAGAGTGGCGACGTGGCCGGCTGATATCCTTCCGCAGCGTAACCACGACCGACGGCAAGAGCCTTGACGTCACCGGCGTGGCACGCGGCAACACGTTCGTCATCACCACGCCTGCCGGCACGACCGTGGCACCGGCCGATGTGCGCCCGTCCAATCCGTGGACACCCGCCATACTCAAAGCCCACGTGATGATGTCGACCAAGACCGGCCTGATCGAAGACGTCCAGGTGACCGGCGGCGATGAAACCGCCGCGACCTTCGACGACACAACGCGCATGCTTCACCGCTATTTGATCGACGGGCACAAACGCGGCGTCGTCTGGCTCGACAATCATGGTGTACCGATTGCTTTCAAAGTCTGGGAACAGGGTACGCCGATCGAACTCGTGCTGATCTCGCCGGCGGTGCCGCTCGCACAGACTGCCATGGCACCGCGGTGAAGGTCCCGCCGGCATCGCTCTATCTCCACAGGACACGCGGTCGCACCGATCGCACCATCGACAACACCGCTGAGCACTTCGTCGATGCGACGCGTGCGACCGCGGCGCCCTAGCCTTCCTCATTCCGAACACCGATACTGGGCCGCCGATACCGGCGGAGGAATCCGTGGACATCTATTCCGGTCCGGTCTTCGAGATGGCGCGACAGCAATTCCACGCGGTCGCCGACCATCTCGCCATTCCGGAGAACGAACGCGACCGTTTGCTCTATCCGAAACGCGCCATCGCCGTCGCCGTTCCCGTCAACATGGACGACGGGCGCACGCGAGTCTTCAACGGCTATCGCGTACAGCATCATCTGACGCTCGGTCCGACCAAGGGTGGGACTCGGTTCGCGCCCAAACTCGATCTCGGCGAGGTCGGCGCGCTCGCCGTTTGGATGAGCTGGAAATGTGCACTGGTCGGGTTGCCCTATGGCGGCGCCAAGGGTGGAGTTGCCTGTGATCCGCGGGGGCTTTCGAAGCGCGAGCTCGAGGCGCTGTCGCGCCGATATATGCAGGAGATGATTCCGTTCGTCGGTCCGCACACCGATATCATGGCGCCCGATCTCGGCACCAACGAGCAGATCATGGCGTGGTTCATGGATACCTACTCGATGTTCCAGGGTCATGCCGTGACCGAGATCGTCACAGGCAAGCCGGTGGCAGTGGGTGGCACGGTCGGTCGGCGCGAGGCGACCGGGCGCGGCATCGCCTATCTGGTCGCGCGCGCTCTCGAGGCAATCAAGCACAAGGCGGCGGAAACGACGGCGATTGTGCAGGGTTTCGGCAATGTCGGGTCGGTCGCGGCACTGACTTTGGCACGGCGCATGGGCGTCAAGGTCGTCGGCCTGTCGGACCATACGGCGGCCTATTATGATGCCGACGGTCTACCGCTCGACGCAATCGAAGACCACGCCCGCCGCCACGATGGCGTGCTCGCCGGCTGGTCGAAAGAATCGATGATCGACGGCGAAGAATTGCTGACGCAGCCATGCACCGTCCTGGTACCGGCGGCGATCGAACGGGTGATCACCGAGAAGAACGCTGGCCGACTCCAATGCCGGATTCTGGCCGAGGGCGCTAACGGCCCGACCACGCCCGCGGCCGACACCATCCTCGACCAGCGGCAAAACGAGATCTTCGTCATCCCCGACATCCTCTGCAATTCCGGCGGTGTCATCGTTTCGTACTTCGAATGGGTGCAGGATCTGCAACAGCTGTTCTGGACGGAGGCCGAGATCAATCACCGGCTCGAGCAGATCCTCGAAACCGCTTTTCGCCAGATCGCGCGGCGTGGCCGCAATGATCGGGTCTCGAGCCGCGTCGCCGCCATGGCGCTCGGTGTCGAGAAGGTGCGTGCCGGTAAACGGCTCCGCGGGTTGTTTCCATGATCCGGCCGTGACCGCCCTCATTCTCGACAGCTTCGTCATCTTCGGCGTGATCATCGATCCGATCGGCACGGCGGTCATCTTCGCGGCGTTGACGCACGACTGGACGCGCGAGGAACAACGCCAAGCCGCCTTGCGCGGCATTTCCGTGGCTGCGGTCCTCTTGTTGGCGTTCGCTTTAGCCGGCGCGCCACTGCTGCAAGCACTCGGCATCTCGCTGGCGGCGTTTCACATCGCCGGCGGCATCCTGTTGTTCCTGCTGGCCATCGACATGGCCTTCGCGCGGCCATCCGGCATCCACGCACCGACGCCACCCGAGCGCGAGGAAGCCCGCAAGCGCGATGACGTGGCGGTGTTTCCGCTCGCGTTTCCGCTGCTTGCCGGACCCGGCGCCCTGACCTCGACGGTTCTCCTCATCGGCCGTGCCGGAACGCCGCTCGACAGCGCCCTGGTCATCGCCGCTCTGGCCATCGTCCTCGGTCTCACGGCCGTCGCGCTGCTCTCAGCCGCACGGTTGTCACACCTGCTGGGCATTACCGGCGCCAACGTCATCACGCGTGTCCTCGGCCTCATTCTTGCGGCACTCGCGGCACAGTTCGTTCTTGATGGCTTGGCCACCAGTAGCCTGCGCCTCTGAGGGCGCCACAGTCCACCGGAACCGTCACGATACGGCGGCGTTTGTCTCTTGATACCCCAGTGCGGAGCGCGTCGAATGATTGAGACGCTCCACGCCGAGACGCGCCAAGCGAGGCCAAAGGGGGGGAGGCGCGCAACGCGTGCCCGTGAAAGAGATTGGCGGATGGATCGCGCCATGGCTCGTGGGTATTTTGCTCGCGAGCGCGACGCTGTTCGGCTTCCTGACGGCGAGCAGCGCCGGCGAGCCCGATACCTATGCCGCGGGCATAGTCACCGGATTCCTGGCGCTGGTGGCGCTGGGTTGGCTGGTCAAGCACTCGCTTGACCACGGCGCCGAGGGTTGGCCGCTCACCGTTCTCGTCGATCGTCCGGAATCGCTTCTGCTGCTGATCGCGGTATTGACGGCGATCGGCATCGGTGGCCTATTCCTGGCTGCCGACACTCGTGGCGCGCCGGAGGCCATCGGCTACGCCCTTTTCATCGTCTGCCTGCTCGTCATCGCCTGGAACCTGAAGCACTACTACGATCGCACAGGCTCCGCACGGCACAACGGCCGCGGCCGATCGGCTTAGATCTTTTCCGGTAACGGCTTGCCACGCGTCTCCGGGAGGAACAGCGTCGCCAAGAAGCCGACCACGTAGATGAAGCTGATGCTTACCGCGGCGTTGCCCTGCCTGCGTCGCGTGCGCGATCTCGAGGAATCAGGCGTCATCCGCCGCTATGTCGCCTTGCTTGATCCGGCGACGGTCGGCTTGCCGGTCAGCGTCTTCGTCAACGTGACGCTGGAGCGTCAGGTCGAAGCGGCGCTCGAGCGTTTCGAGGCGGCGATCCTCAAACGGCCGGAGGTGATGGAGTGCCACCTCATGACTGGCGATGCCGACTACTTGCTGCGCATCGTCACCGCCGACCTTTCGGCCTATGAGCGCTTCCTGATCGAACATCTGACCCGCGTGCCCGGCGTCGCCAGCATCAAATCGAGCTTCGCGCCGAAACAGGTCAAATATCGGACGGCGTTGCCGCTCGGCTAGGCATTCCGGCGCCAGAACCGCTCGAACCGGCCAATAAGGCGGTTTCGTGACTGATCTAGCGCAAGGCGCCGGCTCCCGAAATCCTGCCCTAATCGTCGGGTTCCGAGCAGCGACTAGGCGGGGACTGAGCGTGACGGCAAAGACCGAGATTATTGAGCGTCTTGGGGAGACGGCGGTACTGCTGCCGTCGCTGATCGGCGATGCGCTCGCCGCGAATGACCGCATCAAGCTTCGGCTGACATTACTTCAGGAATCGGTGGCACAGGCGCAAATGCCAAGCCATGAGCCGCGGAATTTCAACCATGACCGTCGCGCCGTAGGGCTCGATGATTCCGCACTCGACGCACTTGTCACGGGTGCGCGACAACTGAGCCCCGGCAGTTTCGTCATGCCCGGCGTTCGTGCCCTGCTCGACGGACTCCGCAGCGACCTCCGGCAGATGCTCGCGCCACTTGCGGCTGCTGACAGACGGGCCAACGAGCCGTTCGCCGACCGCGTCGCGGCGGCGCAGGCATCGCTCCCTCTCGCTGATGACGACCAGATCAACCTGCAGGAGATCGAGGCGCTGACGACGACGGTCCGCCGCGGCGAGCGCGACAGTGTTCATCTCCTCGTCATGGATCTGCACAAGGCGATCAACCGCCTCGCCGCAGAAACCGCCGTCGAAATTCTCGACGGCGCGCACGTGCATGCGCTTAACGAGCGCGATCGTCAGTCCGTCCGAGCATTCATGCGCGGCTTGAACCGTACTGTACCGCTGGCTTTCGGCCATCCCGGACTCGACACGACGGCCGTGCGAAGCGCCGGCCGCCTGACCATTCAGAATGACATCGGCACGACCGATGCGCATGTCCTCGTGATTCATGTCGATGCGAATGCAGTAACCGTCACTTATACCGACAATCATCGGCCGCGCGCCGAGTTCTTCATGGCCCTCTTCGAGGAGCGCGGCATCGTCTGGAGCCCGCTCGCCGAGCAACGCGGCGATGGGCTCGAAGAAGATGTCTTCTACCTTTTGACCGGCCATCGTGTATCCGACGACGGCCGCGATTGCGATCGTTTCCTCGAGTTCCTCGGCTCGCGGATCGTTTTCCTGATCGACTGGAACAAGGCACGTAAGGCGCTACAGGTCTTCGTCGGTAAGAACGCCGCGATCGATCTGTTGACGTGGACGGCCCGCAACGATTACGGCCACCGTGCGTTCCTTGAGCTTGGTGGCGTCGATCTGATTTTTGATGCTGTCTCGCGGGCCGCGGCGGGGCGCATTCGTTACGGCGCGCGGCTCGACGAGGCGCTCGGCGCTGCCGAATGCACGGAATTTCTGCAGCACGTTCTGCGCGACACCAGCCAGGGGCTGGCCGCCGGACGCTCGGCTCGGCTTATTCGTGATGAAATCCAGGCGGAGCTTGCGCGTCGGTTCGAGACCGCCGAGAGTTCGGCGCTCACCGTGCTCGTCCGGCACCTCGGCCTGTCGCGCATGTTGGCCGGCGCGATTGTGGATTTGCTGGCAACGCCACGGCTGACCACGCTGGCCGATCGGCAGGCCTTGGCGTCGCGAGCCAAGCAGATTGAGGAGAAAGCCGATCGCCTGACGGTCGCGGCGCGTGAGGTGACCGCACGTATTCGTGACGCCGGCGCGCTGCGCCCGCTCATCGACGAGATCGAGAACACGACGGACGCGCTCGAAGATTGCACCTTTCTTCTCAGCCTCGTGCCCGAACCCGACGTGGTCGCGCTCGATCTTGCGCCGCTGGTTCGGCTCGCCGGAATCGTGGTCGACAGCATCAGTCATCTGGTTCGCGCCGTCGAAACGGCATCGCGTCTGCCGCAGGGCCAGCGCGCTGACGCCGTCGTATCCCTCCAGGCGACAGACGCCGTAGTGACCGCGGAACGGAGCGCCGATGCCGCGATGCGCGATACCTTCGCCGCGTTCGTCGGTCTGCCCAGCGGCGATGCGCGAGCGCTCGTACTCGGCCTTGAAATCGCGCGTACCCTCGAAACCGCAACCGATCATCTGTCGCATGCGGCCTTGGCGTTGCGTGATCGCGTGCTCGAGGAATTGTCGGCATGAATGACTTCGTGCCGCGCTTCATCGGCATCGACAAGCCGACCGACGAACTCGCGCCGGAAATCGTGGGCTCGAAGGCGGCGATGCTGTCGCGCATGAGCCGCCTCGACCTGAACGTGCCACCGGCTTTCGTGCTGCCGACGGCGCTGTGCGAGCCGTTGAGCCGCAACGATCCGCAGGCGGTCGCGGCACTCCACCAGGGATTGCGCGCCGGCATCGCGCGGCTTGAGCAAGCCACCGGCCGGCGGTTCGGCGATGCGCGCGCGCCGCTGCTAGTTTCGGTGCGCTCGGGTGCGGCGCAATCGATGCCGGGCATGCTCGCGACCGTGCTTGACGTCGGGCTCAACGACGATACCGTCCGCGGTCTGATTGGCCTCACGGGCAACCCACGCCTCGCGTGGGACAGCTACCGGCGATTCCTGCAGGGGTTCGCGGAGACCGTCGGCGACAGCTCCTCGGCGCCGTTCGACGCCGGCCTCGCGGCGATGATTCGTGACGAAAAAGTCGAGACGGCGGCCGAACTCGATTCCGAGGCACTCGAGCGCTTGAGCCAAGAGTTCAAGGCGATTGCCCTGCACGCAACCGGTCATCCGATTCCCGCCGATCCGATGGCTCAGCTCGCTGCGGCGGCGCGGGCGGTCTATCGCTCGTGGAACGGCACCCGCGCCCGGA
The DNA here is from genome assembly GCA_028871455.1 of Alphaproteobacteria bacterium. Taxonomy (GTDB): domain Bacteria; phylum Pseudomonadota; class Alphaproteobacteria; order ATCC43930; family CGMCC-115725; genus REEB95. The sequence goes on from JAGWNF010000016.1 coordinate 45,383, forward strand.
CTTATCGCCGGCTCAACCACCTCGACGAGCGTGCCGGCACCGCGGTAACGGTCGAGGCCATGGTTTTCGGCAACGCCGGCGGCGAGTCCGGCGCGGGCGTGGCATTCTCGCGCAACCCGGCGACGGGTGTGCGCGAGCTATACGTTGACTTTCTATTCGACGCCCAGGGCGAAGACGTCGTCGCCGGCCGGCGGTTGACGGCGGGCCTCGGACCGCTGACGGCGCGACTGCCGCAAGTCGCGACGCAGCTTACCGACGGCGCTGCGCGCCTCGAGCGCGAATTCCGCGATGTCCAGGACATCGAGTTCACGGTAGAAAACGGAACCTTGTTCTTCCTGCAGACGCGCACCGCCAAACGCACGCCACTCGCCGCACTTCGCATTCTCGTCGACTTGGTCCATGAAGGAGTCGTCGATCCGGCAACCGCGGCGGCACGGGCGGCGGAAATCGACCTCGATCGGATCCGTGTCACGTGCTTTGGCGACCGGATGCCCGCAGCGGCGCGAGCGATTGCCGTTTCGCCAGGCGCAGCCGTAGGCCGCGCGGCGTTCGATAGCGCCCGCGCCGAGACTTTGGCAGCCGGCGATCAGCCGGTAATCCTGGTTCGGCACGATACTTCGACCGATGATGTCACCGGCTTCGCAGCGGCAGCTGGCATTCTCACCGCCGTTGGTGGCCGCACCTCCCACGCCGCGGTCGTCGCGCGTCAGCTCGGAAAGGTATGTCTGGTCGGCTGTCGTGAATTGACGATTCACGCAGACGACCGGTGCGGCGAGCTTGCCGGAAAAAGAATCGACGAAGGGGACTGGCTATCGCTCGATGGCGACAACGGTGACGTGACGCTCGGTCGCCGTACGGTGATCGCCAAATTGCCGGAGCACGAGCTTGCGGAAATTGCAACCTGGCGGCAGCACGCCACCTCTTGACCGATGCATCCGCGGAGTATGGTTATGATTCCGAGACCCAGTCCGAAAACCGCGGCGGCGGCATCGATGATCTCTTCGGCGCGACGACGAGGCCGGACGGTTCGCGCGCCGCGATCAGACGGCATGGGCGGCCTTTCCCCTTTTTTCCGTCAGCGGACGATAGGCGAAACGTCTATGAGGTGATAGACAAATTGCGGCTCGTCCCAGGAGACGCCATGCCCGCAACCACGCAACCACCGTTCCGTGTGCCGATCAGGTCGGGGCGTTACTAAGGCCTCCGGAGTGCACCTCTTTATCTTCGGCGGCCTAGTGCGAACCGGAAAATGGATGCGCGCCGCGCTTGACGGCGATTTCGCCGCGACGGCTGACATCATCCGCGACGGCGCTGCCTAGTACGACGCCGTCGAATCAGGGAATCTTGAAGCTCAGACGCGGACGAGCGCGTCGCACGCGGCAGTCAGCAAACCTAAAGCAAACAGCACAAAATTCATCGTCAATCTCCCCGTGCGCCGTGGCGCCCTGCCCAGATAGCAGCAACCGGCGTGCCAACGCGGAAAAGCCGTCGTTCCGGCGGAGAATTTTTTTCCAGTCGTCAATTCCGCCGACACCTCTAGACCGCCGAGCAGCTGCCTGAAAATTAGGCAAATGCCGCCGCCTTTCGTGGCAATATTGTCGTCGATCCGCCATTCTCCAGCGTTATCAGGGTCTTATAACTGGCCCAATCTGGCTCGGCCTTTGCAGCGGAGGCCGGGGAAGATTCCGTGAGCGACGGCGCCTCCATGCCGGCGGTTTACGCCGATGCCTTCGACGAGACCGGCCTGCCAGGTCCGTGCCTGCCGCATTATGCCCTCATCCGTCGCTGGCTCGATGAGACGCCGCGTGACTTCCTGCTGCACAAGCGGCGTGAGGCCGAGCTGCTGTTCCGTCGCGCGGGCATTACCTTTAGCGTCTATAGCGAGGGCAGCGACCCCGAACGCCTGATCCCGTTCGACATCGTTCCGCGCATTCTTTGCGCCGAAGAATGGGCACGGCTGGTGCGTGGCCTGGTGCAACGCGTCAAAGCGCTCAATGCCTTCGTCGCCGACGTCTATCACGAACGCGAAATCCTCGCGGCGGGCAAGTTGCCGGCGGAACTCGTCCTGCTGAACGACGGCTTCTGCGCCGAAATGCAGGATCTCGACGTGGCTGCGAGCGCCTATGTCCATGTCGCCGGTATCGACCTGGTGCGCGTCGGGCCAAACGATTTTTACGTTCTCGAGGATAATTGCCGTACGCCGTCCGGCGTCTCCTACATGCTGGAGAACCGCGAGGCGATGATGCGGCTGTTTCCGAATCTCTGCGCCAAGCATCGCATCGCACCGGTCTCGCATTATCCCGAAGAGCTGCACGGGACGTTGCAGGCGGTGGCGCCACCGGGTTGCACCGGCGAGCCGGTGATCGTGTTGCTCACGCCCGGTGCTGGTAACAGCGCCTATTATGAGCACTCGTTTCTTGCCGACGAAATGGGCGTCGAATTGGTCGAGGGCGCCGATCTTGTCGTCGACGACAATCTTGTCTTCATGCGCACGACCGAAGGCCTGCGCCGCGTCGACGTGATCTATCGTCGGATCGACGATCCCTATCTCGATCCGTTGACTTTCCGGCCGGATTCACTGCTCGGCACCCCGGGGCTGTTCAACGCTTATCGCGCCGGTAACGTGACGCTGGCGAACGCGCCGGGCGCAGGCATCGCCGACGACAAGGCGATCTATCCCTATGTGCCGGAGATGATTCGGTTCTATCTAGGCGAGGAGCCGATCCTCGCCAACGTACCGACTTATCGCTGCGGCGATCCGCGGCATTTGGCCTATGTGCTCGATCACCTGTCGGAGCTCGTGGTCAAGGAAGCGCGTGGTTCCGGCGGCTACGGCATGCTGGTTGGGCCTCATGCAGCAGCGGCCGAACGCGCGTGCTTCCGCGCCAAGCTCGTGGCGCGCCCGGAAAATTACATCGCCCAACCAACTTTGGCGCTTTCCACCTGCCCGACTTTCGTCGAGAACGGGATCGCCCCCCGTCACGTCGATCTTCGCCCATTCGTGCTCTCGGGGCGAGAAGTCCGCATCGTGCCCGGCGGCCTGACGCGGGTCGCACTCAAAAGCGGCTCGCTGGTCGTCAATTCCAGCCAGGGCGGCGGCACCAAGGACACCTGGGTGCTCGAACGCCTGCCCGAAACCTGACGCCCATGCTGAGCCGTACCGCCGAAAGCCTGTTCTGGCTGGCGCGCTACATGGAACGCGCCGAGAACGTCGCGCGCATGGTAACCGTCGGCCGCCGCGTCGCGAGTGTCGCGCAATCGCTAGGCGCGTCGGGCGATGAATGGCTTTCCACGCTGATCGCCACTGGCTGCGATCGCGGCTTTTTTCACAAGTACTCGGAGCCCGCGTCTGATGCAGTGCTCGACTACCTGGTGCGCGACCCCGACAACCCATCGAGTGTTCTGTCTTGTTTCGAGACGGCGCGGCGTAATGCGCGGGCGGTGCGCACGGCGCTCACGGTCGACATGTGGAACGCCCTCAATGAGACCTGGCTGACGACACGCGAATTCGCCGCACAACTCTCGGATCCCGATAAGGTCCCGACATTTCTTGATTGGGTCAAGGAGCGCTCACAGCTCTTCTCCGGCGCCTATGGCAGTACGATGCTGCGCAACGACGCGTTCTACTTCACGCGTCTTGGAACGTTCCTCGAGCGTGCCGATAACACAGCGCGCATCCTCGACGTCAAATACTACGTCCTCCTGCCACAAGACGAGGGTGTCGGCGGTGCGCTCGACTATTTCCAATGGCAGTCGATTCTGCGCTCGGTCTCGGCCCTGCGCAGCTATCACTGGGTCTATCACGACCGGCTGCAACCGTGGCTGATCGCCGAACTCCTCATCCTGCGGCCGGAGATGCCGCGCTCGTTACTCAGCTGCTTTGATCAGATCGCTCGGCATCTCGACCTGCTCGCCGAGGCCTATGGCGGCAAGCGCGGCGAGTGCCATCGGCTCGCCGGCGAAACCTATGCCCAGCTGCGCTATGGCCGCATCCAGAAGATCTTCCAGTCCGGCCTGCATGAGTTCCTGGCCGACTTCATCGACCGCTCGGCGCTGCTCGGCGCCGAGGTCGGCAAGCTCTATCTGAACTAGGCGGTACGATGCGACTCACGGTGCAGCATCGGACGGAATACCGCTACTCGCAGCCTATCGCCTATGCGATCCAGACCCTGCGGCTCGCGCCGCGGAGCAACGACGGCATGGCGGTATTGTCGTGGCGTGTCCGCGGCGAGGGCCGCAGCGAGCTGCCGTCGTTCGTGGATGGATTCGGCAACCTTACGCACTGCCACGCGGTGAACCGGCCGCACGACTTCACGGTCGTCACGGTCGAGGGTGAGGTCGAAACCCGGCCGGGCGACGGCGTGGTGCGCGGCGCAATTGAGACGCTGCCAACCGGATTTTACCTGCGCATGACCCCGCTAACCGCGATCGTGCCCGAGATCGCCGCCTTCGCCGCCGAGATCGGCGACCGGCTACTGCCGGTCGATCGTCTGACGGCACTGATGGAAGCGGTGCGGCGGCGCGTCGATTACCGTACCGGCGTTACGACGACGATGACTACCGCGGCGGAGGCGCTGCGCGTCGGCGCCGGCGTCTGCCAGGACCATGCCCATCTCTTCATTGCGGCGAGCCGAACGCTCGGCATCCCGGCGCGCTATGTGGGCGGCTATCTCTGGACCGGCGAAGCCGCGCCGATCGAGGCCAGCCACGCTTGGGCCGAAGCCTACGTCGCCGGTCACGGCTGGATCGGTTTCGACGCCGCGAACCGCACGCGACCGACCGAGGCCTATATCCGCACCGCCATCGGGCTCGATTACTGGTCGGCGGCACCGATCCGCGGCGTTCGGCGCGGCGCAGCCGAAGAGCGCCTCGGCGTCAGCGTGCAGGTGATGTCGACCCAACAATAGGATTGCGACTGGGAGAAATCGGGCGATGACGTATTGCGTGGCGCTTTGCCTCAAGGACGGATTGGTGATGCTGGCCGACACCCGCACCAATGCCGGCGTCGACAACATCGCGACATTTTCCAAGATGCATCTCTACGCGATTCCCGACGAGCGCTTCATGGCGCTGATGACGTCCGGCAACCTCGCGGTATCGCAGGCGGTTGTCAATCTGCTTCATGAGGGCATTGACACGGGAGGTCGCGTCGAAAACCTTTACACCGCGAACAGCATGTTCCGCGCCGCTCAGCTCGTCGGCGAGGCCGTGCGGCGAGTCTACGTCAACGATGGTCCAACCCTCGAAGCGCAGAGCGTCAAATTCGAGGTGTCGCTGCTGCTCGGCGGTCAGATCAAGGGCCGCAGCATGCGGCTGTTCCAAATCTACGCCGCCGGCAATTTCATCGAGGCAACGCCGGACACCCCGTTTCTGCAGATCGGTGAAACGAAATATGGCAAGCCCATCCTCGATCGCGCTCTGGCTTATGACACCGATCCGCGTGATGGCGTGAAGCTCGTCCTGGTGTCGATGGACTCGACCTTGCGGAGCAACTTGACAGTCGGCATGCCGATCGACCTGCTGGTCTATCATCGCGATGAACTGCGACCCGCCGTGACGCGCCGCATCGGCGACGACGATCCATATTTTCGCATGATTCGCGACAGTTGGTCGCAGGCGCTACGCGACGCCTATCGTGCGATTCCGCGCGCCGAATGGCTCGGCTAAGCGGCCGGCGCAACGACGATCAATACCAGCTTGGCGGCGACCCGCGATCTTCCTCGGACGCGCCGGACATGCTGTCATATGTAAGTCCGGCAACACCGACAACAATCGCGAGAAAGAGCAATCCGGTTACAAGCACGACCAAATCCCCTGGATAGCCAAGTTTCGACCCCTGAAAACGAAGGTCAGACCATAACAAGCAAAAACTGAGCCAACGATCCGGGGTTGTACTTATCCTGAGGGAAACGGACTGTTCCGGCGCTTTTTCCACCGTCGCTTGATCTTCGCAGCCTGAGTTGCCACTTTTGAGCGCTATTCGGGGAGCCATGGACCAGAAAACGTCCAAAATCACGGCCGGGCCGGTGGCGCCTGACGACCCCTACCGCCTGCTGTTTGAAGCGGCGGCCATCGGCATGAATTGGAGCACGGTCACCGGCCATTTGCTGGAGGCCAACAAGAGCTTCTGCGCGATGCTCGGATACGACCGCGAAGAACTCCGGGCCAAGACGATCGACGAGATCACCCATCCAGACGATCTTGCCGCCGATCGGCGGGAGTTCGGCCGCCTGAAGTCCGGCGAGATTGCGAGCTACACGCTCGAGAAGCGCTATCGCCATCGGAACGGCATGACGATTCCCGCCCGCGCCACAGTGTCGCTGACGCGCGGCCGGCAACCGTATCGGATCGCCATCGTCGAGGATTTGCGGCCGCGGCAACAAGCGGCAATCGAACAGCGAGACAGTGCTGCGCGCCTCAAGAGCATTCTTGACGCCGTGCCCGACGCCATGATCGTGATCAACGAGCGGGGCAACATCGAATCTTTCAGCCCGTCGGCAGAGATCACATTCGGCTATACCGCGAGCGAGGCAATCGGGCAGAACGTGAAGATCCTGATGCCATCGCCTTATCACGAGCAGCATGACGCCTACATCAACCGCTACCTCACCACCGGTGAGCGCCGCATCATCGGCATCGGTCGCGTGGTGACGGGTCAGCGCAAGGACGGCACCACCTTTCCGATGGAGCTCTCGGTCGGCGAGGCGATGGTGGGCGAGACGCGGCTTTTCACCGGCTTCGTCAAAGATCTAACCGAGCGCGAGCGCTCCGAGCGCCGCATCGAGCAGTTGCAGGCCGAGCTGATGCACGTCGCGCGGTTGGGTGAGCTTGGCCAGATGGGTGCGGCCCTGGCACACGAACTCAATCAGCCGTTGGCCGCCATCGTCAATTATCTTCAAGCGGCGCGGCGGTTGCTCCAGGCGACAGCCAGCGCACCGCCGCGCGTCGGCGAGGCGATGGAGAAGGCGGCGGCGCAAGCCGAGCGCGCCGGCCAAGTCATCCGGCGCCTACGCGAATTCGTCGCCCGCGGCGAGACCGAGCGTCGGGAGGAAAACGTCAATGCGCTCGTCGAAGAGGCGGCGGCGCTGGCGCTGGTCGGCGCCAAAAGCGCGGGCGTCACGACACGGCTGCTGCTACGATCGGATCTGCCGCCGGTCCTAGTCGACAAGGTGCAAATCCAGCAGGTTTTGCTCAATCTGATCCGTAATGCCCTAGAGGCGATGGAATCGAGCGACGAACGCGTTCTGACCGTTGAAGCCGCGGCCGACGAGGGCCTGGTGACGATCACCGTGACTGATACGGGTCCGGGCCTCGCGCCTGACGTCGCGCAGAATCTGTTCCAGCCTTTTGTCACCACCAAGGCACGCGGCATGGGCGTCGGTCTGTCGATCTGCCGCTCGATCATCGAGGCGCATGGCGGGCGCATCTGGGCCGCACCTCGTGGCGGCGGCGGTACTGTCTTCGCCCTCGCCCTGCCACTCGACAATTGAAGAGCCGTATGACCGACGGCGCAACCGTCTTCATCCTCGACGACGACGCGGCGGTCCGCGATTCGCTCGGCATGCTGATCGAAAGCGCCGGTTACAAGGCCGAGACGTTTGCCGCATGCCGCGAATTCCTGGCTCGGCCACCCTTTCCGCCGCGCGCCTGCCTGCTCCTCGACGTCCATATGCCGGAGATGACCGGCCTGCAGTTGCAGGAAGAGCTGGCACGGCTCGGGTTGAAGTTGCCGGTGATCGTGATGACTGGTCAGGCCGACGTGCCAGTCGCGGTGCGCGCGATGAAGGCCGGCGCAGTCGATTTCATCGAGAAGCCGTTCTCGGACGAAGTGATGCTCGAGAGCATCCGTGCGGCGCTGGCGACACCCGCCGCAATGCCTACAGGCGACCCCGTAATCGCCAAACGCATCGCCGAGCTTACGCCGCGTGAGCACGACGTCATGCTGCAGATGGTTGCCGGCAATCCGAACAAGGTTACCGCCTACAATCTCGGTATCAGTCCGCGCACCGTCGAGATTCACCGCGCGCGGGTCATGGAGAAGATGGCGGCGCGCAGCCTCTCCGAACTGGTACGCATGGCGCTTGCCGTCGGCTTCGATCCGGCAAAATAGGCCTGCCGGCCGTGGCGGCTCAGCCCGCACGCTCCGGAGCATGCACCGGATGCTCAGTGGGCCAGGAGCACCGGCAATAGGCTGTTGGCGACGATTTGCCGGGTCGCGCCGCCGAACAACACTTCGCGCCACGGCGCATGGCCGTAGCCGCCCATGACCAGCAGGTCGGCATCTTCCTCGCGCGCGGTGGCAAGCAGCAGCTCGCCCGCGCCGACGCCTTGGGCCGACTGGACCTGCCGGAGCTGGGCGGCAATACCATGCCAGGAAAGATAATCGACGACGGCCGTCCCGTCGGCGGCGCCGTTGGTCTTGCTAACGGTAATCACGACGACCCGTCGCGCCGTTGACAGCAGCTTTAGCGTGCCCGCAAGCGCGTGCACCGCGGAAGCGGAGCCATCCCAACCGACCGCGACGGCATCACCAAGCGCGGCCGGTATCTTGGCTGGCGCCAGCAGGACGGGCCGGCCGGAGCGTATCAGCGTCTGCTCAATGGCGTCGGTATGCGGCTGGTCTACGACGCGATCCGAGCGACCGAGCACCACCAAATCGAAGAAACGTCCGCGCTCGGCAACGGCCATCGGCGCATAACCGGTCTTCTCGCACCAGCGCGCCGAAGGCGCGTTCTTGCCGCCAGCATTGCCAAGCGGGAGGCCGTTGCGGGCCGCCGTCTGTTCGAAACCAGCCTTGGCCCTGGCGGCGACTTGTTTGCTGTCTTCGATCAGCCGATCGACCAGATCGGCGGTGATGGGCACGTCGAAGCCCGCCGCCATGATAAACTGCCGCGGGTCGGGCATAACGTGGAAGCCCTCGATGTGGGCATCGAAGCGCTTGGCGAGACGACAACCGATCTCAACGGCGCCGGCGCTGGCGGTGCCGCCGCTGACGGCGGCGAGAATGGTGGTCGTCATGTCGAGCCTCCTCCGTTCGCTCAGGGATTGCGCCCCGACTGCCAAGCGAGCACCGCCATGAACGCGAGCACCGCACCGACAACCAGGATCAGGTAAGCGACTTCTCCGGTTGACATGGTCGTCTCAGCCGACCAACGGCCGCAGCGTCGGATGACGCTCGATCGGGTGCAGGTGCTCGAGCAAGCCGTCGAATCCCCACACGTGCCCGGCGTTGTGCGCGATCAGGTAGACGAGCACGGTCGCGTAGACGAGATGGAAGTCGACGAGGAAACTGAGATGATTTTCGATGAACGGCCACTGCATGTGTGCGAAGTAGTACGTGACCATCAACAACACGCCGAATGGACCACTGACCCGCACCAGCAGGCCGGAGACCAGCGACAAGCCGATCAGCAGGTGACCCCATTTCATCATGAAATCGGTGAACGGAAGCGCCGCCGGCATGGCGAAGACGGCGAAGAAGTTGTGGAATGTCACGACGTGGCCGAGGAACCCTGCCGCGCTGTAATGCTCCCAGATCTGCCAAGTGCCGGCATAGAGAAATGTCCATCCAACGAAGATGCGAAGGATGAAAATGATGATCTTGTCGAGCGATGCCGCGTTCACGGGGCCCTCCTTGCGATCAAGCGCTGAGTTAGCCTTGCCCGCGTTGCGGCAGTGGGCATTGACCTGCGTCAAGCCGCCAGTGCGTTCTCGATCGCCGCGAGCAACGGCGCCTCGGTGATAGGCTTCTCCAGGAACGCAGCAACGCCGAGAGAGCGGGCGCGGGCGCTGACATTCGGATCCGCGCCGCCGGTGATGACGATCACCGGGATGCGGAGCGCCGCACCTTCCGGCGACGCTAGGTATTCGAGACCGCTGACGCCCGGCAGATGATGGTCGAGAATCAGACACCCCTTGCCGTCCGGTGCGTAGGCGCGCTCGAACTCCGCGACCGAGGCAAACGCCGACACGTCGAAGCCGTGCGATTCGAGCAGAAAGGCGAGCGAATCGCGCACGGCATCGTCGTCATCCACCAGGTAAATCATGCGTTTGCCTTGCATCACGAGACCGCCGCCTTTGTTTAGGCGTCGTCCTCGGTCGCACCTTCGGCAAGCTCCGCGAGCGCATCGGCATCAAGAACCTGAACCTTGCCCGCGCAGTTGGCGGCGATGCAGCCGCTGCCCTTGAGCACCGTGAAAACGCGGCTCACGGTTTCCATCGTCAGGCCGAGATAATCCGCGATGTCGGTGCGCGTCATCGGCAGATCGATCAAGCCACCGTCATTTCCCTGCCGACGCGATAGCGACAGCAGGAACGAAGCCAAGCGTTCATGGGCGGTCTTGCGGCCGAGCAGAAGCATCTGGTCCTGCGCGGCGGCAAGCTCGCGGCTGATGACGTCCAGAAGTTGGCGCTCGACGCCCGGGAATTCGCTGAAGGCGCGCTCGAGCTGACGGCGCGGGAACCGGCAGAGCGTTACCGCCGAGACCGCCTCGGCACTGACCGTATATTTTTCGCCGGGCGCGAAGCCGAAGATGTCACCAGCGACCAAGAAGCCGACGATCTGCCGCCGGCCGTCCGACAGCAACTTGAACAGCTTCACGATGCCGTCCGTGACGGTGAAAACATGCAGGGCGGGCGCACCTTCGTCGACGAAAGTCGTGCCAGGGGCAACCGTCTGGGAGGTTCGCATCGCGGCGAGGCGGTCGAGTTCGCTGGCTCGGACTGCAGCGCAGATGCTGTCGCGGCCGGGACATGCATGGCAGGCATTGATGCGCGTCAACGGATGTACGACGGCGGTAGGACGGGTGCTGTGGCGGGTGGCAAGCGCGAGCGACATGGCGGGGGACCTCCCAGAGACCGGACCACAGGCCTTGCGGTCCTTCGATGACGGGAGAAGGAATAGCTGCGTCGGTCGGACCACGAAATTCGGTGATGTACCTAAGGGATTCTACGTATCCACCTTGAAAGCCCGTTTTGCGGCGGCTTAACGCAAGGCGCCGCGGACGATTTCGGCCCGGGCTCGGGCAGTCAGTCGGGTAACCACTGCATCAAGTTCTTCTCGAGAAATCGGCGTTCCACGGGCCAGCAGATCGTCCAAGACGCGCCTCACGACGGCCTGCGGATCGATATGGACGATGTCGTTCTCGATGAGGGTCGCAACGTACGCCTCGGCCGCGACATCGTGGAGCCCGATGCGGGCCGCCGCCCAACGGCCCAACAGCGCGTTGCGGCGTGCGGCGACCTTGAAAGCCAGCTCCTGGTCAAGCGCGAACTTGCGCTCGAAGGCGCGTTCGCGGTCATCGTCGAAGGTCATCATGATGCTGAAACTATTTTTCCCGCCGCGGCCAGCGGCATTGATCCAGATCAGGTTCCGCAGGCACTGCGAATGAGTTGCAGGTGACGGTCGCAGCGACGCCGTCAGCCCGGCCAGCGGCGGGTGACCAATGCGGCGTCGTTCTGGCGCGGTTGGCCCGGCGTCTTTGTCGTGCCGAGATAGAGGAAGCCGACGATCACATCGCCATCGGCGAGACCCAGCGCCCGCTTGACAGCGGCGTCGTAGGCGACCGCCCCAGTACGCCAGAAGCCGCCGAAGCCCAGAGCGTGCGCCGCGACCAGCATGTTCTGCGCGGCCGCGCCCACAGCGACCACCTGCTCGATCTCGGGGACTTTACCACTCGGCTGAACTGCCGCGGCGACAACGACAATAAGTGGCGCGCGCAACGCCTTCTTGCGTTCAGCCTCGAGCTTTCCGGCCGGCACGGCGGGCTCCCGACGCTGCAGCGACTCTGCCATCAGCGCGCCGAGCTTCTCGCGCGCCGGTCCCTCGATCAGGATGAAGCGCCAGGGTTTCATCCGGCCGTGGTCAGGAGCAGCGATTGCAGCCTGAAGGATGGTCTCGAGTTCGCGGGCGGAGGGACCGGGCAGATCAAGCGCCGCCGGCGAGACGCGGGTGGTAAGAGCGGCAAGAGCCTCCATGGCGGCGCCTGTTGTACGCAATCCGGCCGCTAAAGACGAGGGTCCTGGAACGCGCCGGAACATTGCGGCCGTGGCATACTTGCCGTCGACGTCGACGGTGACATCGCTGGCAAAGCGATCCTGATCCAGGGCGGTGCCGGCGGGGTCGGCTTTTACGCCGTCCAGATCGCCAGGCTCGACGGTGCGCGCGCCGTAATCGCCACCGTCGGACGGCCGGAAACCGCCGCGCGCGCCAAGACGACCGGGGTCGATGCGGTGATCGATTACACGGAATGAAACGTCGTCGAGCGCATTACTGCCCTGCTCAAGGTCAAGACACCGCTGGATCGTGTAGTCGAGATCGCCTTCGGCAAGAATGTGATCACTGATGTCGCCCTGCTGAAGAACGGCGGCGTTATTGCGACGTATTCCAGCGACGCCGTGCCTGATCCGGCGGCGCCTATCACGACGATGCTGATGAAGAATCTGACGGTGCACTTCGTCCTGATCTACGAGGTGCCACAATCGGCGCACGAACATACGGCGCGCGATATCAACCGGCTGATCGCTGCTAGCAAGCTAAAGCACCAGATCGCCGAAGTTTTTCCGCTCGAACACATTGCCGAAGCGCATGAGCGCATGGAGGCTGGCCGCGCGATCGGCAGGTTGCTGGTCCGTCTAGGCTGAAGCGCCGAAACCATCAAGGCTCGGCACATTATATGTCGAGCTCGGGATAGTGGCGGAAAATGCCTTGTTCATTGAACGGAATGCGGCGCTCGGAAGCGAGATAGGCTTTGATGCGCGGCCGCGCAGCGACGCGATTGTGCAGCGCGTGCAGTTTCAGATAACGGGACTTGGTCTTCGCCATGGCTTTTGGCAACGCATAGCCCAAGCCCTCGACAACCTGGAAGAGTGACAGATCGGCGTAGCAGAGCCGCGCACCGGCCAGGCCGCCGCGCGATCCGCTCGGCAGCAGGTTCTCGAAATAGGCCAGATATTTGGGTAGCCGGTTCTCGCGGAAATCCTCGGCGCGGCGGCGCGCCTCGGGCTTCTGATAGTCGTAATAGAGGCTGGAGGCGATCGGATGGTGCGTGTCGTGGATCTCAACCAGGAAATCAGCCAACGTGAGCTGGCATTGGTGGACCCAAAGCCGGCCCGCGGGCATAGCCGGGCGCGCCGGCTAGCGCTAGCCGGAACCGTCCGAGCCCGGCATGGATGGCCGACTGACCGCTGGCCAGTAGAGCGTTGCCGGCCTTGATCCACGTCAATGTGATTCGGCATCGCGACCATCATTCGTAACGGCGGGATTCCGACCGGCTGCAACTAGCACAACGGGATAGCACGCGATGGCCCACAAAAAGGTCGTGTTCCGCTCGGTTGCGCGCGTGCCGAGCGAGGCGACGTGACCAGCGCACTGCTCACTGATCTTTATCAGCTCAACATGATGCAGGCATACCTGGATCACGGCGAGACGCACACGGCAGTCTTCGAGCTGTTCTTCCGCACCCTACCGCCGCGCCGCGGCTTCTTGATGGCCGCCGGTCTGGAGCAGGCACTCGACTTCTTGATGGAGTTGCGGTTTTCGCCCGCCGAGCTTGACTGGCTCGCACGCAGCGGGCGCTTTTCGAAATCCTTCGTGGACTATCTCGCGGCCTTTCGGTTCACCGGCGACGTCGATGCTATGCCTGAAGGCACGATCTTTTTCGCCGACGAGCCGATCCTCCGCGTGACGGCGCCTCTGTCCCAGGCACAGTTTTTCGAAACGCGCCTCATCAATATTCTGCACTTCCAGACGACGATTGCGTCGAAAGCAGCGCGGCTGGTGCTTGCGGCGCCGGACAGGCTCATGGTCGATTTCGGCCTGCGCCGCGCCCATGGCGCCGAGGCCGGACTTTGGGCAGCCCGCGCCAGTTATGTCGCAGGTTTCACCGGCAGTGCCACCGTGCTGGCCGAGCGCGTCTATGGCATTCCAGCCTTCGGCACCATGGCACACTCCTTCGTGCAGGCGCACGACGACGAGACCAAGGCGTTTGAGAATTTTGCCCGCTCGCGGCCGAAGAACCTGACGCTGCTGATTGACACCTACGACACCGAAACCGTGGCCCGGAATGTCGTCAAGCTGGCGCCGCGCCTGCGCGCGTCGGGTATCACGATCGACGCCGTCCGCATCGACAGCGGCGACCTCGCGGCGCAAGCCAAGCGCGTGCGCCAGATTCTCGACGAAGCCGGCTTGACGCGGACGGCAATCTTCGCCAGCGGCGGTCTCGACGAGGACAAGATCCAGTCGATGCTGGCAGCCGGTGCGCCGATCGTCGGTTTCGGTGTCGGCACGAGTCTGACGACCTCGTCGGACGTGCCGGCGCTCGACTGCGCCTACAAGCTCCAAGAGTATGCCGGCGTTGCGCGGCGCAAGCGCTCGGCCGATAAGGCAACATGGCCCGGCCGCAAACAAGTCTGGCGCTGCTTCGATCGCAACGGAAGAATGCAAGACGATGTCCTGTCGCTGACGGATGACGACGCTCCCGGCATGCCGCTGCTCGGATCCATCATGCGTGGCGGTCAGCCGCATGCTCGCCCAAACCTCGACAACATTCGCGCCAACGCGGCCGGCAACCTGGCGGCGCTACCCGAGTCGTTGCGCCGCTTGGATATCGGTGCCACTTATCCGGTGCAGATCGGAGATGCACTGGTTGGGCTCACCGCGGAAGTCGACCGCCGGACGGCGCAATCCCTCGGCTAAGCAGTTCACCGCGCCAGCGCCGCGACTGCGGCCTGCACGGCGGCGGCGATCTGCTCCTCGCGCTGGCGCGGCGCAGCGCCCGCGGCAGCCGCCGGCAGGGCTACCGGCGCACCAACGCGCACGGTGATCGGCCGGAACCGCGGCAATCGCCGCGTTGCCGGCCAAGCCGCAAAACTGCCGGCGATATAGACCGGTACGATCGGCACCGCGCGATCCGCGACCAGTGCGCCGATGCCGGGTAGAAAATGTTGTAGCGTACCGTCCGGGCTGCGACCTCCTTCGGGAAACCACACGAGGTTCCAGCCGCGCGCAAGCGCGAGACGGCCGGCGGCGATGCTCGATGCTGCCGCCCGATCAGGATCAACTGGGATGACCCGCGCAAGCCTGCTGAAAAACCGGCGCGGGCGCGTGTTGAAGACGACGCCGGTCCAGCCACCCCAAAAGGTCCGACGCAGGCGTGCGCGCGGCAACGCGCTTCCCAGCGCGAAGGGATCGAGATAGCTCACGTGATTGGCGCAGAATAGGATCGGACCTTCGGGCGGTAGCCGTTCAAGGCCATCGACACGGAGGCGAAACGCTGTGCGCATGGTGGCATCGATCAGCGCCTCGCCCACGGCGCGCAGCGCGCCTAGGAACGGTCCGAACGACGCGAAGCGCCGCGCATCGTCGGCCGCCGACGTCGTGCCCTGTGCGAGCCGTTTGGCGTCGATGACGGCGTGCAGCAAATCGCGCACACTGACGATCCGCGCGATCTCCTGCTCGCGCAGCACGGCGCCGAGGTCACGCTCGAGCGCCAGGCTGAGCTCGACCCAGCCAAGCGAATCGACGGCGAGGTCGAGCTGGAGGCTGGTATCAAAGCTCAGCCCTCGGTCGGGAAAGCGTTGCGCCAGCCAGCGCCAAGCCGCGGCAGCGGCCGGCTGCTCGAGCAAGGTACGGTCTTGCGCCGACGGCTCCGCGGTACCGGGTTCGGCTTTGTGCCGTCGCGCCGCCTCGTAAAGCGCCGGCAGTAGGTGCCGGCGAATCTTGCCGAGCTGCGTGCGTGGCAGTGCCTGATGCGCGATGGCGAAACCCGATAGCCGCGCATGGCTCGGCAGCGCCCTGGCCTTGGTTATCAGGCCATCGCGCAAGGCGTTGCCGAGTCGCAGCGCGCCGGCTTCGCGTGCGGCCGCGAGATCGGGCACGACCAGCGCAACTAGCGCGCCATTGATACCGAGCAGCGCCACTTCGCGAACCAGAGGCGCGGTTGCATAGATGTCCTCAAAGGGTTCGGGAAAGAGCTTCTTGCCGCCGGCCAGCACGATGGTTTCGGTCTTGCGCGCGGCAATGTGAAGATAGCCACGATGGTCGAGCGTGCCGAGATCGCCGGTGCGAAACCAGCCATCGGACGTGAAAGCCTCACGCGTCTTGCCAGGATCGCCGCGATAGCCCGCGAACAGCGACGGACCGCGGACCTCGACCTCGCCAACGCCCTCGGCGCCGGGTTCGGCGATCCGGATATCGATGCCGGGAACCGCGCGGCCGGCAGAACCCGGGAGCGCCGCGCCCGGCGGATTGAAACTGAGCATCGACGAGGTCTCGACCAAGCCATAACCTGTGAGCATCTCCCAACCCATTGCGTCGAGCGCCTCTTCGATCTCGGCGGCGATGGCGGCACCGCCGCTGACCAGAAGCCGCAGGCGCGCCGCCACCTGGCGCCGGATCGGCCACAGGAGAACGCGACCCGGCCACGTCGCGCCGCGGCGCCAGGCCCAACGCGACAGCGCGGTGCCGGCCCGTAGCAGGGTCGCGATCGAGCGCGGTTGCGCTGCCAATCCGCGCTGCACGTGCTCGAACAGCGCCGTATAAAGCCGCGGCACGCCGACCAGCGCGGTTACGCGACCGTCACGCATGGCCGCGATCAGCTCGGGACCGCTTGATCCCGCTGGCAGGACAACGCCGCAGCCGAGCGCAAACGGCGTCATCATGCCGATAGCAAGCGGATAGACGTGATAGAGCGGCAGCGGCAGCAGCGCGCGGTCGCGCAGGCCGACGATATGGATCGCGCACAAGGCGCGGATATTGGTCAGCAGATTAGCGTGCGTCAGCGGCACCGCTTTGGGCGTGCCGGTGGTGCCGGAGGTGAATGCAATGACCGCGACGTCGTCCGGCTTGGCCGCCGGTGCCGCTTCGGCCAATGGTGCGAGCAGACTTCGCCACGCGATGCCATCCATGCCGTCCACCTCGCGGTCCAGCAGCACGATGCGGCAGGCCGGCGCCAAGACCGCCAGGCGCGCCGCATTTACCGCCGTCGTGAATATGAGCCGACAGTCCGCAGTCGCAATCATCGGCCCCAGATCGCTATCGTCAGTCTGCGGATCAATCGGCGCTGCGATACCGCCCGCTGCGACCACACCCCAAAACGCCGCGATCCAGGCCGCGCTATTGGGTGCGATCAGGCCGACGCTCTCGCCTCGTCGAACGCCGTGACGTGCCACCCCGGCGCCGAGGCACGCCGCCAGCTCCGCGAGCGCGGCAAAAGACCATACCGTCCGATGCTCGCCGGAAAACACGACCACGGCCGCCATCTCGCCGTAATGGGCGAGGCTGCGGCGCAGGTCTTCCAGGGTCTCGAGCTCCGGCATGCGCAGACCATTCGCGTCGACTACCTGCCAATCTCGCTGGGCAGGTTGAGTTGCGCGCTAGGGCCGCGCGACATCGGCCGAACGGCCGCTGCCGGAACTGCGAAGCGCCGGATCAGACGGTGTGAACGGCCGCGCGTGCCTTGCGGGTCAATGTCGCGGTCATCTTCTCGATGCCGTGCGCCGCCTTGGCATGCTTGGCGGTCTTGGACATGACCGACTGCGTCGTCCGGCCGCGCGCGACGAAGCCGCAACCCTTTTTCAAATCCTTGCAGCGAAGTTCCTTCATCGAACCCTCCTGTTTACAATTTACAACTCGGCCGTGCCGCGGCTCGGCCGCCTATTCACCCGTATTCGGCGCGTGGCGAAGGCCGGTGTTGCAGTTGTTCGCGACCTCGAACAGCAGCCGCAAAAATTTCTGCGCGGCCTCGCTGTAGTCGGCGCTGGCCTTGGCGATGAAGCGGGTTTCGCAGTCGACCGCGTCCGTGACATCGCGGCAAGTCGCCAGCTTGTCCCACATCACGGAATCCTCGAGCAGTCGCGATTGCATGAACTGCGCCATATCGTGCGACAGCTTGGCCATGCCGTGCGCCCAACATTCGAAGGCGCGACGGTTCATCGCATAGATCGGCTCGAATCCTGCGCTCCACGTGCCACTCCAGGCCGTTGCCTTGGATTCCTGGGCCTTGAGATCGTCCGGCATGTCACCCTCCTACCGGAAATGCAAAAGCATCCGCCAACGCGGGCCGGCTGCCTTGATCTGAATCAAGGCGTCTGTATCCGTGGCTGACATGGTGGTAATTAGCCGCGACACAGAGGGGGCATACGACGCCGGTAGATGAAACGTCCGATTTCGGACGCGGCTCATTCGGTGGTCGGCCCTGCTCTCGACGAAGTGTCGCGACGGGCCCGTCAGCGGTTCGCTTCGAGCGCCCCCGGCGGAAGCTTTGGGGTGGAGAAGCGGACCGCGCCGGGTCTGGCGTGAAACGCGATGGCGGGGCCGCCCAGACAACCGATTTTGCTTCGCGGCGAACGGGCTCTGTTATTCCCCCTAGGAGCTCGACAAGCCGCGGGACTTGCCTCGCCCCCGCCAGGCGGGGCTTTTCGTGAGCGCGGCATGGTCGACGGCCGTTGACCCATATCAATGCGGCCTCGGGCCGTGGCGCGCTTGCTGGTTCAAGAGAAATTCGCACAGGCTGTCATGAGCGCCGAACCTCTCGCCCTGTTCAGCCTCTCGGGCAGCGTCGATTACGCCAAGCGCGTCGCCGCCCAACTCGAGGTGCCGCTCGCGCCGATCGAAGAGCGCGCGTTCGAAGACGGCGAGTACAAGGTTCGCCCGTTGATGCCGGTCGAAGGCGCCGATGTGTTCGTCGTTCATGCGCTATCCAGCGACGCGACGCAAAGCGTCAACGACAAGCTCTGTCGTCTGCTGTTCCTGCTCGCGACCCTCGCGGACCACGGCGCGTCGCGTGTCACCGCCGTCGTCCCCTATCTCTGCTACGCGCGGAAGGACCGCCGCACGCAGCCCTACGATCCCGTGACCCAGCGCTATGTAGCGGCACTGTTCGAGGCGGCTCGCGCTGACCGGGTGATCGCACTCGAAGTCCATAATACCGCCGCCTTTGAAAACGCCTTTCGCTGCGCCACTTTCCACATCGATTCGGCCGAGCTTTTCGCCGAACACTTCGCCGACTTGGCACGAACCGAGAAAGTCGTCATCGTCTCGCCCGACGCTGGCGGCGTGAAGCGCGTGGAGCTTTTCCGGCGCGCGCTGGAACGCCGGGCGGGTCAACCCATCGACAACGCTTTTGTCGAAAAGTATCGCGGTGGTGGTGTCGTGACCGGCGGCGCGGTCGTCGGCGCCGTCGAGGGCCGAACGGCCGTCATTCTCGACGATCTGATCGCGACCGGCGGCACTTTGGTGCGCGCCGCGAAGGCGTGCCGGGCGGCAGGCGCCAAAAAAGTCTTGGCCGCGGCGACCCACGGACTATTCACCGGCGGCGCGCCGGACTTGTTCGCGAGCGGCGAATTGGGCGGGCTGGTCGTCGGCGATTCGATACCGCTGCCGGCCACGATTCCACCATCAGCGCGCAATCGCTTAAGGGTCCTGGACACGACGCCGCTCGTTGCAGCCGCGATCGCCGCGGCGCGCCGGAACGGGTGACGGGTTGCCAGCCCGCGTCGCGGCCCGTGGCCCCATGCCGACGATCGCCAAAACCGAGCGCATCGAGACCGCCTCGATTCCACCGCTGGGTCTGGAAGGCATACTCGGACTTCCCGCTTCGGCAATCGGACTTGTGCTGTTCGCGCGCGGCAGCGGCAGCAGCCGGCACAGTCCGCGGAACAATCAAGTTGCGGCTGCTCTGCGACGCGCGGCACTGGCCACGTTGCTGTTCGATCTGCTCACCGAGCGCGAAGCGGACGACCGCGCCAACGTCTTCGACATTGCACTGCTAGCGAGCCGGTTGTTGATGGTGACCGACTGGGCCAAGGCCCTTGAATCCGCGCGTGCTCTGCCAATCGGCTATTTCGGCGCCAGCACGGGCGCCGCTGCCGCACTCGTGGCAGCCGCCCATCCTGGAAACCGGATCTCCGCCATCGTCTCGCGTGGCGGCCGGCCCGATCTCGCCGGTGATGCGCTGGCGCGGGTCACGGCGCCGACGCTGCTCATTGTCGGCGGCAGCGATACCGAGGTTCTGGCGCTCAACCGGAGTGCGCAACGGGTGCTGGGCGGTGAAAGTGCGCTGCGGGTCGTTCCGCACGCCACGCATCTTTTCGAAGAATCCGGCGCACTCGAGACGGTGACCGATCTCGCCCGCGAATGGTTCCTCGTCCATATGCCGGCGTCGGCGCGGAGGTGACGCGATGCCGTTCGCCGATCGCCGCGACGCGGGGCGGCGCCTCGCCGCCGCGCTGGCACGGTTCAAGGACAGGCGGCCCACTGTGCTGGCATTGCCGCGCGGAGGCGTGCCGGTGGGTTTCGAGATCGCAATGCGGCTGCACGCGCCGCTCGATGTCGTGCTGGTTCGCAAGATTGGACACCCCTGGTCACCGGAGTTGGCGATCGGTGCGCTTGCCGAGGGCGAGCCGCCGGTGCGTTTCACCGACGATGACATGGTCACGGAGCTCGGCGTTTCGCGCGCCTATCTCGACGAGGAGATCGCGCGCCAGACCCGCGAGATCGATCGCCGCAAGCAACTGTACTTCGCCGCCGGATCACGACCGGGGGTTCGTGATCGCACGGCGATCGTCGTCGATGACGGCATCGCGACCGGCGCGACCATGCGCGCGGCTCTACGCGCGGTTCACAAGCGCCGACCTGCAAAACTCGTCCTGGCCGTTCCGGTCGCGCCGTCGTCGACGCTCGATTCATTGCGCGCGGAAGCCGACGAAATCGTGTGCCTGGAATCACCGGACGATTTCGCGGCGATCGGACAGTTCTATGCCGATTTCCGCCCGGTCGAGGACGAGACTGTTATCGAGATCTTGCGCCAGGCGACGGCGATCCCGCCGACGGACCGGGCTCGCGAGCGCTAGCCGTAAAGTCCGACGGCCGGACGCGCCTACGGATTATAATCGCCGAAGGGTCGTCACTACACGGCCCCAAGAGCCAACATCCGTGCGGTTGCGAACATGCTGGCCGGTGCCGTACCAGTCTGCAATCCGTGCCAGGCATCGCCGTTCACGGCACCGCCAGCTTGAAGATCTTGGAATGGTCCCAGCCAAAGACCGACGAAGGGCACCCCGGCTGCCGACGCCACTGCGCCGATCGCGCGGCGATGTGCGGCCCGAACGAAACTCGCATCGACCACTGCGGTAAATCCGGCGTCCAGCACCTGCGCCGCTTTGCCACAGAGTTGGTCATAAGCGGCATCGGTTGACGATTCGTCGGCCGTTGCCGGCAGCCGCGTTTGCAACGGAAGGCGCAACACCGAGCGCAGCGCGACATTCGCCTGCAACACACGTGCACCCGGCACCGGCTGGAACGCTGCCGCAAGACCATGGGTCAGCGCCGTCTTCGCGCTGCCCTGCACGCCGCCGACTGCGATCAACCTCGGTGCCGCATGCCCGAGCAGCGCCGAGGCGAGTGCCAAGTGCGAACGCGCCGTAGTCGCATAGTACTCCGAGTTGCGCTGCCGCGCCCGCCGCTGCGCACCACTGGCCAAGCTGTAGGCGCGCGTCGCGGCGCAGATCGAAAGCATCAGCGGCAGCGCTGCGAGCCCGTCGTCGTTCGCCGTGGCGTCGAGATAACGGTTGAGCAGAATATTGGCCAGTACGCCGAAGCCGCGCTGGTACAGATCCATCAGCACGAAGGCAAGATCGAACAGGACGTCGATGCAGGATATCGGGTCGGCGAATTCAACCGCATCGAACAGCGTCGGCCGACCGTCAAAGAGACAGATATTGGCAAGCCGCAGATCGCCGTGACAACGGCGGACCTTGCCCGCGTTGCGCCGGCGATCGAGCCCTTCGGCCACATGCGCAAGCGCATTCAGCGACGCCGCGTGGAGCGCCTCGATGCCGGCGTGGCCCAACACGGATTCAACCGTCAACTGATCGCAGCGATTGCGCTCGATCGCGTCGCACAAGCCGGCCGCGCCGCCGAAGGCGGGCGTGCACTCTGCGGCCTCGTGGAAAGCGGCGATTTCATTGGCGAGCGCGCGAATGAGCTCGGGCGTCAGGTGGCGTGTCTCGGCCAGACGATCGAATAGATCCGCCTGGTCGAAGCGCCGCATGACGACCACCCAGTCGACGACCGGGCCGCTGTCGGCAAAGGCGAGTTCGCCGCGCGGCGTCCGGCGAATGGCCCGGACGCCGAGATAGAGCTCCGGCGCCGTGCGCCGGTTGAGCGCAAGCTCGGCGCGGCAAACAGCCTCGCGCCGCTCAAGCGTGCTGTAGTCGAGCGCCGAGAACGCCACCGCGCGCTTCATTTTGTACGCACGATCGTCGACGACGAACACGATCGAGCAGTGCGTCTCGATCCGTTCGACGAGTGCGCCCGGTAAGACATAACTCGCGGCACTCGACAGGAACGCAACGACCTCGTCTTGCCGTCCGATCGTCATATCCAAGCCGCACCCAATCGTCTACTCTTTCGCCTTCCGCGCATCTTGCCGGCAACCGAGCTCACGGCCCCCGAGCCCAAGGCGCCGAACGGCCATGGATCAGCGAAACAGCGTAGGTCGAAGGCCGCTCGGCCCGGCTTGATTCAAATCAAGGTCGGCCGCCGGCCTGCCGCTAGCCTGTCAAGGTCGTGCCTGAGCAAGCTGCCTGGCCAACTGCGGAGGCTTTCCATGCTCACCATCCCGATCGAAAGAATCACCCTGATCCTGGATCGCGCATCCGAGGTCGAGCCGGCCGATCTCATCGAGAGCGAGGTGCAGGCCGAGACCGAGACCGGGGAAGCCGGCGACGAGAGCGTGGAGGAGGCGTTCGTAACGCCCGCACAGCGGTTGCTGATCGCGGCGCTCGAGACGCTCAACAACGACGACCTCTACGAGCTGCTCGCACTCGCCGAGATGGCAGGATTCGAGGGCTCGCCGGGATCGTGGGATTCGGCCGTGCGGCGCGCCCGGCTGACTGCGGCGGAAGACGCGGTCGACCACCTCGTCCGAATTCTCGTGCTGAGCGACGCCGTCGAAGTCGGGCTCGATCGGCTCGGCTACGACCTTGCCGACGAGACCGATGAAGCCGACGAAGGCGAAGATGTCGAGGCCAACAGCGTGACCGAAGCCGGCGCAAAAGCGTAACCGTCAGTTCACAATTAGCCGAAGGCCCATGCAGCTGCCGATCCAGATCACATTCCGCGGCATGACTTCCTCGCCGGCGGTCGAGGCCCGCATTCACGAACGCGCCGATGAACTGGAACACTTTTTCGGTCGCATCGTGGCGTGCCGGGTCGTGATCGAGGCCAGCTCGCGGCGTCAGCGCCAAGGCAACACCTACCATCTGACGATCGCGCTGACGGTACCGGGACGGGAGATCGTTGTCCGCCGCAGCCCGCCAGAGCATCAAGCGCACGAGGACATTTTCGTCGCGGTGCGCGACGCCTTCGATGCGATGCGTCGGCAGCTGGCCGATCACGCCCGCACCATGCGCGGTGACGTGAAGCGCCATGAGACGCCGAGCCACGGACGCGTCGTTCGGCTCTTTCCCGACTACGGGTTCATTCGGGACAACGACGGCAGCGAAATTTACATGCACCGCAACGCCGTGGTCGGCGACGGCTTCGACCGCCTCGCGGAAGGCGACGAGGTTCGCTTCGTATTCCACGAGGCCGAAGGCGAGTTGGGCCCACAAGCCAGCAGCGTCGTGCCGATCGGAAAGCATCACCTCGGGCCATAACCCGCCGCGCAGTCCCGCTGGCGCGAAGGGTGGCGGAGAGGGTGGGATTCGAACCCACGGTACCCAATAAAGGGCACAACGGTTTTCGAGACCGCCCCGATCGACCGCTCCGGCACCTCTCCGACAGGGCGCGGAGCCTAACGCAGTGGCCGGTGCCACGGCAATCCCACAAACTTGTCGGCACTGTTACAGGTTGGATGCTTCGCGCGATTTCTGGCTTAAAGAAAGCATGGCAGAAATGTCACCCCATATATCCCCACCGACTGCGCTGACAGCCGAGTCGCGCCAAGCTATGATGCAAGAAATAAGGCCGCTAAAGCGGCTCTTAACGGGGGGTTAATCAATGCCAAATTACCGTATGGATATGAACAGAGAGCCTGTTCCAGCCGCGCGCGAGCCACTGTTTTTTGCTGGCTACGAGCAGCCTGCAGAACCTCCTGCCTGGCCTGCTGCCGGTTCGGTTGACAGCCGCTTAAGCTAATCCCGCCTTCATCTCGAACTCCATAGGGCTCATATATCCGATTGTCGAATGCCGGCGTTTCGGATTGTAGAAGCGCTCGATGTAATCGAACACATCGGCCTTAGCCTCG
>JAGWNF010000017.1 GCA_028871455.1 Alphaproteobacteria bacterium
TGCATCAGACCCGTCGTCATCCGCGGATCCGGCGCCTCGCAGCCCCCGGCCAAAGCAACCCAGACGCCGAGACAAACGTCGAAGTTAGCTGCCTGCGCCGGAATCCGACAGAATCGGGCCGTGAGCGTGTGTCGCTGGCATTGGCATCAGCATATGATCCGCACGATTGGACTGTATTGAGTGAGTTGCGCCCCTGCAACCATCTTGAATTGCGCGCTCGATTAGTACGTTTCGATCTCGCGGCCCGTTTTTCTTCTTGCACGTCTGCGTCCTGAAACATCGCTCAGCGCAATCTCCCGTGACATCCAACGCCGATCGGGTCAGGGTTCTGATGACCGACCGAGGGAGCTATAATTGCCCAGCGGCAACCCGACGCTGCTAGTACCTGGAATCGTAAATGGGTGATACGTCCCTCTTGAACGTCATGGCCGGGCCGGCCGCAGGCCGAGACCCGGCTATCCACGTCTTGCGACGGAACCAAGAAGACGTGGATGGCCGTGACAAGCACGGCCATGACGGTTGGAGCGGGCGATATGAATCGCGCATTTGCAATAGTCGGTACTAGCTCAGCCTTTTGTTGGTATTTTTGTTGGTATCAGCAATCGTCACACAGCCCAAACAGCGCGGAAAGCCTTGGCAATTCAGTTGATTTCGATTCCGCCCCTGGCACCATCCTTACTTCTCCAGACATGGCGCTGATCGAAGTGACGCCCGAAGAACGCGTCCTGCGCGAGGTGGCGCCCGGACCCGCGCCTTCGGCCGTCGAAAAAGCCGCCGGGGCTCCGCTGAGAATTGCCGAGGACTGTCGAGAGAGGGACGTGCCGCGCGCTTGCAAAGGAGTCGAGCTGCGCCTGTGATTCAGGAGTAGGACCATGCTCAAAGCAATCGACATGCACGCTCACATCTACACGGGTGATCGGGCGAAGCAGCAGCTGGCGAAGGCCGGGGTTCCGTCCGCTACCGGACACCGGCGAATTACGCCCGATGAAATGGCGGAGATGTACCAGCGCCTCGAGATGAGGGCGGTCATCTTCGACGTGGATCAAGAAACCCGCACCGGATTGAAAATCTCCAACGCGGAAACGGCCGGATGGATGAAGAAGTATCCGAAGACTTTCATCGGATACGGCAGCGTCGATCCGTGGAAAGGCAAGGCGGCGGTGGACGAGGTCGGCCGCTGCGCCGACATGGGGTTGCGTGGAATGAAATTCCAGCAAGCGACTCAGGCATTCGAACCGTCGAACAAGCGATTTTTCCCGATCTACGAAGCGTGCGTCCGTCTGAATCTGCCGATCATTTTTCACACCGGCACGACCGCCATCGGCGCAGGTACGGCGGGCGGCGGCGGTCTCTTGCTCGAATACTGCCGGCCGATTCCCTATATCGACCGGGTTGCGGCCTGGTATCCCGAACTGCGCATCATCATGGCGCATCCCGCGTGGCCGTGGCACGACGAGCAGTTGGCCGTGATGCGTCACAAGGCGAATGTCTACATGGATCTTTCCGGCTGGGCGCCGAAATACTTTCCCGAGTCGGTGGTGCAAAACGCCAACACGCTCATCCAGGACAAGGTCTTCTTCGGCTCCGATTTTCCGGTCCTCACCCCCGAGCGGTGGCTCAGCGAATTCGCCGCGCTGCCGATCAAGGACACGGTGCGCCCGAAGATCCTGTTGCACAATGCGGCCAAATTCCTGGGCCTTGATCTATCCGCGTCCTAAGCCCGCCGCAGGATCGCCGGCCAACAGTGACCGACCGAAATACAACCGGTCGACCGAAGCAATATTTGACGGCCGAGTTGCCGCTGCTGACTCTCATCGACGAGTTGAAGAAATGCAGGCAGGTTCGTTTTGTCAATCTCCAGGGAGGTTCCGATATGCTATTTCTGCAAAGTCGTTCTGCCGTCTGATCGGGAGCGCCGGGGAGCCGTTCGATGCGGGATAGCGGAGACAAGGCGAACAGCAAACCTGAACCGAAGACGCCAAAGGGGGGAAACCGCGTGACCGATGCCTTTCGTTCCTTGACCGATGACGAGGTGCACCAAATTGGCCTCATCATCGAAAGCCTCGAACGCTCGACGTTCGATTTTCTTCAGCTCGAGTTCGGAGACGTAAAGTTGACGGTCGGCAAGGGGCAGCCGCCGCCGATCGTGGCTGCTGCGCCACAGGTCGCGGTCGCGCCGTCCGTTGCCGCGCCGCAAACCGCCAGCACCGCTTCGACGTCGCCGCCCGACGCGTCGGACGTGCCGCCGACCGCCGTAGCCGACAACGGCGGCAGAAACAAAGCCACCGGCGGTGACGGCGGCTACATCGTCGCGCCATTGCTCGGCCGGTTCTACGCGCGACCGGAGCCCGGAGCGCCGCCGTTCGTATCGGTGGGATCGGCGGTGACGGAGGACACGACCGTCGGTCTCATCGAAGTGATGAAGACCTTTAACGCCGTGCGCGCGGGCATCGGCGGCGTCGTCACCGAAATATGCGTGCAGGATGCGGAGCTCGTCGAATACGGCGAGGTGCTCTTTCACGTTCGGCCGAGCAAGACCGCATAGACGTCAAGCATCGCAGGGCGTTCGCGCATGACAGTCTCGCGTGTTCTGATCGCAAATCGCGGCGAAATCGCCGTTCGCATCATCCGAGCCTGTCAGGCGCTCGGAATTGATACCGTTCTCGCGGTATCGGATGCCGATCGCGAAAGTGTCCCGGCGCGCATTGCCGGCCGCACCGTTTGCATCGGTCCCGCCCGCGCGACCGACAGCTACCTGAACGTCAATGCGATCGTTGCGGCGGCACGCGGGACCGGATCAGATGCGGTGCATCCGGGCTATGGCTTTCTGGCCGAAAGCCCGCTGCTGGCGGAAGCCTGTGCGGCCGCAGACCTCGCCTTCGTCGGACCGACCGCGGCACAGATTCGCGAGATGGGCAACAAGCTTCAGGCGCGTGCGCTCGCCCGTGAATGCGGCATTCCCCTGTTGAACGGGTCGCAAGAGGTGCGCACGCCCGAGGAAGCGGCGGCGATCGCCGATCGGATCGGCTTTCCGGTGATGTTGAAGGCCGCGGCGGGAGGCGGCGGTCGCGGCATGAAGATCATGGCCGATCACCGCGATCTCGGGCAAATGTTTTCGTCTGCCGCGGCCGAGGCGCGTTCGGCGTTCGGAGACAATACGCTTTATCTGGAGCGGTTTATTCCAAATGCCCGGCATATCGAGGTCCAAGTGCTCGGCGACCGCTTCGGCAACATCATTCACCTCGGCGAGCGCGACTGCTCGTTGCAACGCCGCCATCAAAAGATGGTGGAGGAAGCGCCGGCGCCGGGAATCTCGGCTGCGCAGCGGCAGGAGATTCGCGACGCCGCGTTAACGCTCGGCCGCAAGATCGGATACGAGAACGCCGGGACGGTGGAGTTTCTCTTCGATCAAGATGCCAAGGCTTTTTTCTTTCTGGAAATGAACACGCGAATCCAGGTCGAACATCCCGTCACGGAGATGATCACCGGGATCGATCTCGTTCAGGAACAGCTTCGCATCGCGCGGGGAGAGCGGCTGCGCTTCGTTCAGTCCGACGTGACGTTTCGCGGTCACGCCGTCGAATGCCGTATCAACGCGGAATCGCCTAAAGAGGATTTTCGGCCGTATCCGGGTCGAATTATCGCATGGCTCCCGCCGGAGGGACCGAATATCCGCCTCGATACCCATTGTTACGCAGGCTACACGGTTCCAATCTTCTATGACTCCATGCTCGGCAAGCTCATCGTCTATGGCTCCGACCGGGCGGAAGCGGTGGAAAGAATGCGACGCGCTCTCGAACAGTTCGTGATCAAGGGAATCCCAACCACCTTGCCCTTCCTGCGTTTCGTCATGACGCACGCAGGCTTTGCCGCGGGCAACGTCAGTACCCGTCTCGTCGACCGGCTGGTCTCCGAGATGTTGGCGCAATCGACGATCCGCGGGGACGAAAACAAACGCTCCTCTGAGGGAAAAGCCGTCCCCTAGCGGTTTGCGGGAGGAGCGTGTCCGCCGGCGATTCGGGACGTTCGGCGGCGGATGACGAGAATAGTGCCGTGAAGATGTACTGAGCGCGACTCAGGCTTGCGGAGGAGAACGCCCATGAACGTGCATTTCGTCGACACGACGTTCCGCGACGGGTCCCAGAGTTTGTGGGCTTCGGGAATGCGCACCGGCATGATGGAGGCGGTGGCCGAGATCATGGACGAGGTCGGGTTCGCCGCGATCGAGGTTCCGATCAACGGCATTTACTTCAAGAAAATCGTCCGCGACCTCAAGGAAGATCCGTGGAACTTGCTGCGGATGCTCGGCCGGAAAATGCCCCGGACGGTCAAAGGCTGCATGGCCGGCGGGTTCATTCTCCCGTTCGAGCCGCCGCCGCCGCGCGAGATGGTCGAGCTTTATTATGCGCGCGTCGCCGCGACCGGAGCATTCAATCGTGCCCAGCTGACCGCGAATACGGTCGACCAAATCAAACGGACGTTTCCCTGGATCATTCCGGCATTCAGGGGGCTGGGCGTGCAGGTCATGCTCGCCCTTTCGTACACGGTCTCGCCTCGCCATACCGACGACTACTACGCGCAAAAGACGCGTGAACTCGTCGCCTTCAAGCCGGACGCGATTTATGTGAAGGACCAAGGCGGCTTGCTGACCGTTGATCGGGTCCGGACCCTGTTGCCCGCGATGATGCAGAACGCCGCCGGCGTACCGATCGAACTGCACTCCCACTGCACGACCGGTCTTGCTCCGCTCGTCTATTTGGAGGCCTTGCAGCTGGGCATTCGGACGCTGCACACGGCGGTTCCGCCGCTGGCGCAGGGCTCCTCGCAGCCATCGGTGCTCAACGTGGTGCGCAACGCCCGGCTGATGGGTTTTTCCGCGCGGGTGAACGAAGGACTGATCGAAGAGGCCGCCCGGCAGCTGACGGCGATCGCCAGACAGGAAGAGCTGCCGATCGGAGCCCCGCTCGAATACGATTCCGCTCAGTACATTCATCAGGTTCCGGGCGGCGTCATCTCGAACCTCAGGCACCAGCTCGCCGAAATGCGCATGCAGGACCAGCTGGACGAAGTGCTCGAAGAATCGGTGCGTGTCCGCAAGGACCTCGGGTACCCCATCATGATCACGCCGCTGTCGCAATTCGTCGTCACGCAGGCGGCCATAAATATTGCTACCAAGGAGCGCTACAAGCACGTGATCGACGAAGTGATCCTGTTCGCCCAGGGCGTCTACGGGGAAGATTCCGGCTATACCGTGATGGACCAGAATCTGAAGGACAGACTCTTGAGCACGCAACGAGCGGCTGAGCTTGCCTCGCGGCAGACGTCGAATGTCACGCTCCAAGATTTGCGGACGAATTTCGGCGGATCGGACGTATCTGACGAGGAATTCCTGCTGCGCTACATCATGAAGGGCGACCAGGAGATCGAAGCCATGCGCGCGGCCGGCCGACCAAAACAGTACCTCAACAGCGCACTGCCGCTCATGACCCTGATCGAGGAACTAAAGAGGCATGAAGGCGTGCGCTATCTCAGCCTGCAGAAGGGCCGCAATTCATTGGTGCTGCGAAATCAGTCCGCTGCCTGAGGCAGGCGTGTGCTTTCGCGATGATCATTCGCAAATGCCGACTTCAGACAAGCGCCGAGATTTGCATGGTGGTCACCCCGTCCTTTGCGCATGCTCCGCTGCGAGCTTCCGCTCGATGATCGCGCGCAGCTCGCGGCGCAGGATCTTGCCGGCGGGGCTGAGAGGGAAGCCGTCGATCAGCTCGAGCCGCTCGGGAAGCTTGAATTTCGCGATCTGTTGCCGGGCAAGAAAATCGATGAGTTCGCGGAAGCCGATCGTCTGGCCGGCCTTCGGCACGACGAAGGCACAGGCGCGCTCGCCATACACCTCGTCCGACATCGCCACGATGCACACATTCTCGACCTTGGCGTGGGCGAGGATGAGGTTCTCGATCTCCTCCGAGCTGATCTTCTCGCCGCCGCGATTGATCACGTCCTTCTTCCGCCCCTCGGTGTAGACGTACCGGCCGATCTTGTGAGCGACGTCCCCCATCCGATAGAAGCCATCGGCGGTGAAGGCCTTGGCGTCGGCGTCAGGGTCGTCGTAATAGCCGCGAATGGTATAGGGACCTCGACAGATCAGCTCTCCCGATCGCCCGTCCGGCAGGTCCCGTCCGTCGTCGTCGACCACCCTGATCTCGTCGTCGTCGCAGACAGGAGCGCCAGAGCTCGACAGCACGAGTTCCTCGTCATCATCGAGCCGGGTCATATTGAGCAATCCCTCGCCCGTGCCGTAGATCTCCTGGAAGCGGCAACCGAACTCCTGCCGCACGCGCCGGCGCAGCTCCGGAGCGAGACGCGCGCCGCCATTCTGGATGACCTGGAGCGACCGGGTGTCGTACCGGCCGCGCCCCGGATCATTGAGCCAATTGACGATGAGCGGCACCGCCGCGGCGATGTGGGTGACGCCCTCGCACTCGATGAGCGGCAGAACCACGTCGGCGGCCGTGCCCGGCGCGATCACGACCGTGCCGCCGCAGGCCAGCGTCGCCAGAATGCCCGGGGACGCCAGCGTGTAGTTGTGCGCGATCGGCAGCACCGCGAGGAAGACGGTGTGCTCGCTCATTCCGGCAACACGGCCGCTGAGCTTGCAGTTGCAGACATAGTCGTTGTGCGTGCGCGGGATGAGCTTCGGTAAACCGGTGGTGCCGCCGGAGAGCAGCATGAGCGCGACATCGCCGGGATCCGGCCGTGGCGCCGCCCCGCCACTATCTGCCGAACCCGAGCGCAGCGTGTCGTCAAGGCTTGACTGCCCGGCATTGGCCGAACCGGCGACGAAAACGTGGTGCAGGTCGTCGAACTCGGCGCAAAGCTGATCCGCCATGGGGCGGAAATCGAAATCTCGGAAGGTCGCGGGGATGACGTAGCCCACGGCCTTCGACCGTTTCACCAGATGACGCATCTCCGTCAGCCGGTGGGACGGCAATGCCATGACCGGGATCGCACCGATCGTCACCAGCGCCAGGAACGCGTAGACGATCTCGGGGATGTTGGGGAGGTGGAGCACCACGCGGTCGCGAGACGCGAGCCCCGCATCGCCGAAGCCAGCGGCCAGGCGGTCGCTGATGTCGACGAGCTCGCGATAGCTGATGCGCCGGTCGACGAAGACGAGAGCCGGCTTGTCGGGATGGGCGCGCGCCGAGCGCCTCAGCATTTCACCGAGAGTGATATCCTCCCAATACCCCCTGCGGCGGTATCGCTCGGCCAGATCGTCCGGCCACGGCGTGCAACCCGGCAGCATGGGAACCCTCTCTCGTGCCTGTCGGCGCCTCGATCGACACGCCGAGCAGCAGCCGGAGCGGAATCACATGGCCTGCCGAAGCTCTGCCGCGACCGCCCGCCCGACACGGCGACCGACATTGACGGTTGCGAAGGCTATCAATCCTGGGCGAGCGGTCCGTTGATGTAGATCAAGGCGCCGACGACATTACCCTTGTCTACGGCGGCCCGCCGCGAGATGCCATGCCCTCGGCCGGCGCCGCATGTCGCCCATTCACGCACCGCGTCCTTCATGCTCACGAACACCGCGCCCGGCTCGGCCGGTGCATCGCGAACGGCAGGCCTTCACCGAGATGCCCAAGAATGAGCTTGAGATTCGGGTAGGAGCGCCGATCCTGATCAGGCATCGGCTTCATCGGGCCAGCCGATGCGCAGGGCGGCCCGCCCGGTGACTTCTCCCCGTTCCACGCGCTGGTGCAGCGCCTCGGCCTCTTCCAGCGGTCGAACGTCGGTGACGAGCGGCCAGACCTCGCCCCGGGTGACGAGATCGAGTGTTTCCAGAATCTCGAGGCGCGTGACGTAGCGGCTGCCCAGCAGCTCCTGCTCCTTGAGCAGCATCTCGCTGGCGGAAGCGCGGAAGGGCTGCCCGGCGCCGCCGAGCGTTACGAGGCGCCCGCGGCGGCCGAGTGCCTTCGCCCCGGCTTCCAGCGTCGCGGTAGCGGAGACGTAATCGACGACAACATCGACACCTCGACCATCCGTAAGATCGAGCAGCGCCTCCGCCACATCGCCGGACGAGGCATCGACCACCGCGTCGGCACCTGCCCTAAGGCAGGCCTGGAACTTGTGGACGGCACGGTCGACGGCGATCACCCTGGCCCTCGCCCATTTTGCCATCATTACCTGATGGATTCCGACGCCGCCGCCGGCGCCGAAGACCGCGACGGTCTCGCCAGCCTTGATCCGCGCCCGGCTTAGAACCTTGTAGGGCGTAGCGAGCGCATCGGTGATCACGCCGATCTCTGCCGGATGCGCCTTGTAATCCAAGCCTTCCGGCAACCTGATGAAGATATGGGCGGGAAGCTTGATGTACTGGGCATAACCGCCGTCGCAATCCCGTCCGACGTTGCCGCCAGTATTCGAACACAGCGGTTCCAAATTGGCCAAACACCAGCGGCAATGGCCGCAGTTGAGGTAATAATAGGCGGTGACCCCATCTCCCACGGCGAGCCCGGTGACGCCGGCGCCGACCTCGACGATCTCGCCCGTGATCTCATGGCCGATGATGCGTGGGAAGGTGGCGGACGTCCGTCCGGCCTTGATGTGCTGAATAGTCAGGCCGGATCCACAGGTGATGAGACGCGCGACGGCCTCTCCCGGCCCGGCCGCGGGGTCTGGCACCTCGGTCAATTCGAAGGGCGTATTCGGTCCCTTCAGAACCATTGCTTTCATGGATGCGCCTCTTGGCCCGAAGCCGGAATCAAGCCGGGAACATGAAGTTGGCCGCCTTGAGAAAAAGCGTCCGGTTGACGCCGTCCGAGTGCAGAAAGGCCGCCGCATCGCGCACCAATTTCTCGACCCCGAACTCCTTCATGTAGCCGTGGCCACCGTGGATCTCGAGGCACCAGGTGGCGATCTTCCACGCGGCCTGCGACGCCATCGCCTTGGGCAGCGCGCCAAGGGTCTTGTCCCAGTGGTGTTCCTGATGGTCCGCAAGCCAGCAGGCGCGATGGATATAGGACCGCGAGGCATCGATCAGCATACGCATCTCGGCCAGTTGGGCGCGGATGCCGTCATGCTCGATCAGCGGTTTGCCTCCCTGGACGCGCACCTTGGCCCAAGCAACGGCCTTCTCGTATAGGGCGACGGCGACGCCGAGAACGGAAGCGCCGGCATAGGCGTTGGACTGCGGGAAAAATTCGACCAATACGCCAAATCCACTACCGACCTTGCCGATCACATTATTGTCCGGAATGAAGCAATCCTGGAAGATGAGCTCGGCGTTGTTGGCAAGGCGCTCGCCCATCTTATCGTGCACCCGACCGATGGTGAAGCCAGGTCGGCCGCGTTCCACTAGGAAGCAAGTGGTGCCTTCGACCATCGGCTTTTCCTTTTCGGTCTGGACGAACAGCAGATAGTAGCTTGCCCGATTGCCATTAGAGATGAAGTGCTTCATGCCGTTGACGATCCAACCGCCCGTGGTTTTCCGAGCGCTCGTGCGGAACTGCGTCGGATAGGGAAGGAAATAATTCGAAGCGTTATCGGGTTCCGTGATGCCGATGGCCAGCATACCGCGCGGATCATCGGCAAACCCGGGCAGGACGCGAGCCTGCTGCTCCTCATTAAGGGCCTTCTGCATGATCTGGGCGATTTTCAGGGTCTGAGCCATGATGACGGAGACGCCGAGATCGCCTTTGCCCAGTTCCTCGATGACCATGGCGGTGGTCAGCGAGTCGGCGCCAAGGCCGCCCCATTTTTCGGCGAGGGTCATGGTGCGGATGCCGAGCTCGTGCGCCTTCTCGACAATTTCCCAGGAATAACTCTTTTCCGGGTCTTGGTTGGCATCGAGTTCCGCCGCCCGCGGCCTGACCTCGTCCTCGACGAAGCGTGCAACAGTATCCAGGATGGAGCGCTGGTCGTCTCTCAGAATGAAAATATCTTCCATCGTGACCTCCCTCGCTATTCGAGTATACGAAGTTTTGATGCCAGCTTGATCAATCGTGGCGATACCGCGAGGTCGCCCCGTTTCTTGGATCCGCTCGGGACAGCATCGAATTCTAAGCGACGGCGGAATCGATCACGATGCGCAGGATACGGCCGGGATTGCGCTCGTATTCTTCGAAGGCGGCGGCGGCGCGATCGAGCGGATAGGTGGTCGTGACGAAGCCGGAGACGTCGATCTTGCCCGACGCCACCAGCTCGATCGACGCATCGATGTCGCTAGGCGTCAGCGCGCGCGAACCGATGATACTGACTTCCTTGTAATAAAGGGGAAACGTGCTGAAGCCCGAGACGAGCTCATGGCTCACCGAAAACGAGCAAAATCGACCACCAGGCCGCAGCATGTCGATGCCGGCCTGCAATGTTCCTGCGCTGCCGGTGGTATCGATGACCACGTCGACGCCTGCGCCGTCCGTTAGACGCAGCACTTCATCGATCGCCGCTTCCGCGCTCGCAAGCACCGCGTGGTGGGCGTCCATATGGCGTGCCATGTCGAGCTTCCACTTCGTGCGCGAGACCGCGATGACCGGAGTGGCACCGGCAAGAACCGCCAGCCGCGTATGCAGGAGACCGCTCGTTCCCTGTCCCAGCACGACCACGGACTCGCCTCCCGTGAGATCGACTCGTTGCTGCGCGTGACGCACGGTTGCGAGCGTCTCGATGAGCGTTGCGGTATCAAGCGAGAGGTGCTGCGGCAGCGCATGAACGTAATGCGCCGCCAGGCGCACATACTGGCTGAGCGACCCCTCTATCTCCCGGCCGAGAATCCCCGCGTTGCGGCAGAGATGCCCGGCGCCACGGGCGCACGAGTCGCAATGCCCGCAAGCGATAACGGGGTTGATGAGGACGTTCTGACCCGGCTGCAGTCCGGTCACTCCCGCTCCCACTGCGTCGACGGTCCCCGTCGCCTCGTGGCCCATGACCACGGGGTACCGGACCCCGGGGTGGCGACCCGTATAGATCTCGAGATCGGTGTGACAAACCGCGGTGGCAGCGATCCGGACCACCACCTCACCCGTGCCGGCAACCGGCCTTGACCGCTCGACGATCTCGAACTTTCTCGGTGCCTGAAGCACCGCCGCGTACATTTTAGGCCCCTGGTACATATCCGGCCCTCCCGATCTGTCGGCGAATCGAATTCGCGGCAAAGACATCAACACCGCCTCGACGGTCTCTTTGCGAATCGTCTTCCGCATTAAATGCGTCGAGTACTATTGCAGGAAGGCCACAATCGCTCGGCGCTGGAAAAATTCGTCGATGCGCTCAGGGATGGTCACGGAGACAGAAACGCGGTCGCGAAAGCTGTGGTAGTTGTGCAAGCCACCGCGACACTCGCGGTGTCGCTTCGTGCCATGGTGCCTTCTGCCACGTTGACAGCATCAGCGGCTGGTACTTTACTTTCGCCGCTCAATGCTTGGCCTGCACGGTCCTCTGTCAACGCTTCGCATACCGCCTCGCGACCATCCGCACATGACGATTCTCACAGGACCGAGGATAAGCCGCGGCCGGCGTTCCGCGAAAGCGCCATGTTGTCATCCGATCGTTGCCGAGGTGAGAGCGGGTTCATCCGCATCCGAGGTACGCGCCTCGGCGTCGTTGTAACGCCGCTCGCCGTCGGGGCGCCATCTCGAGAGCAGCTTGAGCAATGAACAGGGCTTCGCGAGAATTCCAAGTTATGGTGAAGCCGGTAGGCGCGCTGTGCAACCTGGCGTGCACTTACTGCTACTACCTTAAGAAAAGGCATTTGTATCCGACCACCGAATCGTTTCGGATGAGTGATGATCTGCTCGAGAGCTACATCGTTCAGCACATCGAAGCCTGCCCGCAAGATCTGACTTTCTTCGCATGGCATGGCGGCGAGCCGACTCTTTTGGGCCTCGACTATTTTCAGCGCATCGTCGAGATCCAACGCAGGCACCGGCCATCGGGGCGGACGATCGTCAACGGTATTCAAACAAATGGCACGCTATTGGACGACGAATGGTGTCGCTTTCTTGCGAGGGAGAAATTTCAGGTCGGCATAAGCATCGACGGACCGAGCAAACTCCATGATTGCTACCGCGTGACCAAAGCTGGAGCGCCAAGTCATAAACAGGTCATGCGGTGTTTCCGGCTCATGAAGAAGCATGGGATCCACTGCGATGTGCTGTGTGTGGTCCATAGCAAGAATGTTGACCATCCCGCGGCGGTCTACCGGTTCTTTAAAGAGATTGGCGTCGAATTTCTGCAGTTTCTTCCGCTGGTCGTTCGGACAGGCGTGGAGACGAGTCCGGAATCTGTCTTCCCGGAAGCGTATGGGACGTTCCTGTGCTCGGTTTTTGATGATTGGGTCCGACACGATCTTGGCCGAATCACGGTCCAAAACTTCGACGAGGCTATCAGGCCTTTTCTCGGGGTTGACCACGCGCTCTGCGTATTCAAAGAAACCTGCGGCAACGTCGTGGTTGTTGAACACAATGGCGATCTCTATTCCTGTGACCACTTCGTGGAACCGGATCACCGGATAGGCAACATTCGCGAGGCCCCTCTCTTGCAAATGCTGGAGGGTGCGGCACTCCGGAAGTTTGGGCAAAACAAGAAGGATGGGCTAGCCAACTGCTGCCGCGAATGCGAAGTGCTCAGCTCCTGTAACGGCGGCTGCCCCAAGGATCGATTTGCACTCAGTCCGGATGGCCAAGCGTATCGCAGTTATCTTTGTGCGGGGTACAAGAAGTTTTTTGTTCATAGCCGTCCTTATCTGCGAAAACTGGCATCGCTGGTTCAATCGGGAGCGCCCACGGAGCGGCTCAAGGAGATACTTCGAATCGAGGATGAGGCAACATCGAACCAGATCAGGCGTAACGATCCCTGTCCTTGCGGTAGCGGGCGAAAGTACAAGAAATGTTGTCTCGGAAAAATCGCGCCCGAAGCAACAGAAGTTTAGTCGCTCGCCTCGATGCACCTTGTCGGCAACGGGACGGACCATCACGAGACTTTACTTGCCAGCCATTTTCGAGACACGGTAGCGGCTCCGGCATGCAACGGGACGGAGCGCCCGAACGATCGCTCAGCGCCGTTGCGCCATCGCGCTCAATGGGCTCAAATACGGAGCGGATTCTACTCGTCCCCCGATAAGAAATGGGCTTAGGCCAGGTGGAGCATGCAAATGTCCAGCCTGTATCGGAATTTCAATCCGTTCGACGAATTCAACATTCTGCGCATCATCTGCGGAGCGTTTTTCATTCCGCATGCCTACGGAAAGTTTTTCGTTCCGGCCGCGCTCGACTTTTTTGTCGCCGCGAAATTCCGGCCGCCGGCGCTCTGGATGTACCTCGCGTGCGTCATCGAAGTGGTGCTTGCGGTCGGCCTGATCCTAGGTATCTTCACGACTTATCTTGGCGCAGCGGCAGCAATCTACCTCGCAGTCGCCGCTATCGCAGTCTATCGCGTTGCCAACGGCAAATGGCTTTGGAACATCGGTGGTTACGAATATCCTGTGTTCTGGGCAATTTGTTGCGCCGTGGTGGCGATGCACGGGTGAGCGTCCGGGACGTGATTCACGGTGCCGCCCTCATCGGGGTGATCATTCAATCGGCTTCGACCGCCATGGTCGAACGCGTCGCTTGACGCGGTAGCGACGATCAAGAAATGCGAGCAGCACATGGATATCGGTAACGGCCTCGGCCATCTCACCTATTCGACTCTCGTCCACCCGGGCGACGACTGGGAGCAGATGTGGGCGAGCCTGACAACCTACGTTCCAAAGGTTAAAGCGCGGCTCGCGCCTAACCGGCGCTTCGGCGTTTCGCTGCGCCTGTCGGCGAGTTCGGCACAGACCCTCGTGAATAGTCCAGCCGAGCGCGACAAGCTCAAGAAGTTCCTGGGCGACAACGACATGTATCTCTACACCGTCAACGCGTTTCCCTACGGGCCATTCAAGGGCAGGCGGATCAAGGAGCAAGTCTACGAGCCCGATTGGCGTTCGGAGGAGCGCACGCGCTATACCATCGACGTTGCCAACGTCCTGGCCGAGGTGGTACCCGCGGATGTCGCTCCGTCGATCCAGAGCGCTCCGCTCGGCTTCAAGCCGCGCGTGACCGGAAACGACGTCGTCGCCAGCTACACCGACCACGTGCTGCGGGTCGCGTCTCATCTGGTCGCGCTCGCCGCTCGTACCGGGCGCACGGTCACGCTCGCGCTTGAGCCCGAGCCCTTTTGCTTCCTAGAGACAACCGATGAGACCGTGAAGTATTTTACCGAGCACCTTTATTCGGGTGAGGCGGCCGCTGCGCTCGCCAAAATGGCGCGAATTCCGATCTCGGAGGCGCATATCGCCCTGCGCAAGCATGTCGGCATCGTGTTCGACATCTGCCACCAGGCGGTCGAGTACGAGAACATCGCCGAGTCGCTGCAAAAGCTGGTTGATGCCGGCATCCCGATCTTCAAGCTGCAGGAAGCTGCCGCGCTGCACGTCCCACAGGTCACCAAAGACATCGTCGACGCGCTGCGGCGCTATGCCGATACGATCTACCTCACCCAGACAATCGAGAAGAAGAACGGCAGGCTGACCAAATTTCTCAATCTCGAAGATGCGTTCGCCGCATGGGACAAGAATCCGGGTCCGCGCGAATGGCGCACGCACTTTCATGTGCCGGTGTTCCTCGACGAGCTCGGACCGTTCCGCACGACGCGATTTGCGATCGAGGACGCCCTCCGCTTCCACAAGGCGAGGCCGCTGTCACGCCAACTCGAGATCGAGACCTATACTTGGGACGTGCTGCCTGACACCCTGAAGACTGGCGACATCGTTGACTATGTGTGCCGCGAGCTTGAGTGGGTGCGCGGCCAACTCGGCTGATTCGAACGGAGGCGTTATGAAGGTCGGTTTCATCGGGCTCGGT
Source organism: Alphaproteobacteria bacterium (assembly GCA_028871455.1). Classification (GTDB taxonomy): domain Bacteria; phylum Pseudomonadota; class Alphaproteobacteria; order ATCC43930; family CGMCC-115725; genus REEB95. Next base: position 14,883 of record JAGWNF010000017.1, read on the forward strand.
CGTATGGGCCAGGCCATGGCCCGCCGCATGCTCGATGCCGGGCACGATCTCGCCGTCTATAACCGCACGGCCGAGAAGGCGAAGGCGCTTGCCGAAGCCGGCGCCAAGGTCATGGGTTCGGTCGCCGAAGCGGCACGCTATGGCGAAGCCGTCGTCACGATGCTGGCTGATGACGCCGCGCTCGAGAAAATCACTGCGCAGAAAGACGGTCTTCTGCAATCGCTGCCAAAGGGCAGTATCCATGTTTGCGCGGGCACGCATAGCGTTGAGATCATTCGAAGCCTCGATGCTGCACACGCCAAAGCAGGGCAACGCATGGTCGCTTCGCCGATGTTGGGCCGGCCCGAGGCGGTGGCCGCCGGTCAGGCGGGTATCGTGGTGGGGGGCGCAGCGGAGAGTCTCGCCTGCTGTCGGCCGCTGTTCGAGGCGATTGCCCGGCGCGTGTTCGAGGCCGGCGCCGATCCAGTGACGGCTGCCGCAATCAAGATCGCCAACAACTTCGTGCTCGGTTGCGCCATCGAAGCGATGGGCGAAGGATTGTCGTTGGTGCGCAAATACGGTGTGGCCCCGCAAGTCCTGTATGACGTGATGACCGACGGCCTTTTTGCGGCACCCGCCTACAAGATCTATGGCCAGATCATCGTCGACGAGACCTACGAAAAAGTTGGCCAGATGGCGGTCTTGGGATTGAAAGACGCCAACCTCGCGCTCGCCGCCGGTGAAGCAGTCGGTGTCCCGCTGCCGAGCGGCAATGTCTGGCGCGACCGTCTCGTCGGCGCCGTCGCCCACGGCGATGGGCAGTGCGACTGGGCGGTCATGGCACGCGAACAGGCCCGTGCCAGTGGTCTTGTCTAGAATATGATGCCGATACCCTTGCCGCCGAATATGAGGACATCGCCATGAAATACAATCGTCCGCAAGCGACCGCATCCTGGGGCACGATGGCCAAGGACTGGGAGAAGGGAATCGATTACGACCGCCTGTTCAAGGAGCGCCTCAAGCGCGCGCAGCAGGCGATCCGTCATGCTGGGCTGGGCGCCGTGGTGGCCTTCAATTTCGACAATATCCGCTACCTCACGGGCACGCATATCGGCGAATGGGCGCGCGACAAGTTCATGCGCTATGCGTTGTGTCCGGTTGAGGGCCCGCCGTTTCTGTGGGATCCGGCGCCGCCCGCAAAGCGCATCTCATCGCCCTGGATCGCCGACAACGTTGCCGCACCGATCAGCACCATGCAAGGCGCACTGCCGCCTTGGATGAACATCCAGGGCGACTTCGCCAAGCAGATCAAGAAGGCGTTGGCGCATTTCGGGATCGAGAAGGAGCCGGTCGGCATCGACATTATGGAGCTGCCGATGTTGCGCGCGCTCGAGAAGGAGGGCATCGAGGTGGTCGACGGCCAGCAGGCGCTGCTCGACGCGCGCGAGGTCAAGACACCGGACGAGATCGAGCTGTTGAAGCTCGCGGCGGCGATGGTCGACGCCACTTATGTGGATATCGTGCGCGCCATTCGCCCTGGCACGCGTGAGAACGAGCTCGTCGCGATCGCGCATGATCGGCTGTTCCGGATGGGCTCGGAGCGCGTCGAATGTGTCAACTCCGTCTCCGGTCCACGCGGCCGACCGCATTCCCATACCTTCTCCGACCGCATCATCCAGCCGGGCGACATGGTGTTTCTCGACATCATGCACTCCTACAACGGCTACCGCACTTGCTACTACCGCACCTTCATCTGTGGCGAGCCGAACAAGCACCAGATCGACGCCTACGAGGGCGCCTCGAAATGGATCAGCGCCTCGATCGACATGATCAGGCCCGGCATCACGCCCGACCAGGTGGCACAGGTCTGGCCCGACGCGCAGGAGTTCGGCTATCGCGACGAGGCGGAGGCGTTCCTCCTGCAATATGGCCACGGCGTCGGCTTGTCGTTGTGGGAGCGGCCGATCTTCTCGAAACGATTCACCGGTCAGAACACGCCGCTCAAAGAGGGCATGGTGTTCGCGCTCGAGACCTGGAAGGGCGCGGACGATGGCTCGGGCGCGGCGCGCATCGAGGAGGAGGTGGTCGTGACCAAGGACGGGTGCGAGATCATCACCAATTTCCCGTCAGGGCACCTGATTTCGTGCGGGCTTCCGGGCTGCGAGGTGTTCTGAGCGGCTTCGGCTGTTATCGAGCTTCGGGGCTTTAAGGCTCGCCGCTCGGGCTGCCGGCGCCTATATAGAACGTCTTCGGTGTTTGGCGGTTGGAGAGCCTTGGCACACACCGGCGTCACCATACTCACGGGTTTTCTCGGCAGCGGCAAGACGACGCTGCTCAATCGCGCGTTGCATGATCCTGCGATGGCGCGTGCCGCCGTGGTCATCAATGAATTCGGCGAAGTCGGTCTCGATCAGGCGCTTGTGGCGACCAGCGACGACACCGTCGTGGTGCTGGAGAACGGCTGCCTGTGCTGCACCGTGTTCGGCGATCTGGTGACCACGCTCAACAAGCTTTATCACGCGCGCGAAGCCGGCGAGATTCCCCCCTTTGATCGCCTCGTCATCGAGACCTCCGGGCTCGCCGATCCGGGTCCGGTGATCCAGGCTTTCCTGTCGGAGCCGACCCTGGCAGGGCTCTATCGCGTGGGCGCGGTGGTTGCCGTCGTCGACGCGGTGAACGGCCCCGAGACGCTCGACCGGCACGTCGAATCCGTGCGCCAAGTGGTGCTTGCTAACCATGTCCTGCTGACCAAACTTGATCTCCTCGATTCCGCCGCGGGCAGGACGAGGCAAGCGGCGCTGACCGCTCGCTTGCACCGCCTCAACCCCGCAGCGCGCATTACACGCGTCGACGATCAAGCGCTCGACGTCGTCGCGCTGCTGCATGCAGCCGAGCTCGACCCGACCGATGCCAGGGCCGATGTGACCGCGTGGCTCAATGCCGCTGCGTATGAGCATCACGAGGGGCACGATCACGATCGCGCCGATCACGACCAGGACGCCCACCACCATGGCCTGCACGACCGTGACATCGCGTCGTTTTGCTTCGTGCGCGAGCAGCCGATCTCGCGAGAGGCGTTGCGGTTCTTGCTCGATGCCCTGCAGCAGAATCTCGGCCCCAATCTCCTGCGGGTGAAAGGGATCATCCATGTCGCCGAGGAGCCCGATCGGCCGGCGGTTATCCAAGGCGCGCAGCATCTGCTGCATACGATGTCCTGGCTCGATCGCTGGCCGGACGCCGATCGCCGCAGCAAGATCGTTTTCATCACTCAAGGCTACGAGCGCGCCGAGGTCGAGGACATGATCGCGGTGCTCGACCGCGTGGCCGCGCGTACCGCCGCCGCGCGCAGCCGAGCGCAAAGTGGGTAGCTGCCCATCATCGGCACAAGCCCGTTCGGTGGTCGCCGCATGAGGATGCCCATGTCGCGGGGCATGCGCTGGTGCGACGCATGAGGATCGGTGCTATGGTGAATTGCGCACAGGCGCACGCCGTTGCCTGCGCGCCGCGGTTTTTCCAATGCCGCGCAGCAACAAATCCCTGAACCATCGCTGATCGGCGAACAATCACCGACAGCCTCATCGAGGTCGAGAGCCGCTCCACCATGCTTCGCGCCACCAAAGACATCAAACTTCCCACCACCATCACTGGATCGCTGCCGCGCCCGACCTGGTACACGGAAAATTTGGGCGTGCGCTCGTTCATGGACGCGATGGTCAATTCAGAGTTTCGCGAGCAGTACGTCGACACGGTTGCGATCTATCTGCACGAACAGGCGCTCGCCGGTCTCGACATTGTCACTGACGGTGATGCGCATTTCGACAACGATGTCGGCGGTCAGAGCTGGACCGCCTATCCGACCCGCCACATGAGCGGATTCAACCACGCCGATCCGCGCCCAACGCCGGCGGGCAAGGGCGGACTCCTGTTCCCACCCGGCCACATCCTGCACGACTACCTCGAAGCGCGCGTGATGCCGAGCATCGTCGGGCCGGTCGGTCGCGGAAGTCTGCAATACGCAGCGATGTGGAAAACCGTGCAGCGAATGACCAAAAGGCCGGTCAAATTCGGAACCATCGGGCCAGAACTCGTCGCCTTTGCCGTCGCCGACCACCATTATCGCAACGTGAAGGATCGCATCCTCGCCATCAGCGACGCCCTGAACGAAGAGCTGCACGAACTTGCGGATGCCGGTTGCCAGGCAATCCAGTTCGAGGAGCCGCAGATTCACCTGCTCGCGGTGCGCAATATCGTCGACGACGTGATCAATCCGGCATTCAGCGTCGAAGTGTTCAACCGAACGGTCAGGGGATTGCGGGCGAAAACCGAGGTCTGGTGTCACACCTGCTGGGGCAATCCGTCCCAGCAACGCATGTTCCCGCGGGTGCAGAGCTACAAGTCGGCACTGGCGATGATCAACAAGGTCGACGCTGACGTCGTCACTTTCGAATCGTGCAGCGCGGGCGGCATGGACCTCGAAGCCTTCGGCAAGGAGATTGCCGATAAGAAGATCGCGATTGGCGTCATCGACCACCACACGCTGCAGGTCGAACGTCCGGAGGAAATCGCTGACCACATCCGCCGTGCGCTCAAATACATTCCAGCCGAACGGCTGGTGCTCAGCTCCGACTGCGGCATGGGTCGCGAGGGCATGAGCCGGCGTCACGCCTTCTACAAGATGGTGGCGCTGGTGCAAGGCACCAACATCGTGCGCCGCGAGCTTGGCCTGCCGGAAGCCGAATGCCTGGCCGCCGATCCGCGCTATTCGCTCGTGGTGCAGGCGCCGTAATCTGGAGTCCGGTGGCGGAGTTCGCTCTTTGCGCGGAACGTGGCACGACCCGCGGTGCGCCGGACTCCTTGAAGCGCTTGGATCCTGACTAGGCCGATTTTCGCCAGCGTGGAAACACTTGCGGCCGCAGCGACGGATGGCAAGCCATCATCTTCGGCGGATAAACCACCTCGGTGCCGAGTTCCTCCGCCGCGTGCCAGGCAAAGCGCGGATCCCACATGGCGCCGCGTGCCAGTACGACCATGTCCGCCTGACCGGAAGCGATGATCGCCTCGGCCTGATGCGGCGCCGTGATCAGGCCCACGGACATGGTCGGGATGCCGACCTCTTTGCGCACTTTCTCGCCGAACGGGACTTGGTAGCCGGGCGCCAGGGGAATCTTCTGGCGCGGATCGAGTCCGCCGGACGAGACATCGAAATAGTCGCAGCCCAGCTTCTTGAGCTCGCGCGCGAGGATCACGGTCTCGTCCGGGGTCCAGCCGCCCTCGACCCAGTCGGTCGCCGACACCCGCATGCCCATCGGCTTGTCGGCCGGCCAGGCGGCGCGCATGGCGGCGAAGAGCTCGAGCGGAAAGCGGATGCGGTTCTCGAGGCTTCCGCCGTACTCATCCGTCCGCTGGTTGCTGAGGGGCGATAGGAACTGATGAACGAGATAACCGTGCCCGCCATGCACCTCGACCAGGTCGTAGCCGATGCGTTCCGCGCGTTTCGTAGCAGCGACGAAATCGGCGATCAGCCGCTTGATGTCGTCCTTGCTCAGCGCCACGGGCACCGGCCAGTCCGGCGCATAAGGCAGCGCCGAAGGAGCGACAGTCTGCCATCCGCCGTTTACGCCCGGCTTGAGCGGCTTGCCGCCCTGGGCCGGCGTCTGAGTCGAGCCCTTGCGGCCGGCGTGGGCGAGCTGCAGGCCGAGCTTGGCGACGCCGAACGTCTTGCAGAAATTGATGACGCGTTTCAACGCGGCCTCGTTGGCGTCGGAATAGAGGCCCGCGCACCTGGCGCTGATCCGCCCGACGGGATTGACATTGGTCATTTCGGTCATGACCAAGGCCGCGGCGCCCAGGGAGAACGACCCGAGATGCATGAGATGCCAGTCGTTTGCCGAGCCGTCGTCGGAGTTGTACTGGCACATCGGCGAAACCACGATGCGGTAGGGTAGCGTCAGACCACGCAGGGTGATGGGAGAGAATAGCTTGCTTGGCATTTTTGATCCGCCTCTTGTGTCTCATGTGTTTGCGTACGCGGCGAGCAACGAAGACTCGCGCGGACGGCTGTCGCCCGAAGGCGCCTCGACTGAGGACCTCTCAGGCAACCTTTTCCTTCTTGCCGGACGTCGCCGACTTGACAATCGCCTCGGTTACGGCCGCGCCGTGGACCATCTCGTCCAAAGAAATCGGGTATGTTGGTCCGCCCTCGGCTGCCCTGGCGAATGCTTCAAGCGCGGCGCGGGACACATCATAGGTTTCCGCTTGCCATGTCTCGGCCGCACCCTTGATCGGCTGGAACGTGCAGTTGCCGAAAAGGCGGTTGCGTCGTTCTTCTGACGACGCGCCGGCGACGTGCGTCATGCCGTCGATCCTGATCCAGCCGTTCGAACCGTAAACCTGCAGCCGGAAAGTGCCCGCGGTCGCCGTCATCGTCCCGAGATAGGCCGACATTCCGTCCTTCATGCGGAACAGAATCGAAGTCGTATCGTCCGCGTCGATCTGCACGGCGCGTCGGAAACTCGTGCAAAACACCTCGTCGACCGCGCCGAACAGATCGATCGCAGCATCGATGAAATGAACGCCCATGGGCGTCAGCCCGCCGCACGGCGTCTCCGCGCGGCTCGCACGCCATTGACCGGGCTTGAGGCTGAGCGCATTGGGAAACGTCATCGTTCCCTCGAAATGCAGGATCGTGCCCAACGCCCCGGTTTTGACGCGTTCACGCAGGTCCGTCATGGTTGGGTGGAACCGGCGATTGTAGCCCAACCCAAGGGTCACCCCCGCCTTTTGCGTCGCCGCGACCGCTTTTTCCGCGTCGGCCTTGGTCAAAGCGAAAGGTTTTTCGCAGAAGACATGCTTTCGAGCGCGCGCCGCCGCGACGATTTGGGGCACGTGCATGGAGTGGGGCGTCGCCAAGACCACGGTATCGACGTCAGGCGAACGCAGCAGGTCCTCGTAGCTTTCGCGCAGATCGAAACCTTGCGCCTTGGCGAAATCCCGGATCTCGGGCGAAGGCGTTCGCGTTGCACCGGCCACGAAGCGGATGTCGCGGCCATCCCGCACTGATTCGACGAGCGTCTTGCCCCACCAGCCGAGTCCGACAATTGCGGCTCTGATCACGACGTTCCCACCCCCGAAATGCCCCGATGCGCGATTGCCCGACGCTGCTTCGCTACGGCGATCGTACGTAACGTACGCTGTTCGTAATCCGCGAAGCAACGTTGATCCCGGCCTGTACCGGCGCGGCGTGGCCACGACGGCGGCCGGCTCGTGAGAGCCGTCGGCCGTTTGCACTGCCTTCGGTGCACCGCATTGATCTATATCAAGAGAGCCCGACGGTGCCTCAATTAGAATGCTTAGAACCCTAACAAAGAGAACAAACAAAATGGCACTCCAGGAGGAACGCGCTGACGTGAACATTACCGGTCAGCGGGCGGATGAAAGCCGGGTTCAACCCGACGGCGCCCGCCACATTCCCTACGACGATCTGCGCGGCTGGGTCGATGAGGCCCGGAAGCTCGGGGAAATTCGCGAGGTCAAGGGTCTATCGTGGCAGGAGGACATCGGCACAGTCGCCGAACTCCTCATGCATGACGAGCATGCGCCCTGCGCCATCTTCGAAGATATCCCCGGATCGCTGCGCGGGAGCCGGGTGCTGGTCAATTTCTTCGGCGGCCGGCGCCGGAACATGACTCTCGGCTTTCCGGTCGAATTCACCAAAGTCGAACTGAGCGAGGCCTACCGCTCTCATTATATGGCCGATCTCCGGCTCATCCCGCCGAAATTCGTTTCCACCGGTCCGGTGCTCGAGAACGTCATGACGGGCGCGGCGATCGATGTGCTGAAGTTTCCGACCCCGAAGTGGCACGCGCCGGACGGTGGGCGCTACATCGGCACCGGCTCCTTCAACGTCACGCGCGATCCGGAGGAGAACTGGGTGAATTGCGGCACCTATCGGGTCATGATTCACGACAAGACATCGCTCGGCTTTTACATTTCGCCCGGCAAGCATGGCCGCATTCATCGCGACAAATGGGCGGCGCGGAATGAGCCGATGCCGGTCGTCGTGGTATGCGGTGCGGATCCGCTGACCTTCCTCGTGTCGAGCAGCGAGGTTCCCTACGGCATCTGCGAGTACGACATTGTCGGCGGCATCCGCGGCACACCCGTCGAGGTCATCAAGGGCCCGGTCACCGGCCTGCCGTTCCCCGCCAAGTCCGAGATCGTGATCGAAGGATTCTATAGGCCCGGCAATCATCGGGCGGAGGGGCCTTTCGGCGAGTGGACCGGCTACTACGGCAGCGATATCCGCGACGAACCGGTTCTCGACATCAAGGCCATCTACTATCGCAACAACCCGATCCTGCTCGGCTGTCCGCCGCAGCGTCCGCCGGAGGAGCAGGCGCGCTACCGCGCCGTGATCCGATCCGCCCTGCTGCGCGAGGAACTGGCGAAGGCCGGCATCCCCGACGTGACCGCCGTCTGGGCGCATGAGGTCGGCGGTTCACGGCTTCTTCTGGGCGTCGCGATCAAGCAGCGTTATGCCGGCCATGCGAAGCAGGCCGGCCATGTTGCCTGCCAATGTCATGCCGGGGCTTATGCTGGCCGCTATGTCGTTGTCGTCGATGACGATATCGACGTTTCCGATCTCGAGGAATTGATGTGGGCGGTGTGCACGCGTTCCGACCCGGCAACGTCGATCGACATTGTCACCAACGCCTGGAGCACGCCCCTCGATCCACGAATCGAGCCCGAGCGTCGAGAGCGCGGCGACTTCACGAACAGCCGCGCGGTTGTCGACGCGTGCCGCCCATGGTACTGGCGCGACAAATTTCCGATGGTGAACATGCCGACGCTGGAGGCTCGCCGTGCGGCGCGCCAGCGGTTCGGCTATCTGCTGAAGTGAACCGGGCGCGCTCGCTGCCGGGCGATCACCGAGCCCGATCGTAACTTCCGGCAGCGAGCGCGAAGCGCCGTGCTCTCGCTTGTTCGCAGGGCGCGGCTTGCGGGATCGGCGGTTCGCCCGGTCTGGAGATGGAAACGGCGGGATGGCAACCCTGCTCGACAATTTGGTGGCGGCGCTGCCGTTGATCGCGTGCCAGGGCGGCGGCAGGGCGGGATTGACCGACCTCGGCGGTCATTGCCTCTGCGCGGTCGATCGCCAGGGCGCAGCCGTCGAAGAGGCCGAGCCCGCGATCCTCAGCCTGTGCCGTATCGCCGCCGAAACCGGCGAGACGCAGAGCCTGGTCGATCCGGCATCCGGCGTGGCACAGGTCGCAGTGCCGCTCGAGGGCTACGTCCTGTTCGTCTCCAATGTGAGTCAGATCGAGCGACAGAACGAGCTCTTCAACACGCTCAAGGAGACCTTGCCGCTGATTGCCCGCGTCGCCGGCGGTGAGGCGGTCCTGTTCGACAAGGACGGGCGCCGGATCCTCACAGCCGATCCCATCCTGGGCAAGGCGCGGGTCGGCCCGGGCACCATCTCAGAGCCATGCGGCGAGGTGATGCGCAGCGGCCGACCCAGTATCGGCCCCTCGCGTTCGGCGCCCGGCGCCATGGCAGTCCGCATCCCCATGGGATCGGCCTTTGGCTTCGGTTTCAACAACTCGGCGTCGGTGCGCCAGAAGGAGCGGCTGCTCGAGCAGGTGAAGGACGCCCGTACCGGCAAGTACAGCTGGGAGGACATCGTCGGCAGCAGCGCTGAACTCGGCCGGGTTATCGACCTCGCCAAGAAGGTGGCGCCATCGAATTCGTCGGTGATGCTTACCGGCGAGAGCGGCACCGGCAAAGAACTCTTCGCCCAGGCGATTCACAACGCCTCGGCGCGCAGCCACGGCCCGTTCGTGGCGATCAACTGTTCCGCACTGCCGGGCAGCCTGGTCGAAAGCAGTTTGTTCGGCTACGAGGAGGGTGCCTTTACCGGCGCTCAACGCGGCGGACGCGCCGGCCTCTTCGAGCAGGCGCGCGGCGGCACTCTACTGCTCGACGAGATCAGCGAGATGCCGCTCGAGACCCAGGCCAAGCTGCTGCGCGTGCTGCAAGAGCGCGAAGTCTGCCGGATCGGCTCCGCCAAGCCGATTCCGGTCGATGTTCGCATCATCGCCACCTCAAATCGCGATGTGAAGCGGCGCGTCGAGGACGGATCTTTCCGCCAGGACCTTTACTATCGCCTGAACGTCATCGAGCTGCACCTGCCGCCCCTGCGGGAGCGGCGTGAAGACATCCCGGAGATCGTCGCGCGGATCCTCGATCGGTTGTGCCGCCAGAACGGCCATGTCGCCATTGCGATCGAGCCTCGCGCGATGGAACGGCTCAAGGCCTACGACTGGCCGGGTAACTGCCGCGAGCTGCACAATGTGCTCGAACGAGCGATCAATCTCACCGGCGGCGGCGTACTCGAGCCGCATCATTTCGCCGGTCTTGCCGACGACCAAGTCTCCGACGAACCGGCCGAAGGCACCATGCAGCTCGCCGGCCATCTCGCCGAGGCTGAGCAGACCGTCATCCTCGAGGCGCTGAAACGCAACGGCGGCCGCCGCGTCGAGACCGCGCGCGAGCTCGGCATCAGCGTGACGACGCTATGGCGCCGGCTCAAGCGCATGCGTCTTGAGCATCATGTCTCGATCTGACGGGGCAGCTGCGGGCCAAACGGTGATGTTTCATATATGAACAGTGGCGCCACCAAATCTTTCATAAATGAAAAGTCGGATCGGTCTAAACCCGCAAAATGCCGTCGCGTCGACGTGGCACGCCGCATGCACAAAGTCTGGCGCCTCCGCACTCATGCGGCGGCCAATAGACGGGTGCCGTCGAGCGCCCGGCGCAAGGGGAAACGATGAAGCGGCTGATCGTCGGCATGACCGGCGCCACGGGTGCAATTTTCGGCGTTCGCCTGCTCAAGGCGTTGCGCGGCGCCGGCGTCGAAAGTCATCTGGTCGTCAGCAAATGGGCGCAGCGAACGCTCGAGCATGAGACCGGGATGACGCTACAGCAGGTGCGTGACCTCGCCACCGCAAGCTACAGCCCGGACGACATGGGCGCGAAGATCTCGTCGGGGTCATTCATCACCGAAGGCATGGTCGTCATTCCGTGCTCGATGCGTGCGGTCGCCGCCATCGCCCATGGCGTCGGCGATCACCTCGTCCACCGCGCCGCGGACGTCATCCTCAAGGAGCGGCGGCGCCTCGTTCTTGTGGCACGCGAGACCCCGCTGAGCGAGGTGCATCTCGAGAATCTGTTGCGGCTGGCGCAGATGGGCGTTGCGATCGTGCCGCCGGTCCCCGCTTTCTACAATCACCCGCAGACGATCGACGACATCGTCGACCACATCGTCGCGCGCGTGCTCGACCAGTTCGGCATCGGCGTCGATTTCGCACACCGCTGGGATGGGCACATGGAGGTCGGCGCCTCCGCGATCCACCGATTGAAATAACCGCTTACCTCGAAACCACAAGCCCTGGGGCGACGATGGATACGATCGATACATCACGAAAAACAACCGCGAAGCGCGACGTCACCAACCTCCGCGCCACGCTCGAATGGCTGCGCGCCGAGGGCGATCTCATCGAGACCGATCGCGAAGTCAATCCCGATCTCGAAATCACCGGGCTGCAAAAGCACATGGACGGCGGCCCGCCGGTGCTCTTCCATAACGTCAAGGGCATGCCGCACGCCCGCGCCGTGACCAACCTGTTCTCGGACATCAACGTCATCGACAAAATGTTCGGCTTCGCCGGCGCACGCGACCGCACGCGCAAGCTCGCGCATGCGCTGACCCATCCCTTGCCGCCGAAGGAGGTGCCGCAATCCGAGGCGCCTTGCCAGGAGGAGGTCATCACCGGCGACCTCAACGTCAACAAGTACATCACCGCCATCCGCCACACCGCGCTCGAACCCGAGCTCACCGTTGGCTCGGGCATCTCGTGCGTCGTCGGGCCCTATTTCGATGGTGGCAGCCACATCGGCTACAACCGCATGAATTTCCGCTGGGGCAATGTCGGCACGCTGCAGATCTCGCCGGGCTCGCACATGTGGCAGGTCATGACGAAGCATTATCGGGACGACAAGCCGATCCCGCTCACCATGTGCTTTGGCGTACCGCCGGCCTGCACGCTTGTTGCCGGCAGCGGCTTCGACTATGTCGTCCTCCCCAAGGGCTGCGACGAGATCGGCGTGGCCGGAGCCATCCAAGGCGCGCCGGTGCATCTCGTCAAAGCGCGCACGGTCGACGCCTGGGCGATCGCCGAATCGGAATACGTGCTCGAGGGCGAACTTCATCCGCGCGACAAACGTTACGAGACGCGCGAGTCGGAAGAAGCCGACAAACAAGGGAAATTCTTCTTCCACCCCGAGTGGTCCGGCTACATGGGCAAGGCGTATAAGGCGCCGACCTTTCACGTCACCGCGATCACCATGCGCAAGCGCGCCGGCAAGCCGATCGTCTTTCCGCTTGGCGTGCACACCTCGGACGATTCCAATATCGACACGACCATCCGCGAGGCGGCGATCTTCGAGCTTTGCGAGCGCCTCCAGCCCGGCATCATTCAGGACGTGCACGTCCCGTACTGCATGACCGACTGGGGCGGTTGCATCATTCAGGTGAAAAAGCGCAACCAGATCGAGGAAGGCTGGCAGCGTAACTTTCTCGCCGCGATCTTGTCCTGCTCGCAGGGCATGCGCCTCGCCATCGCGGTCAGCGAGGATGTCGATCTCTATTCGATGGACGACATCGTATGGTGTCTGACGACGCGCGTGAACCCGCGCACCGACATCCTCAATCCGCTACCGGGCGGCATCGGCCAGACGTTCCAGCCGGCCGAACGCATGACCGCCGGCGACAAGCAGTGGACGGCATCGAACACGCGCTTCGAGGGCGGCATGGGCATCGACGCCACCGTGCCCTTCGGATACGAGCAGGATTTTCACCGCCCGGTCTATCCGGTGGATCGTGTGAAGCTGGAGGACTTCTTCAAACCGGCCGACATCGCCAAGGCCAGGGCGCGGATGCAAGGCTGGGTGCTGTCGCTGGCCAGGACCGGACGCTAGGCGACTGCGCGCGGGGAGGGCGTATCCGCCTTTCCCCCGCAGTGGGGTATGGAAGCGATCATGCTCAAGGGTCGTCTCGTTCTCGATTGCAGCGATCGCTCCGGCTGGCTCGCCGGCCGGCTGCTCGCCGATCTCGGTGCCGAGGTGGTGAAGCTCGACGCGCGGGATACCGACCGCACCGATCCCGGCTGGCAGGCCTACAACGTCAACAAGCGGCCGCTCGATCTCGACGTGACGAGCGAAGGCGGACGCCGGCGCTTTGACGACCTGGTCGGAATCGCCGACATCGTCATCGCCTGCTACCGGCCGGGAACGCCGGCAGCCGCCGTCTTCGACTACGATCGCCTCGCGACGCTCAATCCGCAGCTCATCGTCGTCGCGATTTCGCCCTTCGGTCTGTCGGGGCCACGGGCGCAGTGGAAGGCGACCGACATCGAGCTGATGGCGGCGGGCGGCGCCATGTCGCTCGCCGGCGAGCCGGACGGCGTGCCGCAGCGGGTGAGCGTTCCGCAATCGTATTCCTGGACCGGCGCGCAGGCGGCTATCGGCGCCCTTATCGCCATCAACCACCGCAACGTCTCGGGCGCGGGACAGCTCGTCGACGTCTCCGGCCAAGCCTCGGTCGTCTTGGCGCTCGCCCACGCGCCCACCTTCTGGGACATCGAGCGCAAGGAGCCGACGCGCGCCGGCGCCTATGTGACCGGACGCTCCGTCACGGGCGCGCGCTACCGCGTCTTCTGGCCGTGCCGCGACGGCTATTTGAACTTCGTTCTCTACGGCGGGAGCGCCGGCCGGCGTACCAACCAGCAGCTCGTCGCCTGGATGCGCGAGACGCGCGCCGAGCTCGGCCCCCTCGCCGAAATCGACTGGTCGCGCTTCGACCCGACGCGTGCCACCCAAGCGGAGGTCGACGCCATCGAGGCGCGCATGCAGGCGTTCTTCGCCACCCTCACCAAGCGCGAATTTCTCGACGGCGCGCATCGCCGAGAGATGCTCGGCTATCCCATCGCCACCGTCGCCGACATCGCCGAGGACCCGCAGCTCGAAGCGCGGCGATTCTGGCAGATGGTGCGTGGGCCCGACGGCGTTACGCGCCGCCATTGCGGCAGCTTCGCGGTGATTGACGGCAGGCGTCCGCCGCTGCGCGTATGGCCGCTCGACGCCACCCGCGCGGCGACCGCATCGGGGGAAACGGTCGGATGAGTGCGGTCGCCCAGGCCCTCGACGGCGTCAAGATCGTCGAATTCGGCGGCTACGCGGCCGGTCCACATATCGGCAAGATCCTCGCGAATTACGGCGCCACCGTCGTGCACGTCGAGAGCCGAGAGCGACCGGACGGCTTCCGCCTGCAATATCCTCCCTTCAAGGACGGCATGCCAGGCATCGACCGCGGCGGATGCTTCGCCTTCTTCAACGATTCGAAATACGGCATCACCCTCAATTTGAAGCGCAGCGCGGGCGTGACGCTGGCGCGACGTCTCGTCGCCTGGGGCGACGTCGTGATCGAGAACATGCGGCCGGGCGTGATGGCACGGCTTGGACTCGGCTACGAGAGCCTGCGCACCGGCCATTCCGACCTGATCATGCTGTCGACCTGCAACATGGGACAGACCGGACCGCGCGCCGATACGCCGGGCTTCGGCTCGCAACTTACGGCGCTGGCCGGCTTCTGCGGGCTCACCGGCGAGCCCGACGGGTCGCCCATGCTGCTCTACGGACCCTATATCGATTTCATCGGCTCGGCGCTCGGCACGGTCGCCGTGTTGGCCGCACTCGACCGGCGGCATCGCACCGGCTGCGGCAGCTACATCGATCTCTCGCAATATGAATGCGGCCTCACCTTTCTCGCCGGGGCTTTGCTCGACTACGAGATCAGCGGTCACGTGGCCGAGCGCGCCGGAAATCGCGACCCCGACGCGGCGCCGCACGGTGCCTATCTCTGCCGTGCCGGACGCTGGCTCGCACTCTCGTGTTGGAGCGACGCGGAATTCGCCGCCTTGATGCGAGCCATTGGGCGACCGGCACTCGCCGCAGATCCGCGCTTCGCCGGACTCGCGGCCCGGCAGGATCATCGCGCCGCGCTCGATGCCGCGCTCGCCGCGTGGTGTTGGACGCAAGACGCCGACGAGGCCGCCATCCTGCTGCAGCACGCCGGCGTTGCGGTGCATCCGGTGAATACCATTTCCGACCTGTTCGACGATCTCCAACTGCGCCATCGCCGCACCTGGCGCACGCGACGTCATCCGGTCATCGGCGATCAGGCTTACCATTTCCCGGGCTTCGAGTTGTCGCGCACGCCCGGCGACGTCACCGCGCCGGCGCCGCTGCTGGGCGCCGACAACGCGACCGTCTTCCAACAGTTCCTCAAGCTCGACGCGGCGGAACTCGAAGCGCTGCGCCGGGAAGATGCCATCGACTGATTGAGGGGTCGTGTCATGCAGGCTGAGGCGGATGCGAAGGAAGCGGCGCTGGCGCTGATCGCGTCCCTTCATGTCTGCAGCCTGGCGACGGGTGCTGATGGCCGGCCGCATGCAGCATCGCTCATGTACGCGCACGAGGGTTTCCGGCTGTTCTGGTTTTCCGATCCGGCGACGGAGCATTCGCGACACATCGACGCCGCGCCATCCGCGCGGGCGGCAGTGACGATCGCCGCCGATCACCAGGACTTCGCGACGATCCGCGGCGTGCAAATGGTGGGCGTGGCGCGGCGCGTGACCAACCCGCGCGAGATGACGGCAGCGCTCGCCCTGCTCACCGGACGTTACGGCTTCCTCGCCCGCGCCCGCGGCGGACCGGAGCGGCTCGCCGAGGCCTTGCGCAAGGCGGCCATCTACCGCTTTACCCCCGACCGCATCACGCTGATCGACAATACCAAGGGATTCGGCCACAAGATCACCTTCGACCCAGGCGGCTGAAGCGACACGGCGCCCATTGCCGTGTTCGAGCGGCGCCGGCCGAAAGCAATCCGCGGCGAAGTCGGTCCAGACGTCGCGAAAAATACTTGATCTGGATCATGTGGTGGACGGGGCGGCGAGATATGATCGGTCCGTGCCGGACGATCGATTTGGCATGATGATCGGGCGCCGCGGTTCGAAGCGCTAAGGTCGGCACGGTTCGAGGGGACGATGTCGGAAGAGCTGAATCAAAAGCTGCGGATCCGGGAACTTCTCGAGAATTGGGCGGTGTGGAGCGACGCCGGCGATTGGGAGCGCTTCCGCACCGTCTGGCACGACGACGGCCGGATGATGGCGACCTGGTGCCAAGGCTCGGCGGATTATTTCATCGAAGCTCGACGCGAAGGATTTAATCGCGGAGTCACCAGCATCTTGCACTTTCTCGGCGGCAGCGCGGTCGATCTCGCGGGCCAACGGGCAGTTGCGCAGACGAAAATGACGATCTCCCAGCGCGCGGTTGTCGATGGCGTGCTCTGCGACGTCGTCTGCACGGGTCGATTCTATGACTTTCTGGAGGAGCGGCGAGGGCGCTGGGGTATGGTGCTGCGCCAGCCGATCTACGAAAAGGATCGGCTGGATTCGGTTGATCCCGCTGCAAAGCTGTCCTTGGATGCTCGGCTCTTGGCCGAGTTTCCGGAGGGCTATCGTCACCTCGCTTATCTCCAGACCAAGATCGGCTACAAGGTAAAACGCGATATGCCCGGCTTGAAGGGACCGGCGGTGGAACGGCTTTACGCTCAAGGCAAAGCTTGGCTGGCGAACCGGCCGCTCGATGAAGGCGGACGATGATCGGCGCGGAACCGGTTACGGTCTCATCGTAGGCTTTTCTCCGGCACAACCTGGTGGAATGCCGTGCAGGCGGGTCATCGCCGAGCTTCGACACGCGATCTCGTTCAGCGCATGATCTCGCGGATCGTCGCTAAAATCTTCTCGGCCGTGGGCTCGATATAGCGTTCGAGTGGTTGGCTGAAGGGGACCGGAACATCGAGCGTTGCTACGCGCTTTACCGGTGCCTTGAGCTGCGAAAACCCTTCTTCGGCGGCGAGCGCAGCGATTTCCGCCGCGACGCCGCAGCTTCGATGGCACTCGTCGACGACGACGAGCCGGCCGGTTTTTGCGATGGATGTCAGCACCGTCTGCTTGTCGAGCGGGACGAGCGTCCGCAAGTCGACGACCTCGGCGTCGATGCCTTCGGCTACCGCCGTACCTGCCGCTTCGAGCGCGCGCTGCACCATAAGCGAGCTGGCGACGATCGTGACATCGCGGCCGTTGCGCTTGACCTCCGCACGGCCGAACGGAATCGAGAACAACTCCTCCGGCACCTCGCCCTTCACTTCGAAGAGCCTCGCATGGTCGACGACGATCGTCGGATTGTCGCTGTGGACCGCCTCGGCCAGCAGGCCCTTGACGTCGCGGGGCGAGGCCGGTAGGGCGATCTCGAGTCCGGGCGTGTTCCATAACATCGCCTGCGGGCTGTGCGAGTGCTGCGCCGCGCCGCCGCCGCGCAAGCCATGAAGAATATGGAAGACGACGGGCGCGCTGAGTTGCCCGCCGGACATGTAGCGCACGTTGGCGGCTTCGTTGATCACTTGTGGGAAGCCGTGAAACAGGAAGCTCGCCGTGGTGACGTCGACGATCGGCCGAAGCCCCGCCATCGCGGCGCCGACGGCGAGGCCGCAGACACCTCCTTCCGAGATCGGCGGATCGAAGACCCGACCGGGAAATTCCTTCCGGATATCCTCGAGCAGCACGCGCCTCGGGCTGAGGCCGAGGAAATAGCTTCCGATCAGGCACACGCGCCGGTCGGCGCGCATCACGTCGCGCAATGCTTCGACTTTGGCTTCCGCGTAGGTGATTTCGCGCATTGTTGTCCGTCCGTTCAAGCGAACACGTCATCGAGGGCGGACGCCGGATCGGGATAAGGCGCCTCGATCGCGAACCGCATCGCCTTCGCGAGATCGGCGCGAACCGTCGCATCCAGCGCGAGGATCTCCTTTGTGTTCGCAAGCTTTGCATCGAAGAGCTGCCGCACGTACCGGATCAGCCCGTCGTTCGCGAACCAGTCGCGATGTGCCATCGGAATCCGGTCGGGCTCCCAGGCAAATGCGACATCGGTCTCGCCGGTGGACAGCTCCGGCCACAGCGGACGGCTGCCTGGCCAGCGGACGGTTCGCGCCTCGATGAATGTCGGCCCGCCGCCGTTTCGCGCGCGGGCCAGCGCCTGCTGCGTGACATCGCGTACCGCGCGCGGATCGCCGCCGTCCACCGCGCTCGCCGGCACTCCGAACGGTGCGACCACGTCGATCAATTGCTTCGTCGCGATGGTAGATCCCGGATACTCGCCGGCGCTCTGACCGAGCGCGCCAGCGCTGTTATTCTCGCACATGAAGACGACTGGCAGCTTCCACAGCGAAGCCATGTTGAGCGATTCGAAAAACACGCCTTCCTCGAGCACGCCATCGCCGAAAAAACCCACCGAGACGCAGCGTTCGCCCAACTGCTTCGCAGCGAATCCCGCGCCGACGGCGAGCGGCACCGCGCCGCCGACGAGCGCCGACGTGCTGAGAAATCCCAGGCCGGCGACTGTCGCATGCAGCGTGCCGCCCTTGCCCTTGTTGTAGCCGGCGGCTTTTCCCAGAATCTCGGCGTAGAGGCGCCGAGGGTCCGCGCCGCGCGCCAGGAGATGGCCGTGGTTGCGATGCGTGGTCGCGATCTTGTCCTGCGGTTCGAGCAGCGCAATCGCGGCCGCGCCGGTACATTCCTGGCCGATGTAGACGTGAAAATGACCGATGGAGATACCCGACTTCTGCGTCTGGATCAGCCCTTCCTCGAAGCGGCGTATCAACAGCATCGTCCGCAGAAGCTCCATCGCCTCTTGCTGGTTCAATTCGGAGGTCATGCGCCGAGCACCACCTTTCGTACGGCTCCGGCGAGCCGTTCGGCTCCCGGAACAAAGGCCTGTTCGAGCACCGGGCTCGCCGGAACCGGCGCGAAGGGCGCTCCAACCCTCGCAATCGGAGCGTCGAGGTAATCGAACGCCGCCTCCTGGACCTGCGCCAGGAGCTCGGCACCGAAGCCGGCACCCTCAACGGCTTCATGGGCGATCACCAACCGCCCGGTCTTGCGGAGGGAAGCGGTGATGGTGTCCAGATCGAGCGGCAACAGGCTGCGCGGATCGATCACTTCCACCTCGATTCCCTCGTTCGCCAGCGTTCCGGCAACCTCGAGCGCAACCTCCACCATCCGCGACGTGGCGACCAGGGTCACGTCCTTCCCCGGACGGCGCAGAGCCGCGCGCCCGATCGGAATCGTGTGCTCGCCATCCGGCACCTCGCCCCGCGTCCAATAAAGCGCGCGGTGCTCGATGCATATGACGGGGCTGTCATCGCGGATGGCCGCCGTGAGCAGCCCCTTCGCATCGGCCGGATTCGAGGGCATGACGACCTTGAGCCCCGGGACATGAATGAACCAGGCTTCGAGACTCTGCGAATGCTGCGCGCCGCCGTTGCCGGCGGCGCCTTGCTGCACGCGAACCGTGAGCGGAATCCCGAGCTGTCCGCCCGACATGTAATGGAGCTTCGCGGCGTGATTGACGAGCTGATCCATCGCGAGCGTGATGAAATCGACGAACATGACTTCGATGACGGGGCGCAGCCCCATGGCCGCTGCGCCGGTCGCGAGACCCATGATCGCGCCCTCGCTGATCGGCGTGTTGACGACCCGCCGCTCTCCGAACTCCGCGGCGAGTCCTTTCGTCGCGCCGAACGGCCCGCCAAGCGCGACGTCTTCGCCGATCACGTAGACGCCGCGGTCCCGTGCAAGCTCTTCGCGTAGCGCGCTGTTGATGGCTTCGATATAGGTCAGCTCCGCCATGGGACTAACCGGCGTAGACGAGGGTCGTTACCTCGTCGACCGAAGGCCAAGCGCCGGTCGAGGCCTTTTGGGCTGCGGCCTCCACCGACGCCCGGGCTTCGGCTTCGACCGCACGCATCTGCTCGTGGGTGCAGGTCCCCTTTTTGACGAGGGTAGCCGCAAACCGACGGATCGGATCCTTCGTCTTCCAGTCCGAGAGCTCGGATAGCTCCCGGTATTTCGCCGGATCGCCTTCGTAGTGCCCGCGCAGCCGATAGGTCATGCATTCGATGAAGCTCGGCCCACCGCCGGCACGCGCCCGCGCCGCCGCGTCGGATATGGCCGTGCGAACCGCCAGCACGTCGTTGCCGTCCACGGTTGCGCTCGGAATGCCATAGGTCTCGGCATGGCGCGCGAGCTGCGAGATGGGCGTATGCGCCGACAACGGCGTGAACTCGGCATAACCGTTGTTTTCGCAGATGAAAAGCAGCGGCAGCTTCCACAGCGCGGCGATGTTGAGCGATTCATGAAACGCGCCGCTTTGTCCTGCGCCGTCGCCAAAGAATACCGCCGCGACTTCCTGTTTTTCGCGCTCCTTGCAGGCAAAAGCGACGCCGAGCGCGAGCGCAACGTTGCCGCCGACGATACCCGTTGCGGTGACGAAACCCGTCGTGGGAGCCGCGAGGTGCATCGATCCGCCCTTGCCCCGGCAACACCCGGTTTCCCGCCCCGCGAGTTCGGCGAACAGGCTCGCGATATCCACGCCTTTTGCGATTGCGTGGCCGTGCGGCCGATGGCCGCTCACCACGCGATCTGTGGTCCGCAAGGCGGCGCAGGCGCCGGCCGCGACGGCCTCCTGGCCGATCGAAAGATGCAGGAGGCCGTGAACCTCACGTCTACCGAACAGCTCGGACACCTTTTCTTCGAAGGCGCGGATCGTCCACATCGTCCGCAGCAGACGCAGCACGGTCCTACCGTTGAACCGTGCTGCGCAGCCTTCGTGTGGCGGCCTCGTCGAGTTGAAGCGTTGCCGGATCGACCACCACCTTATAGACGTCGCGCGCTGCTTGGATGGAGACGAGTTCGTTTTCCACGTCTTGGCGCACCATCTCCGGATCGCGCTCGGCCGGATTGCCGACTCCGCCGCCGCCACTCGAATGCTTCTCGATGACGTCGCCGGTCTTGATGTCGACCAATCGGTGCGGCTTCAACCTGATCTTTTCGCCGTTGCGAACGATGTAGGTCCTGCACTGGGGCGAAGGCTGTCCGCCGACCGCGCCGAACCCCTGGACTTCGTCCCCGTCCGAACTTCCGGTCGCAATGCCGCCGTCGCTGCCCTCGTTGCGCGCCGCCCAATAGATTCCCGGCCCGCCGCGCCACCGACCGGCCCCGGTGAAATCGGGAACCATCTCGTATCGGACCATGCGCCACGGCAGCCGGATTTCCATTTCTTCGACTTCGCCGCGGTTCACCGCACCAAGCGCGGTCAAACAGCTGACGCCCTGGTAGCCGTCGAAGCCCCACACCGCGCCGCAGCTTCCGTCGTAATCGAACGAAGTGCGGACATACCGCTCCTTGGTGCGTGGATCCGTGCCGAATACATAATCACCGCGGTGTTTACCCCAGGCAGCGATCGCGCGCTCGGGGCGCGCCTTGGCAAGCGCCTCGAGCACCGCTTCCATGATCTGGATGCCGACGTTCACCGGCGAGGCGCCGACCGTGGCCGGATATTGCGCGTTGACGACCGAACCCACGGGCGCGATCACCTCGATCGGACGCAACGTTCCCTCGTTGTGGTAGTCGGCGAGCGCGGGATCGAGGCACAACAAAATCGCCGCGATCGCGTTGCCGTATGTGGATGCCAAGGTACTGTTGACAAACCCTTTGCGCTGCTTGTCGCTCCCGGAAAAGTCGAGCGTCATTTTGTCGCCTTTGATCGTGACGACGACCTTCACCCATACCTGCACGTCGAGCTCCGTGCCGTCGTCATCGGTCGCCGCCGCGCCGTGATAAACGCCATCGGGAATCTTGCGGATCTCTTCTCGCACCGCGTGCTCGGTGCGATTGGTCATCTGTTCCACGCACTGCAGCACCACATCCCTGCCGTAGTGCCGAAGCAACGCGCCAATCCTCTGCTCGCATTTCGTGGTCGCGGCGAGCATCGCATAATTATCGATACGCACGCCCCGCGGGAATCGCACGTTGTTCCAGATCAGCTCGAACAGATCGCGGCGTTCCTTGCCGGCCTCGATGATCTTGAGCGGCGGTATGCAGATCCCCTCGGCGTGGATATCGAAGCCGTTGGGGAAGTAACCGCCGGGATACGAGCCGCCGGTATCCTGCTGGTGGGCGCGTGCCATGGTGAAGAACAGCAGCTCACCCTTGTGGAAGATCGGCCGGAAGAACGCCCAGTCCGGCAGGTGGCAGCAATGTCCGCCGTGGTAGGGGTCATTCGTGATGAACACGTCGCCCGGCGCGATGTTCTTGCCAAATTTTTCGACCAACGACCTCACGGCAAAGCCGGTGCCGAGAAATTGGACGGGCAAGCCCACGGGCACGGCAACCGTTCCACCACGCGCATCCCAGATCCCGACTGAAACATCGTGCAACTGGCTGATCAGGAAATTCTGGGCCGTGCGGTCGATGACGTGCCGCATCTCCTTGCAGATGGTCTGCATGGAGTGCCAGACGGTCGAAACGGTGATCGGATCAACGGCGCGTTTAAGCATGACGTTTCTCCCGGGAACCCTGTTGCTCGAGCACGTAGTTCCTGTAGCGATCGACTTTGCACACGAATGGCTTGGGAACGACCACGGTCATGGTGGTCTCCTCGATGATAGCCGGGCCCCGTATAACATTGCCCGCACGCAGCCGCTCCGCGTCGTAGACCGGCGCCTCGACCTCGGCTCCGTTGAATCGGCATCGGCGGCGCCGTTTGAGTCCCGCGCTCGCGTCGGCTGTCCCCTTTTTGATCTCGCGCACATGGAAGGGCGCCTTAGGAGCCGTCGCCTTGACGCGCAGGTTGAGGATCTCGACCCCCATCCAAGGCATCGAGAACGTAAACAGCGCCTCGTGCTTTTTCATGAACGCCTGGATCGCTCCGTCGACGTGCTTGCGCGTGAGCGAACCGCCGGCGACCTCGGTTTCCACTTCGTGGAACTGCCCCACATAGCGCATCTCGGCACTGCGTTGCAGGCGCACCTTATCCGCCGCAATCCCGATCGCCCGGAACGACTCCTTCGCCTGCCGCTCCATCTCGCCGTAGAGGCGGTTCATCGCCTCGAGGTCGGCCTTGTCGGCGCGCACCACATAGGAGCGCACGTAGTCCTCGCCCAAATCCATCGCGAACATGCCGAAGGCGCTGTAAAGCGCCGCCACCGAAGGGATCAAAACGGTCGGAATGCCGAGCTGTGCGGCGATGAAACCGCCGTGGGTCGGGCCACCGCCGCCGCCCGCGATCAGGATGGATTCGCGCACGTCGTGGCCGTTCTTGGTCATGACCTCGGTGATCTTGTCGGCCATGGTCGAGTTGATCGAGCGGAATATGGCTTCTGCCGTCGTTGCCTCGTCCATTCCGAGGGGCTTGCCGACCGCTCGCATCGCGCGCTTGGCCGCATTTACGTCCAGCTTGATCTCACCGCCGAGAAAATAATCGTGCGGGATGAAGCCGAGCAGGACATCCGCGTCGGTAACCGTCGCCTGGTCGCCTTTTCCGTAGCACGCCGGCCCGGGATCTGCGCCCGCGCTTTCCGGTCCGACCTTGAGGAGACCAAGGGAATCCATCCGTGCGAGGCTGCCGCCGCCGGCGCCCACGGTCTGAATATCCACCATCTTGATGGCGATGCGTTGATCGGCCTCCCAGCTCTCGGTCGTCGTCGGAATTTCTCCGTCGCGGATCATGGCGACGTCGAAGCTCGTTCCGCCCATGTCGACGGAAATGAGATCGTGCTTCTTCAAGAGGTCGCCAAAATAAACGGCGGCCGACGGTGCTGCAGCCGGACCCGAGTGCAGCAAGTACACCGCTTTTCCGATGCACTGCTCGACGCTCTGCACCAAGCCGTTTGCCATCATGATGAGCAGCGACCCCTTGAAGCCGGAGGCCTTCAGGCGCCCTTGGAGTCCTGTCAGGTAGTTCGTCACGACCGGGCCGACATAGGCGCCGACCACCGTGGTGTTGAATCGATCGAACTCGCGCCACGCCGGCAATGTTTCATGCGAAGTGGTCACGTAGATTTCGGGCGCAATTTTGCGGACGATCTGTGCGGCCTTTAGTTCGTGCTTCGGATTTGCGTAGGAGTGCAGGAAGCACACGGCGATGGCGTTGACTCCGTCGGCTTTGAGGTTGCTCACCGCCTCAGCGACCTCGGTTTCATTCAACGGCACGGCAATTTCGCCGGTGTAGAGCGTGCGCTCGTCGATCCCGATCCGGCGCGAGCGTGGAACCAGCGGGCGATTGGGCGGAATGAAAATATTGTAGAGCGACACGTCGAGCGGCTTGATCCCGCGTCTGATCTCAAGGATGTCGCGGAAGTTCTTGGTGGTGAGCATCGCGGTTTTCGCCGCGCCGCGGCCCGTGATGAGGGTATTCGTCGCGAGCGTCGTCCCATGGATCAGCACCTCCACGGTCCCGAGGAATTCAGCAAGCGTCGCCTCGTAATGCGTCGCCGCCTTTTCGAGCGAATTCATGAAGCCATTGGATGGGTCCTTCGGCGTGGTTGGCGCTTTGAACTTCTTCAACTCGCCCGTCTCGTCGAGGACCAGGCAGTCGGTGAATGTTCCGCCGACGTCGATCGTCACCCGCTTCTTCGCTTGCTTGCGTGCCATTCGCTCGCTCCTGGTTGGCGTCAAACGATTCACGATCGCCGCTGGCCTGAAAGACGGGGCGCGCACTGCACACAGGGCCCGCGCGCACGACAGCGACCGTCGCGAACACGGATTCCAGCTTGCTCTCCTGCTATTCCAAGCGCCCGCCAGCGGCCTCCCAACCGACGGCAGATATTCCGCGGTGGCTTTTCTTTTTTTTCCACCCGCGGCAACGGCGATCGGCATCATGGCGCGAAGTGCATCGCAAAAAAATAGAAAATACCTTATATTCACTATTACGTTGGTGAATAATAGAGGATCGCGATGCGACTCAAGAACATCGATCTGAACCTGCTCGTGGTGTTCGAGCAGTTATTCAAGGATCGGCGCGTTTCGGCGGCCGCGGTCTCGCTGGATCTGTCGCAACCGGCGGTGAGCAGCGCCTTGAATCGCCTGCGCCGGATCCTGGGCGACGAGCTTTTCGTCCGCACGGCGCGCGGTATGCTTCCGACTCCGTTTGCTGAGGAGCTGGAAAACAAGATTGTCGACGCGCTCCACACGATCAACGGCGCGTTGAACCACGAGGGAGGGTTCGATCCGGCCACCAGCACACACAATTTCACGATTTCGATGGCGGATGTCGGCGAGGTCGCTTTCCTGCCGCGGTTCATGGCGGCGCTGGCGCGTGTGGCGCCGCACGTGACGATTACCTCGGTACGCCATGCGAACAACCTAGTCGAGGATATGGCCACCGGCAGGATACAACTCGCGGTCGGTGCACTGCCGAGCCTGAAAACCAATTTCTTTCGGCGCCGACTGTTCCCGCAGCGCTATGTCTGCCTGTTTCGCCAGGGCCATCCCCTGGACCAGGGCAAAATCACCGCCGCGGAGTTTGCGAGCGCCCGACACGTCGTCGTCATTGCGCCCGGAACCGGTCACGCGCGGATGAACCGGATCCTGGGGCGTGCGGGTGTGCACCGCATCGTTCCCTTGCAGGTGCCGCACTGGGTCTCGGTCGCTGACATCCTGCACGCCACGGATCTCGTTGCCACGGTGCCGGAGATGTTCGCGGCGCGCGGCGCCGCTTTCTTCGGGCTCAAGTATGTATTTCATCCGATCAAGCTGCCGCAGATCGATATCAATCTCTATTGGCACGCCCGGTTCCACAAAGAGCCCGCCAACCGGTGGCTACGCCATTTCTTGTTCCAAACGATCGCCGAATAGCGAAACGCGCAATTGCCGCCCTCGATCTGTCGAAAGGACTGCCGCCGAAAGCGGCGGCGCGCTATCTTCGATCGGAGAATGGGCGATCTCGACGCATGGCGCTCCGCGGATCGCATCACGACGGCGGTTCCGCGGCGGAAAATCGGGCGATGACCGCAGCGGGCAGTGGCCGCGCCCGGATTCGGCCCTCTTGCGGGTCGATCACGGTCCACACCCGGGTCTCGAACGCTTCGACTGCGAGGGTGTCGGCATTGAACAGGCGGTGATGCAGATCGAAGGCGCAGCGGTGCAGCTTCGCCACCGAGGTCTCGATCACGATTTCGTCCCCGTAGCGCGAAGGCGCGAGGAACTTCGCGCGGCTTTCGACCATCGGAATTCCGTCGATCCCGAACTCTTCGATCATCTGCCGCAGACGCAGGTCGCCCCTGGCAAGTAGGGCGTGGAGGGAGATGTCGAACCATTCGAAATAGCGCGGGTTGTAGACGATCCCCGAGGGGTCGCAGTCGCCGAATTGGATCATGAAGCTGCGGCGGTTGATCAGCATGAGAACTCTCCATGTCCGGGATCGGAGCGCGCCTCGCAGGCTCAGCGCATCACTTCGCCGCCCGCAAGCACGATACTTTGTCCGGTAACGGAAGCGGCGCCGTCGCCGCACAGCCAGACCACCGTATCCGCCACTTCCTCGGGCTTGACCAGGCGGCCTTGCGGGTTGTGTGCAACCAGGCTGGCCAAGGCTTCCTCGCGGCTGCGACCGGTCTTGTTGACGATGTTGGCGATGCTGTTCGCGACGATGTCGGTGTCGGTATAGCCGGGGCAGACTGCATTGACCGTGATTCCTTTGCGCACGATCTCGATCGCCAAGGCGCGCGTCAGTCCGATCATCGCGTGTTTGGCCGCGCAATAGGCGGTAATGTAGGCTTGGCCGGTTACGCCGGCGGTGGAGACGATGTTGACGATCCGGCCCCAGCCGGCTTCCAGCATGGGCGGTAGTACGGCTTGGGTGCAGAAGACCGCGCCCATGAGATCAACGTCGAGAAGCTTTCGCCAGAACGCCGCATCCGATTTGAGGAACGGCGCCGAAACCGCGATGCCGGCATTGTTGACGAGGATCGTCGGCGCGCCGAGCTGGCCTCTGAGCGCGGCCATGGCCTCGTGCACGGCTGCCTCGTCGCCGACATCGGCCGCGGCAATCGCGACCTTGGCGCCGTGGACCTTGGCCAGGCGGGAGGCGGTGGCTCCGAGTACGTCGGCCTTGCGTCCGATCAGCGAAATTGAGGCGCCCCGGCGCGCGAGCGCCTCGGCGATCGCGGCGCCGATGCCGCGTCCGCCGCCAGTGACGACGGCATGATGACCGGCAAAAGGCGCGGTTGTTGTCAGGTCCGTGGGCATGGGTTCTTGGTCCGGTGGGGTGGGGGAGCGATCAGCCGGCCATGGTGAGCCCGCCGCTCACGCTCAGGACCTGGCCGGTCACGTAGTCGGCGTTGGGGCTGGCAAAGAATGTGATCGCGGCGGCCACCTCGGACGGCTTGCCGAACCGTCGCAGGGGTATGGCCTTCACGAAGGCGTCGAGATACTTGGCATCGACCTCGGCGAGGAGCGGCGTGTCGGTCGGACCCGGGCACACACAGTTGGCTGTGACATTGTGGCGCGCGCCTTCGCGGGCGAGGCTCTTGGTGAAACCGATGAGGCCCGCCTTGGCGGCGGAATAGACGGTTTCGCCCAGGCTGCCGACCCGGCCGGCGTCGCTCGAGACGTTGACGATCTTGCCGTATCTCCGCTCGATCATCTTCGGCAGGAGGAGCTTGGTCAGACGCATCGGCCCGATCAAATTCAGATTGAGCACCTTGTCCCAGAAGGCATCATCGGTCTGGACAAAGGGTGTGTTCTTGCTCCAGCCCGCGCCATTGACCAGGACGTCGACATGGTCGAAGCGTCCGAGCACGGCTGCAGCGAACTGCTTGATCGAGGCGTAATCGGTGAGGTCGAGCGGGAGGAACTCTGCCTTCTCGCCCTTGGCGCGGATGCCCGCAGCGACCGCCTCGCCCTTTTCGCGCTGGACATCGCCGATGCATACGCTTGCACCGCCCGCCGCCAGCAGCTGGGCGGTCACGAGATTGATGCCCGAGGCGCCGCCGGTGACCACGGCAATTTTGTCTTTGAATTGCATGGATTGTCCCTTGGTTGATTAGGAGGCCGAGCCGTTGTCGAAAAATTCCGATAGGCGACGGCGGGTCCCGGATTGGCCGTAAAGGTATCGGGCGCGGAACAGCTCCGCGCCGAGGCTTTCATTGTCGGAGTTCAAAGCCAGCCCGGTGCTGCGCTGGTTGGCCGGCGGTCGCGACTGCGTGGCTGCGCCAATGCCGGCCGTCTGGATTCCTGAAAGCATTTTCTCCATTCTGCCGCCTCAACCGCGGTGCGCCGCGTCGAAAGATCCGGCGCGCAGTCGGTAGCGTTGAATCTTTCCAGTTGCGGTCTTGGGCAGAGTGTCGACGAAGTTCACCCAGCGGGGAAACTTATAGGGTGCGAGCCGGTTCTTGCAAAAGAGGCGAACGTCCTGGGCGGTCGCCTCCGAGGAATCGCCGCGGTCTTTCAGCACCACCCAGGCCTCGGCCTTGATCAGGCCATCCGCATCGACGCGACCTACCACGGCGGCCTCCAGCACCTTAGGGTGCTCCACCATCGCGGACTCGATCTCGAAGGGCGAGACCCAGCGGCCGCTCACCTTGAGCATATCGTCGCTTCTGCCGCAGTAGATGTAATAGCCGTCCCGGTCGCGACGGAACATATCGCCGGTGTCGAACCAGCCGTCGACCAGCAGCCGGGCGGTCTTTTCGGGATTGTTCCAGTAACGTCGGGTCACCGACTGGCCTTTGACCAGGAGACGGCCGGGCGTCTCGCCGGCCACCTCCCGACCGGCCTCGTCCACGATCCGGACCTGGTAGCCGGGCACCGGCTTGCCCGTGGTCCCCGGCCGGCTGTCGCCGAATCGCGTGCAGATATAGATGTGGCCGACTTCGGTCGAGCCGATCCCTTCCATGATCGGCACGCCGGTGGCTTCGAGCCAGCGGCGATGCAGCTCGGGCGGCAGGGCCTCGCCACCGGAGATGCAGCGCCGCAGCCGCGACGCGTCCTTGGCGATCGACACGTCGGCCGCGAGGAGCGCGGCATAGAACGTCGGCACTCCGGCAAAGACCGTGGGCGCACACACGCGGTAGATTTCGGCCACGGTCTGCGGCGTGGTGCGCCGCTCGTCGAGAATCGCGGTGCCGCCGACCGCCAGGGGAAAATTCATGGCGCATCCCAGGCCGTAGGAGAAGAACAACCGCGGCACCGAGAAGAAGACGTCGCTTTCCTCGGCACCCAGCACCGGGATCGCGAACAATCGGCAGGTGACCGCGCTCGAGCCGTGGTCGTGAACCACGCCTTTGGGCT
This sequence comes from Alphaproteobacteria bacterium, assembly GCA_028871455.1. GTDB lineage: Bacteria > Pseudomonadota > Alphaproteobacteria > ATCC43930 > CGMCC-115725 > REEB95. The sequence goes on from JAGWNF010000017.1 coordinate 44,165, forward strand.
GGCCGGTCGTGCCCGAGGAATAGAGCCAGAAGCAATCGTCCTCGGCCTGCCGTGGCACGGCCTCGAGCTCGGACGACGCGATGCGGGCGCGGTCCGCCAGCGTCTCGGCGCCACCCTCCAGACGCATCGCAACCTTGGGCCGGGGCGAGGATCCGGCCAGGGCGGCTTCGACCTCGACTGCGAATTCAGCGGAGTAAACGATCGCCGAAGCCTGGGAATCCGCGATGATGAATTGATAGTCCCTGGCGCGCAGCATGGTATTGAGCGGAACCGGGATCACGCCTGACTTGATCGCGCCCCAGTAGAGGAAAAAGAACTCGGGGCAATCCTTGACCACCATCAGCACGCGCTCACCCTCGCCGATGCCGAGCGCACCGAGGGCGTTGCCGAAGCGGTTGACGCTGTCGCGTAACTCGGCGTACGTCACCTGCCGCTCGATCGTGCGCACCGCGACCTTGCTGCCGCGCTCTTCCCGGAGGTGGCGGTCGATGAAGTAATCGGCCGCATTGAACGGCCGGGAAAATCGCACTCGCGGCATGCCCCGGTCGTCGATTTCTAGGGTCGTTTCTGCCATGCGTCGCCCGATCGGCGGGTTTTCCTCCCTCAAGAATTGGGCTCGCGTCTTGCCATCGCCTTGGCTTGAATTTTTGCCGACATCTTTTCTACGGCCGTTGCGTGGTCCGCGGTGTGATGGGCGAGCGCCTGAAACGCTGCGGACATCTCGAGGACGGTGTCGAGGCGCGCGCCCTGAGCCTCGCGGATGAGCCGCTTGCACAAGCGCAGCGCCGTCGAGGGATTGGCCGCGATGCGGCTGGCCAAGGCCCGCGCCTCGTCGAGGAGCCGCGCGGCGGGCACCACCCGAGACACCAGTCCGCAGGCGAGCGCTTCGTTTGCATTGATCGCATCGCCGGTGAAGCTCATTTCGCTGGCCTTGGATAAGCCGACGGCCCTTTGCAGGAGCCACGCCCCGCCGTCGCCGGGGACGATACCGAGCTTGACGAAGGATTCGGCGAAGCTCGCCGTCTCGGAGGCAATGCGAATGTCGCACAGGCAGGCGAGATCGCAGCCCGCGCCGATCGCTGGACCGTTGACCGCGGCGATGGTCGGAGCCTCCAGCTCATAGAAGGCGAGGGGAATGCGCTGGATGCCTCGGCGGTAATTGTCGCGCACCTCGACCGGCGAACCGGCGAACATGCCGGTGCGCTCCTTCATGTCCTTGACGTTGCCGCCGGCGCAGAAAGCGCTGCCGCTTCCGGTCAAGATCACGCAGCGCACCGAGAGATCGTCGTTGATCAGCCGGCAAACATCGACGAACTCGCGGAACTGCGAGGGGTCGCTCAGCACGTTGCGCTCCTGCGGCCGGTTCATGGTCAGGAGCGCCACCCCATCCTGCTGCTGATAATCGAGGAATTGCTTCATGGGCGGCTCTCAGTCCATCTCGGATGCAGGGACCTACTGTGCGGCAAGGTACGGCCAGAATCTATCGGCGCCGAGATCGAGGATGCGTCGGCCAAGGATCACGGACCATTGGCGGTCGCCGCCGAACTCATTGCGCCACGACATCAGGCGACGGGTCGCCCATTGCAGCGGATGCTCGAGCGTGAAGCCGATGGCGCCGTGCACCTGGTGTGCGATGCCGGTGGCCTGGGGCACCGCGAGGCCGGCGTGAATTTTTGCCGCAGCCACAAGGAGGTCTGGGTCGCCTCGCTCGGCGGCAAGGAACGCTGTTTCGGCAGCGACCTCAACGGCCGCGGCTTCTGCCGCCAACCGGGCGAGGTCGTGCTGCACGGCCTGTTGCTTGGCGATCGGTCGGCCGAACTGGTAGCGGTCGTTGGCATAGGTGATCGAGCGATCAAGCGCGTTGGCGAGCGCTCCAGCGATCTGGGCGCTGCGCAACATGGCGCCGATGGTGCGGACCGGATTGTCGGCAAAGGCCGCCGGCCACGGCGCAACCGCAACCGGATGGTCGGTGAAACTCAGCCTATCGCGCGGCTCGCCCGCGAGGTTTGTTCCCGGTTCGATTTTGGCGCCGGCGCAGGCCGCGTGCGCGATCCGCAGGTTTCCCGTCTCGCCCAGCACAAGGACCACCGAACCTGCCGCTCGACCCCAAGGCACGCGATGCGCCGTGCCGGAGAGCCGCCAGCCTTGATTGCCGGGCGCGAGGCGCAGGCGGTCTTCCGGATGCGCGCCGCCAAGAGTGAGAGGTCCATCGGGACTGGTGAGCCCGGCTTGCGATAAGAGCCAGGACGCGGCGATCGTCTCCGGCAAGGGGATGGGCAGTCCATGATAGCCGGCGGCCCGCACGATGATGAACGCATCGTCCCAGCCGCAGCCCAGACCCCCTTGCTCCTCGGGAACCCGCGGTCGAGTCAAGCCCTGTTGCTCAACCAGCCTCCACAAGGCCCCGGGCCAGATGCCCTGCTCGGCTTGGGCGAGCAGGGGCGGATTCACATGGTCGGCGAAGAGGCGCTCGACCATTTCGCGCAGTATCTGCTGCGTGTCGTTCATCTCAGTCCGAGACCGCGCGCGATAATGCCGCGCAGAATCTCGCGAGTTCCGCCGCGCAGCGAATAGGCGGGCGCCATGCGCACGAGATGGGCCATGGCCCGCTCGAGTTCCGTGCCATGGTCGCGATCGAGCTCAAGGCCCAGGAGCGACTGCACCGTCTCGGGCAGCGCTTGCTCGAAGCCGGTTCCCAGATCCTTGACCACCGCGGCTTCGAGCGCGGGTGTCTGTTTGGCCTCGAGCATGCCGGCAACCGAAAGCGACATCCGCCGCAGCGTCATCAGCTGCGCGACCAGCCGCCCAATGGTTGCGCGGTCCTCGTCCGACGCGGCAGCGGCCTTGATCCGGATCAGCTCGATGAGGGCTTGGATGCTGCTGAGGAACCGCTCCGGCCCGCTGCGCTCGAGCGCAAGCTCGGCCAAAGTTTGGCTCCATCCTTCGCTTTCCTGGCCAAGCAGGCTGTCGCTCGGCAGCAGCGCACCATCGAAGGTCACCTCGTTGAAGTGTTCCCGTCCGGCCAGATCCGGAAGCGGCCGGACCGTGATGCCGGGGACCGTCATGTCCACGAGGAATTGCGAAAGTCCGCGCTGGCGGTCGGCGGGCGCGCCGCTGGTGCGGAACAGACCGATCATGTAATGCGCGCGATGTGCGTTGGTGGTCCATAGCTTGGTTCCGGTCACCCGCCAGCCGGTCTCGGTCCTGACGGCCCGGGTGCGGATGTTGGCGACATCGGATCCGGCATCGGGCTCGCTCATGCCGATGCAAAAGCACAAGGTCCCGCGGGCGATGGCCGGCAGGATCTCCCGGCGCTGGCGCTCGGTCCCGAAACGAAGCAGCAGCGGACCGCTCTGGCGGTCGGCGATCCAATGGAGCGACACCGGCGCGCCCGCCACCAGCATCTCTTCCAGCACCACATGGCGCTCGAGCGCGCTCCGCTCGCCGCCGCCGTAGCGCTTCGGCCAAGTCATGCCGATCCAACCGTGCGCGCCCACCTTGCGGCTGAATTCGGGATCGAAGCCGTCCCACGACTGGGCGCGGCTTGCGGCCGTCCAGTCTCTGCCGTTCGCTTGCAGGAAGGCCCGCACCTCCGCCCGCAAGGCTTCGCACTGCGGCGGCATGGGGGAGAACGCAAAGTTGAAGATCGACATCACGCTCGTTTCTTACGCCGCTGCGCCAAGCTTCGATGATGGGCGCAACCCGCGCGACTCTCGTTTCAGGCCCGGCGCAACGCACGACCCTCCCCGCCGCGTTCGACCGCCGGTCATGGCGCGCCTGCGGCCTCTACGGACGCTCGATGCCGCAATAGCTTGCCGACGTTGCCCGAAAGGATCTGCTCGCCGGCCGCTCCTAGAGCACGAATTTCCTCGACAAAATCGCGCACGGCTTTGCGTGTTCGGATCTCTTGAGGATAATCGGTGGCAAAGACGATCCGCGACGGTGGCAGCTCGACCAGCGCGGTTTTCAGCGAGCCGATCGCGCCGCAGAAACCGGCCGTGTCAAAGACGAGCCGTTCGCGGAGATAGTGATCAAAGTCTTTTTGCGGCAAAGCGCCGTGCGCCGGATTGCCGACGGTGCCCCAAAACGCCTTATCCTGATAGCTCCGCACACGGCCTAGCATCGAGGCGATGCCGCCGCTCAAATGTGCCATATGGATGGTCAGGTTCGGATGGCGGTCGAAGACCCCGGAATTGATCAACCGTATCGTCGCCATAATGAGCGAGAACTCGCGGCCGACCGAGCGCGCCGTGTCGTAGCGGTCGAATTGTTGGGGATAATTGAGCTTGAGGGCGGGATGGACGAAGACGAACATGCCGAGCCGAGAGGCTTCGGCCCAGAACGGATCGAATTCGGGTGCATCGATGAACAGGCCGTCGGTTTCCGAAGTGATGACGACACCGGGAAACCCAAACTCGACCGAACAACGCGCGAGCTCGCGGAAGGCCTCCTGGCCGCCCAAGGGATGGACATGTGCGGCGCCGATGAAACGGCCGGAATAATTCCGCTCGGCTTCTTTGGCTTTGTTGTTGATGAAGCGCGACCGCTCGATGTCCGCGCACATTCCGGCGCCGCTCGTTAAGAAAGCGGCGTCGATACCGGCCAAATCCATCATCCGCACATGCTCGTCCAGATCGTAGAGCAACGAATGGGATGTGTAGCTTGGCGCTCCGCTTTCGTCGTACTGGAGGATTCGGCGGTTGCCCAGATCGTCCTTGAAAAGCTCGCGTGGCGTGAAATGGTGCTGAAAGTCGACGATCATGAATGCCTCTCTCGATTGCGAGATGATTCTCGGCAGTGGTCAGCCTTGCGGCGGCTCGCCGAGGAGTTTGGAGCCGAAAAAGAGCGGAGACAGAGCGCGGACGATCGAAAGCGAGCCTTCCGCGGCGAAGTCCTCCAGCCTGAGATGAGGATTATGTGGCCGAATGCGCTCGAACATCGCGCGGGCGGTCGCGTCGGCGGGCGGCGGAATCGTCGCATCGATGAGCATTTTGGAGCCGAGTCGCTGCCATAACGCGGTCCCCGGGGCGCCGAGTTCCGGCAGGCTGGCGTCCATGGCGTGATTGTGGGTGCCGGGGATGATGACTACATCCTCCTGCGGATTGACCCGCGTAGACAGGGCCCACAACAGCTCCAACGGATTGAAAATATCCACGTCGGCGTCCACGGCGATGGCGATCTTAGGATGGTGATACTCGGATGAAAGCGCGGCCAAAAGGACGTTCTTGGCCTCGCCATAGCTTCGCGGCGTCATCTGCACCACTACGCCAAAGACGCCGGGCTGCACCATGACATTGTGCAGGTTGGGCCCCCCGCCCACGTCCTTGAGCCGGCGATAAATCGCCGCGCTCATCGGAACCTTGTGGAAGACGCAGCCCTCCATCTCCGAGCCGTTCTGGAGATTCTTGAAGATCGCATCGTGCCGACGCGTCATGCAGTGATACTCGACGATCGGGTTCTTGCCCGTGCCGGTCACGTAGTAGTCCTGAAACTCCGAAAACGGACCCTCGTCCTCGCGGTAATGGGGCGGAATATGGCCCTCGAGCACGATCTCGGCATCGGCCGGTACTTCAAGGTCCACGGTCTCGCACTTCACGAGGCGCACCGGATCACCGAGAAAGCCGCCGGCAATCTCGAACTCGTCGAGGCCATAGGCCGCCGTGGTGGCAGCCGCTGCGTAATAGAGCGGATAGTGGCCGATGAAGATCGCCACCGGCATGGCCTCGTTCCGCGCTTGGTACTTGACATAATTTTTCCAGCTGTGGCGCGGATAGAGCAGGATTCCCGACTTGTTCGGCCCTTTGATCTGGAGGCGGTGGAAGCTCACGTTTCGCCGTCCGGTGTCGGGATCCTTGGTCACCACCAATCCCGAACCGATCACCGGGCCTCCGTCGCGTTGCCCCGCTACGTGAACCGGAAGTTGCGTCAGGTCGAACTCGCCCTGTTTGAATTTCATTTCCTTGACCGGCCCGTCGTTGACCATGACGGGCGGGATGCATTGGCCCATTCGCTCGGCGACGGTCGGCACGAGTTTTTCCTGGGTCGTATCGAAGGCCAGCGCGGCCTGGCGGACATTCGCCGGCGCCTGTCCCAGGGAACGCCAGCCGTGTGGTAAATTCTCAAAGAAAAGGGCTTTTTCGCGCGACTGATACAGCAGTGCGCCCATTTGAGTCAGGGGATCGACTGGCTTGTCGATTCGAATGAGCTCGCCAGCCGCCTCCAACTCGGCGATCCACGTTCGCATATCCTTAGGGCGTGATGACGAAGCCATCGTTGTGTTCTCCGAGTTGACGAACCGAACTCCTGAACGGGCGAATGGAATGGACGTGTTCTAGTGCATCAAATCAGACGGTTCGATTCTTTTCTTTTGCGCGTGTGCGGACATGTCCCTAACAGCAGGTCGCGTTTGAGCATGCCGGATCTATGCAAATTACTGCTTCTTACTCTCAGCTTATCGAGCCGTTTGAGAATTCACGCTCCGCAACGGCAGGGGTGAAAGTTTTTCGCCCGATCGATCCTTGACCATTGGCAACCACTGTCACCACAAGAATCATGGATCATTTTGATCTGGATCAATGTTGTATGGCGGCCCCGGTGGTTGCTTGCTATCACTATCAAAAGCAGTGAAGGGTCGCAGTCAGCGAACAAATATAAAACCCATCTCGCTCGCATTGCGGCGGGACGGGGAGGGGAGGAGTGGATGGCCTTCGACAACGATAAAGGCGCCGCGTTCGGGCCGGCGTCGATATCCTCCGAATCCACGTTATGCTGGCGTTCCTAGCCGTCGCGCGCGGCAACCATCGAATCCCATAGCCGAAGGAACCGATCGTATGATCGTCGAACGGCGTAGCAATGGCGGAAGCGGATGGTCTCCGATGGACCGCAACGACATACCGTGCGCTGGCCGGTCTTGGGTTCCGGCATCCTTCAGCGATATCGCGGTCGGTTCAGGGGTTTGAGACATGCTGGGCACGTTGCGGGATAACTTTGCCAGCACCGTCTCGAAATGGCCGGACCGCAAAGCAATCATATACGGCGATCGTATCTACACGTACGGCGATTTGAACGTGCGCGTAAATCAGTTGGCCAATTTTTTATGGCGTCTGGGAGTAAAAAAAGGCGATGGCGTTGGACTGCTGCTTTACAACTGTGTTGAATTCGCCATTGGCTTTCTCGCCAGTCAGAAACTCGGCGCAATTTCATCGTGCCTGAATTACCGCCTCTCCGCGGGTCCGGTCGGTTACGCATTGCGGCAGGAACGGCTGAAAGCTCTGATATTCAACGCGGAGTTTTCACCGACCGTAACCGAAATCATGAAGGATGCCGGATTTTGCCAGTTTATTTGTGTGGGCGGGCCCGTTCCGGCCGGTGCGCATCGTTTCGATGAATGTGCGGGCTTCGCGGCGGCCGAGCCGCCCCCGATCGCTATCGCGGGAAGCGACCTGTGCAACGTGATTCATACGTCAGGTACGACCGGCCGGCCCAAGGGCGCCGCATTCACCAACGAGACACAAATCCTTTCGGCCATCCAATACTGTTTGGAAATGGGCTTGGATCGAGGCCACGTGGGAATGAGTCTCGCGCCGGTGGTGATCGGCGCGGCCACGAATTTTTTTGTCGCTTATGTGTTCGTCGGCGCCGCCCAAGTCATGATCGGCGAGTACGAAGCACGGAAGGCCCTGCAGCTGATTGCCCGCCACAAAGTTACTGAGTCGTTTGCGGTGCCGACGCAGATGTATCAGATGGCCGAAGCCGTGCACCAACTCGGCGACATCGATCTTTCCTCGCTGCGTCTTTTCCGGACCGGCGGTTCTCCGTTGTCCAAGCCTCTGCTGCACCGCGTTCGCCACGCCCTCGATTGCGATGTGCTCAATACCTACGGGACGACGGAGAGTTGCACGGCTATCACCGCGTGCCATACCGGCCTCGATCCGGAGGAAAAATGGGAAAGCATCGGCAAGCCCAGCTATTTCCAGGATGTACGCGTCATCGCGGTCAAGAAAGACGCGGAAACGGAACCCGATGACTTGGTCCCCATTCCCGGCGAGGGACAATTGATCAACCGCGGCGCGCAGTGCATCACGGAATATTACTGCACACCCAACGAAAAGCTGCACGCTTCCCAGTCATGGCAATATGCCCGCGATATCGTGAAGGTCGACGGCGAGGGGTTCATTTATCCGATCGATCGAATCGATAATACGATCATCAGCGGAGGCGAAAATATTTATCCGCAGGAGGTCGAGTTATTCCTCTCCAAGCATCCATTGATCGCCGACGTCGCGGTTTGCGGCGTGCCGGACGAGAAATGGGGTCAGTTGGTTAAGGCATTTATTGTTCGCCGCACGCCCGAGCTCACGGCCGACGACGTCGATCGGTATTGTCTGGAGAGCAACGAGCTGCCCCGCTACAAACGGCCCAAGGGAATCCAATTTGTTGATTCTCTGCCAAGAAATATTCTCGGAAAGCTCGATCGAACGGCTCTGAAGCAGATGAAATAGAACGGCCGTTACGTGCACCGATCTTTATCCAGCCGTCACGGAGGCACCCGGAAAGCGTTGCAATTCTCCGATTGCTCGCTCATCGAGCCCATCGTTGACGACAATGGCGCAAGCGAGTGATGACAAGCCGAACGTGCCTCACGGATGTTGCCGCGTGACGGGATCGCGTGTGCCGCTGCCCTCAGGACAAACGACTTAGACGGGAAGGCCGAGCCATGACCAAAGCGCCGCCAGACATCATCGTCCGACCGGGGCTGCCGCCGGCAGAACAGAAGTATCCCGGCCATGGATACCGGATCGCCCGCGAAAACGGCATGATTATCGAGCGCGATGTGGCTGTGCCGATGCGTGATGGGGCCAACATCTACGTCGATATTTTTCGTCCCGAGAAGCAAGACGAAAAGGTTCCCGCGCTTGTGGCGTGGAGCGCGTACGGCAAACACCACCCATTCATGTACGAAGTGTTTTTCAAGAACGGCGACGTCAGGAAGGAATGGTATTCGCGTTATACCAGTTTCGAAGGTCCCGACCCGGCCTACTGGGTACCCCGCGGCTACGCCGTCATTCACGTGGATCCGCGAGGGACTTGGCACTCCGAGGGAGAGGCGAGGTATTGGAGCCAAGAGGAGGGCACGGACGGCTACGACCTCGTCGAGTGGGCAGGGGTGCGGGAGTGGTGCAACGGCAAAGTGGGAATGTCCGGCGTCTCCTACCTGGCGATCATCCAGTGGCAGATCGCGGCTACGCAGCCGCCACATCTCGCGGCGATCAATCCGTGGGAGGGATTAAGCGATATGTATCGGGAGTTCGCCTTCCATGGCGGCATTCCGGAGACGCGTTTCATGCCGGTATGGCATCGAACGGTGTCCTACGGCCTGGGCCACGTGGAAGACGTACCGATGATGGCGAAGGAACATCCATTCTTCGACCGCTATTGGGCCACCAAGGTCGCCGATTTCTCGAAAATCAACGTGCCGACCTACGTGGTTGCGAGCTGGGCGGATCAGGGCCTCCACACCCGCGGGACGCTGGAAGGTTTCAAGAGAATCGCATCAAAGTACAAGTGGCTGGAAATTCATGGGCGGAAGAAATGGGAGAATTTTTATCAGTCGGATAGCGTCGAGAAACAAAGGGCGTTTTTCGATCACTTCCTCAAAGGCGTCGACAACGACGTGCTGCGTTGGCCCGCGGTCCGCCTTGAGGTTCGCGAGCGCTATTACGTCGGACGCACCCGAACCGAGCGTGAATGGCCGCTGGCGCGTACGGCCTACAAGCAGCTTTTTCTCGATGCATCGAGCGGATCGCTGAGCTCGACGCCGATCAAGGCCGAAGCGAGCGTCAGCTACGACACGCCGGCACATGAAACCCGGTGCCCGGCCGCATACCGCGGCGAACGCGCGCAGTTCGACTATGTTTTTGCCGAGGCCGCGGAGCTTGTCGGGCACATGAAGCTTCGGCTCTGGGTCGAGGCGATCGGCGCCGACGACATGGATCTTTTTGTCGCCATCCAGAAATTCGACCGCGACGGACAGTACGTTCCGTTCGCGGCTTTCAGCGCGCTCGAGGATGGTCCGGTTGCGTTGGGCTGGTTGCGCGCCTCCCATCGCGAGCTCGACCAGGAACGCTCGACACCTTATCAACCATGGCTGCTGCACCAGCGGGCGCTCAAGCTCCAACCGGGCATTCCCGTACCGGTCGACATCGAAATTTGGCCTTCGGGGACGCGGTTTGCTGCCGGCGAGGTGCTGCGCATAGTCGTGCAAGGCAGCGACATCTACAAATATGCCTCCTGGGTCATGGTGGCGGGACATCCGCGGACGACAAACGCGGGACTGCATGTCATTCACACGGGCGGCCAATACGACTCGTACCTTCTTATTCCGGTCATTCCGAGCGACGGCTGAGGCGCATGCAGTGCCGGAGAGGCTGAGCCTAAAGGCCCGCGGCGCAAGAGTCCGGCAACCGCGGGCGATGGCGGCTTTTGTCGGTGTTCCCCGTTACTGGGCCGCGATCGTCCGTTCCGTCTCAGAGCTCGCTTCGAGCTTGAATAGGCGGACCGCATTGAGGCGACCGATCTTGAGCCGGTCGTTCTCGCTGATGCTCGCCGCATCGAACCAGTCGGCCGCGTGATCGACGTTTTCGAACGGCCAATCGGTCGAAAACAGGATACGGTCGGCGCCGATTTCGAGGATCGCATCGATCAGCGTCTGCGTGTGGAAATTGCCCGATGTGGTGAGGAAGAAATTGGCGTGGAAATAGTCCGCGATCCGCTTTTTCGCCTTGTGGCGCGGCGGATGCTTCACCCAAGCGTTGTGATTGTCGATCCGCCACATGCTGTACGGAAGCCCCTCGCCCATGTGCCCCAGAATGATCGTCAGTCGCGGATGGGTGTCGAATAGGCCGGAGCCCATCAACCGGAGCGCATGAACGGCGGTTTCCTGACCAAAAGCCCAGGTGGGACCCATTAGCCAGGAATGGCCTTCGTAAATCCGGGCGTGTGCCGGAAGCGGATTGCGCGGATGAAGATAGAACGGCACATCGAGCCGTTCCACGGCTTGCCAGAACGGCCAATATTGCCGCAGGTCGTAATAGGCCATGGTATCGCCGTCGCCGACCTGACTGAAGCCGTTGACGAGCGCGCCCTTGAATCCAAGCTGGGTTATGCAGCGCTCGAGCTCACGAGTTGCCAGGTCCGGATCCTGCATGGGGAGAGCGGCGAACGCGCTAAAACGGTTCGGCCGCTTCGAAACCTCCGCCGCCAGGACATCGTTGGCGCGCCGGGCGATGTCGTTGGCACGCCGCGCATCGGGAATGGCCTGCACCGCCGGAGCGTTGAGAGAAAGGATCATTCGTTCGATGCCGTGCTGGTCCATGAGGCGAAGGCGTCGGTCTTGGATATCGAGCAGGCGGCTCTTGAGTTCCGGCCAGTGGTCTTCCGGCACGAAGCCGGCGGAATCCATCAGCGTCTCTTCGGTGGCGAAGTGCTCTTCGAGGGCGATCTTGCCTGGCAAGATCGATGTCATCGGTGAACCCACGCCGCGTTTATTCCTCTTCCCGTCGGCCGTTTGCGGCTCATTCGCGATGGTAGTCTAACGCCAAAGCAACCTTTTTCTATGCGAATGTTGCAACGGCAACCCTCTATTGCCCAGCCGCCGCCGCGGCCCTACCATCGGATGCTGTACGAGGACGGGAAACAACGCGTTGTATCGCCGAACGGATTTGTTTCCGCACAGTTTGAATCGCTGCGCGCGCCCAAGAGCCGGTCTCGGGCGCGCAACACACGCGTTCCATTTTTGGAAACGCGGATTGTTGCCGCAGGTGCCGGCAATGGAACCGGTCCTCGCGGCCTTACGAAGGGAATGCGATGAGCAATCATGACACCGGGAAGTGTTCCCGTCTGTTCGAGCCGGCGCAGTGGGGGCGTTTCCGGGTTAAGAACCGCATAAAGTACGGCGCCTGCTGCGTTTCCAACTACAACACGCGCGACGGATTCATCACCGAGCGGGAGATCGAACGAACGCGGGTCATCGCGGCGACCGGATGCGGCATCATCACCAACCAGGGCGCCTATCCGGATCCGCTCGGCGAAGGCAAGGCCTATTTCCGGCAGATTGCGCTGTTCGACGACAAGTTCCTTCCGCAATTCGAGCGTGTCGCTCGATTCATTCATGATGGCGGGGCGATCGCCATCCAGCAGATCCTTCATGCCGGCCGCTATGGCGGCATCGATCTCGGCTATTGCGTGCAGCCCTCGGTTGTGCCGCAGACGCTGCCGCATTTCCGTCCGCCGCGCGAGATTACCAAAGAGCAAATTCGCGAAACCGTGCGCCAGCACGCAGAGGCGGCGAGACGAGCGATCAAAGCGGGGTTTGACGGCACCGAAATCACGAGTTTCATGGGCTACCTGCTGGCGAGCTTCAACTCCAAGTTCACCAACCGGCGCACCGACGAGTACGGCGGCAGCATCGAGAACCGCGGCCGTTTCATGCGCGAAATGATCGACGCCGTCAAACAGGTATCGCCGGATCATCCGCTGGTCGTGCGTCTCAATGGCGCGGAGCTGATGGACCGCTGGGGCGGCAACGACGAGGACGAGTGCTTCGAACTGATGGAGCAAGCCGGTCGGTGCGGGGTCGACATGATCAGCGTGACAGTCGGTTGGCAGGAAGCGCCGGAATCTTCGATCGGGCGGGATGTCCCGCCGGGATACTGGAACCGGCTGGCGGCACGCGCGAAAAAGCTGCTTCCCAAGGTGCCGATCGCCTTCGGCGTGCGGCTGCCCGATCCCATCATGGCCGACCGGTGCATCACCGACGGCCAGTTCGACTTCTGGGAAGTGTGCCGGCCGCTGCTGGCCGATCCCGAACTCGTGCACAAGGCAGCGGAAGGGCGCCTCGACGAGGTCCGGCGGTGCGTCGGCTCGCTCAACTGTCTGTCGCGTCTGTTCCGCGATCTCCCGTACACCTGCACGATGAACCCGGTCCTCGGCCATGAGGTCGAGCCCGAATATCAGCTCAAGCCCGCCGCGGTGCACAAGAAGGTGATGATCGTCGGCGCCGGGCCCGCGGGAATGGAATGCGCCATCACGGCCAAGCGGCGCGGCCATGACGTCGTCGTGTTCGAGCGGAGCGACCGGATCGGCGGCAGTCTCGTCGGCTACGCGGCGCACGATCTCGCGCACAAAGACGATCTCGCCAGCGTCGTGTCGCATTACGAGGTGATGGCCCGTAAACTTGGCATCGAGGTCCGGTTGAAGACCGTGGTCGATCCGAAGCTGATGCGCAGCATTCTCCATCAATTCGACGCCGCGATCGTGGCGACGGGAGCGCGCGTCGATCTGCAAGCGCTGCCGCTGCCGGAAGCGGACGGCGTTCTCGTTGCGGCGCAGGACGTTGCGCTCGGCCGGATCGCGCCGGCGCGCCGAGTGGCGGTTCTCGGCGGCGGCAAGGTTGGCCTGACCTTGGCCGAATCGCTCAAATCCTCCGGCTGCGAGGTCGTCGTGATCGAGCGCGGAAAGCGGATCGCCGGTGACGTCATGCCGTCGTGGAAATGGCGCCATACCGCCTGGATCGAGGAGTTGGCAATCCCGGTTTATACCGACAGTCGTGTCGTCCGCATCGGCAAGGATGGAGTCACCGTGGTCAACGGCAAGGGCGAGCAAAAGCAGATCGCCGCCGAAATGGTGATCGCCGCGTCGCCCAGCCGCGGCAATCAGGAGCTTGTCGGCGAGCTCGAATGGTCCATTGATGAGCTCTATGTCGGCGGCGATTGCGCGGTTCCGCGCGGCCTCACCCACGCAATCCACGACGGCTACCGCCTCGGCTGTCGCTTGTAGCGCGGTGAGCGGCACGGCAGGGCCATGACGCAGGTCGCACAGCTGGAACTCGAGGGTTGGCAAGCGCTCCTTGACCGCAATGCCGACATGTTTCGCGGCATGGCGGCGGGCGCGCGGATCGGATTGCTTTCGAAGGACGATTTCGAGCCGCCGACTGCGACGATGGTCGTCTGGCAAGCCGATGGCGAGCGGATGCGGGCGGCTTACGAGTCGTTCCCCGGCTTCGACAGAGTGAACATCGATCTCCTGTTCGTCGCTGACGACGACACGATCCGCCACCTGCACGATCCGGATGCTCCCGCGCCATTCGCCGAGATCAAACGCAAAGTGCGTCGCCGCGAGGTCCTGCTCTACGTGGTCAAGCCGCGCGACGAGTTGCTTGAGTGGGGTTACGAGGACTTTCTCGATTCACTGGGTCTGGCTTTCATGGGCGCGTGCCGTTGATGCGGAACAGCCCGAGGTGTTGATGCCCGGGTAGGAGGCGAACACATGATCTTTCGCAATCCAGCCGGCGCTCCCGAACTCGCCTGCAACGAGTGCGGCTGCCGCTGGTTCGACCGCATGACGAACCGATGTTACGAGTGCGGTGCCGCGGTATCCGAACAGGACGTCGCGGAATTCGAGGCGGCCCTGCGCCGCTTCACCGAAGCCCGGGACGCAAGTCGGTCGGCCACCAGGACGTAGGCTGCGGCGGGCGAACGGCAATAGTTTGAGTGCCGCATCGCTGCGATCATCGAGGTCGCATGACCCTTTTCCTGTAAACGGGCGCCGTGCAGCTGCCAGGAGATGCCCGTCGTCAGCCCCTTCAACGAAAGGCCGGTTTCACCGCTCGCTTTGATTTGGAGCGAGTGGTAGGGGACACTGGCCGTGGATACGATTGCCGGACCGCAATGCCGCGCGAGGCCGTCTTGAGCGCAGCGAAACCGATCATCGCCGTCTTGGCGACGATGGACTCCAAGGGCAAGGAAGCCCAGTTCGTCGCCGACGTGCTGGTGCGCGCGGGGGCCGTGCCGTGGATCGTCGACCTGTCCCTGAAGCCGCACGACATAACCGGTGCTCACTTGGCGGGCGTAGATGTCGCCGCGGCGGCTGGCGCTTCCTGGCAAGCGTTAGGTGAACGCACGCGCCAAGACGCCGCCGCGGCCATGGCCGAAGGCGGCACGAAGGTGCTGCTCGCGAGATTCGCCAGGGGCGAGGTTGCCGGCGCCATCGGACTCGGCGGGGCGAACGGCACCAGCCTCGCGTGCTCGATCATGCGCGCGTTACCTTATCTCGTGCCCAAGGTCATGGTGAGCGCGGTCGCTGCGACGGCGGCCGTGCAGTGGTACGTGGCCGAAAGCGACATCGCCATGTACCCTTCGATCGGCGACGTCTCGCGCAACCGCATCACCGAATCGGTGATGGAGAGTGCGGCGTGGGCGGTGGCCGTGGCCGCCAAGAACCGGGCGGCAAAACAAGGAGCCAAGGCCGACAATGCGCCGCTCGTCGCGATTTCATCGTTTGGTGGCACAGCCGGCTGCGTCGACCGCGTGAGCGAACGCCTCGAGGCTTTGGGCTACGAGGTCATCCTGTTCCACGCTTCGGGCGTCGGCGGCAAATCTCTCGAACGCCTAGCCGCCTCGGGCGAGCTCGCGGGCGTTGTCGATGTCACGACGCATGAGCTCGCCGATCTGATCGTCGACGGCGTATATTCCGCCGGCGAGGCGCGACTCACGGGGGCGGGCGCGGCCGGCCTGCCGCAGGTGATCGTGCCCGGAGCGATCGACCACGCCAACTTCTGGGTGAGTCAAGCGCCCGAGCGGTACCGGGCGCGCGATTTCGTCCAATACAACGCACAGAATCTGCTGATGCGCACCAACGCCGAGGAGTTTGAGAAACTAGGCCGTGAATTTGCACAACGGCTCAACGAGGCCAAAGGACCGGTGCGCGTTCTTATCCCGCTTGAAGGGTTCAGCGAGCATACCAAGCGCCGCGCACACGATCTCGCGGGCAATGACAGGGGCCCGTGGAAACATTCCGAGGACTACCGGGTTTTCGCAACCTCGCTCAAAACTCGCCTGAAGGCCGCGCGTGTCGAGGAATTGGCGCTGCACATCAATGACCGCGCCTTTGCCGATGCCTGCGTGGACGCATTCATCGAAATCGCCAAGACCTGATCCACCACGATCATCGAGCGGAGCAACCGGATGCGCCCCGAAGTTCCCGTCTTACTCCACGAGGCCGACGTGCTGATCATCGGCGGCGGCGCGGCCGGCACAATGGCCGCCTTGGAATGTGCGGGGGCGGGCGTTGCGACCATCCAAGTGACCAAGGGTCGCGCGACCAGCGGCACGACCACGGTCGCACGCGGCGGTTTCGCCGCCGCCATGGGCAGGGACGACAGCCCCGAGCTTCATCTCCAGGACGTTCTCAAGTACGGCGGCGAATTGATCGACCCGGAGCTCGCCCGCGTCTGGGTCTACGACATTGTCGACGTGGTGCGCGATCTCGAGTCTTGGGGGGCCGAGTTCATCTACGGCGCGGATGGCCAACTCGATCTCAAAATGTTTCCTAATCATTCCAGGGCAAGAGCGTGTCATCACCACGATACCACCGGCAACATGATCACCAAGGTGCTGTCGAAGAAACTCCGCGCCGATGGGCGCATCGAAAAACATTCGCTCACGGCCGTCGTCGATCTCGTCAAGCGAGATGGCCGCGTCGTCGGCGCCTGGGGCGTCGACTACCAGAAAGGCGCGCTCGCCATCTACCGTGCGCAGCAGGTCATCCTGTGCACTGGCGGAGGCAGCGGGCTGTTCTACGTCAACGACAATCCGCCGCAAGTGACGGGCGACGGTTATGTGCTCGGCTTTCGCGCCGGCGTACCGCTCGTGGGCATCGAGATGATCGACTTTCAAGCAATGTGCTGCTCACCCAAGGAGCTGTTCGGCTTCGCCCCCCATCCGACGGGCTTCATCAATGCGGGCGCGGTGTTTAGAAATCGGGAAGGCGAGGAATTCCTGAAGCGCTATTTCCCCGATACGGCAGAAAAGTCGACCCGTTCCGAAGTAATTCTCGCCATGGCCAAGGAAATCCACGCTGGGCGCGCCGGCTCCACGGGCGGCATCTTCATGGACGCGACGAAGGTTCCTCTGAAAATCATCCAGAAACAGATTCCACACGTCTACAAGACCTGCTTGCACCGCGGCATCGACATCACCAAGACACCGTTGGAAGTGGCGCCGGGAAGCCATACCTGGCTCGGCGGTCTCAAGATCGACGTCGACGGCAAGACCCCGGTCGACGGTCTGCTCGCCGCCGGCGAGACGGCGGGCGGCATTCATGGCGGCAATCGCATCGGCGGCTCGGCGTTGGCTGCCTCGCTAGTGTTCGGCCGCCGCGCCGGCAGAACCGCCGCCGCGCTCGCCAAGGAAGCGCGGGTCAAATCGGCAGGGCCGAACGACGCCGCCATCCCGGAGTCCGAGCGCGCGTGGCTTGCGGCCTTGATGAGGCGCGACAGCGGTCCCTTCCAATCGGATGTGCGCATGAACTGCCGCATGCTGGCGCATAACAAGCTGGGGCCCATCCGCCAGGAACGTATGCTCAAGGAGGCGCTCGCGGAGTACGAGCGCATGGAGCGCGAAGACGTGCCTGCCATGCGGCTGGACGACCGGGCGCGGAGCTCGGACAAGCTGTTGGGCGAGGAGTTGGAGAGCGCGTGTTCCGTGCGCAACCTCGCGCTGTTAGGGCGTATCCTCGCCACCGCCGCCCTCAAGCGCACGGAAAGCCGGGGCGCGCACTTCCGGCTCGATTATCCCGACACTGACGATCTGCACTGGAGCGTGGTCACGCGCTTGCAATCGGGCGCGAACGGTTCGATTGAATTTCACCCCGATCCGATCAAGAACCCCAGCGCTGCGGTGGCCTGATTCCCCACAACAGTCATTCGGCGGCCGCTACGACGCTACCCGGCAGCCTCAAGAGCTGCTGTGCGTTCTTGTAATAGATGCGAGCGCGGTTTGCCGGCGAGAGATCGAGGCCATCCAGAACTTTGATTGTCTCGCGGATGTACATCGGTCCTCGTTCGGGATCGAAGGGCGCATCCGAGGCGAACAGTACCTTGTCGATCCCGAAGAAATCGAGGCCGCAACGCGTTGCCGAGACCGAACCGAACACCGCCGTGTCGGCGTAGAACATACGGAAGTAGTCGAGCGGCCGCTTTTTTAGCGCCTTCAGCAGGAGCGTGTAATCTTCGTCGGAGGTGCGGCTACCGAGCAGGTCCCAGCCCGGCCCGACCCGTCCTTCGAAATAGGGGATCATGCCGCCCAGATGATGCGTGATGATCTTGATGCCCGGCAGGCGGTCGAACAGCTTGGCGAACACCAACCGCGCCATGGCGACGCTCGTCTCGTAAGGCCAGCCGAGCGTCCACCAGATCTCGTACTTCGATCGCTTCTCGCTCAAATAGTCGGTGACCTCGGCACCCCGCGCGGGATGGAGCCAGATCGGCAGATCGTAAGCCGCCATGGCGTCGAAGATCGGCTGGAACTCCGGCAAGTCGAGCGGCTTGCCTGCGACGTTGGTGAAGAGTTGCACGCCACGCGCGCCGAGCCCCTTGATCGCTCGGTGCAATTCGGCAACCGCCGCGTCCGGGTTGTTCATCGGCAGCGACGCCGTGAAGGCGGGAAAGCGCTGCGGGTATTTCGTAACGAGTTCGGCCATGCCGTCGTTGGCGAGCTTGGCGAGTTCGGGGGTGACGTCGGGTCCCGCCATCACCTCGAGCGGCGGCGACGCGATGGAGAGCACCTGACAATATTCGTCGAACCGGTCCATCACGCGGAAGCGCTCGTCGAGATCCACCATCATCGGAATCTGGCGCACGCGCTTTCCCATGTCCTTGAGATGGCCGGCGACGGTCAGCATCCTGTCGTAGAACTTCACCGGAAAGATGTGGTTGAAGATGTCGATCTTCAGCATGGCTGAGTTCCCCACTTAAATTTTCTGCCTGGTGGATACACACGGTCGGACGGGTCGTCGCATCATTTTTCGAACCGACCGGATGCTGGAGTATTTGTTGCGACGAGTTCGCATTGGCCCGTTGATCGTTGGCGGAACACCTTCTTCAAGGCCGTCACCTTATCAGCATTCGCATTTCGTTGGCCCGGCTCCATAGCTTACGGAATCGTCGCATTGTTATCATTCGGATATAGCGAGAGGGACATTGATGTAGATCAATGCCGATGCGTTACGCGTCGACACAACCCAATCATTCCCGTTTTTTTAGTGATCCGTCCGTCCATTATCGCCGGCGAGGTGAATGCGCATCTCGTGGAAAGGCTGATTCTCGCGATGCCGGCCGAGCCTGAAGTCGAGAGGTTCGGTGTTTCATCCCGCAGTTTGACGGCACCGGTTATGGCGCCATTGATCGGCGGGAACACGCGACCGCTTCGGCATGGCAGGGCCTGCACGCGGCAAGCGCTCGGGGGAGCGCTTGACAGGGGATAGCGCAAAGCGCACATTTGGCTCTATGGTATTACCAAAGAAGAATTCAGGCAAGATGCCGATAGGCACCGTGGTCGGTTTCGAGTCGATCAAGGCCAAACGGACGTTCGAACTCATCGCCGATGTCCTGAAAGATCGCATCTTCGCCGGACAATACCGCCCGGGCGATCGGCTGCCGGCGGAACGGGAGATGGCTGAGATGCTGGCGGTCGGACGACCAGCGGTCCGGGAAGCTTATCGGGCGTTGGAGTTGATCGGGATCGTTGAAGTGCGCAAGGGCAAGGAGGGCGGGGCATTCATCCGTGAGCCGGATTACCGCTCGGTTACGCGGAGCCTGACCGACCTCGTCCGCTTGCGCCACGTCTCGCTGGCCGATCTTACCGAGGCCCGCCTGATGCTGGAGAAAACCGTTGCCGAGCTGGCGATGAAGCGCGTGGTGGCGGGCGATCTGGTCGCGCTCAATGGCTGGATCGATCGCGCGATCGCCAAGTTGGATGTCGGGTTATCGGCTGCCGATGAGAATATCGGGTTCCATATTCGCCTGGCCGAAATCTCGGGCAATCCGGTGCTCGTGATGGTGCTCTCGTCGATTATGGACCTGTTGGCCGTGGTGCTGCGGGCGCTGGGATCGGACCGAAAGCATTCACGGGAAGTTGCCGAAGATCATCATGCCATCGTGACGGCCTTGAAAACGCGCGAGTTCGCCCGTCTTTGGCCGGTGATGGAGCGTCACATCCGCGCTTCGAATGAGCGTCTGACGGCCTTGGCCAAGAAATCAAAGTTACCGTTCGGAACGGAGAAATCGGTTGCGCCCCATAAGCAGGTCGGCTGATCGAAGGCTGCACCGAACGATCGGGAGGGTGACGAAATAACGCAAGGCAAGCCTTCAGACAATCACGAGACCGCTATGATCGTCAGAAGATTTGATCGACCGTGCCGCGATAGGATCGCCAGAGGCGAGCGCACGGTGATGGCAGGATGCGCCTCGTGAGCGCCACCCTTCGCCTTCCCACCGCCGATGCTCGCTCAAGGCCGCTCTTGACAGCAGAGCTCGTCGACGGAACCGAGCCCGGTTCCAATGCGATCGTTCCGGACCGCGTCATACGCGTTTGGCTGTTCGGCATACTGTCGAGATTCACGACAGAACGTCCGCTTATCCTTCATCTGCCCGCAACGGCTACTTTTGGCGAGGCCATCGACACGCTCGCGCATCGGCTCGGCGGGCAATTCGCCGAGCTTGTACTCCAAGAGCCCCGAAAGACCTTCAGCCACTGCCGGATTTTTGCCGACGGAAAACACGTTGAAAATCTGAACGAGGCTTTTGAACGCACGACATCGGCATCAAACATCGAGATGATTCTGGTCATGGCCGCCGAAGGCGGCTGAACGAAGGAACAGGCTGCGATGAATATCATCGAATCCGATGTCACCAGAGCCACGGCGGATGATACTTGGCTCAAATCGTCATGCAGCTTGTGCTACGGCACCTGCTCGATCTTGGCGCATCGAGTCGACGGCGTGGTCATCAAGGTTGAAGGCAACCCCGACAGTGCGGTCGGCAAAGGTCGCTTGTGCGGCAAGGGCGTCGGCGGCCTGATGACTCACTACGATCCTCACCGTCTCCGTGTGCCTCTGCACCGAACAAATCCACGAAAGGGTTTCAATGAAGATCCGGGGTGGAAACAAATCTCCTGGGACGAGGCGCTTGATGAGATTGCCGCGCATCTACGACGAATTCGCGCCGAGGACCCACGGAAACTGGTGGTGCAGAGGACAACCACGGTTACGGCAAGCCGCGCGCCGTCGCAGGCATTCGTGGCGGCATTTGGGACTCCAAACTTCTCGACCGCCGGCGGCGGCTTGCATTGCGGTAACGGCGCCCATGTGATCAGCGGCGTCATGCATGCCTCGTGGTCGGTTGTTCCCGATTTCGAGTACTGCAATTACGCCATCTACTTCGGCGCCTCCAAAGGCCACGCGGCGGGCCACGCCTCCTGCTCCAATATGGGCAAGGCGGCCGATGCCCGGTTCCGCGGCATGAAAATGGTCGTCGTCGATCCGTTCTGCAACTTTGCCGCCGCGAAGGCCACCGAATGGGTGCCGTTGCGCGTGGGGACCGACGCCGCGCTCGCTTTGGCCATGTGCAATGTCATGGTCAATGAACTTAAAATCTACGATACGCCGTATCTACAGGCGAAAACCAACGCCCCTTATCTCATCGGTCCCGATCAGCTTTATATCCGCGATCCCAAGACGCAGGCGCCGCTGGTTTGGGACCAGGAAAGCGGAACTGCGCGCCCGTTCACGGCAGTCCCGTCGGCCAGAATGGCGCTCCGGGGATCATTCACGGTCAATGGCGTCGTCGGTCGACCGGCCTTCGCGTTGCTCGGCGAGCATCTCAAAAAATATACCCCTGAGCGTACCGAGGAGATCACCACGGTTCCCGCCGCCAACATTCGTCGTCTGGCCGGCGAGTTCGCGCGCGAGGCCCGGGTGGGGAGCACCATCGTCATCGACGGGGTGACGCTGCCGTATCGGCCGGTGGCCGCAATCGCCTTCCGCGGTTCCCAGGGTCATATGAACTCCGTCTATAATTTCCTGGCAGTCGATCTGCTGAACCAGCTCGTCGGAGCTGCCGACGTTGTCGGCTCCTGTCTGGGATTCAATCCGACATGCTACGGCCATCCGGACACCAAACTGCCTTATTACGTTCCAAAAGCCGATGCCGACGGCCTGATGGTGACGGGCATGTGGATGGGCTACCACTATCCCTATCCCACCAACAAACCCCGCATGCCGTCCAAGCAGCTTGGGCTGCAGGATGTCTTCACGATGGGGATGACGTCGCCGTTCCTGAACTCCACTGATCAGGAGATGTTGTGGGAAAAGTTCGACGTGCCCTACAGGCCCGAAATGTTGATCAATTACGGCGCCAATCTGCTGATGAGCATTGGCAACAAGGACGTCGTGGCCGAATCGCTGCTCAAGTACAAATTCATCGTCTCATTCGACCTGTTTCTGACCGAGACTTCGGTACTCGCCGACATCGTCCTGCCCGATTGCAGCTATTTGCAGTCCGTGGATTCGCGCTCGAACTTCCCATTTATCTTCAGCCTGCCGGCAGGTCTGGGCGAATGGTGCTGGCCGATCCGCCAAGCGGTGGTGCCTCCTGATGGCGAGCAGCGTCGGTACGCCGACGTGCTCCTCGAGCTTGCCGACCGTGCCGGATTCAGGGCCGACCTCAATGCCGCCTACAACGCCACGTACGATCTTCAATCGCCCTTCCGCCTCGAAGGGGATCGCAAGTACAGCTTCGACGAAATCTGCGACGCCGACTTGCGCTCGCATTTCGGCCAAGAGCGAGGTCTCGACTGGTTCAAGCAGCATGGTCTCATCAAATGGCCGAAGAAACCCGAGGAGGTGTACTGGCGGCCCTTTGTCGACGTTCGCGTTCCGATTTACTGGGAATTTCTCAAGCCGCTCGGCGAGCAAATTGCCGCCATTACCGAGCCTAGGGGCCTGAAGATTCCCCGGCACTACTATCAGCCATTGCCCGATTGGATCGGCTGTCCTTCACACGCCTGCGATGCGCCCGGCTTTGATTTTTATGCCTTCTATTACCGTGACATCATCCACACGAACAGTTTCACGATGGAGAACCCTTGGCTCGACGAAGCCGCTCGGCTCGATCCCTTCTCATACACCATCGCCATGAATCGGGCGTCCGCGGAGAAACGCGGGCTCAAGCACGGCGCTTTGGTATGGGTGGAAACGGAAAAGCGACGCAAGGTTAAAGGACGTCTCGCTGTGACCGAGGGAATCCATCCGGAAGGATTGGGCATCGCCGCGCTGGCCGGGCACTGGGGCGACGGCATGCCGATCGCCAAAGGCAAGGGCGTATTCTTCAACGAGCTCTTGGAGGTCGACTGGGAGCATTCGAGCCCCGTCAACCTCAACCTCGACCTCTGCGTGAAAGTCAGGGTCACCGCAGTGGAGACCGGGCAATGAGACTCGGGATGGTGATCGACCTGAAGCGATGTATCGGTTGCTACGGATGCCAAATCGCATGCAAGGCCGAGCACGGCACCCCGCCGGGCGTTTTCTATGCGCGCGTGCTGAAACGCGAGGAGGGGCAGTACCCCAACGTCAAGCAATTCTCGCTCCCCGTGTTGTGCAATCACTGTGAAGAGCCGCCGTGCGTCGACGTGTGCCCGACCGGGGCAAGCTTCAAATGGTCGGATGGCATCGTCGACATCGATCACGACAAATGCGTTGGCTGCCGTGCGTGCATGATGGCTTGCCCCTATAACAATCGCTATTTCAACGACGGCAATCAGAATTACTTCGGCGACGCGGGATCCACGCCTTTCGAGCGGGCGCGCGCCGCCCGCCATCCGACCGGCGTGGTTATGAAATGCAATTTCTGCCGCGATCGGGTTCGCGCCGGCAAGATGCCGGCCTGCGTCGCCAACTGCCCGACCGTGGCTCGCCATTTTGGCGATTTGGACGATCCGAACAGCGAGGTATCGCGCCTTATCAAGGAGCGAGGCGGTTTCAACCTGCATCCCGAGGCCGGTACGAAGCCGTCGGTCTATTACCTTCCCGCATGAATGGCTTCTGGGAGAAGCGCCATGATCCCGCTGAACAGACGATACGAGCAGCTGATCCAGGATCTGCGCAGCGAACTGAGGCCGCAGCGTGAGTGGGCTGAGAACCGCGGCCTTTTTCTGGTTATCGGCCATTTTCTCGTCGGTGTCGCAGGCGGAACTTGGCTCTGCTCGCTTTTGTTCGAGCTGCGTGGCGGTCTTGCGGTAGCGTTCTGCCTCGGTGTCCTGGGCGGCTTATCCCACCTTGCGTTCCTCGGACGCCCGGAGCGTTTTTGGAAAATGGCACTGCACGTGCGTACGTCCTGGATCTCGAGGGGTTTCTGGGGGCTCAGCCTGTTCCTGATCGGCGGCGTCCTCTATTTAGTGCCGCAGTTTTTGCCGGGGGCTCCGTGGCGAAGCGGTTCGGTGCCCGCGGCCATAGGCTATGTCGTCAGCTTGATCGGAATGGTCGGTATTATCGGCTATATGGGTTTTGTCTATTCGTCATCGCGAGCAATCCCGTTTTGGAATTCGCCCACCCATCCACTGCTCTATATAGCCTATGCGCTTCGAGGCGGCATGGCGGTATTGCTCATCATCCTCATGTTCGAGGGACGATCTCCCGATGCTACGCTGACCGCGATCAAGGTCTGGCTGGTCGTCACAACCGTGGTGGTTGTCCTGTACCTATTCGAAATTTACGGCGCCGTTTCGGGCCATAATCCTGCCGCGCGGCAATCGGTACGCGACCTCCTCTTTGGGAGAGTGGCCGTCTACTTCTACGGCGGTACGTTGCTGATCGGCATTCTTATACCAGCCATGCTGGTGAGCGGCTTCGTATTCCCCTTGTCGATGGGAACGCTGGCGATAATTGGTTTCGCCTCCGTGATCGGCGATTTCTTCATGAAGTACACGACCATCAAAGCCGGGGTTTACATGCCGCTCTATCCTCGTGTGACGCGGCAAGTGGGACATTGAGTGGAGGCGGATCGCAATCCGGGGTGTAACCGACGCTGGGGGCAATGGAAAACTCGCTTCAACCTGATCGAAGCGTTAGGTTGGGCACAACGCAACGGCACCGCGCTGAGAACCGCGGGCTTGTGAGGGGAGGACAACATGACTTTGCGGCGTGACTGGTTTTATGGCGTCGCGGTTGCGGCGCTGGCGGCGGTGCTGGCGTTTCCGGCCGCGGCCGAAACGGTGAAGATCGGCGTCATCACGACCTATTCGGGTCCGATGGCGCCGCCGGGCATCACGATGGACAGGGGTCTGACGCTGTACGCCAAGCTGCACAGCAAGGACCTGCCGAAAGGCGTGACGGTCGAGATCATCCGCCGCGACGACAC
>JAGWNF010000034.1 GCA_028871455.1 Alphaproteobacteria bacterium
GTCATTCCAGGCACATCGGCGACGCTTCGGGCCCGCCGGCTGAGTGGAACGTCCAGCACCGCTTTGACCCGTGCCGGGCGTTTGGTCAGCACTATGATTCGATCGGCCATCGAGATCGCTTCCGTGATGTCATGTGTGACAAGCAAAGTTGTGCGCTTGGCTGCGCGGCAGACCCGAACGACATCGTCCTCGATGATCAGCCGCGTCTGAGCATCCAGTGCAGCAAAGGGCTCGTCGAGGAGCAAAAGTCGTGGCTCACGAGCCAAGGTTTGGATGAGAGCGGCGCGTTTTTGCATGCCGCCCGAAAGGGCATGCGGATATTTACGCTCGAAGCCAGCAAGACCGTATTGCTGCAGGAGAGCCCGGGTGCGCGCCTGCCGCTCCACCTTCGGCGTGCCGCGGATTTCAAGACCAAGTTCGACGTTTTCTTCGACCGAGCGCCAGGGCAGTAACGTGTTGTGCTGAAACAGGACCCCAAGCGCTGGATGCGGGCCATCAACCACATGCCCGCCAATCATCACCTCGCCCGATGCGGGTTTCCGCAAACCCGTAGCAAGGCTCAGAAGCGTTGACTTGCCGCAGCCACTCGGGCCCACGACCGCGAGGATCTCGTTCTCGTGGCAAGCGAACGACACGCCATCGAGCACCTCTGTGGTGCCGCGCCTCCCGACATAACGATAGCTGACGTCACGAAATTCAAGCATGGCATCCGGACCCGCACCAGAGCTGAGCTGCTTCGTTCGCCACTCTCGCGTATGGGCAGAGCGCGTAACGGCTCATCGGGACGACGCAGTCGCGGCGCCGCTTATCGCGTGTCCGATACCGAGCGGTTTCGCATCGATCAGCACGAAAGCGAGGCGTGCGCGCTCCCGGCCGCGATTGACCCAGGCATGGTTAGTCCCGCGCTGGACCATCACGTCGCCGGCCTTCAGCGTGATGGTCGAACCATCCATTTCCATCGTCATCTCGCCGGCTAGGCAGAGCACGTAATCGATCGTCTCCGTGCGGTGCATGACGGGTGGATTGCCCGGCGGGAAATCGATCACCGCAAAACGGGTTCCGTTCTTGGGCGGAACCGTGCCGAGTACTCGGTTGCCCATGTCTTCGGCATCCTCGCCAATGGCGATATCGGCCGGCGTGGAGTCGGTGCACCAGATGAGGGTTGAGACGACGCCGTGACCGGGATATTTCGCGTTCGTGGCCGGTCCATCTTTGATGACCTTGGCGACTTTTGCTGCACTGTGGCCGGTTACAATCCGGCGGATCGGCGGATAGCTATTGCCAGGATCCGAATCCATCATCGAACTCCCTAATCATGGCTTTTGTTTTTTTCCGAGTTCAATCCAGCCCGCGATCAATCGCCGGCAGCATGAAGCGCGGTCGCAGCGTGAGTCGGCCGAGCGTCGCGGCCGCGCCCCGCGGAACGAGCGCATGGCGCCCGAAACATCGTCGCAAGCAACGGAACAAGGAATTCTACGGCTTCGGCCGGATTCTGCGGATCGTAGGCGCCCGGCAGGAACGGCGTGTGGACGCGCCCCGCCGGAACGCTCGAAAAAACGAGCGCCGCGAGCAGCATGTGAAAGCGCCAGGCCACCTCTCGCTCCGAGAGGCTCGGCAATGCGTGGTGCAGCATTTCGACCGCACGGCGACCGATTTCACCATATGTCTTCTTGAACAGCTGGCGCGCAAAGGCGCGATCTTCGACGAAGACGTGCGCGCGAAGCCGGCCGTAATGATTGCCACTGCGAAGCTTGGCAGGACCGCGCCGAACGCTCGGAATGATCAGCGCTTTGATGATCTGCTCGAGATACTGCTCGTGTCCCGCCCAGTCCTTCGCGGCATCGAGCATTTGATAGGTAAGCTGGGTGAAGGGTGCGGCGCAGCGCCCAAAAACCTGTTCGAATAGCGCCTCTTTCGAACCGAAATGATAATGCGCTGCTGCCACGTTGACGCCCGCGGCATGCACGATTTCGCGGATCGACACGCCGCTAAATCCTTTCTCGGCGAACAACCGCTCGCCGACGGTCAGCAGACGCTCACGGGTGTCGCCGCCCGACTTGGTCGACAGTGATTTGGTCCGACGCCGCCTCGAGAGCCGAACGTAACTCATTATTTAGTTTCAATCATCCGTTTGAAAAAGTCAATTCGTCGATTGAGCGGCCCTGCGATGGAGCGCTTCGCCTGAATGGCTGCTGGCTATTGCGGGTTCAAGTCACCGGCTCGCATTGGCCGAGACCAACATTTACTCACAATGATGATTTGATACTCGTTTTTCTGCAACCGTCTTCAGCCAAGGTGCACACTTCGAGTTGTCGAGACGTGGGAAGGAAATCCATGGTGAAATTCTGCCTCCGCCTCTTGCAGTGATCTGCAATCGTCAGACCGTGAGCTTCAGCTTCCGATCATAAGGGAAATAACGGAAAATTGGGCCGACCGAAGAGGCCGACGCGCCGCTGAGACCGCGTCTGCCACACGGCCAAGATCAGCGGCAGACGGCACAATCCGGCCCGGTACCGGTTACCCGCGCATAGCGATCCGTCACGTGCCCCGGCGCCCATTTCGCTGCGTGCCATGACGAAGCGGATCGCGTTGCGTCTGACAATGGCGTCAAGGATCGGCAGGTTGTGAACCGAAACGACGCCGAAAGCGGTTACGATACCGCAGCGCTCGAGAAACTGCGCAACGAGATCGCCAACAAGGTAGCTTTCGCTCGTTCATGCGCCGGCGGGCGCATCGTTAAAGGCCCCTGAATTCAACCAGGCTGCGTCACTCGACGAGTGACTTGAAAAAACCCTGTGGCCGCAGAAATAAGACGCACAGCAGCACACCGAACGCCACGACATTCTTGTAGCCGGCGTCGATGAACACCGCGCCGGCGGATTGCAGCACGCCGAGCACGATCCCGCCGATGAAGGCGCCCAGAGGATTGCCCAGGCCGCCGATGATCGCCGCCACAAAGCCGCTCACCGTAAAGGGAACACCGACAAAGAACGCCGTGTACTGTGTCGGCGTAATGAGGATCCCGCCGATCGCCCCAAGTGCGGCACTGAGCAAGAAGCCGCTCGCCACCATGCGCTCGACGCGCATGCCGAGAATGCTCGCGACCTCCGGGTTGATCGCACAGGCGCGCATGGCGCGTCCGAACTGCGTCCGGCTGTAGAAAAGGCCTAGCAAGAAGACGATCAGCAGCGATACGCCGATGATCCATAGCGTCTGCAGACCAATAGCGATACCGGCATACTGCAGCGGCGGCCCGGGCGTGAAATAAGGAAGCGAGTGCGGCTTGTCGTCGATGAGATGTAATGCCGCATTCTCGATCAATATCTGGCACGCCAAGGTCGCCAAGATCATGATGAACACGGAGGCACTGCGCTGGCGCAACGGTTTGATAATCGTCCACTCGATCACCAGGCCGAGCAACGCCACAAACGCGATCGCCGCGATCATCGCCGCGATCAGCGGCAAACCGACGAGCGAGTAGAGCACGTAGGTGACCATGCCGCCCAGCATTACAAAGCCGCCTTGGGCGAAGTTAATTATGCCGCTCGCGTTGTACAGTACAGAAAAGCCGACCCCGACAAGGCCATAGATGCAGCCGACGCTGATTCCTCCGATCAGGAACTGCAACAGTGTCGAAGCGTTGTACATCCGCGCCTCCCAGGGCACATGGATCAGATCACACCGAGATAGGCCTCGATAACTTTCGGATCATTTTGCACCTCGGATGGGCTTCCGTCGGCGATCTTGCGGCCGAAATCCAGGACGACGATATGTTCGGCAATATTCATCACGATGTTCATGTCGTGCTCTATGAGCAGCACGGTGGTCCCCGCGGCGCGGATTTTGCGAATCAAATTTGCTAGCGCCGCCGTTTCGGTGTGATTGAGCCCCGCCGCCGGCTCATCAAGCATGAGTAGTCTTGGCTGGGCTGCAAGGGCGCGGGCGATTTCGAGCAGTCGCTGCTGCCCGTAAGTGAGGTTGGTCGCCACCATGTCGGCCGGCACCGTCAGACCCACGATTTCCAAGAGCTCCCGCGACCGACGCTCGACCATGCCTGCCTGCTCGCGCGCCCAGCGCGGACGGGCGATCGCCGCCCACACGCCGCCGCGCGTCTTCAGGTGAAAGCCAACCGCGAGCGTTTCCATCACCGTCATTTCGGAAAAAAGGCGGACGAGCTGGAATGTCCGCACGGCTCCGCAGCGGGCCACATCAGAAGCTGAGGTCTCGGTAATGTCGCGGCCGGCAAGTTTGATGCGGCCGCTGGTCGGCGCCTGGAACCCGGTGATGATATTGAACAGCGTCGTCTTGCCCGCGCCGTTCGGCCCAATGATGGCGGCGATGCGCTTCTCCTCGATGGCGAACGAGACGTCGTTTACTGCCTGAAGACCGCCAAAGCGCTTTGAGACGCCCATGACCTCGAGCAGCGCCGTCATCAAGCAACCTCGCTATCGACGGGAAGCTTTGAACGCCGCCAACGCATGTAAATGTCGCGCAGGCCGTAGATTCCGCGGGGAGCGAACAACAGGATGAGCAGCAGCGAGGCACCGTACAGCAGTTCGCGAGCGCCTTGGAAGCTGCGCAGAATTTCCGGCAGCAACGTAATCACGATTGCGCCAATCAGTGGCCCGAGCGTGGTATTGATGCCACCAACATACAGCATCGAGAAAAGCAAGATCACCATGTAGAGCCCGAAAACCTCCGGGCTGATGTAGGTGACATAATGCGCAAACATCGAACCGCCGACCGAGGAAAATACTGCGGAAATGACGAAGGCGAGCAGCTTGTAGCGGGCGACACCGATCCCAAGCGACTGCGCGGCCTCTTCATTGCCGGCGACAGCCCGCAGCGCAGTGCCGATGCGCGAGTAATAGATGCGGTGCGTGATCCAGATGCCGACGGCGGCGACGACCCAGTAGGCGTAGTAGTAGCTCTCGTCGCTGCTCAACTGCCAGTCGCCGATGCCGTAAGGCGGTATCGCGGAAATGCCGAAGAGGCCCTGGGTGAGCGATTTCCATTCGGTCGCGATTTCGGTCGCCATCATGCCAAGCGCCAGCGTCGCCATCGCCAGATAATGGCCGCGCAGCCGCAACGTGGGATAGCCGACGCCAACGGCGACGAGCGCTGAAATGCCCGCGGCCATTGCCGTGCTCAGGATCGGTGACAGACCGAGGCGCGTCGCTAAAATAGCCGATCCGTAGCCCCCCAAGGCGGCAAAGGCGTTGTGGCCGAAGGAAATCTGGCCCGTATATCCCATGAACAGATTGAGGCCGGCGGTGATCACGGTGTAGATCGCCGCGAGCACCATCGCCGCGACGATATACTGCGGCAATATGAAGGGCCCGATCAGCAGCAGTATCGTGAGCCCCGCGGCGAGGACGAGCAAATCGGGAGGGGAGTTGGTTACTTTCGGCCACATCACTGAATATCGCCGAGATAAAGATGAGCGAGCGCGTCCCGCGATGCGATGTCCTTGGGATCCGGAGTAGCAATTATTTGCCCTGTGTGCATGACGTAAGCGCGGTGCGCCAGACTGAGCGCCAGCGGCGCCTTCTGCTCGACGACCAGGATCGTCAAGCCCTGTTGGTTCAATTGCCCGAGTGCCTGGAAGACCTCCGAGGAGGCGCGCGGCGCGAGGCCAAGCGACGGCTCGTCGAGAAGCAGCAGGCGCGGATGGACCATGAGCGCCCGGCCGACCGCTAGCATCTGCTGCTCGCCACCGGAAAGTGAGCCGGCGATCTGGTCGAGTCGCTGACTGAGCTTCGGGAACAGCTTCAGCACGGCTTCGAAGTCAGCATTGACGGCCGCCCGGTCCGCGCCCGGCCGCGAATAGGCACCGAGCTGAAGGTTCTCCAGCACCGTCATCGGGCCGAATATCATGCGGGATTCCGGCACCAGGGTCATTCCGAGATCCGCCAGCGCCCAGGTCGGCGTGTTCACGATCGACTGGCCGTCGAACATCAGTTCCCCTTGCGAGGGGATCAGTCGCATAATGGCCTTCAGTAGCGTCGTCTTGCCGGCTCCATTCGGTCCCAGGATGGCGATAAACTCTCCGGGCGCAACATGGATGTCGATCGGCTTGAGCACCTCGACGTGCCCGTACGATGCCGACAGGCCCTGCGATCGCAGGAGTGCTGCTTCGCGCATGTCTCGCTAGACCTCGACGACGGCAGCGGAATGCTGGTATGCCGCCGGCAACGCGACGAGACACGTGGGCGCCACCTGAGAAGTTTTCTTCGGCAGGCTCAATGCCGTGCCTGCTGAAATGATGAAACGCCCTGCATTCGCGGCCGTGCATTAGCGTCCGGCAATGCCTTTATGTTTCGCATCGTTCCTCCCCATTCATCGGCTGGTCGCTTTTTCCTGAAAGCATATCGCTCGGTGCGCAAAGGGCAAAGAAAGCACGCTTATCGTTGCCCGCGCAGAATGCTGACCTCACCTGTCGTTATCCTTCTGGCGGCACTACCCCGTGCTTTGACCGGTATGGCCGCAACCTTTGCGTGATCCCTCCGCGCCCGCCGAACGCTTAGAGACTTTTTGAAAAAGGCTTGTGCGCGGCGTTGGGGCGTGATTCACCCTTGTCATGTGGACGCCCGAGACGCGTGGCCGCATGGCCAAGATCAGGAAGAAGCTCAAACGCTATCCGAGCGATATGACCGACGAGGAGTGGTCGGTGATGGCGCCGGTGTTGCCACAGCCCTCGGCGCGGGGCCGGCCGCGCAAGACCGATCTGCGCGAGGTGGTGAATGCGATCCGCTACCTGGTTCGGACGGGCTGCGGCTGGGAGATGCTGCCGCGCGACTTTCCACCCTGGCAGGCGGTGTATTGGTGGTTCCGCCGCTTTGTCCGGCGCCTGCTGTTCAACACGATCCACGACATCGCGCTGATGGTGGATCGCGAACGCGCCGGTCGCGAGGCGAGCCCATCGGCCGCCGTGATCGACAGCCAGTCGGTCAAGGCGCCGGCGGCCAAGGCGCGGGGTTATGATGCGGGCAAGAAGGTGGTGGGCCGCAAGCGTCACATCGCCGTCGATACCGACGGCCGGCTGCTGCTGGTCAATCTGACACCGGCCGACATCTCCGACTCGGCCGGCGCCCAGGCGATCCTCGACGCGATCCGCCAGCGCTGGCCCTGGATCAAGCATCTCTTCGCCGACGGGGCCTATGATCGAGGGCAACTCATGGACAAGGCCGCTTTCCTCGACTTTGTCATTGAGGTCGTGCGCCGCATCGAGGGGCAATCCGGCTTCCACGTCTTGCCGCGTCGCTGGGTGGTCGAGCGCACCTTCGCCTGGATGACCCGCTGGCGCCGCCTCGTGCGCGACTACGAGCAGCGTCTCGACGTGTCCGAGGCCATGATCCACGTCGCTCTCGGCTCCCTCCTGCTCAGGCGCATCGCCCATTGAACCCCTTTTTCAAAAAGGACACTCAGTTTGTGGGCGGGCCGTAGCCACCGCCACCTGGCGTCTCGAACACGACCTCATCTGTCGGCTGCATGATCAGCTTGCGTGCGTCAAATATCGGCTTTCCGTTAACCAGGAAGCGGCCAGGAGCGCCGGCTCCAGCGCCCGCAAGACCGTCGGATTCGTGTTTGGTGCGGCTGACGATGGCATTGAGCATCCAAGGCTGCTTCGTCTTGAGATGAAATTTCACGATCTGGCCGTCACCGCCCGGATATTTCCCCGTACCGCCGGTGCCACGCAGAAGCTCCTTCTGGTCGAACACGATCGGCATCTCCGCTTCCAGGACCTCGATCGGAACCGCGGAGATACCGGCCGGATAACAGGTTGCCGACAGCCCACGTTTGTTGGCCCGCGCTCCCATACCGCCGGAATAATTGAACATCGAGCTCGCGAATGCGCGCCCGCTGCGATCACGCCCGAAAATCTGGGCGGACCACAGCCCGCCAGCACATTCGGCGAGCACTTTGTCCGGCAGCACATGGTAGAGCGCCTTCATGACCGGCATGGGCACGTGCATGCCTACCACATGGCGCGCGCTCACCGGAGACGGATACTTGGCGTTGATGATCGAGCTTTCGGGCGCAATGACCTTGAACGGCGCGAGGCTGCCATTGTTGTTTGGCACGTCTGGGTTGAGACAACAATGGATGGCAAACGCGTTATAGGCCTTCGTGTAGTTGATGCAGACGTTGATGCCGAGGGCGCTCGGCGGCGAGGAGCCCTCGAAATCGGTAACCATCTCGCCCTTGTCGGTATCGATCATGACCGCAGCCTTGATCACGACCTCTTCGCCCCCCGGGACGTCAAACACCGTTTCGCCGCGATAGGTGCCAGGCTTGAGCTTGCGGATGGCCGCGCGCGTAGCCTCTTCCGATCGTTCGATCAGCGAATCCGCCAACTCCTGCAGATCATCGAGGCCGTAGCGCTCACACAGCGCAACGATGCGTTCGGCGCCGATGCGGCCCGCCGAGACCTGCGTCGCGAGATCGCCAAGAACGTGTTCGGGCTTGCGCACATTCGAGCGGATGATGTGGAAGAGCGTCTTATTCGGCTCACCGGCCTCGTAGAGCTTGAGCAGCGGAATCCATAGCCCCTCCTCGTGCACGTCGCGCGCGCCGGCACCCATCCCGTACCCTCCGATATCGGTGTGATGGATGCAGGAGCCGATAAAGCCGATGACCTTGCCGCGAAAGAAGATCGGCGAAAACACGGTGATGTCGAAAAAGTGCGCCGACGCGAGCCACGGATCGTTGGTGATGAGCTGATCGCCCGGCTTCAGCGTGTCCGGCGGGAAGGCCTGGATGAAATATTCGCCTGCCGTGCGCATCGTGTTGATATGGCCGGGTGCGCCGGTAACGGCATTGGCAAGAAGCCGGCCGCGGACGTCGAGCACCGCGACCGCGAGGTCGCCGGCTTCGCGGACCACCGGGCTGAAGGCCGTGCGCTTCAGGGCGCGGGCCTGTTCGTTCGCGATGCTGATCAGATTGTTCCAGAGTACGCGAAGCAGAATGCTGTCCATGATCAAGCTCCTTGCCGGGTCGCGAAAATACAGCCGTGCGGGTCGACGCTCGCCTCCCAACCAGGCAAAATCACGATCGTGGTTTCGCGTTCCTCGATGATGGCGGGGCCCGGGAACTTCTCGCCGACACGCAAGCTTGCGCGCGGAATGACAGGGGTATCGTGCGCGCCGTCGTGGAAACGGACACTGCGGCTATGCCGGCCACTCTGGGCGCCGGCGGCCATATGCACCGTCTTCTGATCGATTTCCGGGCCGTAAGCAGTGACGCGCCACGCAACAACCTCGACGTCGAGATTTTCGAGCTTGATGCCGTAGGTCTTCTGGTATTCGGCTTCGAAGGTGGCGCGGATGCTGTCGACCTGACGGGCTTCGATGTCCTTCAGCGCCAGCATGATTGTCAGCTCATTGTGCTGGCCCTGATAGCGAAAGTCGCCGCCGATAGTGATGCGGATCAAGTTTTTGGCGCAGCCGGCTTTGAGCAGCGCGGCACGTGCCTCATCGATCATCTGGGAAATGTGTCGATCAACGAGTGACCAGTCGAGCCGGCGAAGCAGCCCGACATCGCTGCGGAACAGATCGAGCCGCAGCGGCGTCACCAGCGCGCCGAACGCCGAGAGCACGCTTGCCATCAGCGGGTAGATCACCATGCGGCTGTCGAGCAGTTCGGCCACATGGCAGGCATGCACCGGGCCCGCACCACCGAAGGCCAGCAGCGGGATGCCGCGCCAGTCGACGCCGCGATCGGTCGCATGGGCCCGCACCGCTGAGGCCATCGATTCGCCGACCACCTCATAGATGCCGAGCGCCATGTCCTCGGCGCCGAGATCCTGGCCCTTGCCGAACGCCTCGAGCACCTTGCGCGCGCCTTCGACATCGAGGCGCATCTCGCCGCCAAGGAAATTGTTAGCGTCGAGCATCCCGAGGATGAGATCGGCATCGGTGACGGTCGGGCATGTGCCGCCGTGCCTATAGCAGACGGGCCCCGGCCACGACCCGGCACTTTGCGGGCCGACGGTCAGCAGGCCAAGGCTGTCGGTATCGGCGAGGCTGCCGCCGCCGGCGCCGATTTCAATCATGTCGATGCAAGGCACGGTCACTGGAAAGCCGCTTCCCTGTTGGAAACGATAGATCCGATCTACCTCGAAGCTTGTTGTGATGAGCGGCTGACCATTTTGGATGAAGCAGGCCTTCGCGGTGGTGCCTCCCATGTCAAAGGAGAGCAGGTCGGGCGCCGACAGCAGCTTGGCGTAGAAACTCGCAGCCAGCGCGCCGGCTGCCGGCCCAGATTCGATCATCCGCACCGGATTGAGACCAGCCACGCCCGCACCGATCACACCGCCGCTGCTCAGCATGATCAGCAGCTCTTGCCGGAAGCCGGCCGCGCTCAGGCCTTCCTGCAGGGCGTCGAGATAGGGCTTAACGATCGGCACCGTGTAGGCGTTCAGCGCCGTCGTCGAAGCCCGCGGATATTCCCGCATCTGTGGGGCGATGTCCGAGGATAGCGACACGAAGATATCGGACGCCTCGGCGGTGAGGATGTGGCGCACGAGCCGCTCATTCGCGGGGTTCTTATAGGAATTGAGTAGGCAGACCGCCACGGATTCGATCTTCAACTCGACCAATCGGCGGGCGATCGCTTGCA
This sequence comes from Alphaproteobacteria bacterium, assembly GCA_028871455.1. Taxonomy (GTDB): domain Bacteria; phylum Pseudomonadota; class Alphaproteobacteria; order ATCC43930; family CGMCC-115725; genus REEB95. The sequence goes on from JAGWNF010000034.1 coordinate 10,621, forward strand.
CCGCCGCGCGATCCACCTCCTTCACGACGCCGCCATCGGACAGCATGCGCTCGGGTACCGCGAAGGTAAGCTCGCCCGGGACCAGCGGCTTAGGCACCTCGAGCTGGTTATCGAAAATATCCGACCGGCATTCGTCGCGGATCGCCAGCACGTCGCGGAATCCCTCGGTCACCAGCAACGCCACCGGCGGCGCCTTGCGCTCGATGATGGCGTTGGTAACGATCGTGGTGGCGTGGACAATCACATCATCCACCTGATCGGCGCGGCAATCCGCGCGCGTCAGTACGGCCTTGATGGCGGTGAAAAAACCTTGCTTCAGGTCTTCCGCGGTGGTGAGCGTCTTGTCCACCCAAAACCGGCCATCACGATGCCGCAGCACCACGTCGGTAAACGTTCCGCCGATGTCAACCGCGATCGAGTAATTCGACATACTACTTCCAACCCAGTTTCTGCGAGATGCGCCGCGCCGCGGCCATGACTGCCTTCACGTCTTTACGGTCGGGATTGCGGGGAATGTCGTCGATCGAGCCGAACAGGCCGATCGTGCCCACGAAATTGCGCGAGGCCGAGAAGATCGGCGCCACCACAGTATTCACGCCGCGAAAGGCTTCCTCCGGCGCCGTGCTCCAGCCCTGGATACGGACGCGCTCGACCGCGCGCCGCAAGGTCCGAGGATCGGTGATCGTGTAATCGGTATGCCGTCGAAGGCCTCGCGCGATGACATGCTCCAGCCAATCCGAAGGACCGAACGCGAGTGTGGCCTTGCCATGCGCCGAGGCGTGCAGATCGAACATTGCACCGATGCGAAGGTTGAACTGCACTGCATGAACGCCCTCGATTGCATCGACGATGACGACGCTGCGGTCGTCCGCCGGCACCGCGACGGTGACGGCATGGCCGCGCTCATCTCGGAGCGCCGACATCTCCGGTCGTGTCTCGTGCGCGAAATTGAAGCGATTCGGTAAGGCCTCGAGCAGCGCGTAAGTTCGGCGACCGAGCTGAAACTTCCCCGTTGTGGGATCTTGGGTCGCAAACCCCTCCTCGCAAAGCGAATGGGCGTGACGGAAAATTCGCCACTTCGTCACGCCGAGCTCGTTGGCGAGCTCCGTCACGCCGCGCTCCTTGCCGTTGGCAAGCGCTTCGAGCAGGCGCAGGCCGAGCTGCAGCGACTGCACCGAATAGCGCGCATCGGCCGACTTCGACCGCGGCTTCGATGCGACCGTGGCGTCGATACGCGCCGCCTGGTGCGGCGACCGCTGTTCATCGACTGCGCGGACTCTTCCCGTCCTCATTTCGAGCTCGATCGGTCGTTGCGGCTTGTTGCGTTCTACGCAACGCTATTTTATTATTGCGAACAGCGGGCACATCCGTCAAGTCAGGAGAGATTTTTCCCCGCGCAAAAACCGCTTTGGTTGACACCCTCTGCGCGGGTGGGCGATAATTTATGCTGTTGCGCTCTGTGCAACAGGGAGGAAAAAATGAACCTAGGCCGCAACATTCTGGCGCTTGCCCTCGGTTTCGCAGTTGCCGCTAGCGCAGCATCGGCGAAGGCACAGGACAAGCTTGTCATCGGAAGCTCCGCCGGCTTGACGGGCTATCTCGCCACCATCGACCGGGCCTGGACTGATGCGCTCAAGCTCGCCTCTGACATCGTCAATAATCAGGCCGGCGTGCTCGGCCGGAAGATACAGGTCGTGATCGAGGACAATCAGTCGCAGCCGCAGGACGCAGTGACGTCCTATCGCAAAATGATTTCGTCGGATCACGCCAACGTCTTCATCAGCGGCTGTCTGTCGGCGGGAAATCTGGCGGCAGTACCCATTGTCATGCGCCAGGAAATCCCGATGATCGTCTGCTCGATCATCGCCCACGACGCCAAGCAGGCGAGCTGGATGTTCAGCACCATCCCGCCGCCGGCTTTCGAGGTTGCGACCCGCATGCAATATCTTCACGACTCGACGAAAATCCGCAAAGTCGGCGTGATCTACGATCAGAGCCCCTATGCCACCCTACTGATGAACTCGGCCAAGAAACTGGCGCCGAAGTATGAGATGACGGTCGTCGGAGCCGAGCAATATCAGCAGAGCGACGTGGATTTGAGCGTCATCATCAAGAAGCTGCAAGCGGACGGAGCGCAAGCTATCCTGAAGATGGGAGTCGGGCCGAGCACGCTGACAGCCGCCAAGGACATGAAGGAGCTCGCGCTCAAAATTCCGCTACTCACGAGCAGCGAAGACTTGGCGGTGTTCCGTAAAGTTGCGAAAGTGCTCGGAAAGGACTTCTTCTTCGTCGCCGGACCGACCCAGTTCTACGACGCGCTTGCCGACAACGATCCGCTCAAGGCGACGATCGGCAATTTCTTGAAGCCGTGGCGCGCGAAATACGGCGATCGCGATCCGACCTGGGCCGGGCGCGGCTACGACGCGGTGATGTTCCTGAGGGAGGCCATCAACCGCGCTCATTCCTTCGACGGCGCCAAGATCCGCGCTTCGCTGGAAACGATCCACGGTTTCCAGGGCACGAGCGGGGCCTACAATTTCGACAAGAGCCATTACGGGGTCACGAAAAACCCGTACCGGCTCGGCCAGTTCATTGACGGCAAGCTCGTGCTCGTCAACTGACCACGGCCTGCGGCCACAATCCGGAACGTCGGAATTGGCAAGAACGCGGGCGGAGGCAAAAGCCTCCGTCCTGTTCTATGCAATGATCCGAATTTCAGCGTCCAAGGCCGGCGGCGGCCTTCGCCGCCGCTGCCACATCTGTCGCTGCGCCTCGCAACAGTCCTTGATCGGTGCCTAGCACGAAATAGCCCACGCCCTCTGCCATCAGAGCCGTGATCGCCGCTGCGTTGCCCGCGAGCGCACCGAGAGGCTTGCTCGTGCGCCTGGCGGCGGCGTAGACCCGTTGCACAGCAGCTTCGATTTCGGGATGCGAAACGTCGGATTGGGCGAGCGTCACGGCTAAATCGACACGCCCGAGGAACAGTGCGTCGATGCCGTCAACGGCAGCGATGGCTTCCAGATTGTCGATTGCTGCGTTGTCCTCGATCATCGCGATGATGGACGTTTCAGCCCGCGCCGCTTCCAGATGCATGGCGATTGGGCGCACTCCATAAAATCCTGCGCGCGGCGAATTGGAAAAGCCGCGCCGGCCGCCATAGCGTGCATAGCCGACCGCGACCACTGCCTGCTCGGCGGTCTGCACGTGCGGGATCATGATGCCCGCCGCACCCATGTCGAGCGGTGCGAGAACTGCGGCCTCGGTCGGCTCGGGAATGCGAACGATCGCTGGCAGGTTCGCGGCGCGCGCGGCCAGCAGCATCACGTCCAGCACATTGCGATCGAACGGCGCGTGCTCCGCATCAATGATGAGAAAGTCGAGCTGCGAATGCTCGAGAACCTCGATCACCTGATGCGACGCAGTTTTCACGAAGAGACCCATCAGGGGGTGTCTCGAAATCAACCGCTGCCGAAACAATGCATTGACCGTCATCATGCGTTCCCCCAAGCGTTGCAGGCATTGCGTCTAGAAATCATGTTCGTATGACGTAAGCGAACTCTTTGCACGAAGCGTGTCTATTGACAGAGAAGGTGTAGCGTCGGAAAAATCTTTTCAATAAGCTTGATTGCGGCATGTGCAACATGACGAGGAAATAATGGATAAGTCCAGCGACGCTGTTCCGCAGTATAATTGGAAAGACATTCCCGAGCGCGAAATGCGTCGCGGCGTGGTGCAGAAAGTGTTTCGCGGCGACCAGGTTCTGGTCGGCCAAACGACGCTTTATCCCGGCATGCAGAGCTCTCCGCATAGTCACGTCTACGAGCAGATTTTCATGATCCTTAAGGGGCGGGTGAAGCTGCACGTCGGCGATCAAGTGTTCGACTGTCCGGAGGGAACGGTGATTCGAATTCCTCCCAATGTGGAGCATTGGGCCGAAGCGCCTATGGATGAAGATGGGCCGGCTTTGAATCTGGACATCTGGACTCCGCTGCGCACGGACTACGCTGAACACACGGCCTACCAGACCGACAAGTTCACGGGCGAATAGGCTTCGAGCCGGCAGGACCGCAGCGGCGGTCCCGGCACAATATTCACCCACGCTGCGCGTGGCCACAGAGTCTACTCAGCGGCCAGATTGAGATCGCGCCGCTGATCGTGGCTCGACGGGCGTGCGGCCTGCCGTAGCGTGCGCATCTCGGCCTGCTGGCGCTGATAGAGCCGGAACGCCTGGTCCTTTCCGGACAAATAGAGCATCGGCCAATACTGCTCGTCGTAGGCATATTCTGCTGAGGCCGCCAGCGTGAAATGCGGGTTGACAAGATGAGGGCGCGCCAGCGCGCACAGGTCCGCCCTTTCCGCCGCAATGATCGTGTTGATCTGATCGGCGGTCGTAATGTTGCCGACCGCGAGCGTGGGTACCCCACCTCGTTGCGAATCATTTCCGAAAACAGAGTTTGGAACATGCGGCCGTAAACAGGATTGGCCCAACACGACGTCTGCCCCGCTGACACGTCGATGACGTCTGTCCCGTTCTGCCGAAACATGGCGGCGATCTGCAGTCCCTCCTCCGCGGTCACGCCGCCGGGCGCCCAATCAGTGGCGGAGATATGAACCGACATCGGCCGGTGGTTCGGCCAATTCGGCCGAACCACATCGAACACTTCGAGCGAAAATCGCATGCGGTTTTCGAGGCAGCCGCCATATTCATCCTTGCGTTCGTTGCTCAAGGGCGAGATGAAACCAGACAAGAGATAACCGTGGCCGGCGGGCAGCTCGATCATGTCGAAGCCGGCTTTCTCGGCGTTGACCGCGGCGCGCGCGTAATCCTCGATCATCCGTTCGATGTCGCCCCGGTTGATCTCACGCGGCACGTGCATGAATTCGTGGAAGGCGAGCGGCGACGCCGCGACGATCTCCCAGTTTCCGTCCGGCAGCGGTGGTCCATTCCCTCCCAACCGCGACGCGTCGAACCTTGCGGCTGGAATGGCCGAGCTGCAAGCGGAATTTTGACTTGCTTTGCCGGTGGATGAAATCGCTGATGCGTTTCCAGGCCGCCACCTGCTCACCGGTATAGATGCCGGGCAGCCCCCGGTTCCAACACCGCCGTCATCTCGGCAAACACGAGACCGGCTCCACCCATTCCAAAATTGCCGAGGTGAACGAGGTGGAAGTCTCCCGGTTCGGCCGAATACATGTTCATCGGCGAGACGACGACGCACGTTAGACCGCATGACGGAAAGTGATCTCGATCTCAGATCGATCGTTAATTTCCACTCCAAGGCTGGGCGTTCCGGTCGCCCCGGCACAGGCACCTTCCCCCAGGCGAAGCCGCCGTTCTTCTAGGACTTCCAAAATCCGCAACAACCCAACAGCTATAAAGGCGGACCCCAAGTTCACCAGCAAGTTTTCCGCCAATCCGATCCGCCGATGACCCCCGGGCTCTAGGGTCGGCAAACCCCAGGACTCGCTACCGCGGTCGCGAAAATCCGGGCGAGCGCGGCCTGTTGATCGGCTGTCAGTTCGGGATCCGTATAGTTAGTCGCCTTCCTGATCAGCCGAAGGACCCCCATCTCGTTCTTGGTGACCGGCGGCGGCAGCACCTTCGTGACGACCGCAAGTTCGGGTCAATACTGCTCGAGCCCGAACCTGACCAAGTATGCCGGGTCGACCTCGAGGATATCGGCCAGGGCGGGAAGCTTCTCCAATGGCACCCGTGCCGCGCCTGTCTTGAACATCGAAACGAAGTCGACGCAGCGGTAGCCAAGCCGGTGGGCGATCTCGCGCTGTGTCAGATCAGGCTTGAGCTGATCGATCCGCTTCGCCAGGAACTTGACCATCGGTATCTCGGCAAACGGATATTGCGGTAGTGTCCAGAATCTTTCGCACTTTGGGTCGGTGGCCCACTCTGGTTAAGCGATCACGGCGTTGCGCTGCCTGAGCAGCGTCATGTTGAGATATCGTTTGGTCGACCAGTGGGTGCCGGCGATGTGCCGCAGCCTGGCGGCGGCCAA
>JAGWNF010000050.1 GCA_028871455.1 Alphaproteobacteria bacterium
TCGCGTCGAACCACCCCGTCAAGGAAGCCATGCCGAGCTTCGATATCGTTTCGCGCGTCGATCTCGCGGAAGTCGACAACGCCCTCGCCGGCTTGGCGCGCGAACTGGCGACGCGGTTCGACTTCAAAGGCAGCAAGTCTGCGGTGACACGCGAGGAACTGGCGCTGACGGTCCTGGCCGACGACGAGATGAAACTACGGCAGGTCGAAGAACTCCTTAAAGGCCACATGGCGCGGCGCAAGGTTGATGCCGCCGCGCTCGACTTCAAACCGGCGGAGAAGGCCGCCGGCCAGATGCTGCGGCAGGTGGTGACATTAAAGCAGGGCATCGGCGCCGAGCCGGCCAAGAGCATCGTGCGCGCGATCAAGGACTCAAAGCTCAAGGTGCAAGCCGCGATCCAGGGCGACGAGCTGCGGATCACCGGCAAGAAGCGTGACGACCTTCAGGCGGCGATCCAGCTCGTGCGCGGACTCAAGGTTGCGCAGCCGTTGCAATACGTGAATTTCCGCGACTGACGCAAGCGTTACTCGGCCGGGAACGCTTGCGCGCTGCGCCGCGAGCGTCTAATTAAGGCGGCGCTGCGTCCCCATCGTCTAGAGGCCTAGGACGGGGCCCTCTCACGGCCCAAACCGGGGTTCGAATCCCCGTGGGGACGCCAACCTTCCTAAATTGCGATCAGTGTCCGGGCGCCGGCAGCGTGACCGAGCGGCAGGTCTTTGCAATCGCCTGCGTCTTGGCCGTGAAGCTTGCCGGGATCTTCCGATTGGTTGCGATGTATTGCACTTCCTCCGGCGTGATCGCGTCGGCCGCTTTTTCGGCCGCACATTGGCAATAGAGGCCTATTTGCGCCTCGGTGTAGCCGCTCTGTTTCATTGACGGATCGTTGACCTCTTGCGCGATGCAGGATTGCTTCGCGCTCGCGATGAAGGCGTCCTTGTCTTGATCGGACGCGAACCCCGCCACCGGCGGCGATTGCATGCGCGAATAGATCACCGCGCCTGCAACTGCGACAATGACCACGCCGGCAAATACCGCAAGGAGCGGGTGTTTCATGGTACCAGACGGCTGACACGCTTGTTGATGCTCCGCCGCCAGCGTGCGAGGTGGCGGTGGCGACGATCCCAAGCTGCTTGACGCACAACTTTGATCGCTGCCTCCGGCGGCGCAAATCCAGCGACCGCGCGCGCTAACGTCGGGTGTGCCGCCTCGTCGAACAAAATCCCCATACCAGACGGCGTGCCGAGCAGAAGTTTTGGTGCGCGACCGGCCAGTTTACCGATCTCGGCCATGCCAGCATGCAAGTCGCAATACGTCACGTCGTGGAATAAAAAGACCGCGCTCGGGGTCGCCTTGGCGCGAACCGCAACGTAATCGCGCACCACCTGCTCGTTCGTGTGCAAGCCATCGATGAAAGCGAAGTCGATCGAACCGCCAAGCTCGCTATCGACGATAGCGGCCACGTCCTCCGGCGACGTGCCTCGCACCGCATGTACCGGCAGACCGTGTCGCGCCGCAATCCGATTAGTGAGCGCCAAGCCCTCGCGCGTTGCCGCATCAGGTGCCGTGTCCATCGCGACCACCTTGCCGCGGGGCATGAGAAGTCCCAGCGCCAAAGTGCTCCAGCCCATTGAATTGCCGATTATCAGTGCGCGGGTCGGCGTATAGGCGGCCAAGGCATGCTCGAGGAAATAAACCTCCTGCATCGCAATGCCCAAATGCTCTGTAAGCTGCCGGCCGTGGCGGGAATACCATGTAAATAGCGCCCAGGGCAGGCCGTCGGCGTGAATGGGTGCAAGGCCGACGCAGAGATCGATGCCCTCCTCGCGGTAGAATTCGGTGAGTTCACCAATGATCGGCATCGGCGGACCCTAGAGCACGCTCCGAAAGCGGCAAAGCCTTTTCTGGTGCCACAACCGGCAACACGTAAGGCTGACACCGCGTGAGCGGCACGATATACCTCCGCCATGACCGGGGTTTCTTTCGTCGTCACCATTTACAACAAGGCACGCTTCCTGCCAGCGGTGTTGGGTGCGATCTTCGGCCAGGAAGGCGATTTCGCGCGCGAGTACATCTTCATCGATGACGGCTCGCGCGACGATTCGGTCGCGGTGATGGAACGGCTCTGCGCCGGCCGACCCAATGTTCGAATTATCCGCCAAGCCAACGCCGGCCCGGCTAAAGCAACCAACGCTGCCGTCAAAGTTGCGAACCATCCTTGGCTCAAGATCGTCGATGGCGACGACGTGCTGGCGCCGGACGCGACGAAGGTCCTGCTCGCCGCCGCACAAGATGCAGGCGCACGCTTCGTTCTTGGCCGCAACGTGCCGTTTACCGATCCCGACCACGTGGTCTTTCCGGCCGCGTCCGGTGCCGCCACAGCACGCCCTTACGACTTGCTTTCGGACTGCCTTAGGAACGTACCGTGCAACCTGTCGCCGACCCTGATCGACCGCGCGCTCTATTGGGAAGTCGGCGGCTGCGATGAGCGCGTATTCATCCAGGATTTCTCGCTCCTGCTGCGGCTGTCGTGGCGGGCGCAGCCGATCCTGCTCGACCGAGCGGTGAGTGCCAGCTCGGACCTGCCCGGCAGCCGTTTGACCGACAATCAGCGCTTGATGCTCGGCGAGACCAGCAAAGCCATCGTCTATTTCCTGGCCGAAACCACAGCTCTGCCATGGCGCCTCCGCCGCACCGCGACCGAGCGTGCCTTTGGCCGCGCATGGAAGTGGCAACATCGACGCTGCGGCGCCGGAATCCTGTCGCGCTGGTTCTGGCTTTATGCGCTGGCCAAACTCGGCCCGCCATGGCTTGCCGCACCCTTCCTCGCCTCTACATTGGACGCGTTTGCGGCGCCCCGCGGGACCCGATGACCGGCGTCTCGTTCGTCGTTCCGGTCTTTAACAAAGCGCCCTATCTGCCGGCGGTGCTCGCCGCGATCTTCGGCCAGGA
>JAGWNF010000051.1 GCA_028871455.1 Alphaproteobacteria bacterium
GAAGAGCGGCGCATTGTCCTCGCGCGAACAGCGCACCACGCGCCCGTCGGCCAACGCCAGATCAAGGCTTTCGACGTGATCGCCGATGGTGCCGGCCTTGTGATGATTCTTGCCGTGCACGTCGGCCGCCAGCATACCGCCAAGCGTCACGAACTTGGTCCCGGGCGTGACCGGTGGAAACCAGCCGCGCGGCACCAGACAGTCGAGAATATCGGCGAGAAGCGCGCCGGCGGCGGCGGTGAGCACGCCGCTTGCTTCATCGAAGGTGATGAACCGGTCGTCGCGACACAGATCGAGCGTCGCCGCCGGATTGAGCGCGGCATCGCCGTAGGCGCGGCCGTTGCCGCGGGCAATCAGACTGGTTTCGGCGGCAACGGTGGCAAGCACATCCGCCTGCGAACGCGCCGCAATGACCCGGCAATCGGCGCGCGGATAACGGCCCCAGCCGGCAAGCATCATGGCGTGGTCGCCTGGAATACGAAGCGGCGGTCGAGTTGGTATTTCGCTGTGTAGCCGATGGCGAGGCCGATCACCGCACCGACGAAGCGCAAGCGGCCGTCCGGGCTGGCGGCGTCAAAGGCGAGTTCGGTCACCCAGAAGATCGCGGTCGTCACTGCACCCATCAGCGTATAGGCCGTGAATTTCCGCGCGTGTAGCGCAATGCCCGTGCCGGGATCGCGGAAAATCCAGCGCTTGTCGAGGCCATACTTGAGCGCGAGGCCGGTGCCGGTGCCGAACGCCATGGCAATCGGCAACGACAGGGGGCCGCGATAGATCCCGAGGCTCGCCCATTGACTGACAATATTCGTTGCCGTCGCCAGCGCAGCGAATAGCGCATAGAGCACCGCAACTTCGACCCGCCGGGACATGACGCTTTCAGATGCTGAATGCACCGATGACGACGATGAGCGCGCCGCAGACCAGGCTTTTGAGATCGGTCGCGGCGAAGACCACGGGATCGTCGTGCATATCGCCGCGATGCGTCAACAAGAGGACGCGGCTGATCCAATAGAACAGGACGAGGCAGATTGCCCAGAGATATTCAGGGGACCGATAGAGCGCCGCGACGGCCGGGCTGTTGATATAGAGCGCGAAGATCATGATCGCGACATAACCCGTACCCGCAGCCATCGCCTCAAGCATCGGCAAATCGCGCTGGATATAACCCCTGCCCTTGGGGTCGCCCGCGTCCTTGGCGATGCGGTCGGTCATTTCCGTGCACCGCTTGACCAGTGCCAGGCACAGGAAGAAGAACACCGAAAAGGCGACGAACCACGGCGACAGCGGGACGGCAACCGCCACCGCGCCGGCGGCGAGCCGCATGCCATAGAGACAAGCGAGCGTGACCACATCGACGATGAGTTTCCGCTTGAGAACGAGCGAATAGCCCATGGTCAGGATGTAATAGGCGGCGAGCAAAACCAAAAACCCGCGCGGCAACTGCAACGCGAGCAAGACCGCGAGTATCAGCAGCGCCGGCATGAGCGCCATCGCATGACCGAGCGGCATGCGACCAGAGGCCAGTGGCCGACTGCGCTTGCGCGCGTGTGCACGGTCGTTGTTGAGATCGAGCAAATCGTTGGCGATATAAGCGCTGGAGGCACACAGGCTGAAGCTGAGGAAAGCCAGCACGAGCGCCATTGCCGTCATCGGCATAAACCGATGCGCTGTTGCGGCCGGCACGAAGATCAGCAGGTTCTTCAGCCACTGGTGGACGCGGAGCGTGCGGAGATAATCCTGCAGCTGCAGCCGCCGGACATCGAGATGCTGTACGCCCGAAAAGCGCCGACCAACGGCGCGCGCAAAACCGTTGCCGCCGCCGACGATGATTGCTTCGCCTGCAACCTCCCACACCGGAAGATCGGTTCGCGAATTGCCGGCGTAATCAAACCCGCCTTCGCCAAATGCCTTGACCAGGATTGCGGCCTTGCGCCGACCGGAGAGATTGGTCGTGCCGTCGGACGCAAAGACGCCATCAAAGAGGCCGACAGCCTTGGCCACAGCATCGACCAGTGATCGGTCAGATGCCGAGGCGAGATAGACGGCCCGACCCTGCGCCTTTTCCCGGCGGATGAGCGTAACGAGTTCGTCGTTGAGCGGTAGAGCGTCGCAGTCGATCGCCGCCTGCGCGGCAAGCCGCGCCTTCAAAGCGGCCTTGCCATGCCGCAAGGTTGCGAGCGCTGCCAATGCCTTCAACGGCCGCTTCGACAAAAGGACCAGAAAGCTCTCGCAGAGGAGATCGGATTTGATCAACGTGCCGTCGAGATCAACGACCAGCGGGCGCTGCCGCGACTTCTCGCGCGCCGCCGTCGCGATTGCGGGTTGATGTTGTGACATAAACCCCTAATTCCCCCACCGGCGAGGATCTCCGGGCGCGGCTATTTTAATCGGATCGACATTAAGATTCCGCAACAAGCCGGGAACGCCATGGAAACGCCACAAAAGGCAGGAATTCCGCGCCGATTCCGGGGATATATCACTAAGCGGCGACATATCATTGTCGATGATGTCGCCACGGACATATGCGCGCGGCTGTGACGAGCCCAGCCTCGAGGCTCTTCTCGCCGACAAGATCATGGAACCTGTCCTACGCAGCGCCCACCTCGATCGCGCAAGCCTTCGCCGGCAGCTGTCCGAGGTCGCCTTGCGGGTCTACGTCAAGACGACCGCTTCGACCGACTAGGTCCCTACCATCCGGTGCGCCTGTGCTGACGGCTGGCGGAACCGCCCGGCCGGTCCAGCGTTGGAAGGTACGTGTTCTGCCGGCAGGCGGCTTCAGTCGGATTGATTGGAGCGCGGAGAGCCGATATTTTGCGTTCCCCAGTGCGGCCAAACCCGCCGAGCCATGGAGGATCGATTTGATGACCCGACCCGTTGCGACTGTACCCGGACGCTTTCGCGCCACCGCCGCCCGATGC
>JAGWNF010000035.1 GCA_028871455.1 Alphaproteobacteria bacterium
GGAGAGCGACCTCACCGATCCCAAGAAGGTGGATTGGTTCGGTGCCATCTACGACAATATGCGCACCGGTATCATCCGGCACCCCTACCACGTCTGCGCGGAGCAGCTGCCCGAGCTCGCGGGATTTGATTTCGTGTTCGTCGCGATCGACAACACTGAGGCGCGCAAGGTCATACTCGAAGGCCTTATCGCCACGAACGTCCCCTTCATCGACGTCGGCATGGATATCGCGCTCGATAAAGATGGCCTGCTGCGCGGCCAGTGCCGATTCACCGTTGGCACTCCCGACTGCCACGGCCACATCCGTGAGGTGATCTCCTATGCGGGTTCGGACGACGACATCTACCGGAACATCCAAATCGCGGACATGAACATGATGAACGCCGCGATGGCCGTAATGAAGTGGAAGAAGATGCGGCGTTTCTATGCCGATGGCATCCGCGAGCATCATTCGGTCTATGTCACGGCATGGCACAGCCTGACCAAAGAAGACCGCACGTGAGATTGCACTCGGTGCGGCCGGAGCACGTCGAGTTAATACCGAAGCTACTCGAACACGGCGTCATCTACATCTCGAAGAAATATAGGACAGCCAGTCAGTTCCAGGCCGCGCCGGCTTTGGCGGAGAAAGGCGCTGGTCCGGCAGCCCTGAGGACTATTGGCCGAATGATAACATGACAACCCAGCCATGAAGTTGCGATCTTTACGCAGCGTCATATTCCGTGGAATATAGCGCTCTCACAGCGGGAGGGACGGCGCATGCGCGGCAATCACGGGTGTTCGAGATCGACTAATTCCCCATTCAAAAAGGCAACTCGTCCATTGCTGATGCGGCCACGATCGCGCCGACAAATCATTCTCGGCATGGCTTCACTCGGCCTGGGTCTTCTGGTTTCGCTGGCCTGCCTCGCCGAGGCGCCGCAAGCCCGCGCCGCGGGGACGGTCAATGTCCTCTATGCGGGCTCCCTCGTGAACCTCATGGAACGGAGCGTCGGGTCGGCCTTCGACAAGGCGAGCGGTGATCACGTCCGCGGCTATGCCGGCGGCTCGAAGCTGCTCGCCAATCAGATCAAGGGCAAACTCCGGCAGGCTGACGTGTTCATCAGCGCGGTTCCTAAAGTCAACAGCGGCCTGATGGGCGCGGCGAACGGCAACTGGGTCAGCTGGTACGTCACCTTCGCCCAGTCCCCGCTCGTAATCGGCTACAACCCGTCGAGCCGCTTCGCCGCCGCGTTCAAATCCAAGCCTTGGTATGAAGTCCTGAGTGAGCCGGGGATCAAGATCGGGCGGACCGATCCGAAGCTCGATCCTAAGGGCGCCCTGACGCTGACCCTGATGAAGCGGGCCGAGACGTTCTACAAGAGTCCGGGCTTGTCGCAACGTGTGCTCGGCGCGCCTGAAAACCCCGCCCAAGTGTTGCCGGAAGAGACCTTGGTCGGCCGGCTTCAATCCGGACAACTGGATGCCGGCTTCTTCTATTCGACCGAAACCTCCGATGCCAAGATACCGGCCATCGCGTTGCCGCCGGCACTCAAGGCGAAGGCCGTGTACACGATCACCGTCGTACGCGACGCATCGAACCCGGCCGCCGCCCAGCGGTTCGTGTCGTTTCTCCTGAGCGCGCCGGGCCGGCGTCTGCTGAAGGCGCACGGACTCGCCGTGCAAAAGCCTAAGCTCACTGGCCCAGCCTCGGCCGTGCCGGCGGGCATCAAGCCGCTGATCGCCACGACCCAGTGACGCGGCGCCTGCCAGCGCCGCTGCCCTGGCTCGCCGGCCTGCTGGCGATCTACCTGGTCGCGCCGCTGATTGCCGGCGTGCAGCAAGCCGGGTTCGCCGATTGGCGGGCGATCGATATTGCGGCGCTCGCCCGCGCTTGTGCCATTTCAATCGGCAGCGCCACGGTGGCGACGCTGGTCATCGCCCTCGGCGGGATTCCGCTCGGCTATCTGCTCGCGCGGCGGCCGGGACGCGTCATGGCGTTGCTCGGTTTTCTGGTGCAGCTTCCCTTAGCCCTACCGCCGCTCACCAGCGGCATCCTGCTCCTGTTTCTGGTTGGATATGGCGGGCCGCTTGGACGCCTGACGGGAGGCGTCCTGACCGACTCGTTCGCAGGCATCGTCCTCTCGGAGATATTCGTCGCTTCGCCGTTCTTGATCATTGCAGCACGCTCCGCGTTCGCCGCGATGGATTCAGGCCTGGAGGGCGTTGCCGCGACCTTGGGCCGCGGACCGTGCGAGACTTTCTTTCGCGTCAGCTTGCCGATTGCAGGGCCGGCGATCGCAGCCGGATTGTTGCTGGCATGGCTACGCGCCTTCGGCGAGTTCGGCGCGACGGTGATGGTCGCGTATCATCCCTATTCGCTGCCGGTGTACACCTATGTGGCCTTCGGTGCGCAAGGCCTGCCGGCCATGCTGCCCATCTTGCTGCCGACGCTGGTAATCGCGCTCGGGGTCATGGCGCTGATCAGCGCGGCCGCCGGGCGGCGCAATCGACAGGTGACCCGTCCAGCCGTCACGGACAGCCTTCCCATGGCCGCGTCCGGCGGTCCCGCAAAGACAGCGCCCGCCGCCGCCCGTGGCGTTGCCCTGACGCTGCAGCTCGAGAAGCGCCTGAACGGGTTCTTACTCGACATCGCCTGGGCGCCACGCGCGCGCCGGCTCGCGATCCTCGGCCCGTCCGGTTCGGGAAAGTCCCTCACCCTGAAACTGATTACGGGAATCGAACGCTGCGACCGCGGTCATATCATTCTCGATGGCACGGATCTTTCGCGATGCGATCCCGCAATGCGCCCCATCGCCTACGTGCCGCAGAACTATGGCCTCTTTCCGCACCTCAGCGTGAGCGAGCAGCTGCGGTTTCCGGCCGGCGCCAATTCGCAACAGGCAAAGCACTGGGTTGATCGTCTTGGTCTGCAAGGCCTCGAAGACCGCCGCCCGGCCGCGCTTTCGCTCGGCCAGCAGCAGCGAGTGGCGCTGGCCCGCGCCCTCGTCAAGCCGGCCGATCTGCTGCTGCTCGACGAACCGTTCTCGGCCCTGGACGCCCCGTTGCGCGCGCGGTTGCGCCGCGAGTTGCTCGGCCTGCAAGAAGAGCTGTCTGCCGCAACCGTTCTGGTCACCCACGACCCGTGGGAAGCGGCGCTGCTGGCCGATGAGCTGCTCGTTCTCGAAGGCGGCCGGGCACTGCAAGCCGGCCCGACCAGCGACGTTTTCCGACGCCCGGCCAGTGAGACGGTGGCGCGCCTCCTGGGCTGCGAGACGGTCGCCCACGGCGTTGTCGCCGATCACGACAAGATTGCGATCGGTCGGGATGTTTTTATCACGGTCGCTGGCCCGGCCCTCCGCCCCGGCGAGCGGGTCGGCTGGAGCTTTGCGCCGACGCATGCCCGCATTGGCGCGAACGGTGCGTACCAGGGTTCGGTGGAGCACGTCACGCCGATGGGGATCGCCCCTCAGGTCACGATCCGCGTCGGCGACGCTACGGTTCGGATCGTGGGCGAGTATCCCGGACTTGCTGAGGGCGATCCTTGCCGGTTCGACCTCGATCCCGGGTCCCTCCAGGTCTGGCCTCGCCGTTAGTTCTGCGGCACATGTCTTCATGGTCTGACCGACGGCAAGACCACGCCACCATGTACAGAGCAGGCGCATTGCGTCGGACCCGTTCTTCCGACGTCGTGCCGCGATCCGCTCGAGTGTTCGTCGCCGCAAATGTGTCGGCAACGCCCGGGTGCTTTATTTTCCGACCATGACGTCCGAAGCCTTGATGACGGCGATGGCGGCGTCGCCGACGGTGAGGCCGAGTTCGTCGACCGCCTCGTTGGTGATCGACGAGGTGATCGTGACACCGTGGCCGACATCGATGCGGACATGAGCCGTCGTCATGCCCTTGGTCACGTCGACGATCGTGCCTTTGATCTGGTTGCGAGCGCTGAGTTTCATGGGGATCTCCTTATCTGCGACAGGGGTGAATCCAAAGCGTCGTAGCCTCTGGACCTCTCATGCCACGCCCTTGGCGGCCCAGGCCGTAGCCGCCATGCTGCGCGGGCCGGCGGGACGGCCGGCGAGATAGGCCCGTTCGACCGCAGCCGCAAGCGCGGCGAGGGATTGCGGCTCGAGCCCGTTGACGTAGTCGCCGACCGGCCCTTGGGCGTTGGCGATGGGCTCCCAGTAATCGGCAAAATCGGCATAGACCATCCGCATCGTCAGCGACGCACCCACGACATCACGCGTCCCGACCTCGACAAACGCGGCTTCGAGCTCGCCCGGCCACGTCAGGGCGGCCGCATAATGGCGTGCACGCGCCCTGTCCGCCGCGGGATCGAGGGCGGCTGCCGTGTCCCAGAACAAACGCTGATACGTGAGGCCGCCAGCAAAATCCCAGACCGCGGCGGCGATTACACCGCCCGGCCGGGTCACGCGCCGCATCTCTCGCACGGCTTGCACCGGCTCCGTCACGAAATTGAGCGCGAGAAGGGAATAGCAGCGGTCGAAATGGCCATCGGGAACATCGATCGCGGCGGCGATCCGGAACGTGACGCGCGGATCGGCCGACCGCGCTCGCGCGTACTCGATATAGGGCTCAGCGATATCGAGCCCGACGATCTGCGCCGGTTCGCGCCGTGCCGCCAGCGCCAAGGCGAGGCTGCCGGTGCCACAGCCGAGGTCGAGGATGCGGTCGCCGGTTTCGATCGCAGCAAAATCGATCAGCTGCTCTGCCAGCAGGCGGCTCCAACGCCCCATCAAGCGCTCATACGCGATGGCATCATTTGCCGTGTAGGTTGAGGTCATCGACCATTGCGTTCAGACAATTCCACCGCGTAATATCCTATCAGATATAACGGCCCGGAAGGACCACCATGCGATTCAACCGCAGCCGGCGGGCTATTGTCCTCGCCGCACTCGGTACCCTGTTCATGCCCGCTGCCGCCGTACAGTCCCGCGCTGCAGAGCCGGTGCGGATTTTTGCCGCCGCGACCTTGCAGGAGGCTCTCAACACCGCGATGACAGCGGCACAAACCGCGCTGCATGTACCGGTCGTCGGGGTCTACGGTCCGAGCCCGAGCCTCGTCAAGCAACTCGAGAACGGCGCGCCGGGCGATATCCTTTTCTCGGCCGACGCCCACTGGATGGATGAAGCAGTGAAGCGCAAGGTGGTCGATCCCGCGACCCGGGTCGATCTTCTATCAAGCCGGCTCGTCCTCATTGCCCCCGCCGTGCATGCCACGGCGACAACAATCAGGCCCGGGTTTCCGCTGGCGGCGATGCTCGGCAACGGGCGACTGGCGATGTGCGACCCGATGATGATGCCAGCCGGGCGCTATGGCCGTGCCGCGCTGCAAAAGCTCGGCGTGTGGAACAGCGTCAAGGGCCGCGTTGTGGATGCTGCCGACGTGCGGGCCGCGCTTGCCTATGTGGCACGGCAAGAAGCGCAGCTCGGCATCGTCTTCGATACCGACGCCCGGCTCGATCCGGGGGTCAAGATTGTCGGCACATTTCCGGCCAATACCACGCCGCCGATCGTTTTCCCGATCGCCGCCGTGGCACAAAGCCGTAATCCGAACACCGCGGCGGTGCTGCGTTTCCTTGCCTCGCCGTCGGCAAAGCCGATCTTTGAAAAATTCGGCTATGTCGTTTTACCGGCGCCTTGAAGGCCTTGATGACTGTGCCGGTTTTCGCGGCCTTGCCGGCGTTCGGCGCCACCGGGTGTCCAGTTTGCCGATCATCGAGAGATACGGAGCCACCGCCGTGTGTGCGTCGGTCTCCATCTTGCGGTAGCGCTGGATCAGGCGCTTTCCGAATGGTGTCAGGCCTACGCCACCGCCGGTTCGGCCGCCTCGCCGAGCGATCGCGACCGGTTCACGAAACGTGTGGTTAAGGTCGTCCAGAAGCAGCCAGGCGTGGCGATAGGACATCCGCAAGGCGCGACCGGCCGCGGAGATGGAGCGGAAAGCGAATTCGTCGAGGTAGTAGTCGAGATTCTGGTGCTGGATGCCTCCCTGCAGTGTCCCCATGAGCCACCGCTTGAGGAGCGAGGCGACCTTGTGGACGCGCGGCATGATGACATGAGCCGGATCGGGCTGGTGCCAATGACGGTGACAGTGTGCCGGTAGCCGGCCGCTGTCAGGCCGACATAGCCGCGCTAGCCATCTGTCTGGATGGTCGCGCCGGGTTTCACAGTGCTGCGCACGAAGGCTAGCAGGCTGTCGGCCAAAACGTCGCGGATTTGGCGCAATCGGATCCGGCCGAAGCCGCGGCCATCCTTTTCGGCCGCCACTGCGATATGGCCTTGCTGCCGGCTTTCCTGCCTTCCTTGCCTTCTTCCGGGGCGCCGACGTAGGTCTCGTCCACCTCCACCTCGCCATGCAAGGTGTCGCGGCCGGGGCGGATCATCGCCCGCCGCAGCTTGTGCAACCAAGTCCACGCGGTCTCGTAGCTGCCCAGCCCCAACACGCGCTGCAAGCCCAGGGCGCTCACGCCATTCTTCTGGCTGGTGACGAACCACATCGCCAGGAACCACAGCCGCAGGGGCTTGCGCGTCCCTTCGAAGATCGTGCCAGCCGTCAAAGACACCTGTCTGCCGCAGGTGCGGCAGCGCAGAAGTCCGCGCGACATTTCCGTCGGCTCCCCCGCCACGCCGCAGGCAGGGCAGGTGAAGCCCTCCGGCCAGCGCAGGCGCTGGACGTAAGCCCGGCACGTCGCTTCGCTGCCGAACCAAGCCTCGAACTCCTGAAACGTCCGGGGATAATCAATTCCTGGCTGTGGGCCGCTCGCATCCGTCATGCCCCAGCTACCTCTTGGGGGCAGATGTGGGAAGGGGATATCCACTACGATCGGTATCCTACCGGTCCCGCTGGGAGGGCGCGGGCCATCCCATAAGCATGACCGGGAATGGAGGAGACGCGGCATGAGCTATCCCGCATCCGAGAAAGTCGAGATCATTCGCGTGGTCGAGCAGTCGCATCTGCCGGTCCGGCGCACGCTCGACAAGCTGGGGGGCTCCCGGCCGAGCTTTTACCGCTGGTACGATCTCTACCGGCGGTTCGGGGCGGCCGGCCTGGACGACCACCGAGCCGGACCGCGGCGGGTGTGGAACCGCATTCCCGAGACGGTTCGTGGCCAGGTTCTCGAGCTGGCGCTGGAACGCCCGGAACTGAGCCCGCGGGAACTGGCGGTCACCTTCACCGACGAGCGGGCCCAGTTCGTCTCGGAAGCCAGCGTTTACCGGCTGTTGAAGGCCCATGGCTTGATCACCAGCCCGGCGTTCATCGTGATGAAGGCGGCTGACCAGTTCCGCGACCAGACGACGGCGCCCAACCAGCTCTGGCAGACCGACTTCACCTATCTGAAGGTGATCGGTTGGGGCTGGTTCTACCTCTCGACCGTGCTCGACGACTTCTCCCGCTTCATCGTCGCCTGGAAGCTGTACACCACCATGAAGGTCACCGACGTGACCGCGACAATCGACCAGGCGCTGGCAGCCGCCGGGCTCGACCACGTCGATGTCGTTCATCGGCCGCGGCTGCTGTCGGACAACGGGTCGAGCTACATCGCCGGCGAACTTCCGCCGGCTGACCGGCCTCACGCCCGGGCGGTTTCGACGCGGGGAATCCGGCTCCTTTATAAGGGGTATGTAGTAGCTACTACATCATATATCCGATATCCGAAGCGCCGGTTGGATATGCAAACATCGTCGTCTTGATATCCTCTGTCGTTAGACCATGACGGATCGCGAGACCGAAGAGGTTGATGACGTCCTCGGCATGCGGGCCGACAAGGTGGGCGCCGAGGATGTGCCCGGTGTCTGGGTCGACCAGCGTTTTGAAGCCATAAACCGATTCATTGAGTCGTCGGGCCGTGTACCAATCGGAGACCTTCTCCGAATGGACATGGAATTTGAGTCCCCGTCTTCGCGCCTCGGCCACGCTGAGACCGACCGCCGCGATCGGCGGAATCGTGAACGCGACACTCGGCACACCCCGGTAGTCAGGCTTGTGCCGGTTGCCATCGAGCAGATTTCCCGCGACGACCTTGCCATCGTGATTCGACACTGGCGTCAGCGGCGGACCGCTGCTCGCGGCGTCGCCCGCGGCATAGACCCGCGGGTTCGACACGCTCTGCAGGAATTCGTTCAACTTCAGCCGACCGTTTTCGACCGCCACGCCACCATTGGTTAGATCCAGCGCGTTGAGATCGGACGCGCGACCGGCCGCATGCACGACTAGATCGGCAGTCACTCTCTGCTCCCGGCCATCAATGGAGGCGTGCACAAGGAAACCATTGGCCACCTTCTCGACCCGCTGCACCGCTGAGCGCGTGTGCACGTCGATGCCGAGTTCGCGGAATTTCTCCATTAGCCAATCGACCAAATCCGGATCGAAAGCCGGAAGCATCCGCTCGGCGCGCTGGAACACGGTGATGTGAGCGCCGGCTCGCGCCGCGAGCTGCGAGAATTCTGCGGCAATGTATCCGCCGCCGACAAAAGCAATGTGCGCCGGCAGCGTGTCCAGTTCAAGAAAGCGGTCGCTGGTCGCGACATGCTCCTCGCCGGGGATGCCAAGCGGCACTGGCCGCGCACCGGTGGCGATCAGAATATGACGGGCGTTAAGTTGCCGTCCGTCGACCGCGATCGCGTCGGGGCCGGTGAACTGGGCAAGTCCATGGAAGGCGTCGATACCCTTCGCGGCGTAGCGTTGTTCCTGCTTGTGCGGAACAGGATCCGTGAAGCTACGCTTGAACGCTATCAACTCGTGCCAATCGATCCGCAGCTCGCCTGACACGCCGTGCATGCGCATGCGACTCGCGGCGTCTATCGCCTCGGCGCCGCTGATCAACATCTTCTTCGGATCGCAACCCCGCAGTGCGCAGGTCCCGCCGAACGGGCGGTGATCGATGACAGCGACTTCCCAGCCGGCGGCGCGGACCCGTGCGCCCGCCACTTGGGCCGCTGTGCCGGAGCCGATAATCACCAGATCATAAGTTTTTGCCATCTGGTCACCTTCGAAGTGAGAAATGCAGAACGCTCCGGCGGGCACGTGAATCGCTTCTTACCGGAAGACCGTGGCGGCTCTTTACGAAGGCACGGATCCCATCCGAATATGCTCTCCTGGCCATCGCCCGTGCAGTCGAGCAGCACACTTGCGCCGGCGCTTCGTTCATCGGTTCCCGGATCGGACGCAGCGGATGGTCCCGCGCAATCCGCACCCGGATGTCCACATTACGAAACCAAACCCCCGTTACACGCATCCGATGCCCACACGCGACCCGCGGCGCTACGTTCGCGCCAGCGGCCGATCACGTGCACTCGCTTCTGTCGAGGGTTTTTCGGCAACCTGCCAACTAACTCAACTTTCCGCCGATTTTCTCGCAATCCCCTTTGGGCACCAGCTTGAAGTCGGTTGGATCATTGTCGACGGTGGATTGGCCGTTGCAAGCATGCTTGGCAGTCGAGCAGTCGTTCTTGCCGGCCTTGGCGATGCCGAAGCATTTTTCCGTCGCGCCAGCCAATTGTGTCGCGGGTGAAAACGCTTGGACCGATCTGTAACTGCCATACAGCGCGGCTGCCACGGCGGCGCTGACGGCGGTGCCTATCATGAGCCGTTTGGCGGTGTCCACCTCTTGGCCGGGGGGCCGGAGCTCGCATATGGATTCCGTCGTGCGCACCCTACGGCGGCCTAACAAAACATCCCAAACGCTGCCGGCGACGAGCACGCCCAGTCCGGCGTACACCGAGACCGTCATTGGGTAGAGACCGGTTACGAGTAGCCAAAGGCCGGCCACCCCTATAACGCCCCCAACCAAGCCGACCCAGACTGGCGTCAGATTGCGATGTCCTCGTGCCGAGCGGAACAGGAACCAAAGGCTCATGGCTACGAAGCCGGCGAACAAGGGAAACAGGTAGGCGTCGTTGATCAAAAATCCCAACCCTACCGCACCCATTGCGGCCAATATGGCAGGAACTCCGAGACAGCAAGCGGCTGCTATGCCCGCGCCAACCAAGCCTCCAAACTGCCTTAACAGCTGCTTTATCGTGTTCGTCATCGCGTTCCTTCCGATAACTTGCCCACGCCTGCGCGGCCAAGGCGCTATAGCTCGCCAAGCGGGCAGCGCGCCTTGGTTGCCCTCGTGTCAGATGACTGTCCCGAGTCCAAGGGGCGGAGTTCGGCCGGCAATCGACCCAATTTCTCTCCGTGGCGCCTTGGCACGATGACTATCCGACTCCGATGGCGACGTTTCCCTATCCCGCACAGCAGGAAAGCTTGGCGACATCCTTCGCGAAGGTCTGAGCGGCAAGCTTCAGCCCTTCCACCGTGGTGAGATAAGGGAAGATCGTTTCCGCCAGTTGCTCCACGGTAAGCCCGCATTTGATCGCGAGCGCCGCCGTCTGAATACTGTCGGCGCCTTCCGGGGCCAGGATGTGCGCACCCAGCAGTTTGCCGCTGCCGGACTCTGCAATCAGTTTGATGAGACCACGGGTATCGCGCGCGGCGAGTGCCCGCGGCACGTAATCG
Organism: Alphaproteobacteria bacterium; assembly: GCA_028871455.1. Taxonomy (GTDB): domain Bacteria; phylum Pseudomonadota; class Alphaproteobacteria; order ATCC43930; family CGMCC-115725; genus REEB95. The sequence continues at coordinate 10,505 of JAGWNF010000035.1, forward strand.
AGCGGCAGCAGTGTTGTTTTGACTTGCAGACCTTGCCGTCGCGCCTGCGTCTCGGTGAGGCCGACACTCGCGACTTGCGGATCGGTGAAAACGACAGACGGCATCGCCGTGGCGTCATAGCGACGGCTGTCGCCGTTGAGCGCGTTTTCGGCGGCGATCTTCGCGCCATAGGCGGCCATATAGACGAATTGGTCCCGGCCGATGACGTCGCCAGCGGCGTAGACGCCGGTCTTCGTCGTCCGCATCCGGTCGTCCACCTTGATGCCGCCATTCGCCAGGAGCGCGACGCCGGCTTCCTCCAAGCCCATGTCCGCCGTGTTGGGCCGGCGTCCGGTCGTGACCAGAAATTTCTCCGCCTCAAGGCTCTCATTTTTGTCAGCGACCAAAACATCGAGCGCGATGCCCTGCGCGGTTTTCCGCGCGGCCTTCGGTTTGACGCCTTCGTGAATGATGATTCCTTCGTCCCGGAAATATTTTGCCAAAGCCGCGGAAATCTCCGGTTCGCCAGCCGACAGGATGGGCACGATATCGACGATCGTGACCTTGACGCCGGCGCGCGCGAACATCTGGCCAAGTTCGCAGCCAATGTAGCCGCCGCCGATCACCAGGAGGGATTTCGGCAAGCGCTCGAGCTCGAGCGCCGTGGTGCTAGTGAGATACGGCACGCTCTCGATCCCCGGGATCGGCGGCAGCGAGGGCGAGGCGCCGGTCGTGACGATGACCTTGCCGGCCTTAAGAAGGGTACCATCGACAGCAACGCCGTCGCTGGTCAGACGCGCACGGCCTTCGCGATAGGCGATCGTATTGTAGCTTGGCAGCAGGTCGAGATATTTCGCTTGCCGCAGCGATGCCACGAGTTCGTCCTTGTGCCGCACAACCGCTTGCCAGTCCTCGACGCGTCCTTCGGCGCGGATTCCCCTGAAGCGTGCGGCAGCCGCGGCGTGATGGACGGACTCCGTCGCGCGGATCAACGTCTTGGAAGGAACGCAGCCGATGTTGACGCAGGTGCCGCCGATCACGCCCTGGCCGATGAGCGCCACGTGCGCGCCGCGTTCGGCCGCGGTAATGGCTGCCGAGAACCCTGCCGAGCCGGCGCCGATCACCACCAGATCCGGCACGCGGTCAGATATATCCGGGCGGGCGCAGCCGTCGTGAACCACGGGAGTATCCATCACGGCGGGTTCCTTGCAGGCGTGCCGGGCCGCTCATCGCACCTGGCCGATTGCGCGCAAACCCGGCGAAAACGGAAATAGAAAACAAGCGCGGCCGTAACGATCGCCAGACCGATCGCCGGCACCAGGATGCGAACGCCCCAGAGAAGCAGCGCCGTAACGCTCGCCGTTCCAAGCACGCCGGCCAGCAGCGGTATGCCGCAGCAGGCTGCGACCAGCGCGACGCCGGCACCGCCGGCCCAGAGCGGGGAACGGTCGATCACGAACGACTTCCGGGTTTCGTCGCCAAGTCCGCCGGATAGCCGCGGTCCGTGGTGGCTTTGATCAACGCGGCCGGCGTGGTTTCAGCGGGATCGTAAGTCACCGAGGCCGTCACGTCGGCCATGCCGTCAGGCTGACTGACCTGAACGGCTTTGACCCCCTTCACTTGCGCGAGCGTACTCTTAACGATCGGCCCACACAGCACGCAGCCGGCGTGGTGCACGTCGAGCGTAACGCTGGCGTCCGCCGCCAGCGCATGCGGCGACGCAATCAGCAGACCCAGGCTGAGAAAAATCGCGCATTTGAGAACCAGACGGCCGGACATGGCGGGCATGCTCCTTTCAAGACGTGAGGAAGGCGCGGATGACGTAGGGAAAGACCACGGCGACCACGACCAAGATGCCGGCGGTCCACAGCCCGATCTTGGCGATCCGGTCGGCGCGCGGCGTCGCGCAGTAGCCGTCGGCGCAAGCGACCGCCGGCTGGCGATGAAGCCGCCAAGCCCCGAGGCCGATGAAGCCGAGCGAGACCGCGGCAAAGATCGGTTGGTAGGGTTCGAGCGCGGTCAGGTTGCCGATCCAGGCTCCGCTGACACCCAGCGCGAACAGGGCGAACGGGATCACGCAGCACGAGGCGGCGCCCAATGCGGCCAGGACGCCGCCCAGCGAGAGCAATCTCGCTCTCGGGTTGGCCGTGTTCGCCTGATCGGCTTCCCGCATCGCCGCGCGCGTTTCGTCCAGAGTCTCGAACTGTACGACTCGATTCATGACAAGCTGGTCCTCAGCGCAATTATCGACGACGATATACGTCCTGTAGGACATACAGGATCAAGGGGAAAATTCGTGCCGGTGAACTCGGATTGGGCAGTGGGATTCCGCCATTATCACGGTTACGTGAAGACGAACTTTGGTTCAGAGCGGCGAGCTAGCGGTGTGACCGGGCATCGAGCGTGCAGCCCCCACCGGCGCAGGAATCTTGCGCGCCGCGGCGAAGGCGCGCTTGTCGCCGATGGATGAGCGCGTAGGCGATCACGCCGACCGCGAGCGCAGCAGCCGCCGCTCCGGCAAGCCCGAAGCCGCCGAACCAGCCGGCGATGCCGCCGATACCCGATGCGAAAATGACGGGAGCCAGGCAGCACAACGCCAGCGGCACGACCGCTAACGCGGCGACGAGGCCGACGGCGGGCTTGTCATCGATTTTCTTGTCCATCGCTACTCCGCTTTACAGGAGATGAATGATTGACGGAGATGTAGTGGCTGTAGGAGGTACAGTTTCAAGCGGAAAATCCAGTTCTTTAAGGAAACCGGACAATGGGCGGCAGAATGACGACGGCCGGCCAGTTAATCCGCTTAATCCGCGTTGCAGCCGGTCGCGTTTTTCCGGTCGGCGTGTTTCATCGCCGGACCCACGCGCTATCGACGGGAGCAAACCCCGTCATCGTGGCGCCGCCTCGCGGGGCAGGACGACCAGCAGCGTGCAACTTGCTCAGGAGTCGTGAGCGCCGGCGCTTTCGGGTTAGTCTTAGAGGAACACCTTGTGGATATCGACCGTAGACCGCCGGCCGATATCATCAATCGTGGCCGCGAGCCATTTGTCGGCGCATTCCCGTCCGAAGCCTTTGAGATGCTCGAGGAACTCCAGATCGGGATTGAGCTTGCTCGCCACACCCAACTCCTTCATCCGGTTTTCGGCGGCGATCATATGAACGTGCATCTTTCGCAGGCGGCCCGTGGAACGTCCCTCGAGTCCATGTTGCTCGATGAGCTCGTGTATAAAGGCAATCGAGCGCATTTCGCGCATCAGCGCCGCATTAAACGTGATCTCATTGAGCCGGTTGATGATCTCGACGGCGGTTCGCGGCGTGCCTTCGCGGGTCAAGGGATTGATTTGCACAATGACGATGTCCGGGGTGTCGCAGCAATCGATCAGCGGATAGATCGCTGGATTGCCCATGTAGCCGCCGTCCCAGTACGGATCGCCATCGATCTCGACCGCCTGGAAATAGAATGGCAGCCGTGCGGAGGCGAGCAAAGCGTCGACCGTCACGTCGCTACAGTCGAAGGTTCGGCACTTGCCGGTCCGGACGTTGGTCGTGCAAACGAAGAGGCTGAGCGCCGTGCAGGCGCGGAGGGCCGGGATATCGATCTGCTCATTGAGCACCTGGCGCAGCGGATCGATGTTGAACGGGTTGAGCTCGTAGGGCGAAAGCACCCGTGTCACGAAATCGGTCCAGAGATAGGCGGGAGAGCGATCGAGGTTCCAACTCCCAAACCATAGGTCGAATACGTTACGGTGGACGGGGCTGAGAAAGCGGAACACTTTGCTGATCCGGTGCCAAAACCGGTCGAGCGCTTGGCGCGCCCCGGCCGCGCCACCCGCGACATAGCCCTGCGCCAGCACGGCGCCGTTCATTGCTCCGGCGCTCGTGCCGCTGATCCCATCGATGGCGATGCGGTCGTCCTCGAGCAGCCGGTCGAGGACGCCCCAGGTGAACGCGCCGTGCGCCCCACCGCCTTGCAGTGCCAAATTAATATGGCGGCGGTTCTGAACCATGGTTGGGGCCATTTGGGCGATCATGCATCGGCAATCGTTGACTGCTCCTACTCATGCGAAAGTCAAAGGCGCCGAACGCGATTCAATCGTCGGGGCCGGTGTTCGGTGTGGCAAGCACCGGCCCAAACAGTGCCCTTCCCACCTCCAGCGCCTCGTCCGGCCACAGCCGGTAGCCGTGCTGCGGCTTAGCGCGTGGTACCAGCCATTGCCGAAGATGATCGTCCGAGCAGAAGAAGGCGATGCTGGGACAGCACGACGTGGCGGCGCAGCCGCCGGAGTAAACCGCATCGTACCAGACGACCGCGCTCGCCGGGAACACGTTGGCCAAGGCTGCTCCGTTCCGTCGGGTCGCGATGCGGATTTCTGCGTTGCAGAAATGGCAGGATGACTCGATCGAGATGTCTTGCCGATACATGGCACCAACACCCAGGGCGTCCACCGCGCATAGGGCATTGAGCGTACGCTCGCCAAGACGCACGCGGTGTCGGGACTTGCTCCCGGTGAATGGATAGGCATGAGTGACGGAGCCCATTGCCTCGTCGAACACGAGCAGATCACGCTGCTGCAGTTCACGCAACACGGGCAACAAGCCGTCCCGGCTCATTTTGGTGGCGCTCGCGATCTCCTCCACCCGCGGCGGTCGGCCGAGCGTCGGGAAGAGGTCCATAATGCTTCGCCACACGAGGTCTTCGGTTTTGCCGAGCGTTGTCGACCACTTCGCAAGCAACCCGGAACGCGCCGCAATACGTCCGCCGAGGGCTTCCCGTGCGGCCGGTCGCGTCACAACGGACCAGTCCGGCCGGCGAACGCCCGGGTGCAGCTCGACGGCGCTCATCGTTGAGCCCAATGATCTGGTCGCTTCAATCATGCGATCACGCTCCAGTCTGGTTCCATGGCGGCGGTCGCCCCTCATGCAGCTGCGCCACCCGGATGCCCAACCATCCGGCCCGAAAGGCGAGGCTGGGCAGCGCCCTGCTCCTCAATCAATGGCTTGTCGTCGCTGGGGCGAGGATCCCGCGGTGCACTGCGACGCCACTCGTCCCAATCGGGGTTCTGACCGAACCGCGCCAGCAGGAAGTCGACAAACGTACGCACCTTTGCCGAAAGGTATCGGTTGTGCGGATAGAGCGCATGGATCGCCACTTCCGGCAGCGCATAGTCGGTGAGAACCGGAACCAGACGACCCGCATTCAGAGCAGGCCCGACGGTGCAGGTCTGTTCCACGATCAACCCTTGTCCCGCCATCGCCGCTGCCACCAGGGCGCCGGAGTTATTGGCTCGGAGAGTCCCAGAAACCCGTATTCGGTGCTCTTTCCGGTCGGATCCCGTGAACAC
>JAGWNF010000004.1 GCA_028871455.1 Alphaproteobacteria bacterium
GATTGAGCTGATCAATCGGTCAGCGGCACACGGCCCGCCATGACCGACATGCCTGGAAAAAGGCCAGTAGCGTGGTCCAAAGTTGGGGAGCAGTTCACCGAAGAACGGACCCTACCTCAAACCGAGGGCATTTCCGGGGAGCAGGTCAATTTCAATACCAATTTGGCGGTCCGCTACGATTACGAGCGTCCGGCGATCATCACACAAAGACGCCACACAAACAGTCATTAGGGCGGCTCGATAATATTGATGATAGCTAAGTATAGTATGCTTGAGCGGAAAAGCACAAGCTCTATGGAGAGGCAGCATTTACCGCCCCTTGTACGCATGGGGCGGTGAAACTGAGACACCACCGTCAACCGGGTGGTGTTTCAGAGACGTCGCAATCAACCGCACGTTGTCCTCGTCCCGGTCGCCGGTCGGAACCCATCCGACAACAGATGACCGTAGACAACTATTGGCCGTGCACCGCGGCGGCGCACGGTTTCGGCGTGCGTGCCGCGCCCACCCTCCCCGGACAGCGGCAGTTGACGCCGTCGGCGGTACGCGTACGGAAAATTTCGTATTCTTTGCCGGCGATCGGCCGCGCTAACCTTGTGCGCATGACGTGACGGTCAATTTCGGCCGTCGCCAGACCCGGGGAGTTCGGACCATCAAGCGGAAGGCGGAAGCGTGAGCGAAGGCCGGTGCGACGTGGTGCGCGTTACGCCTTTCGACTGCGGAGGAAATACGATGTCATCTCAGCCGATGCCATTGGCGCGCGTCATCGATCTTCAGGGCAAAGGACCGTTTCAGCTGACCCGGATGAAGGGCGTGCTGTCGTTCGGGGGCGGACAGCCGGAATGGCCGACGTTGCGTCTCGAGACCGTCAACGGTCAGGAAGTCCTGATTCCGCTCGCGGCCGAGACGGTCAACACGCTCAAGCTCTATATCCTGCAATGGCTGCGGCTGCCGGGAAACCCGGTCAGCGAGTAAACGATAAAATTCCCACGCCGCGCTTAAATCCGCGGTTGCGGCCTGCTAGATAAGGGCGATGGAACGTCGGACGCAAGAAACGCTGGTCGGCGACCAGTTCGGAGCGCGCGCCAAAGCGTATCTCGCCAGCGCCGTGCACGCCCAAGGCGCCGACCTCGAAGCGCTGGCGGCGCTGGTGCGCGGCAAGGCACAGGCACGGGTGCTCGACCTCGGCTGCGGCGGCGGCCATGTCAGCTTCGCGGTCGCGCCGCAGGTGCGCGAGGTGGTCGCCTATGACCTGTCGCCGGAGATGCTCGAGGTCGTGGCGCGCGCGGCGCGCGAGCGCGGCCTCGACAACCTGACGACGCAGCGGGGCATGGCCGAGCGCCTGCCCTTTGCCGACGCCAGCTTCGATTTCGTGCTGAGCCGCTACAGCGCGCATCACTGGCGCGATCTCGACGCCGGCTTGCGCGAGACCGCCCGCGTCCTCAAACCCGGCGGCGTCGCCGCCTTCGCCGACGCGGTCGCGGCACCGGCGCCGCAGATCGACACCTATTTCCAGGCGATCGAGCTGCTGCGCGATCCGTCGCATGTGCGCGACTACGCGCGCGGCGAATGGGAAGCCGCGATCGCGCGCGCCGGACTGCTGCCGACGGCGAGCGCGGCCTATCGCGTGCGGCTGGTTTTCCAGACCTGGGTCGAGCGCATGCGCACCCCGCCGGCGCAGATCGACGCCATCCGCGCGCTCATGGCGGCGATGCCCGACGACGTGGCGCGTCACTTGGCGCTCGAGGCCGACGGCAGCTTCACCATCGACACAGCGCTGTTCCAGGCCGCGAAACCGGCGGACTGAGCGGTTTCGCCGGCGGTCGCCGCCGGCACGGTATTTCGATACCATTACTTGCCAAATCCGTAGGAATCCTCTAGGGTTAGCTCCTAACGACCTGACGCGCCCCGACCGGTTCCGACCGATCTTGGCGCGCCTTCCGTTTCCGTCTTCGCCCATCGGCCCCGGCGGTTCGCGCCGGGTCGCTGGCTGTTCGACCGCAACCGGCTACTGGAGAGAGCATTGCAAGTTCTCGTTCGTGACAACGACGTCGGCCAGGCGCTGCGCGTCCTCAAGAAGAAGCTGCAGCGCGAAGGCCTGCTGCGCGAGATGAAGCGCCGCCGGTCCTATGAGAAGCCGTCCGAGCGTCGCGCGCGCGAGAAATCCGAAGCTGTACGCCGCCAGCGCAAGGCCCTGCGCAAGCGGCTCGAGCGCGAAGGCTATTAGCCCAAGGGCTGGTTTCGCGGCCTCCGCGTCACCATATTATCAACGACAAAACCACAGGACTCCGATGCAGTACCGTCCCCGTACCAGTTTTCGCGCCGCCCCCGAATACGACACCGGCGAACGCTGGACCATCCGTTGGGAAATCCGCCGGCCGGACGGCGGCCGCTGGAGTGAGGTGGTGACGAACACGCGCGAATCCGCCGTCGAGCGCGCACGTCACATGCTCAAGCTCGGCTTCATCGTGCACAGCATCGTCGGCCCCGAAGGCGTCTATCTCAACGAGAAGGACGCCTTGCAGCAGCTCGGCCCGGCGCCGGTCGCGCCCAAGCCGCGCGCGCCCGCGACCACCGACGCCGCCTGACCGTTCTCGACCTTCCCTGACCCGACCGAACCGGTTCGCGCGCAGTATCGGAGGTCCACGCATGGCCATGACCGACACGCATCTGCAGATCGGCGCGCTGATCTTCGACGGCCTCGACCAGATGGATCTGACCGGGCCCTTTGAAGTGTTATCCCGGGTTCCGAATTCGACCTACCGCATCTTCGGCAAGACGACGACGGCGGTGCGCGACGGCCGCGGCCTGGTGCTCAAGCCGGACGCGACGCTGGCCGACGCGCCGCCGCTCGACGTCCTCCACGTTCCGGGCGGCACCGGCCAGGAAGGCGTGATGGACGACGAGGACGTGCTCGGCTGGGTGCGACGCCAGGCGCAGGGCGCGCGGATCGTATTCTCGGTCTGCACCGGCGCGCTGATCCTCGGCGCGGCGGGCCTGCTCAAGGGACGGCGCGCGACGACGCATTGGAACTCGTTCCATCTGCTGCCGCTCTATGGGGCCATTCCGGTCAATCAACGCGTCGTCATCGACGACAAATTCGTCTTCGCCTCGGGCGTGAGCTCGGGCATCGACGGCGCGCTCAGGGTCGCGGCGCTACTGCGCGGCGACGAGGCGGCGCAGGTGATCCAGCTCAGCATGCAATACGCGCCGGAGCCGCCTTTCGCCAGCGGCACGCTCGCGACCGCGCCGGAAGCCGTGCTCGCCGCCGCGCGTCAATCGATGGGCGAGATCACGGAAAAACGCGAGCAAACCGCGCGCCGCGTGGCGCAGCGCCTCGGCATCAAAGCTCCGGCCTAGCTCCGCTCGTCGAGCGGCGGGAGGACGTGCGCGCCGTCGGCGCCGAGTGGCAACGGTTTCGCCCAGCGCGCCGCGCGCGGATCGAGCGCGCCATAAAGATGCGGAAACAGCGTACCGCCGCGCGATTTCTCCCAGCGCAATGCCGGGCCGAGGCCGGTGTCGTCGAACGCGACCACCAGCAGATCGGCCTGGCCGGCGAAGTGCTTCGCCGCGGTCTCGGGCAGCTGCGAAGCGGCCGAGAGATGAATGAAACCGTCGCGCTCGTCGTCGGCCAAGCCGGTGAAGATGCCGGCGCGCTCGGCCGCGCGCCATTCCATGTTCGTCACGATCTTGAAGACGAGACTAGACACCCCGAGCATTGCCCCAGACGAGAACGTGAAGCTGCGGCAAGACCGTCGCATCGAACCAGCGGTCCGACGCGACCCGCTCGACGAGCCAGCGCGTCTTGCGGCGCCATGCATCGAAATCGGTTTCGCCGCCTGACGGATCGTCGCGGCCGAGCTCGGGCGCCGGATTGCCGGTCTGGAGATAGACCGGCAGGCGCGGATAGCGCGCGGCCGCTTCGCGCGCATAGGCATAGTCCACCTCGTCGAAGATCACGATCTTCAGCACGCCACGCGGCGCCCCGCCCGCCACTGCGAGACACGCGTCGAACGCCGCCCAATCGGTCGGCATGCCCGACGACGGCGGCTTGGGACTGAGAATCAGCCAGTCGAGCGCGGCGAACCAGTCGCGCGCGATGCTGCCCTGCGTTTCGAGCGCGAAACGATGGCCGGCGCGCCGGCCCAGCTCGATGAGCGGTCCGAGCGGCTGCAACGCCGGATTGCCGCCCGATAACGTCACCAGGATCGGCCGGCCGGCGGACAACCCACCGATCCGGGCGGCGATTTCCTCGGCCGTCAGCGGCGTCCACTCGCCGCGATGCTCAAGCGATACCGCGTAGAGAGTGTCGCACCAGCGGCAGCGATAGTCGCAGCCTCCCGTGCGCACGAACACGCTCGGCCGGCCGATCAAAGGCCCTTCGCCTTGGATCGTCGGGCCGAAGATCTCGCTGACGGGAATGGTCTGCATCATGGCCGATATTCGGCCCAGCTTCGCGGCGTCTCGCTTACGCGTACGGCCGCGGTCTCGGGCCAGTGCGCTTTGCACCAGTCATAGAGCCACTTGGCCAATACTTCGGTGGTCGTGCGATCGTGGCCGAGTACGTCGTTGAGATGGCGGTGGTCGAGCGTCGCGTCGATGAAGGACTTGAGCGCGGCCAACTCGTGAAAATCGCGCACGAAACCGGTTGCGTCGAGCGTTGGCTGCCGCAACTCGACCTCGACCTCGTAATTGTGGCCATGCAGCCGGCCGCACGGATGGTTGGGTGCCAGGCCGCCGATGACATGCGAGGCGGAAAACGAGAAACGCTTGGCGATAACGTACATGGCGTGTCAGGCCGCGGATGCAGCAAGCAGTACGCCCATAGGGCTGTCGTTCAATCAGGGCTCCTTGTTTTGACCGGGTAGGCTGCGACCGGATCGGCGTCATGCCGATGCAGTGGATATAGAGAAATCGCCGCCGGGAGACAAGCATCGACGCGCTATGTCTTCTTCGCCCGTCGCTTCCGTGGACCGACGAACGAGGTGACGACGCCGTGCAGAGTGCGCAGCTCCTGGTCGGTGCACTGCGCGCGTTGGAACAGGTTGCGCAGGTTGCGCACCATCGACGGCCGCTTCTCGGCGTTGCGCATGAAGCCGCTGTCGTCGAGCGCCTCCTCGAGATGCTCGAAGAAGGCGATCAACCGGTCCTTGGTCGCGGGCCTGGAATGGCCGAGGGCGAGCTGCGCCGGCGGCGTTTCGTCGCCGGCGGCGAACCACTCATAGCCGATCAGCAGCACGGCCTGCGCCAGATTGAGCGACGAGAACGCCGGATTGAGCGGCACCGAGATCACGGATTCGGCGAGCGCGATGTGCTCGTTGACGAGACCGGTGCGCTCCGGCCCGAAGAGGATGCCGCAGCCCTCGCCCGCCGCCATGAGCTGGCGCATCTCGGCGGCGGCGAAGCGCGGCGTCAGAATGCGCTTCACCATGTAGCGGTCGCGCGCGGTGGTGGCGTAGACGCGGCGAAGGCCCCCGATGGCTTCTTCGACAGTGTCATAGAGCCGCGCCTTGTCGAGCACGGTGTCGGCGCCCGAGGCGGCGGCGATCGCCTTCTTGTTGGGCCAGCCATCGCGCGGCTTCACCAGGCGCAAATCGGTGAGGCCGCAATTGTACATGGCGCGCGCCGCGGTGCCGATGTTCTCGCCGAGCTGCGGCTCGACCAGGACGATCGCGGGACCGCCCGAGAGCCGCGCGCGGCGCCGATCGGTGCCGGCCATCAGGCTGTCATCCGCGACCGCGGACCCGATTTATCGCCGTCCGCTATAGCGTCCCCGCCGGCCACTGCTACGCCGCGACCGCACTTTATGCCTACCCCGCGTTGCTGTTCGGCTTTGTCGAAGTGGCGGATACTCAAATCGAATGCGCCTAACATCGAACACGAGGGCGATTTCGTTTGCCACGTCGCGTTCAGTGAAATGCGGTGAACGAGGCGAGGAATGACCGTAGTGCTTGTCATTGAAAATTTTGTACGTTTCGGCGCTCGTCTTATACACGCTGAAGCGACGTTCTTTTCCAGCACCGTCAATTCCATATGCGGTGCAAAGATATTCTTGTGTTGGCAGGGGTTTGCCTCGAGACAGGCGAGGAGCTCGAACGCGATTGTGAGCGCAACTCGCAGCCCTACTTATTGCCATTGCTTGCCGGTTGGCAAGAGATTCTACGCCCTCCGGCCTGAGCGCCAGAGCTTGTAGGTCAATGAGTCGTGCAGCGCGTTGTAGGAGGCGTCGATGACGTTGGTCGAGACGCCGAGGGTCGACCAGACCTCGCCATCCTTGTCGGTGGTCTCGATCATCACCCGCGTCACCGCGCCGGTGGCGTCCTGCGGCGTCAGGATGCGCACCTTGTAGTCGGTCAGCCGGATCTCGTTGAGCTCGGGATAGGCCTTGATCAGCGCCTGACGCAGTGCGGCGTCGAGCGCATTCACCGGACCGTTGCCTTCGGCGACGGTCATGGTCGGCTTGCCCTTGACCGTCACCTTGATCGTCGCCTCGGAGAGCGTGATCAGGTCGCCCTTGGCATTCCAGCGTCTTTCGTCCAGTACACGGAAACTTTGCAGCCGGAAATATTCCGGCACGCTTTCGAGCGCGCGCCGCGCCAACAGCTCGAACGAGGCGCCGGCGTCGTCATAGGAATAGCCCTGGAATTCGCGCTTCTTGACGTCCTCCAAGAGCGCGCCGAGCTTGGGATGATCCGGCTTGACCTTGATGCCGATCTCCCGGAGCCGCGCCAGCAGGTTCGCCTTGCCCGCCTGATCCGAGACGACGATGTGGCGGTGGTTGCCGAGCAGTTCGGGATCGATGTGCTCGTAGGAGCGCGGGTCCTTCTCCACCGCCGAGACGTGCAGGCCGCCCTTGTGCGCGAAGGCGCTTTCGCCGACATAGGCCGCGTGGCGATCGGGCGCGCGGTTGAGGCGCTCGTCGAGGAAATGCGAGACATGCGTCAACCGCTTGAGGCCGTCGGCGCCGACGCCGGTCTTGTAGTCCATCTTGAGCATCAGGTTGGGGATGATCGAGACCAGGTTGGCGTTGCCGCAGCGCTCGCCCAGGCCGTTGAGCGTGCCCTGGACGTGGCGCACACCGGCACGCACCGCGGCGAGCGAGTTGGCGACGCCGTTCTCGGTGTCGTTGTGGCAATGGATGCCGAGCTTGTCGCCCGGCACGGTCTTGAGCACCTCGCCGACGATGCGCTCGACCTCGTGCGGCAGCGTGCCGCCGTTGGTGTCGCAGAGCACGATCCAGCGCGCGCCCGCCTTGAGCGCCGCCGCAATGGCGGCGAGCGCGAATTGCGGATCGGCCTTGTAGCCGTCGAAGAAATGCTCGGCGTCGAAGATCACCTCGTCGAGCTTCTTGGCCGCGAGGCCGATCGAGTCCGCGATCATCGACCGGTTCTCCTCGGCGCTGACGCCGAGCGCGACCCTGGCATGGAAGTCCCAGCACTTGCCGACCAGCGTCGCGACCTTCGCGCCCGACGACAGCACGGCGGCGAGACCGGGATCGTTGGCGGCGCTGCGGCCGGAGCGCCGCGTCATGCCGAAGGCGGCGAGCCGCGCATGGGCGAGCTTCGGCGGCTTGGCGAAGAGCGCGTCGTCGGTGGGGTTGGCGCCCGGCCAGCCGCCCTCGATGTAGTCGATGCCGAGCTGGTCGAGCTCGCGGGCGATGGCGAGCTTGTCGGGCACGCCGAAATCGACGCCCTGGGTCTGCGCGCCGTCTCGGAGCGTCGTGTCGTAGAGATAGATGCGTTCGCCCGCCATGGGCCGGCATCCTAGTGACCAGGATGCGGAAAGTCGAGCCGCCGGAACGGGTTAACGAATAATCCTCAGGCGTTCAAAAGCGCCGGGCGCGGCGGAAATCGACGCCGACCGTCACGCGCTCACGGCCGCGCTTCGCTAGCGCAGGCCAGCAGCTTGGCCGCAAACAACGCCGGTGGGAACGGCGGATCGGCCGGCAGGAAATCGCCTTCGAGAGTCGCCTGCGCGCCTTCGCGGCAGGAGAAGCCTGCCGCCGGCATGACGACGAGGATCCCCTCGGTGCCGTCGTCGCTGGTGCGCAGATAGAAGCCGGCCTGCGGCTCGGCGTTCGCCTCCTGCTGCGACACGGCGAGCGATTCCACCTGGCCGGTGAGCACGACGTGGCGCGGCGTCACCGGCCGCCGCGGCGCGCGCGAATGCGAATCCTCGGCCCGTGCCGCCGACAGCAGTGCCGCGCTCACGACAGCAATCATGGCGATGCGCCTGGCGCGCACGGCCCGTATCACGCCGATCGCCGGTTGTTCCCTTGTCGGATTCCCGCGCACCTTCCCCTGCCGCGCGCTTTCGCCCCCGCGAACCCGCGCGACCCTCCACCCGATGTTTGTAGCACAGGCACCCGCTGCCGGCCCAGCGCGGCCCGTCACCGCCAGGAATCCCCAAAAGCCGTCGAAAGCGGTGGATAAGCCGGCGAAACATACGGACAACCGGCGGCCGTTTGATCTGGATCAAAGTCATGGCCGGTTCGCCTGGCGCTCGGTTGTATTCGACACGGTTTCCGCCGATAGTCGCGCGAGAGTTTTGCGCACCCGGGGGAACACGATGAAACGCCTATTCGCCTTCGCTGCCGTCGCCACACTGTTTCTGCTGACGGCGCCGCCGGTCTCGGCCGTGGTCACGTCGTCGCCGGTACCGGCACAGGGCATCAGCCGCGAGGAGATCGCCAAGCTGCTGACCGAGCGCGGCTGGCCGGCCAAGATCGCCAACGACAGCAACGGCGCGCCGATCGTCTCGAGCCGCGTCGACGGCGTCAATTTCGACGTGTATTTCTACCAGTGCGAGAACGGCCTGTGCCGCGACATCCAGTTCGCCGCCGGCTGGTCCAACAGCACCGCCTCGCCCGACCGGATCAACCAGTGGAACACCACCAAGCGCTTCCTGCGGGTCTACTGGAAGCCGGGCAAGATCATCTGGGCGGAGATGGACGCGCGTATCGCGCGCGGCACGACCGCCAATATCGATGAGAACCTGGCGCTGTGGGCGGCGATGCTGAGCGAATTCAAGCAGTTTTTCAGGTTCTAGATCCGGGCCGGGCGGGCGGTGAACCGCGCCGGACGCGCCCTCGCCGCGCTGGTTCTCGTTCTGCTGTGGAGTGCGGGCGCGCGCGCCGATCCCTCGGCGCTGTGGCGTATCGTGCACGACCGCTGCGTGCCCAATCAGATGCGACATGACGATCCAACGCCGTGCGCGTTGGTCGACCTGTCGCGCGGCGTGGCGCGCGGCTATGTCGTGCTCAAGGACCGGCGCGACGCGACGCAGTGCCTCGTGCTGCCGACGGCGCGCCTCACCGGCATCGAGAGCCCCGCCCTGCCGGCGCCGAACGCGCCCGACTACATGCAGGATGCCTGGACGGCGCGGCGCTTCGTGCGCGCGCGGGCGCCGGCGACGCTGGCGCGCGACGACCTGTCGCTCGCGGTCAATTCGGTCTACGGCCGGACGCAGAACCAGCTCCACATCCACGTCGATTGCCTGCGCCGGGACGTGCGCGACGCGCTGGCGCGCCAGCGCGACGATATCGGCGACGAATGGCGGCGGTTTCCCGAGCCGCTCGTCGGACACACCTACATCGCCCGCCGCCTGATCGCGGCCGATCTCGCCGGCGTCAATCCGTTCCGGATGTTGGCCGATTCCGGACCGGATGAGCGCGCACACATGGGCGACTACACGCTGGTGATCGCGGGCGTCGCATTCGGCGGCCGGCTGGGATTCATCCTGCTGGCCGACCGCGCCGACCTGCCGAACGGTGATTTCGGCAGCGGCGAGGAACTGCAGGACCACGACTGCGCGGTGGCGCACTAGAAACGGCGCTTGTGGTCGGCGGGAACGCCGACGGCGATCCAGATTCCCGAGGCAGCGACCAGCGCGGCGGTGAGCCACAGCGCCGGCAGCGGCGCGCCTGACACCTGGGCTACCCCGCCCAATAGCAACGCACCGATGGCATAGCCGGTGTCACGCCAATAGCGATAGGTGCCGAGCGCCTTGCCGCGCCACAGCGGCGGCGTGCGGTCGGACATCGCGGCGATCAGGTTCGGATAGAGCAGCGCCATGCCGATGCCCATGATTACGGCAGCCGGCAGCCAAACGACCGCACTGCCGCCGAGTGCGGTCAGCGCGATGCCGGCCGCGAGCAGAAAGAAACCGGCGACGACCGGCGTCTTTCGGCCGATCCGGTCGGCAAGATGGCCAGTCCAGAGCTGCGCGAAGCCCCAGACCATCGCGTAGGCGCCGGTCAGCCAACCGATCTCGATCAGTCCTGCGCCGTGTGCCATGAAGAACACCGGAAACATCACCCACACCAGCGCATCGGCGATCTTGTTGGCCGCGCCGCCCTGGCAAATGGCGCGGCCGGCCGGATCGTAGAACGAGATGCGCAGGAAGATCGTGCCGAGCGACGGCATATGATCCGGATGGTGTGGCGCAGCCGGAGTGGCTTCCGCGTGCTCGGCCTTGACCCAGGCCAGGGTATCGCGGGTCCACAGCACGCACGTCAGCGCACCAGCAATCGTCGCAAGCCCGAAGGCGAGCAATGCCGGCCGTGCGCCAACGTGATGCGCGAGCCAAGCCGCGCCGAAACCGGCGAGGCCGACCGCGACGTAGCCGGTTGCCTCGTTGATGCCGACCGCCAAGCCGCGCTGATGGCTTCCGGCGAGGTCGATCTGGCTGGTCACCGTCATGGTCCAGGTGAAGCCCTGGCTGACGCCAAGAAAGACGTTGGCGGCGACGATCCACCACCAGTTCGGCGCGAAGTAAATCAGCAGCGGGATCGGAATGCCGGCAAGCCATCCAGCGATCAGCACCGGCTTGCGGCCGAAGCGATCGGCGAGGCCGCCGGCGACAAAATTGAGCGCACCTTTCACCAACCCGAACGACACCACGAAGCTCGCCAGGAACAGGAACGCACCCGGCGAGACACCGAACTGATGCGCCAACGTCGGCAGCACCGCCCGCTCCATGCCGATCACTAGGCCGACGAAGAAGACCTGGACGGCTTGCAGCGTGAACTGCTCGCGATTGGCCGCGATGCCGCGCCGATGGCGGGCGGGCAGCGGTGCGGAGGCGGTGACGGTCATCCTTGTCCGCCGCCTGCCAACTAGAAAACCAGGACTTTGTCGGCGGCCAAAGTGGCGGCCGCGAGCTCGTCCATCGAACTGCGGTGAGCGCCGTCGATCAGATCGGCTTCCGCCAATCCGCGCGCATCCATGCAGATGCCACACAACAGCAGCCGGTGGGGGCTGGCCGCAAATCGCTTCAGCATGCGTTCGACGTTGTAATAGCCGTCGGGTGTCTTCTGGCCCTTCCGGGCGCCAACGACCGAATCCGCCATCAGGAATACGGTGATCTCGGCCGCAGGGTCCCGCTTCGCGAGCGCGCCGGCGAGCCGCAGGGCGTTGTAGCAACGCTCGGTGCCATAGGGCGGATCATTGAGGATGAACAGTGTCTTCATTCTCTCGCGTCCCGCGACCGGCCGCAGCGACGTCACACTTGACGCGCCCGGACCGATATTATTCAATCATTCTATTGAATATTCAAGCGTGAGGTCCGGCCATGTCAAGCGGAAGTCCGAAGCGCGCGCTGTTCGCCGGCTTTGCCGAGGTCGCGAAGGCCCTCGGCCACGGCCATCGCCTCGAGATTCTCGAGTTGCTCGCGCAAGGCGAGCGCAGCGTCGAGGCCCTCGCCGAGCGCATCGGATTGTCGGTTGCCAACGCGTCGCAGCATCTGCGGCTCATGCGTCGGGCCGGCATATTGGTCTCGCGGCGGGACGGCAGGCGCATCCTCTATCGGCCGGCCGATCCGTCGGTGCTGGCGCTGACCGCCGCCCTGCGCCGCGTCGCCGAACGCAACGCCGCCGAGGCGCAGGCGGTCATCAGCGGCTATTTCCACCGGCGCGACGCGCTCGAGGCGGTGACGCGACGCGAACTTGCCCGCCGGCTGAAGGACGGCCTGGTCACCGTGCTCGACGTGCGGCCGACGGACGAGTTCGCCGCCGGACATCTGCCCCATGCGGTCAACATTCCGCTGCGCGAGCTGGCGCGCCGTCTGCGCGAGATTCCGAAGAGCCGCGCGGTCGTCGCCTATTGCCGCGGCCCTTACTGCGTTCTCGCCTATGAGGCGGTGGCGCTGCTGCGCGGCCGCGGCTTCAAGGCGCGGCGCCTGGAAGACGGTTTTCCCGAATGGCGGGCCGCCGGCTTGCCCGTCGAGCGCAGGGCCTAAGCCACCAGATAGTGCACGCTGAAGCGGTTCTCGGCGTCGGTCCAGCAGTCGAGCGGCTTGAAGCCGGCGCGCGCGGCGAGGCGGCGGAACTCGTCGACGGTGAACTTGTAGGAGTATTCGACGTGGACGCGCTCGCCGGCGGTGAAGGCGATGCACTCGCCGGATATCGTGACGAGCTGATCCATCAGGCTCTCGACGTAGATCTCGATGCGACCGGCCTCCTCGTTGTAGAACGCCTCGTGGGCGAAGCGCTTGAGGTTGAAATCGGCGCCGAGCTCGCGGTTCATGCGCGCCAGGATGTTGAGCGTGAACTGCGCCGTGACGCCGGCGGCGTCGTTATAGGCCGCATGCAGCGCCGCCGGATCCTTCTTGAGATCGGCACCGACGATCATCGCGCCGCCCGGACCGATCAGCTCGCGGCAACCGCGCAGGAAGCGCACCGCCTCCTCGGGCATCAAGTTGCCGATGGTGGAACCCGGGAAAAATCCGACGCGGCGGTCGCGCGTCGACCGCACCAGCGTCGGCAGGCGCAGCGGGTCCATGTAGTCGGCGCAGACCGCGATCACCTCCAGCGCCGGAAAATCGGCGGCGATCGCCGAAGCGGCGCTGTGCAGCATGTTGCCCGAGATGTCGATCGGCACGTAGGACGACGGCCGGTCGAGCGCGTCGAGCAGCAGCCGCACCTTGGTGCTGGCGCCGCTGCCGAATTCGATGAGGCGCGCGCGCGGACCGATGCGCGCGGCGATCTCGCCCGCGCGCTCGGCCAGAAGCGCGGTTTCGGCGCGGGTGACGTAATATTCCGGCAGCTCGCAGATGCGCTCGAACAGCTCGGAGCCGCGCGCGTCGTAGAGGAAGCGGCAGGGGACCGACTTGCGATGCCGCATCAGGCCGGCGAGCGCGACGTCGCGAAAGCTTTCCTCGCGCGGCGCGAAATCGAGATAGGCGGCGAGCGTTCCCTTCGGCATCAGCCGTCCTCCGCGAGGCGAATGCCGCCGAAGCACCAGCGTGCGGCGGGCGGAAAGAAATTGCGGTAGCTGGCGCGCAGATGGCCGGCCGGCGTCACCGCGCAGCCGCCTTTGAGCACCATCTGACCGGACATGAACTTGCCGTTGTATTCGCCGATCGCGCCTTCAACGGCGCGGAAGCCCGGATAGGGCGCGTAGGCGCTCTGCGTCCATTCCCAGCAGTCGCCGTAGATCTGGAGGAGCGGCACGAGGGAAGCGGATAAATCGCGATTAGCTCGGTCTGACGCATCAGCCGTCACCCCCTCCCTAACCCTCCCCCCTCGAGGGGGAGGGTATGGGTGGGGGGCGTCTCGATCCGAGAGGGTTAGGGTGGGGGTGAGTCGGTCCGCGATTGGTGCGCTTGGATGCAGAATCCCGCCGTCGAGGAAGTTGCCGGCGACCGGCAAGTCCGCCGCGGCGGTTTCCCATTCCGCCTCGGTCGGCAGGCGGCGGCCGGCCCAGCGCGCGAAGGCGTCGGCCTCGTAGTGGCTGACATGGACCACCGGTGCGAAGGGATCGAGCGGCACCAAGCCGGCGAGCGTGAATTCGGACCAGCGCTCGTTCCCATCGGCTTTTTCAGGGGCGCGCCGCCAGTAGAGCGGCGCCTCCCAGCCTTGCGCCTGCACCGCGGCCCAGCCGTCGCTCAGCCAGAACTCCAGCCGGCGATAGCCGCCGTCGGCGATAAAGGCGAGATACTCGCCGTTGGTGACGAGGCGGGTCGCGAGGCGGAACCGCTCGAGCCAAACCTTGTGCCGCGGTCCTTCGTTGTCGAAGGCGAACCCCGCCCCGTCGTGGCCGATCTCGACCAGACCGCCGGCGAAGTCGCGCCACTCGAGCGCCGGCGCCGCGCGCGCCGGCCGGAGCGGCGCCGTCCGGTACGCCGGCGCGAGCGGGTTCTGCGCGAAGACGTGCTTGATGTCCATCAGGATCAGCTCCTGATGCTGTTCCTCGTGCGCGAGGCCGAGCTCGATCAGCGGCGCGATCGCGCGGAAGGTCGCGGCGTCAGCGGTGGCGATCAGCCGCTCCATCGCGGCGGTGACGTGCGCGCGATAACGCGCGATCTCGGCGACGCCCGGCCGCGACAGCAGGCCGCGCGTCGGCCGCGGATGACGCGGCCCGACCGCTTCGTAATAGGAATTGAACAGATGATTGTAGGCCGGATCGAAGACGCGATAGCCGGCGAGACGCGGCAGGAGGAGAAACGTCTCCCAGAACCAGGTGACATGCGCGAGATGCCACTTGGTCGGACTGACGTCGGGCATCGACTGCACGACCTGATCCTCGGGCAGCAGATGCTGCGCGAGCGCCTCGCTGCGCGCGCGACAATCCGCGAAGCGCGGGCGCCACGCCTCGCGGTTCTCGACGTGGGCCAGCCGGCCGGCCGTCAGAGCCATCGAGCCTCCCAATCCGCGCAGCGCCCGTTAGCGGGTTTCACGAATTAGTTTCATCTCGGGCGCATTCTTGAAAACGATTATAGGCAGGACACGGTTGCGCGCCACCCACGATGATTCACGGCCGCGTGACGACGCGCCGAGCCGGCGGCGCGATCGATCGCTGTCACGCGCGCCTCGACGTTACGAAACCTTGACGCCTTTCCAGAAGGCGATGCGGCCCTTGATCTCCGCCGCGGCCGGCTTGGGATCGGGATAGGTCCAGGCGGCGTCGGGATTTTCCTGGCCGCCGGCGACGACGGTGAAATAGCGCGCGTCGCCTTTCCACGGACAGGTATAGGTCGAGGCGCTCGGCTTGAGCGCGGATTGCTTCACCGCTTCGGCCGGGAAATAGTGATTGCCCTCGACCACCACCGTTCGGTCGCTCTCGGCGATGGTCTCGCCGTTCCACACTGCTTTGACCATGGCAGCCTCCGTCAAGCCGGCAGCCTACGGCAGGCGGCGGCCGCGCGAAAGACCGGCGCGCCTCACTCCCGCCGGCCGCGCTTGTCGATGACCGCGAGCTTGCCGAGCTCGTCGGCCAAGAGCCGCTCGATTTCACGGCGGCGCTCGGGCGCGATCTCGCCTTCGAGCATGGCGCGGAACCGGGCGATGTTGCGCTTGATCACCCAGCGATCGGTGGGCGCGTCGTCGCTCATCGTCGGGTCCCGCCGGCGCGGTGCCGTTCCGCGCTTTCGGCGGCGGCGAGCCGGGCGTGCGCCTCGTCCAGCAGCTTCAAGAGCCGCCGCCGGCGCTCCTCGCCGCACGGCAGCTGCAGCATGGCCTCGTAGTGCCGGATGTTCAGTCGAATGACGTAGGGTTCGTCCTCCATGGCCTCTCCCGAGCTTGAAGCGGGGCGGTATGCCCGGTACCGTGTTGTGTGCTCATTGGCACGTTTGCCGCCGGAACGAGCCGCCTCTCGAAGGCTTCTTCCAAAAAATTGCCACCTGTGCACCGGCCGGTTCCGTTCGCTGCCGAACAGACGACACACCGGCGCAAAGGGGAGGAAGCCGACCCGTGAGACCGGATCGAGCCGAAGGCAATCGTTTCATCGCCGCGTGGCCAGACGTCGTCTTCCGGCGGCTGGCGCCGCGGCTGAAGCCGGTGATGCTGCGGCACGGCATGGTGCTCGCCAACGGCGGACCAGCCGTCGAGCATGTCTATTTCCCGGATCGCGGCATGATTTCGCTGGTCAAGACCATGCACGACGGCCGCACCGTCGAGGTCGGCATCGTCGGCGCGGAAGGCATGGCCGGCATCGGCGCGGTGCTCGGGATGAGAGTCTCGTCCCTCGAAGCGATGGTGCAAGTGGACGGCTATGGCCAACGACTAGAGACGGCGGCGCTGCAGGCGGAGATCGACAAGAGCCACGCGCTCAAGGCGCTGACTATGCGCTACCTGGCCTATCGCGTGACGCAACTGGCGCAGACCGCCGCCTGCAACCGGCTGCACACGCTGCGGCAGCGCTGCTGCCGCTGGCTGCTGACCGCGGACGACAACGTCCAGGCGACGACCTTCACCCTGACGCACGAGTTTCTGGCGCTGATGATGGGCGTCAACCGGCCGTCGGTGTCGCTGGTCGCGGCCGGCCTGCAACGCCGCGGCATGATCCGCTATCGGCGCGCCGCGATCACCATCATCGACCGGCCGGCGCTGGAGCGCGCGGCGTGCGAGTGCTACGTCAGCCTCAAGCAGGAAGCCGATCGCGTCTATCAGCCATAGCCCGCCGCGCGGCGGGGCCGCTCAATAAACGATCTGGGTGTCGGGACAGTGGGCCTTGACCCAGGCGCAGCGCTCGGCGCGCTCTTTGTCCCAGCCCGGCATGCAGTCGGCGACGGCCGGACATTTCCTCTGCAGGTACCACTCGGGCTGCGGCGGCGGCGGTGGCGGACCGCAGGCGGGCTCGGTGCCGTTGATGCAGCCGCCGGACGGCGGCGGTGGACTCTGCGCCCAGGCCGGCAAAGCAAAGAGGATCGACGCCAGCACGAGCGCAACCCATGCGGCCCGATCGATCATCTCGCCCTTCGCCAGGTGGTGCCGCCGGGTCCGTCCTCGAGCAGAATGCCGCGCGCGGCGAGATCGTTGCGGATGCGGTCGGCCTCGGCGAAGTCTTTCGCATTGCGCGCGGCGTTGCGCGCCGCGATCTGCGCTTCGATTTCCCGCTCAGAAATTTGATTCGTAGTAACAGTAACGGTGACCTGTCCTAAATCAGCCCTCATCGACGGAACACCTGAAATTTGCGCAGACACCCCCTTGAGCCAGGCCTCCGGCTCTTGCTGCAACACGCCGAGCAGCGCGCCGGCATCGAGCAGCGCGCCCTTGAGGCGCGATTTCTCCGCGCGCGTCTTTGCCTTGTTGAGCGCCGCCAGATCCTCGTGCAGGGCGACCAGAGCCAGCGGCGTGTTGAGGTCGTCGTCGAGCGCGCCGCGCACTTTCGCGCCCTGCCCTTTCGCCGGCACGTCCTCGACCGAACGCAGCGCCAAATAAAAGCGTTCGAGCGTGCGGTCGGCTTCAGTCAGGCGTTCGGCCGTCCAGTCGAGCGGATCGCGGTAATGCGCGGTCAGCATGGCGAGCCGCGGCGCCTCGGGCCGCGCCTGCGCCAGCACGTCGCGGATGGTGACGAAGTTGCCTTCGGACTTCGCCATCTTGGCGCCGTTGACGGTGACGAAGCCGTTGTGCAGCCAGTATTTGACGAACGGCTTGCCGTGATGGGCGCAGACGCTCTGCGCGATCTCGTTCTCGTGATGCGGAAAGATCAGATCGAGGCCGCCGCCGTGAATGTCGAAGCTCTCGCCGAGGTAGGCCTCGCTCATCGCCGAGCATTCGAGATGCCAGCCCGGCCGGCCGCGGCCCCACGGACTGTCCCAGCCCGGCAGATCGGGCGGCGACGGCTTCCACAACACGAAATCGGCGGGATCGCGCTTGTAGGGCGCGACCTCGACGCGCGCGCCGGCGATCAACTCGTCGCGGTCGCGCCGCGACAGTATGCCGTAACCCGGCATGCTCGGCACATCGAAGAGCACGTGGCCTTCGGCGACATAGGCGTGGCCCGATGCCAGCAGCGCCTCGATCATCTTGATCATCTGCGGGATGTGCTGGGTCGCGCGCGGCTCGACGTCGGGCGTGAGGCAGCCGAGCGCCGCGACGTCCGCGTGGAAGACTTCGGTCGTGCGCGCGGTCAGCGCGGCGATCGGCTCATTGTTGGCCTTGGCCGCGGCGTTGATCTTGTCGTCGACGTCGGTGATGTTGCGCACGTACTTGACGTGGCCGGCGCCGTAGCGGTCGCGCAACAGGCGATAGAGCACGTCGAAGACGATCACCGGCCGCGCGTTGCCGATATGCGCCAGGTCGTAGACCGTCGGCCCGCAGACATACATGCGGACGTTGGCCGCGTCCAAGGGCGCGAATTCCTCCTTGCGGCGCGTCAGCGTGTTGGTGAGCGTCAGGGCCATGCGGCGGCGAATCTCGCGGTTTGCGCGTCACTCCTAACAAATCGCGCCCGCGCGGTCGATAGCCCGGCGCGGGCCGCCCGGCTTTGAACGATGCTCGGCTTCCGACCTATAATCGGCGCGGGAGGAAAACCGAATGACAATCGACGCCGACCTGCATCGGCTGATCGATCTCGCGGCGCCCTTTTGGGCGGGCGAGACCGAGGTGGTGCGCACCTATTGGACATCGCCGAAGCGCACGCGCGCGACGGATCTTCTCTGGCTCCAGTGCCAGTGCTTCGAGGAATTCTGGGGCTCGGGCGTCGGCAAGTACGACAAGGGCGGCATCTTCCGCGGCGAGATCGAGCCGGTGGCGTTCGATGACCGCCGCGCGGGATTGGCGGCGTAGCGCCGCCGGACCGGCCACATCGCGGACGCGCTTCTCTGCCCGGTCTCCGAAATCCGCCCATGGCGAATCTCCATCCCTTCGGTGAGGCGTTATGGGTGGCCGACGGGCCCGTGTGTTCGTTCTACGGTTTCCCCTATCCCACGCGCATGGCCGTGATCCGGCTTGAGAATGGAGACCTCTTCGTCTGGTCGCCGATCTCGCTGGATGACGAACTGCGTGCCGCGGTGGACGGGCTGGGCCGCGTCGGCCATTTGGTCGAGCCCAACGCCCTGCACCATCTTTTCTTGCCGGACTGGATCAAGGCCTATCCCGATGCCCGGACCTACGCGCCGCCGGGACTCAAAAACAAAAGGCGGGATATCCGGTTCGATGTCGAGCTCGGCGAGACCGCGGATCCGGCTTGGGCCGGACAGATCGATCAGATCGCGCTCAAGGGCAGCGTGGCGCTGACCGAACTATTCTTTTTCCATCGTCGAAGCCGCACCGCGCTGATCTGCGATTCCATCCAGAGCTTCCCGCGGGACTGGTTCAAGGGCTGGCGGGGCCTGCTGGCGCGGCTCGACGGCATCGTCCAACCCGGCATCGGCGCTCCCCGCGAATGGCGCCTCAGCTTCCTGAACCGCAAGATCGCGCGGACCGCGGTCGAACGCCTGCTGGCGCTGGCACCGGACCGTGTGGTGCTCGCCCACAGCGCGTCGGCCGAGCAAAACGGCACCGATTTGATCCGCCGCGGTTTCGCTTGGCTGCTGCGCTGAACGCGCATCGTTCGAGTTCGGGAGCGGTAATCGCGCGGTCGCGCTCAGCGCGCGGTCCACGACATGCCGGCCATCAGCATGTCGATGGTCACGCCGTCGGTGGCGAGCGGCAGCGCCAATACCTCGTATTCCCAGCGCTGACCGTCGGCGAAGATGCTCTCGGTCCGGCGCGCGACCGGCGCGCCCGTTTTCACCACCTGCTCGTATTGCGCGCGGACGCTGCCGGGGTCGATCGAATTCGGCATCTGCGCCACCTCTTTGCCGGTGAGATCGACGCCCAGGCGCGCCGCATTGTTGCTGGCGTGAAGCCGGAACACGAAACGCAGCGGATCGCGCAGCACGTCGACCAGCGACAAATTGCCGAGGATGTAACGCAGCTCGAGCGGATCGAAATCGGCGCGCGCGGGAAAGGCGCGGCCGTTGCGGCGCGCGTTCCAGTCGCGATAGAGGCAGCGCAAGGACACTGCCTTGATATCCAGGCTGCCGGTGATCGTATCGTCAGGCACGGATTGCCGTCTCTTGCCGTCAGGTCCGCCGCGCGCGGCCGCGCAAGCGACCCAGCGAACATGCAAGTACGCTGGTTAACCGCCGGTTGCGAACCGATTCAATTTTATCGGAGACGATGTCGCAGCGTCAGCGACGGGCGCCGGCCGGCGGCGCCTTCCGCGGTGCGCTGGCGCCCTGCCCGGCTTTCCGCCATGATCCGACAACGGCCGGCCGACAAGGCCCGGCCGCCGCGCCCGCGGGGGCAGGCGCGGCACCAGGGGAGGATCCTATTGACCGCGAAGACAACCGGCCGTCTGGGCTGGGGCACGCTGTGGTTCTCGTTCACCGGGCGCGCGACGCGCTTCGACTACTGGGTGCGCTACGTCATTCCCTATGTCGCCGGCGCCCTGATCGCCGGATTTCTCGACGCCATGCTCGGCACCTACAATCCGGACACTGGCGGCGGCGTCATCACGCTGCTCTTCGTCATCGCCGCCATCTGGCCGAGCCTGGCGGTGGGCGTGAAGCGCTGTCACGACCGCGACCGTTCCGGCTGGTTCCTGCTGATCGGCCTGATTCCGATCGTCGGCGGCATCTGGCTGCTGATCGAGCTCGGCTTCCTGCGCGGCAGCCCCGGCAGCAACCGCTTCGGACCCGATCCGCTCGCCGGCGCCGCCGGTTCGGCGGCCGCGCTCACGACCTGACACAACCGGCAGCCGGGCCTTGAGGCCGGCCGGGAGCGCGCTACACTTCGCGGCATGGAGACCGAAGCCGGTCACGTCGCGGCCCGCCGGACGGCGCGGCTGTGGTTACGTTGGGCGATCGTCGCCGCGGCCGTGATCGGCCTTGCCAGCTGCGAGAGCGCGGCCGAGGTCCGCGCGCAAGACGCCGCGCAGTGCTCGAGCTATGGCTTCAAGCCGGGCACCGACGCTTTCGCCAATTGCCTGCAGCAGGAGAGTCTGGCGCGGCGCCATCAGCTGTACCAGATGGAGACCTGGCCGGGACCGCCCTACTGGTGGTCGGTTCCGCCGCCACCGCTGCCGCGTTGATCACCGCGACGCGGCGACGGCGCACGATCGGCGCGCCGTCCATGGCTGGCCAGGCCTGATGAATTCGGCCAAGATGCGATCGGCGGGCCGGGGGTGCGGCCGGCCCGCGTCCGCGGGGACGGACGCGATCGATCGCTGATCCGGAGGAGATCATGGGAAGAATATCCGGTTTCGCCGGCCTGGCCATGGCCGCGCTGCTGTTCGCCGGCGCGGCCGCAGCGCAGACCCGCGACGAGAACGCGGCGCGTTGCAAGGACGGCAGTCCGGACCTTGCCATCGGCGCCTGCACGGCGTTGATCCAGTCGGGCCAGGAGACCACCGAGGGCGTGGCGATCGCGTTCAACAACCGCGCCAACGCCTATCTCGCCAAGAATGACACGCGGCACGCCCTCGAGGATCTTGCCCAGGCGCTTAAGCTCAATCCGAATTACGCGACGGCGCATTACAACCGCGCCATCGCCTATGAGCGCCTGGACCAGACCCAGCAAGCCATCGACGAATACAGCGCGGCGATCCGGATCAAGGCCGATTACGTCGCCGCCTACAACAACCGTGGCTCGGCCTATGACGATCTCGGCAAGGAGCGCGAGGCGATCGCGGACTACGACAAGGCGATCGCCCTGCAGCCGGATTTCGGCATGGCGTACAACAATCGGGGCGTCGCCTATAAGAATCTCGGCGAGTACGCACGTGCGATCGCCGATTACGACGTCGCGATCAAGCTCGACGGCAGCAAGGCCAACCGCTGGAACAACCGCTGCTGGGCTAAGCTGCTGGCGGACCAGCCGCGGTCGGCCCTGCCGGACTGCAACCAGGCGCTGAAGCTGAGGCCCGGCTATGGCGACGCCAATGACGGACTCGGAATCATCTACCTGAAGGCCGGCAAGCCGGCCGAGGCGCAGGCCAAATTCGATGCCGCCATCAAAGCCGACAAGACGGACGCCTGGGCGCTTTACGGCCGCGGCCTCGCGAAACACCGGCGTGGCGACAAGGCGGGCGGCGATGCCGACATCGCGGCGGCGAAGAAACTCGGACCGAAGGTCGCCGAGGTCTTCGCCAGGGACTACGGCCTGCACGAATAGGGGCGCTCCGCGGCGGCGACGCGTCACGGACACGCAGCGCGCGGTGCTATACCTCGCGCGCCGCATGCCCTATAAATCAAAAAACTTGGATCGCGCCGGGGGGATCGCGTTGCGACGAAATATCGGGTCGTTTCTTTCCGTCCCCCTGCTTTCGCTCACGGCCGCCGCGTTCCTCGCGGCGTCGACGGCCGCCCGGGCCCAGCCGCCCGCCGATCCGGACGGCATCTGGACGCTGCAGGACGAGAACTCGTCGATCTCGACCGCGCACCTCAGGGACAAATATTACGTCAACGGCCTGCGGCTCAGTTACACGTCGGCGACCGACCGGCTGCCGACATCGTGGGAAAATGCCGAAAACTGGGTGTGGGGAGCAGGACGGAGCCGCTGGTCGCTCGACTTCGTGCAGTCGATGTACACGCCAGCGAACGTCAACATCACGCCGCCCGACCCGCACGACCGGCCCTATGCCGGCGTCCTGACGGCGACGTTTTCGCTGCTCCACGACACCGATTTCTCGCGCAGCGTCGTCGGCCTTCAACTCGGCGTCGTCGGACCCGCTGCGCTGGCCAAGCAGATGCAGAACGGCTTCCACAATCTCGTCGGCTACAACGCCAGCCGGGGCTGGAACTATCAGATTCCCAACGAACCGGTTTTCGACGTGCCGGTGACGAAGATCTGGCGCGTGCCCCTGATGGACGACGGATTGCAGATCGACATGCTGCCGGAGATCGCGGGCGGGGTCGGCAATCTGCGGGTCTACGGGCTGGTCGGATCGGCGGTGCGGATCGGCCAGGGCCTCGCTTCGGATTACGGCGTGGCGCGCGTCAGTCCCGGCTTGAGCGGCACCGACGTTTATCAGCCGACCCGCAATTTCGCCTGGTACTTCTTCGTCGGCGGCGATGGCCAATATGTGCTGCACGACATCACCATCGACGGCAGCGACTTCCAGTCGAGCGCCCGCGCCAACCGGCAGCCCTATGTCGGCGAGTTCGAGGCCGGCCTCGCCTTCATCCTCGGCCGCGTGCGGCTCTCCTACACGCAGGTCGTGCAGACCGAAGAGATCAAGGGCCAGCAAGGCGGCCCGCATCAATTCGGCTCGCTGGCGCTGTCCGTTCGCTACTGAACGGCGGCGCGCGATCCGGCGGCAGATCAGGCGACACATCCCGTTGGCATTGGCCGCCCGGATGGGTCTAAAACATCCGGCAGAGCGATTGGGTGAGGTGGCCGTGAACACGCGCGTTTCCCTTGTCCTGCCGCTGCTCGCCGCGCTGCTGCTGCCGGGCACGGCGTCCGCCGCCACCCCGGCGAGCGTCCAGCACGCGCTCGCGCAGGCGATCGCCGGACCGCAGCGCTCGCCGGCCCATGTCGCGCGCGACCGCTACCGCCACCCGCTGCGGACGCTGGAATTCTTCGGCATCCGGCCCGATATGACCGTCGTCGAGGTGCTGCCGGGCGGCGGGTGGTACACCGAAATCCTCGCGCCGTTCCTGCGCGAGCACGGCACGTTGATCGAAGCGACGCCGCCGAGCGGACCGATGGCGGCACGGTTCAAGACCAAGCTCGCCGACGATCCCGCCGTCTATGACCGCGTGCGCACGACGCCGTTTGCGCCGCCGGATTCCATGGTGCTCGGTCCGCCCGATTCCGCCGACATGATTCTGACGTTCCGCAACATGCACGACTTCATGTACGAGAACGTCCACGGCGAGGAGACTGACGCGATCCTCATGCGCTTTTTCCGCAGCGCGTTCCACACGCTGAAGCCCGGCGGCGTGCTCGGCGTGGTGGCGCATCGCGCACCGACCGACATGGCGCCGCGGGACGCCTTCAAACTCGGCCGGCTGCCGCAGGCTTTCCTCGTTGCCGCGGCCGAACGCGCCGGCTTCAAGCTGGCAGCCGCCACCGAGATCAACGCCAATCGGAAGGATCCGCGTACCGAGCCGGTGTGGTTTCTGCCACCGACGCTGGCGCGCGGCCCCGCCGACCACTACGCCGCGATCGGCGAAGCCGACAACATGACGCTGCGCTTCGTCAAGCCGCAGCGGTAAGCGGCCTCAGTTCTTGGGAAACGAGCACGACCAGACCTGGATGCGGCAGTCGCCGCCACAGGCTTCCAGCGCCAGGCCTTCGGCGTCCATCTGGCTCGAACCGGCGCGGGTCGCGTAGCGGCCGTTGCCGTTGGCGGCAAGCGCCGCACAGGCGTCGTTGAACCTGATCACCACGCCGCAATCGTCGGCGCCGCAGCCGCTGACGGCCTTCTGGTCGGCGGCGTCCTGCGTGTCGTAGGACGCGGCCCAGCCGGTCTGGCCCGTCTTGGGGCTGTAGGCGAGCGCGCCGAAGGCGGCGCTCGAATGCCGCTGGCAATAGGCTTGGCAGTCGCTCTGCATGGTCTCGCAATAACCGGAGACCTCGCCGGATTCGTATTGCGTGCCGCACCATTTCCGGATCATGCACGAATCCATGCAGTCGGCGCGCGCGGCATTCGCCGTCACGATCAGCGCCACCATGCCCAACAGCAGACTCCAAAGCCGATTCCGCATCGCTTTCTCCCTCGCCAAGACGCTCACGTGACTATCAGGACTCCGGCGCCGCGCGCTACTTGCCGGTTTTCGGATCGACGTAGCGCACGACGGCGTTCTTGTAATTCTGGAAGAAGCGCGAATTCACCACCTCGACGCTCGAGGCGCCGTTGCGCTGATAGAAGATGCCGTGGCCCTCGTACACCGCGAAATGCACCGCGGTGTAGGAATTGCCATGAAAGATCTTCTGGAAGACGACAACGGCGTCGCCCGGCCGCGGCGTGGCGTGACCGATCGTCTGCGGCTTGTCGGTTCCGAACGGGCTGACGTTCCAGATGTTGCGCTCGCAGAGATAGGTGTAGCAGTAGCTGCCCCAGCCGCTCTTGGTGCCGGGGAACGAGCCGACGAATCCCGGCACGCCGGCATCGGCGGCGTCGGGATCGCCCCGCGCGACCGCGCCGGCCGGCAGCGTGCCGCCGCCCATCTGCGCCTTCGCCCTGCAGATGTCGTGTTGCGCGCTGGCATCCGCCTGCTGCTTGGCGATGTCGCGCTGGGTCGTCTCGTATTGCTTCTGCGCCGCCCGGATGCAGTCCGACTTGCCGTTGCAGTCGATCTTCGCCTTCTTGTATTGCGCGTCGTTGAGCATGCGCGCGGTGACGATCTGCCGCTGCCCGTCGAGATAGGTCTGCTCGCAGGGCCCGGCCGTGCCGCCGCCGGTGTTGGCGTTGAAGCGATCCTGGGCGCGCGCCGGCGCCGCCAGGACGACAAGCGGCATGACGCAGATTGCCGCCATGAACCACGCCCGTCCGGACCGCATCGGCTCCCCCTCGCCCGAGTCCAGTCAATGATTTCATTCCGGCCGCAGAGACGCAACCCGGACGCGCCGGCACGATCCGCGCCCGGCGCTAAGTCGAACTCACGCCTTGGCGTAGCTGTCGCGCAAGCCGACGGTGCGATTGAAGACCGGCTTGCCCGGCGCGCTGTCGGGATCGCGGACGAAATAGCCCTGGCGCTCGAACTGCACCGGCGCGTCGCCCGGATCGGCCAGCGCCGGCTCGAGCCGCGCGTCCTTGATCACTTCGAGCGAGTTGGGATTCATCTCGGCGAGCAGTTTGGCCGGATCGGGATCGGGCCGGGTGAAGAGTGGATTGTAGAGCCGCAGCTCGGCCACGACCGATTCCTTGGCCGCGACCCAGTGCAGCGTCGCCTGCACCTTGCGGCCGTCGGGCGCGTTGCCGCCCTTGGTCGCGGGATCGTAGGTGCAGCGCAATTCCGTGACGTTGCCGGCCGTGTCCTTCACCACCTCCTTGCAGGTGATGAAATAGGCGTAGCGCAGGCGGACTTCCTTCCCCGGCGACAGGCGGTAGAACTTCTTGGGCGGGTTCTCCATGAAGTCGTCGCGCTCGACATAGAGCTCGCGGCCGAACGGCACCTGGCGCGTGCCGCGCGCCGGATCGTCGGGATGGTTGACCGCGTCCAAAAGCTCGCCCTTGCCCGCGGGATAGTTCTCGATCACGACCTTCAACGGCCGCAGCACACCCATGCGCCGGGGCGCCGATTTGTTGAGCGCCTCGCGCACGGCGAAATCGAACAATCCCAAATCGACGGTCGAATTCGCCTTGGCGACGCCGATGCGGCCGACGAAATCGCGCAGCGCCGCCGGCGGCACGCCGCGCCGGCGCAAACCGGCGAGCGTCGGCATGCGCGGATCGTCCCATCCCGTCACGCGCTTTTCCTGCACCAACTGCGTCAGAAACCGCTTCGACAGCACGGTGTAGCCGAGATTGAGCCGCGCGAATTCGTACTGATGCGGCTGCGACGGCACCGGCAAATTCGCGATCAGCCAGTCGTAGAGCGGCCGGTGATCCTCGAACTCCAGCGTGCAGATCGAATGGGTGATGCCTTCGATCGCGTCAGACTGGCCGTGGGCGAAATCGTAGGTCGGATAGATCGACCACTTTTTTCCGGTGCGCGGATGCTCGGCGTGCAGGATGCGGTAGAGCACCGGATCGCGCAGGTTGATGTTGCCGCTGGCCATGTCGATCTTGGCGCGCAGCACGCGGGCGCCGTTGGGAAACTCGCCGGCGCGCATGCGGCGGAAGAGATCGAGATTCTCCTCGACCGAGCGGTTGCGGAACGGACTCTCCTTCCCCGCCTCGGTCAGCGTGCCGCGCATTTTGGCCATCTCGTCGGCCGATGTGTCATCGACGTAAGCCTTGCCGGCGCGGATCAGGTGCTCGGCCCATTCGTAGAGCCGCTCGAAATAATCCGAGGCGTGAAACAGATTCGCGCCCCAGTCGAAGCCGAGCCAGCGCACGTCGCGCTCGATGGCGTCGATGAACTCCTGCTCCTCCTTGGTCGGATTGGTGTCGTCGAAGCGCAGGTGGCAGCTTCCGCCGTATTCCTGGGCGATGCCGAAATTGAGGCAGATCGACTTGGCGTGGCCGATGTGAAGGTAGCCGTTGGGCTCGGGCGGAAAGCGCGTCACCACGGTCTTGACGCGGCCGGACTTCAGATCAGCCTCGACGATGTCGCGGATGAAGTCGCGGCCGGGCGCAGCGGCGGTGTCGGGCGGGGTCATGGCGCGCCCAATTTAGCGGCTAACGCGCCACGGCGAAGCGAGAAAATGCGCGCGACCGCGCCGTGCCGGCCTCACTTCGAGGGCGCGGGGGTGGGCGCGCGCGGCGCCTCGCCGGGGTCGAACTCGATCGCGGCGGCGCTCGCGGTGAAGGCGTTGGTGATCGGATAGCGGCGGTCGCGGCCGAAGGCGCGGCGGGTGATCTTGACGCCGGGCGGCGCCTGGCGGCGCTTGTACTCGGCGCGGTCGACCATCGCCCAGACCTTGCGCACCGTCTCTTCGTCGAAGCCTTTCTTGACGACGTCCGCCACCGTCATCTCGTGCTCGATCAGGCATTCGAGGATGCCGTCGAGCGTCGCATAAGGCGGCAGCGTGTCCTGGTCGGTCTGGTTGGCCTTGAGCTCGGCGGTCGGCGCCTTGGTCAGCACGCGCTCGGGAATGGCGTCGCCGGCGGGACCGAGGAACTCGTCCGGCCGGTTGGCGTTGCGCCAGCGGCAGAGCGCATAGACCGTCATCTTATAAACGTCTTTGAGCACGGAGAATCCGCCGCACATGTCGCCGTAGAGCGTGGCATAGCCGACCGACATCTCCGACTTGTTGCCGGTCGACAGCACCATCCAGCCGAACTTGTTGCTGAGCGCCATGAGCGTGATGCCGCGGGCGCGCGCCTGGATGTTTTCCTCGGTGGTATCGGGCGCGCGGCCCTTGAAGGACTCCGCCAGCGTCCTGTCGAAGGCCTTCATCACCGGCGTGATCTCGATCGCGCGCAGCTCGCAGCCGAGGCGCGTCGCCATCTCGGTCGCGTCCTCGACGCTCTCGGTCGAGGTGAAGGGCGACGACATCATCACGCCATGCACCTTGTCGGCGCCGAGCGCGTCGACTGCGACCGCGGCGGTGAGCGCGGAATCGACGCCGCCCGACAGGCCGATGACCACGCCGGGAAAGCGGTTCTTGCGCACATAGTCGCGCAATCCCAGCACCAGCGCGTGATAGATCGCGGCCGCGCCCTCCTCCGGCTTCTCGATCGTCGCCGGCTCGACCGTCCAGCCCTTCGGTCCGCGCCGCCAGCGCGTCACCGGCTGCGCCTCGCGCCAGCTCGGCGCCTGAAAGCGCAGATTGAACGCGGCGTCGAGCGCGAACGAGGCGCCGTCGAACACCAGCTCATCCTGGCCGCAGACCTGGTTGACGTAGAGCAGCGGCAGGCCGGTCTCCCGGATGCGCGACACCGCGAGCGATACGCGCTCGCCGAGTTTGTCGGTCTCGAAGGGCGAGCCGTTGATGACGATGAGAATTTCCGCACCGGACTCCTGGAGCGTCTCGGCGACGTCCGGGAACCACATGTCCTCGCAGACCATGACGCCGAGCCGCACGCCCTTGAACGGGATCGGACCCGGCGGCGCGCCGGCGTCAAAGACGCGCTTCTCGTCGAAGACGCCATAATTCGGCAGCTCGTGCTTGAAGCGCAGCGCCGCAAGCTTGCCGTCGGCCAAAAGCGCCGCGGCGTTGTAGAGCTTGCCGTCCTGGCGCCACGGCGTGCCGAGCAGCACCGCCGGACCGTCCGCTGTCTCGCGCGCGAAGCGCGTCACCGCCGATTGGCAGGCGGCGACGAAGGCCGGCTTCAAAATCAGATCCTCGGGCGGATATCCCGCGACGAAGAGCTCGGTCGCGACCACGAGATCGGCGCCCTGGCCGCGCGCCTCGGCGAGCGCGCGGCGCAGCTTTGCCAGATTGCCGGCGATGTCGCCGACCGTCGGATCGAGCTGCGCGGCCGAGATGACGAGCGAATCGACCATGGTTCCGGCACGCTAGGAGCCGGGTCGCGGGGTGTCAATCAGCCGGATGCGGAACCACGCGCCGGAAGCGGACCGGCGTCAGACGATTTCGAACTCGCGCTCAATCACCGCCATCGCCTCCTCGTAGGAGAAAGCGTCGCGGACTTCCTCGGTGAAATGGATGATGTCGTTCGGATGCCAGCCCTGGGCGCGCGCCACGACCTCACAGCTCTCGAGCCGCTGCCAAATATTCGAACTGTCGAACGATACTCTGGGACGCCGCATCACAACGCCACTCATCGTCTTCTCTATATAGTACGGACATAGACATCGTTCCATTCCCCCTAACGGTAAATAAAGATCCGGTTCGTGCCGCTCATCTGAGTCAATTTTGCGGTCACGGGCCGCGGCAAGATCAAATTTTGGGCACGTGGGTCGCAGCGTTCCCGGTCAGCCGCGCTCTCAAACAAGCCGGACAGAGGCAGCCCTCGTCCTTCCGCTCCGGCATCGGCAGGCGCGACAGCTGCGCGCACCAGCAATCCGGACCCGGATTGCATTCGAACGATGCGCCGCAGGTGGCGCAGCGGATTTCCGCGTCGGGCACTTAAGCCGCAAACCGCACGGCGTTGACCGGCGGCAGGCGGCCTTCGGGCGCGGTCCAGCTGTCGCCGCCGTCCGCCGAAATCCACAAGCCGCCGCTGGTCGAGCCGAAGGCGAGCGTCGTGCCGTCGGCGGCGACGTCGAGGCCGTGGCGCAGCACCAGGTCGTAGGCGTGGCGCTGCGGCAGACCCTTGTGCAGGACATCGAAACTCCGGCCGCCGTCGCGCGTGCGCGCGACCACGACCTTGCCGTCGACCGGCACGCGCTTCTCGTCCTTGATCGCCGGCACGAACCACGCGGTGTCCTTGTCGCGCGGATGCGCCGCCACGGTGAAGCCGAACTTCGACGGCTTGATCGCGGTGACCTCGCTCCAGCTCAGGCCGGAATCCGCCGAGCGGAAGACGCCGTTGTGGTGCTGGCACCAGACGGTGTCGGGATGCGCGGCGCAGCGCGCCAGGCGGTGGATGTCCATGGCGATCGGGTCCTCGCGCCGCTCGGGCGGCATGTATTCGTTGTACATGCCGCCGCGGTTCATCAGGCGCCACGACTTGCCGGCGTCGTGGCTCGCCCAGACGCCGGCGGTCGAGACACCGACGCGAATCTCGTCGGGCCGGCGCGGATCGACCAGCACGGCGCTGATGCCGGGCTGCTCGCCGCCGGCGACGCCCATCCATTGCTTGCGCTCGGGCATCGTCCACAGCGCTTCGATCAAATGCCAGCTCTCGCCGGAATCGTCGGAGCGGAACAAGCCGCCCGGCATGGTGCCGGCCCACAGCCGGCCCGGCACGAAGCCGGGCTCGAGCGACCAGATCTTGCCGAGCGACCAGGGATGCGGATCGTCGGTCGCGTTCTCCGGCTTCGGCGGGAACGCCGGCACGCCGAGCTCGCGCCAGGCGTTGCCTTCGCGCTTCCACAGATGCGTGCCGAAATGGCCGAGATCGAGCGCGGCGTAGAGCGCGCCGTCGAGCGGCAGCAGCGCCGAGACCGGATCGCCGAGGAAATGCACTTCGGCGATCTGCCACGCGCCTTTGCCGGCGCGCGCGATCTCGAACAGGCCCTTGCGGGTTCCGACATAAACGCGATCGGTCATTTGGTCCTCCGGTTCACGCGCTCACCGACACAGTGCCTGCCAATGGGCGCACAGTCCGGGCGCGACGATGGTCGCGAGCTCGACCGGCCACAGAAAGACCAGCCACGCCGTCAGCTTGATCAGGTCCGCGGTCGAGATCATCGGGTTCGCCGCCGACCAGCCATACAGCGCATCGGCGAGTCCGATCGTGAGATAGATCGCGATGACGGTGCGGGGCTTGAACTTCAAAATCGTCATCCGCCGGTCAACGCCTGGAAGACATAGATGCAGTCCGCCGCCGCGACCGGGTCGCTCAGCCGGACGCGGTCGCGCACCGGCTTGCCGTTGACGTAGCAGGCGACGTGCCGCCGCAAGCCGCCCTGATCGTCGAGTACGTAGCCCTTGAGCGCTGGCCGCGTCCCGAAGACCGCGCCGAGCGCCTCGCCCACGGTGGCGCCGCCGACCTCGGCCGGCGGCGCCTGGAGGAAGCGCTCGAGCGCGCGGGTGAAGGCGACGGTCGGCATGCCCCTCGTATAGCGCCGATGGCGCCGCTTGCCTACGCCACCTGCTTCGCGCGGGTGCCGACCTTCGCCTCTTCGGCCGGCGCGACATAGACCATCCAGTTGACGCCGAACTTGTCGCAGACCATGCCGAAGCGCGGCGAGAAGAAGGTCTTGCCCAGCGGCATCACAACCTTCCCGCCGTCGAGCAGGCCGTTGAACATGCGGTCGGCCTCGGCCTCGTTCGCCACCGTCAGCGACAAGCCGAAGCCGTCGAAATGATTCGTGCCGCGGCACATGCCGTCGCCGGCGAAGACCACGGTGTCGCCGATACGCAGTCGCGCGTGCATCACCTTGTCTAGCTGGACGTTGGGCGGGCCGTTCTGCGGTTCGGGATTGTCCTTGAAGCGCAGCAGCATCGTCACCTCGGCGCCGAGCGCCTTGGTATAGAAGGCCAGCGCTTCCTCGCAGCGGCCGTCGAAAAACAGATAGGGTTGGACGTTCATAGCCTCTCCTCCGGTTTGGGGGTCACAGCGTGCGGGGTGTGCCCGGCGCCTGTCTACACTTGACAAATACGTTGATATAAACATATTTAAGCCATGTCAAACACTGTTTCGTTCGCGACCACGGTGCACGTGCGGGATACTTGCCTCTGCCTGCATCTCCAGCGCGCGGCGCGCGCCGTGGCGCGGCGCTTCGACCAGGCGCTGCGGCCGCTCGGTATCACCAACGGCCAGTTCTCGCTGATGATGTCGCTCAACCGGCCGGAGCCGCCGACCATGGGCGACGTCGCGACGCTGCTGGCGATGGACCGCACCACCCTCACCGCCGCCTTGAAGCCGCTGGAGCGTCAGGGCCTAGTGACCGTCGGCGTTGATCCGGCCGACAAGCGCAGCCGCCGGCTGGCCTTGACCGCCGAGGGCCGCACCCGGCTCGCCAAGGCGGTGCCGATCTGGAAACGGACTCACGCCGCGCTCGACCGCGATCTCGGCTGGCCCAACGCGGCGCGGCTGCGGGCCGATCTGCGCGGGCTGTCGTAAGCCGGCGGCCTAGGGGTGCTGATGATCGGGGCCGCCTTCGTGCGGCGGCGGGCCACCCGGACCGCCACCCTCATGATGCTGCTCGCCCGTCGGTTGCGGACCACCATGCGCTTCCGGATGGTAAGCCGGCGCTGGTCCGTGCGACATCGGCGCTTGCGGCGTCGGTCCGCTCGTGTGACGGACCGCCGGTTGCGACGGCGCGTGATGCTCCGGACGGTACGGCATCGAGCCCTGCGCATGGACGACACCGCGGCCGGTGAACGCGCCTGGCCGCACCGTTGCCGCGATGTGCGGATGGCCGTGATTGACCGACGAGCGGAACGCCGGATTGCCGCGCGCCATATTGGCGTGGCGCTCCTGCACCGCGGTCGCATGGAAATGCGGCTCGCGCCCGAAGCGCTCCTCGTCCGCCGTCGGCCGCGCCTCGATGCCGCCGCGGCCGTTGAAGCTGGCGCGCGTCACGTTGTGCACGACCTCGGTGCGGTTATAGACGTAGGTCACGTGGACGTTGCGGATGTTGTTGTAGGCGCGGTTGTAGTGGAAGTGATCGTGGTCCCAGAAACCGCCGACATAGCCGGCGCCGAAATAGCCGAAGCCGTAATTGATGCCGCCGTAGAAGCCGACATGCGGCCCCCAGTACCCGACGTGCCAGAAGTAGCGGCCATCGTCCCAGCCCCACCAGCCCGGCGTCCATAGCAGGCCGACGCGCG
Organism: Alphaproteobacteria bacterium; assembly: GCA_028871455.1. Classification (GTDB taxonomy): domain Bacteria; phylum Pseudomonadota; class Alphaproteobacteria; order ATCC43930; family CGMCC-115725; genus REEB95. The sequence goes on from JAGWNF010000004.1 coordinate 32,669, forward strand.
GCGGCCACACCCAGGTGCCCGGCACCCAGTAGTAGCCGTAAGGTCCCCAGGCCCAGTAGCCGGGAGCCCAGATCCAGCCGGGACCGGGGATCGGCGGTTGTACATAGACCGGCAGCGGCGGCGGCGCCACGGTGACCGCGACCGCGACCTGGGCGTGGCCCGGCCGCGGCAGGGCGAAGGCGGCAATCAAGAGCAGGGGAAGCAGGAGGCGACGGAGTCTCGACATGCGCTGATCCTATGTTTGCTGCAAATGACGGCCGCGACGGCGCGGCGGGAGACGTCGATCATTCTAGGCGGCGGAATACGGCGGCGCCGTGGCGCGGTCGGGGCGTTCCCGGGGCACGGCGGCCGCGAAGGGAACGGCGCCGCGGCCGAGCCGGCGCCGGTCTATCCCAACTGGTTCATCGACCGCCTGGCCGACCCGGCGACGGCGCAGGCGCTCGGCCGCGCGCGCCCTTAGCGAGCCCGCGCGGCCGTTACCCGAAGATTTAAACGCGTGGCGGCGCTAGTGCGTGCCGCCGTTCGGCATTCCGCCACCGCCCGCCGGCATATCGCCGCCTTGCGGCTCGCCCGTGGGCATGCCGCCGCCCGGCGCGCTGTTTCCCTGTTGCAGCTTCATTATCGTCGCGCGGTCGAGCTGTGCCGTCTGCTTCAGGCCATTCGCCTTCTGGAATTGCGCCACGGCGTGACGCGTCTGCGGTCCGAACTTGCCGTCGACCTTGCCTTTATAGAGGCCCTCCTGCTGGAGCGCCGACTGCGCCTGCTTGACGCGCACGGCCGATACATGCGCCGTGACCTGATGCGCGGGATGCATCGCGCCAGCGCTCGGGCCGGACGTGCCCGACGGCGGCATGGCCGGCGACGGCGCCGGCGATGAAGAATAGGAGTTCTGCGCGAAGGCGCCGCCCGACGTCAGCGCGAGAACCGACACGGCAAGCAACAAACGCTTCATCATTCTGGTCTCCTTCTGCCCGGGATTCCGGGCCGGGCTTTCCGCCAACGACAACGTCCGGCCACGGCGCCTTGTTCCGTGGGAACGCCGCTTCGCGGCAACGCCACCGCTTTGTCACAGCAAGCGCCGCCGGCCTAGGCCAGATCGATGGCGTATTTCTTGAGATCGGCGAGCGCGCAGTCGTCGAGCGCGCCTTCGTGGGTGGCGCGCAGCACCACGCGCGGCGCCTTGCCGGCGTCGAGCGCCTCCTGCCAGCGCGGCGCGCACAAGCACCAGCGGTCGCCCGGCTTCAGACCGGGAAAGCCGAATTTCGGCATCGGCGTCGACAGATCGTTGCCGCGCGACTTGGAGAACGCCAGGAACTCGGCGGTGGCGACGATGCAGACCGTATGGTTGCCGAAATCGTCGGGGCCGGTGTCGCAGCAGCCGTTGCGGTAGAACCCGGTCATCGGCTTGATCGAGCACGGCTCGAGCTTGCCGCCCAAGACATTGCGCGACGGCGCCCGCTTGCGCCGCTCGCCGCCGCCTTCATCGGGATCGAAGGGCATGCTTCTCCGTCGCGGGTTTCAAGTCAGCTCGAATGTGTCGCTGGAGTAATTCAGGCGCAACGACACCGTGACTTCCTTCCGGCTCAAGGCGACGATCTCCTGGGCGCTCGGCTTGGTCTCCGACATGGCGGCTCCCTCGACGGCTCGGCGGATCGACGATGACGCCATCGCCGCGGCTCGGCAACAGTTCCGTGCGATAACATCGCGGCCGGCGGGCGGCCGTGGCAACGCGCGCTTTGACAGCGCCGCGCCGCCGCTTTAGGTCATCGTCGTGATGGACGGTGTCGGCGCGCAATCCCGGTCGGTGCCGTGGCCGCCGCGCGGCGGCCGCGATGCCGCGGTCTATGGCGCCGCCGCGGCGCTGGGCGCGCTGCTGTTCTGGCTGTCGGACGCCTATCCGGCGCAGATGCCGGTCTGGGCGCCGTGGGATTTTTCACCGACGGTCTATCTGGCGACGGCCCTGGCGCTGATCTGGTTCTGGCGCGGTCTCGCCCTGTCGCCGCCGGACGCCCGACCGGCGACGTGGCGGCGCGTCGCGTTTCTCTGCGGCATCGCCCTCACCTACGCGGTGCTGCAGACGCGCTTCGAATACTGGTCGCAGCACATGTTCTTCCTCAACCGCACCCAGCACGTGGTGATGCATCACATCGGGCCGTTCCTGATCGCGCTCGGCGCCGCCGGCGGAACGGTGCGGCGCGGCATGCCGCGCTGGGCGCAGCGGGCGATCGAATGGCGCGCGGTCGTGGTCGCGGTCCGCATCGTCCAGCAGCCGTTCCTGGCGGCGTTCCTGTTCGTCGGCCTGTTCTATTTCTGGCTCATTCCGTCGATCCATTTCCGCGCCATGATCGATCCGCGGCTTTACGCGGTGATGAACTGGAGCATGGTGATCGACGGCGTGCTGTTCTGGTGCCTGGCGCTCGATCCGCGGCCCCAACCGCCGGCGCGCGTGTCCTACGGGCTGCGCGCGGCCTTGGCGTTCGGCGTGATGTTTCCGCAGATCCTGCTCGGCGCCATCGTCACCTTCGCCAGCCACGATCTCTATCCCTATTACGATCTCTGCGGCCGATTGTTCCCGTCGATCGACGCCATCGCCGACCAGCATCTCGGCGGCATCATCATGTGGATTCCGCCGTCGATGATGAGCGTGATCGGCCTGATCGTGGTGCTGAACGCCCTTCGGATTCACGAAGAAACCAAGCCGCAGGCGACGGACGAAGCGTCGGCGGCGATCGCGGCGCTGTCGCGCCGCTGGACCGGGCGCTGACGCCTTACACCAGCCGCAGCAGCCGGGTGAACAGGCTCGGCGGATACTTTTCTTCGATCAGCCGCCGCAAATCGGCGGCGGTGCCGGCGAGGTCCGGCTTGGTCGTCGCGAGCGACGGGATCAGCAGCCGCGCCGCGCCGGTGCCGTCGAAGACGTAAGTCGCCGAGCTGTGCGTCACGTCGTAAGGGTGACCGCCGGCGGCGGGCGTCACCGCGTAGAGGATGCGATAGCGCCGCGCCAGCGCCGCGAGCTGGTCCGGCGTGCCGCGCAGGCCGTCGACCTGCGGCGCGAAGTTCTTCACGTATGGCGCCAGGACCGGCAGCGTGTCGCGGTCGGGATCGACGGTGACGAACAGCACGCGGACGCGGTCCGCCTCGGGACCGAGGCGCTTCAGGATGCCGGCGATGTTGGCGAGCGTCGTCGGACACTCGTCCGGACAGTGGGTGTAACCGAAATAGAGCAACACGATATGGCCGCGGTAATCCGCCGGGGTGACTGTCTTGCCGTCGGCGGCGCGCGTCATGGTGAAGGCGAGCGGCAGCGAGCTGTCCGAGACGTCGATCGCATGCCATTTGGCGTCGTCGTTGCAGCCCGCGAGCAGCAGGGCGCCGGCCGCAACGCCGAGCAGGCCAACCGCTCGCCGTCGCGTCAGCGGGAAGGCCACGGCGCTTGCGGCGGGTTTCGTTTCAGACGTGCGCGACATGCTGGATCGACGGATCGTGCAGGATCACCATCAGGCCGATCACGAATATGAATATGCCGACGGCCACCGCGGCAAGGACGATCGCAAACAGCGAATTGGCCTGCCTCGACGGCGGCGGCGTCACGAATGACCGCCGGCGAGCGCCGCTGGCGACGCGGGCCGAGCGGTCATCGCGGCGAATTGTGGCCGATTGTTGCCGGCGCTGGCGAACTTCTTCTTCGCCATCACCAGCCATTTGGCGAAATCCGCCGGCGACACGGCGTCGACCTCGATCGGCATGAAGGGATGATTGATGCCGCAGATCTGGTTGCACTCGCCGTAGTAGACGCCGGGCTTCAGGATCTTGAACCAGGCATGGTTGACGTGGCCAGGCATGGCGTATTCCTGCACGCCGAGCGACGGCATGAACCAGCTGTGGATCACGTCGGTGCTCCGCACGTCGACGGCCACGACCTCGCCGACCGGCACCACCAGCGGATTGTTGACGCCGAGCAGCCGCGGCTTGCCCGCCGTCTTGTCCTGGGCGGCGGAGAGAATCATGCTGTCGAAGCTCAGATCGCCCTGCTGCGGATAGTCGTAGCTCCAGTACCACTGATGGCCGGTGACATTGACGGTCAGCTGCGGCTTCGGGCCATCGCCCTCGTAATACAAGAGCTTGAACGACGGCACGGCGATGAAGACCAGGATCAGCACCGGCATCATCGTCCAGACGACTTCGAGCAGCGTGTTGTGCGTCGTGCGCGACGGCGCCGGATGCCGCTTCGCGTTGAAGCGGACCATGACCGTGACCAACAGGCCCATCACGAAGAGGGTGATGAGCGTGATGATGACTAGCAGCTCGTTGTGCAGCGCGTCGATGCGCTCGCGCACCGGCGTCACGGCGGGCTGCATGGCGATCTGCCAGTCGTGCGCCTGCTCGGCCCAGGCCGGCAGCGCGCCGGCCAGCAGCAGGGAAAGTCCCAGCAACCCGCGGCCACCGCGCCGCCAGGCTTTTCCGATCCAGGCCGCCGTCATCCGTATCACCTGCACCCCCGCTACCTCGCTCAGCTTCGATCGCCGCAAATTCCGCGGCCGGGCGCAGGGCACAACCGATCGCCGCGATCTGCAAATTAAAATTACGCAAGCCTTGGCCCGTGAGCCGCGGAATCGCGACGCTGCGCGGTGTCGGGTGACGCTTATACTCCGCGTGACCTTATGCCGCATGCCGGCGACACGGCATTTCCGGATTCGCGCGGCAACGTGCCGCCGCGGCCGGTCCGCGGTCACAAAAAATTGACCTGGATCAAGATCGCCGCCACTGTCGGGGGGTAGCACAGTGACCGCTAGCGAAGGAGAGCATGCGATGATTTCACGCCGGGAATGCGTCAAGTGGGCCTTGGCACTGCCAGCGACGGTCGGATTGGCGCGCGGCGCCATGGCGCAAGCCGGGCCGAAAGTGCCGCAGAAGGTCGCGCAGTATCAGGAAACGCCGAAGGGCAACCAGAAGTGCGACTTGTGCAAGTACTTCATCGCCGGCAGTAGCCCGACGGCGAACGGCACCTGCCAGCTGGTCGAAGGCAGCATCAGCCCCAACGGCTGGTGCGCGCTGTTCGCCGCAAAGGCCTGAGCGAGCCACACCCAACCCGACCGAACGTGGATCGGCGGCGGTTTTTATCGCCGCCGATCCACGTTATTGACATGCATCAAGGCGGGTTCGGCGACATTCCTTCATGAGAGGTGGAGGGAATGGCGCCGCGGCTGCGACATGCCGCCGCGGCCGGTGAAAGGATGAGTCATGTTCGGTTCCGGACCCTATGGAATGATGGCTTATGGCTGGCAGGCCATGGGCGGAATGATGGCGATCTTCTGGGCGGTCGTCCTGGCCGCGGCGTTGATGGCGATCATCCTGGTCATGCGCGCGATGGCGAACGGCAGTCACGTCGCGCCGCAGCCGCACCGCCGCGCCGGCGGCCTCGACCGGCTCGACGAGCGCTTGGCGCGCGGCGAGATCGATCGCGAGGAATACCAGCGGCGGAAGCACGCCCTGCTCGCGCATCGCCGCCGCGGTTAACACCGCCACAAACCGCATCGCGCTTCCGACATCGCTGGCGATCGCCGCGTCCGCGCGGCAAATTGGAATTATTTGACCTGGATCAATGTAACACCGCGATAAATTGATAGCCTCGATCAATCAATTCGCCAGCGATCGAGGTTCCCATGCAAGCGATGACTCGCCGAACCGCCTTCACCAGCGTCCTCGCCGGCACCGTCCTGGGCGGCGCCATCGGATCGTCGCTGGCCTTCGCCCAGATGAGCATGCCGGCCCCATCGAAGCGCGCGGCCGCGCCGGCCCGCTCGCGGATCACGTTTCACGGCCAGGGATTCGATCCGATGACCTCGCATATCGTCGCGGGGGAAACGATCACCGTGGCATCGAGCGCCGCCCGTCCGCTGAAACTGGCGAGTGCGCCCGGCGCGCCCGAGAAGATCGAGCACGCGGTTGCGCCGCACGCCGCCGCTTCGCTGAAGTTCGCCAAGCCGGGCCTCTACGTACTCTACGACGCCGCGACGACGCGGTTCGACGACAAGGTCGGCCAGGTGGTCGCCCGGCACGACGCCAAGCAGTTTCCGCTGCCGGCCTATACGGTGATCCTGGTCACCACCGCCAACGGCCGCGGCCTGGCGACCACCGGCTCGCGCGTCTCGATTCCGGATTCCTACATGACCTTCGAGCCGTGGGCGATCGTCGTCAACGCGGGCCAGGAGATCACCTTCGTCAACAACGACATGGATCCGCATATCGCGATGCCGTCGCCGGAGCCGATGCTGATGCCGAATCCGTCGGGCGCCGGCGGCGCGCTCAGCTCGGTGGTCTGGCTGGAGAAGATGCAGTCGTTCGCGCCGATCGCGCTCGCCGCCAAGACCGGCAAAGGCGCGGTGACGCTTTCGCAGCCCGGCCTCCATCACTATTATTGCCCGATCCATGCGGTTTACGACTCAACGGCCTATACCTTCGCGCCGCTGAAGAGTTACGGCGGTTATCCGTTCATCATGGACGGAGTCATCGTAGTGCTGCCGACCTGACGGCACCGTCGAGCTGAGTCATCAGCCGGAACTTGGGTCCTCGGAAGCGGTATTCCGAGGAAAGGGTGAACCATGCACTTCATTTCCAGAACACAACCTTCCACCAATGGCACGGCGCGGCACCGCGGCGCTGGTTGCCGGTGCCGCCGGGCGATCGGCTTCGTCGCTCTGGCGCTCGTGCTCGGATGCGGCACCAATGCGGCGCTCGCCGACACGGACAACGCGCCGCAGGGATTCTGGCAGCGCGACACGTTGCTCGGCGACATGGGCGGCGTGCGTCCGTGGCTCGGCACATACGGCGTGACGTTCAGCCTGTCGGAGATCAGCGAAATCCTCGGCAACGTCACCGGCGGCATCCATACCGGCGCCGAGTACGACGGCCTGACGACCATGGGCCTGAGCCTCGACACCGACAAGGCGTTCCATTGGTCGGGCGGCACGTTCAACGTCAGCGCGTTGCAGCTCCACGGCCGCAACCTCAGCGCCGACAATCTCGACAACTTGCAGACCGTGAGCGGCATCGAGAGCAATCGCGCGACGCGGCTGTGGGAGCTCTGGTACGACCAGGCGTTCCTCGACGGCAAGGCGGACGTGAAGCTCGGCCAGCAGAGCATCGACCAGGAATTCATCGCCAGCCAATATTCCGCTCTGTTCGTCAACACGATGATGGGCTGGCCGATGGTGCCGTCGGCCGATCTCTATGCCGGCGGGCCAGCCTATCCGCTGTCGTCGCCGGGCATCCGGCTTCGCGCGCAGCCGACCGACGCCGTGACGCTGCTCGCCGGCGTGTTTGACGACAATCCGCCCGGCGGTCCGTTCGCCAACGATTCCCAGTTGCGCGACGGCGAGGCTTCGGGCACGCGGTTCAACCTCGGCACCGGCGCGCTGTGGATCGGCGAGATCCAATATGCGGTGAACCAATCGCCCGCCAAGACATGCGGCAGCGTGGTCTGCGGTCTGCCCGGCACCTATAAGCTGGGCGCCTGGTACGACACCGCCGGCTTTCCCGATCAGCGTTACGACAACACCGGCCTGTCGCTCGCCAATCCGGCGAGCAGCGGCACAGCGCGCACCGACCGCGGCAATTTCAGCCTCTACGGCGTCGTCGACCAGATGGTGTGGCGCCAGACCGGCGGGCCGCGCTCGATCGGTGTCTTCGCGCGCCTGATGGGCGCGCCGTCGGATCGCAACCAGATCGAGCTCAGCCTCAATACCGGCGTCGACGTGAAGGCACCGCTGCCCGGACGCGACGACGACACCTGCGGCATCGGCTACGGCCTGGCGCAGGTCAGCGACAGCGCCAGCGCGCTCGACCGCGATCAGGCCACGTTCGGCAATCCGGTGCCGGTGCGCGGCATGGAGCACTTCGTCGAGCTCACCTATCAGTATCAGGTGGCGCCGTGGTGGCAGCTGCAGCCGGATTTCCAGTATGTGATCAATCCCGGCGGCGGCATCCAGAATCCGCTCAATACGACGCAGACCGTCGGCGACGAGGCGGTGATCGGGTTACGCACGACGATTACGTTCTGACGGACGCCCTCACCCGTCGGTCTTTTTCCGCAGCAGGAATTCGCGGCCGATCTTGATCAGCGGCACGCCATCGTATTCGACGATGTCGGATGTCGCGTAGGTCTCGGTCCAGTTCTCCGGCAAGTACGATCCGGTGCCGACGACATCGATGGGCGCGTCGGCGATCGACATGGCGCGGCACTTGGCCGGCGTGAAGCCCGACGAGACGACGATCTTGACCATCGGGAAGCCCGCCTGATCGAGCCGCGCGCGCACGTGCCAGACCGCCGCCGCCGAGACGCCGGTGCCGATGAGATGGCGCAGCTCGGCCTCGGTGCGATAGCCGCGGATGGCGTTGGGCGCGTGCGCCTCGAGCACGGCATAGGAGCGCGCGACGTCCAGTTCCTCGATATAGCGGCCGCCATGGGTGTCGAGACGCACGGCGAGCTGGCCGTCGGCGGCGAGATCGGGAAAGCGCCGGGCGACGGCGAGCGTGTCGCTGACTTCCTGGCCGAAATAATCGACCAGCACGGTCAAGGGCTCGTGCGGGAAAGTCTCGCGGAACATCTCGGCGGCGCGCAAGGTCGAGCCGGCATAGCCGATCAGCGCGTGCGGCATGGTGCCCTTGCCCAGCGCCTGGCCGAAATAATGCGCGGTGGCGTCGGTGGCGTTGCCGACGAAGCCGACGGCGCCGACTTCGCGCTTCGCCGCCGCCGAGCCGACCGCGGCGGCATAGGCCATCATCTCGGCCATCTCGGCGCCGGCGCAGTGGCGCGCATCCATCGCCAGGAACGCCGCCTTGGGCAGGTCGACGCACATGGCATAGGCGTTGTAGGCGGCGACGCAGGGCGCGCCGAGCTTCTGGAGATAGAGCGTCTCGAGATCGACCAGGTGGAACAGCGAGCCGGATATATAGGCGAGCGGCTCGCCGGCGCCGACCCACTCGCCTTCCTTATATTGCAGATCGACCTGAAAATTCGTGCCGCGCGTCTTGGCCGCGGCGGCGAGGAAATCGACCATCAGGCGCAGCGTCGCGATCACCGGCCGGCGCAGGAACACGGCGTAGGTGACGCGCTTATCGCCGTAGCGGCGGACGATTTCCTTGGTCTTGTTGAAATAGGCGTCGGTGAGCCGCGTCACCGGATCGTCCGGCGGCGGCGCGCGACCGGCGCGAAGCGGCGCGGTGGTCAGGACGCCGCCCGCGCGCGCGCAGCGGCCTGGCCGGCGCGCTTCTTCTTCAGCTCTTCGGCGATCATGAAGGCGAGCTCGAGCGCCTGGCCGGCGTTCAAGCGCGGATCGCAATGGGTGTGGTAGCGGTCGGCGAGATCGGTCTCGCTCACCGCGCGCGACAGCGGCGTGGCGCCGCCGATGCATTCGGTGACGTCCTGCCCCGTCATTTCGAAGTGCACGCCGCCGGCATAGGTGCCTTCGGCCTCGTGGACGGCGAAGAAGCCGCGAACTTCACGCAGCACGCTCTCGACCTGGCGCGTCTTGTAGCCGGTCTTGGAGACGATGGTGTTGCCATGCATCGGATCACAGCACCAGACGACCTTGCGGCCGGATTTCTTCACCGCGCGCACCAGCGGCGGCAGCTTGGCGTCGACCTTGTCGGCGCCCATGCGCGCGACCAGCGTCAGACGGCCGGGCTCGTCCTCGGGATTGAGGATGTCGATGAGCTTCAACAGATCGTCCGCCGGCAGCGACGGACCGCATTTGAGGCCGATCGGATTCTTGATGCCGCGCGCGAACTCAATATGCGCGCCGTCGGGCTGGCGCGTGCGGTCGCCGATCCACAGCATGTGCGCCGAGCAGTCGTAACAGTCGCCCGTGGTTGAATCGACGCGGGTGAGCGATTGCTCGTAAGGCAGCAGCAGCGCCTCGTGCGAGGTGAAGAGGTCGGTCTCGCGGATCTGCGGCGTGGTCTCGCTGGTCAGGCCGCAAGCGGCCATGAAGTCGAGCGTCTCGGTGAGCCGGTCGGCCAATTCCTGATAGCGCGCGCCCGCCGGGCTCTGGGCGACGAAGCCCTGCGTCCACGAATGGACGCGGTGGAGATCGGCGTAGCCGCCTTGCGCGAAGGCGCGCAGCAGGTTGAGCGTCGCCGCCGACTGGCTGTAGGCCTGGAGCATGCGCTGCGGATCGGGCTGGCGCGACGCCGCGGTGAACTCCATGCCGTTGATGATGTCGCCGCGATAGGCCGGCAGCGTGACGCCGTTCTGGGTTTCGGTGTCGGCGCTGCGCGGCTTCGCAAATTGCCCGGCCATGCGCGAGACCTTCACGACCGGACAGGCGGCGCCGTAGGTCAGCACCACCGCCATCTGCAAGAGGACGCGGAAAGTGTCGCGGATGTTGTTGGGGTGGAACTCGGCGAAGCTTTCCGCGCAGTCGCCCCCTTGCAGCAGAAAAGCCTTGCCGGCGACGACCTCGGCCAGCGCGGCCTTCAAGCGCCGCGCCTCGCCGGCGAAAACCAGCGGCGGATAGCGCGTCAGCGTCGCCTCGACGGCAGCGACCGCCTTGGCGTCGGGATAATCGGGCGCCTGCTTGACCGGCTTCGACCGCCAGCTATCGGGCGTCCATTTCGCTTTGGTGACCATGGGTTAGCGCCGCGTGTTAGCGCAATAAATAGCGACTTCCGGGCGGGATTGAAAGAGAGACCGAAGTCAGCGGTTCTGGACCGTTGGGCCTAACTTTGGCCAAAACGGAAATAGCTCAACGGCCGAGCGGCTCCGAATACGACCACCCCGCACGGATCGTTCATCGTCCTCAGTCGAGGACAAACCGCGAGCTCGTTCAGTAGAGTTGGCAGCGGCATCTCGGGACCGAACCGCTGCAACAGCGCCTCGCGGAAGGCCGAACTGTCGTCTGTGCTATATTAAGAAGTAGGATCTTGCTGGGAGTACTTGATGTCTTATCGCGTAACGATTTCACATCCCGATCCGCAACGGTTGGAGATTATTCCAGACCTCACTTTTGAGGATGCGCGTGCACTCGCATACGGCCGCCTGAGCCGCGGAGAAGCCGTGACAATCAGTGACAACAGTGGCCATTCCATCTCAGGTGAAGAACTAAAGACGTGCTACGAAGACCGCAAATCACTAACTCCGAACCTGAGACCGGTTTAGCGCAATGCTCGGTAGCTTTCACGAGCGCCAGGCCACCGCGCAACTTCGATGACGACGCTATGACGCCCGACCAGCTACGCGAGTTCTTCCAGCAGTTTCAGGACCATTTGGCACCGAAACTCGATACTTACGAACAGGCAGTGTACCTGTACATCTTCAGACATTCCCGATTCATAGGGCAGGATGAGGCGGTACTAAGTTTCAAATCCGCCCGAGCGAGGTTAGCGACCGGGATTGGAGAGCGCGGGAAGCCGATGTCCGAAAGTTCAGTCTACAAGCGCCTAGACTCTCTTGAGCAGAAGCACTGCATCACCGTCGTGCAAACCGAGCACAAGGGGAAGCGGATACGGCTTCATCTACCCGGCGAGATCGTCGGCGTAATCCCTTCCAAGCCGACCACACCGGAGGAAATCGATATAGAGAAAATCGATTTCTTCGACCCTGAGAATAGGTTGGCGATCCTGCAACGAGAAGGGTTTCGATGCTTCTACACGCTGAAGAAGATCGACGCGAATTCGTTCGTCGTGGATCACGTTGTCTCAAGGCCCGAGGGCAACAATAGCTACCGGAATCTGGTCGCGGCGTCCCGCGAGGCAAACAACCGAAAAGGTAGTATGCCTGCAGATGACTTCATCAGGCTCCTCTATCGAGACGGCGATCTCAACGAACGGGAGTTTCGCGGTCGCCTAAAGGCGCTGACCGACCTCAAGCTGGGCCTTCTCAAGCCTGTGCTATAGGGGAGGTTTCGTGCAGAATTTGCTTCGAGCCAGTCCGAAAATTCAGTTCGGCTTGATCAATTCGATCAAGGCTTGCTGAGCGGCGAAACTGAAAACAGCGACGGCGTGGTTTGTCTGTTCGCTCCCCCCCTCGCGGTCTTCCGGACGATTAACGACGCGCGAAGAACCTGAAATAGAAAGCGGCGAACACCAGGACGATCCCGATATTGACCGTCAGCCGCTCCCAGAACCGGTGCTTGAAGAACACCAAATCGACGCCGACGATCATGGCGATCATTGCCGCCACGTAAAGCACGACAGCAATCTGTCTTGTCATCTCGCGTCTTCCGCGTGCGTCGATGGGTTGGGGTTGATTGTCGAAATCAGAGAAATTGCCTGAACTCCTCGACGGTGAAGCCAGCCTGTTTGATGATGGCGCGGAGCGTTCCAGGTTTGAGGTCGCGACTGCCGTGGAACGGCACGGTAACGGTTCGCGACGGATCGCCGGGAAGCGTGAGCACATGGTGGCTTCCGACGACGCGGTCGACGACAAAGCCGGCCCGTTCCAGTGCGCGAATGACTCGTTTTGCGTCGACGACCGAGAGCCGTCCGCCGCTCATGCGGAGGCGACGACGGTCACGCGGCGAATTTCAGGCGGCGTATCGGCGGGAATGTCCAGACGGTGATCCCGGCGAAAATCGAGCACCGCCCGGATCGCTTCTTCCGCGTGAGCGAGCGCCTCTTCCTTGGTGTCGCCTTCCGTCACCACTTCGGGCAGCGCCGGAACCAGCGCCGTGAAGCCGCCGCCTGCCTGCGGCTCGAGAACGACGGAGAAGCTGTATTGGCGCATTGGCCGGACCTCAATTTGCCGGACGCCAATATAGCACGTTACCGCGCCGGCTGCGTCGGCACCTGCTCCCAGGCCTGCGGGCAAGTCCTCACGTACGGGTAATACGCTTTCTTGGAGCGGCAGTAGTACCAGATGGACGACGGTGCCGGCGGCGCGGCCGGCGCCGGCGCGGTGTAGGGAGCCGGCGTGGCGTACTGAGGCGCGACGTAAGGATAGGCGTAGGCGTTCGGATACGCGTAGGGATACGGATACGCGTAGGCGTAGGGATAATAGTAGTCGTAGGGATAGCCCCACCACGGACCGAAGCCGAGCGTGACGCCCCAGCCCCAGCCGCCATGTCCATGGTGCCAGCCGCGCGCGGCCGCGGGATTGACGCCCAGCGACAGGCCGGCTAAAGCGGCGACGGCAATCACGGCGCCAAGTTTCTTCACGCGCGCCTCCACCGATCGGACAAACCATAGGCAGGCTGCGCCGGCGGCCCTTGATGCAGATCAAGGCCCGGCGGCCGCCGACCTCCCTACCCTTGCAGCGGCCCGGATGCCGCGCGGCGCGAACACCGTCCGGCCCGCCGTGCAACCGTCACCGCCCGAGGGATCGCCATGAAGCGCACACGTGCAAGCTCGCGAACCATACCGGTCATCGCCTTAAGTCTCGTCGCGGCCGTCGCCTTCGCGGCACCGGCGGCGCTGGCGCAGACCGCCGCGCCGACGGCGACCCATGCGGCGCCCAAAGCCGGTCCCGATCCCTATATCGAGGGCCAGATCGCGTTCCTTAAAGCCGCGCTCGAAATCACGCCGGCGCAAGAGGCGCAGTGGGATAAGGTCGCGGCGGTGATGCGCGAGAACAATCGCGAGACCCAGCAGGTCTACGACAAGCTCCAGTCAACACCGGAGCCGACCGAAACCGCGGTGCAGCGGATCGAATCCCATGTGCGGCTGGCCGAGCTGAGCGTCCGCGAAGGCAAGCGGTTCCTCGAGGCGTTCCGGCCGCTCTATGCCAGCCTGTCCAAGGACCAGAAGGCCACCGCCGACGAGCTCATCAGCCAGACGGGGAACCCGGGGGCGAACACCGCCGCGCCGCCGCCGCCGAACGAGCCGCCGCCCGCGGCGCGCTAGCGCGCGCCGGCCGCCGCCCGGCTCCGTGACATTGCTGTGGCCGACTCCGGCGCGGCGAGTCGTCATTTACGCCGAGGCCGACTCACTATAAGGCAAGAGCGTTCGTCACCAGCATATGAGGTCTCAGCCATGAACAAGCAGGGCTTGATCGAGGCCGTCGCGTCGAGCACGCAACTGAAGAAGGTGCGAGCCGAAGGCGCGGTCGATGCGGTGCTCGACTGCATCAGCGGCGCCTTGAAGAAAGGCAACGACGTGCGGCTCGTCGGTTTCGGCACTTTCCGCGTCGCGCAACGCGCGGCGAGCGAAGGCCGGAACCCGCGCACCGGCGAGACGATCCAGATCGCCGCGCGCAAGGTGCCGCGCTTCCGCGCCGGCAAAGAGCTGAAGGAAGCCGTCGGCTAGCATCAGCCGCGCCTTCCGGCCGCTTGATTCAAGGCGCGCGTCTGCGCGCCGGGGGGATTTGATTCGCGATCGTTCCGCCGCGCGTCAAGGTGTCGACGTATGGCTTTTGATCCAGCCGACGACGATGGGCACGACTTCGTTTTCGACGCCGTAATAGCCGTGCGCCGAAAGGCCGCCGCAGGGATTGCCCTTGGTCATGCCGCCCGCCACGAAGACAAGCTGTTTCTCCGGCGCGGCGGCGAGCAACGCCAGCGCCGGCGCGGCGCCTGACGGTGGACTTTGGTGGCACCCGTCATCGCGGTTGTGCACAATCAGCGTCGGCACCGCGATCAACTCCAGCGACACGCGATCCATGCCGTTGTTCCAGACCGACGACGTCAGCACTACGCCGGCCAACGACGCCAGGCCGAGCCGAGCCGCGCCGTTGGCGGCGGAGATCGAGCCGTGGTTGGTGCCGACCAACCAGACCGGCACCGGCGCCTTGGACTTGAGGAAGGCAACGACAGCGGCGAGATCCTGGGCGGCATCGGCGCCCGCGCGATAGCCAGTCGACAGGCCGCTGGCTTGGTCCGACGGCGCGTCGATCACCGCCACGCTGATGCCCTGCGCCGCGAATTCGCCGCGCACGCGCAGCAGGAAATTGCCCTGCGTCATCGCGATGACGCCGACGTCGCCGGGAAACAGCACGGCGCTAGCCACCGGCGACGCTGCCGGCTGGAACAGGATCGGCACCGTGACGCCGGGCCGGCTTTGCAACTCGACGCGGTCCTCGGCGGCGGCATGGCCGGCAGCGACGACCGCCAAGACGGTGACAAGCGGAACGGCGGCGCGGAAACGCATGACCCCTTCCCCTTTTCCCCGGCTCATCCTAGCGGGCGGCGCGCCGGCCGGCGAGAGCGACGCGGTTCACGCCACCTTGTGGCGGAACATCTCTCTAACCGGCCGGTGCGATGACGGTCTCGCCGTCGATTTGCTCAATTGCCTCGATGCGGCCGTCGCGTAGGCTGACCAGCCGGTCGAAACGGCGAAAGATCGATTCGTCGTGCGTCACCACCAGAACGGCCGCCTCGTGATCGCGGGCGATGCGGCTAAGCAGATCCATCACCACGTGTGCGCGTGCAGAATCGAGCGGCGCCGTCGGCTCGTCTGCCAAGATAATGCGCGGACCGTTGGCCAGCGCGCGGGCGACTGCGACGCGCTGCGCCTCGCCGCCCGACATCTCGCCCGGATAAGCATGGCGGCGATGGCCGACCTCCAGATAGTCCAGTAACCCGTCGGCGCGAGCGCGCGCCTGCCGCCATGGCACGCCGGCGAGCTCCATCGCCTCGACCACGTTCTCCGTCGCATCGAGAAACGGCAGCAAGTTGTGGGTCTGGAAGATGAAGCCGATCTTGGTCAGTCGCAGCCGGCGCAGGTCGCGCCGCAGCCAGTGGCCGTCATAGACGAGGTCGCCGTCGAGGCGCATCCACCCGGCGCTCGGCTCGCTGACGCAGGCGATCAGATTCAGCAAAGTGCTCTTGCCCGACCCCGACGGTCCCCGAAGACCGATGATCTCGCCGGCATACACGTCAAGCTCGACATCGACCAGCGCGTCGACGCGGGCCGTGCCCGTGCCGAAATGCTTGCTGACGCCGCGCAGTTCGACGCGCCGCCGTCGATCGGTCTGCAGCGTATCAGCCACTGGCGAGCGCCTCCGCGGGATCGACCTTCACCGCCGCCCGCACGCCGAGCACCGAGCCGGCAAGACAAACCGCGATAACGATGAGGAACACGATCATGAGATCGCGCGGCTCGAGCTGAACGCGCCGCGGAAAATGATTCTTGGTCAGCTCGATCAGCGTCAAGCCGATCCCATAACCGACGACGCCCAGCGTAAGCGCCTGCTGGATGATCAGCGCGACGATCGTGCGGTCGGGCGCACCGATGAACTTCAGCGTGGCGATCGACCGCAGTTTATCCATGGTCAACGTATAGATGATGAGCGCGATGATGACCGCCGAGACGGTGATCAAGATCACCATGAACAGGCCGATCTGGCGCTGCATCTTTTCAATGACGAATTGGGTGAGATAGCTCTCCTCCTGGGATTCGGGCACAGCCGCGAGGTGCTTCCAGCGGCTGATGTCCTGCGCCACGGTCCGCGCCGAAGCGCCGGGCTCGAGCCGCACCAGAACCGCATTGATGTCGGTGGTCGTCGGTGGATTGCGCTTGGCCGCGTGTTCCCGCCGCTCGAGGGCCGGCGGCACGGCGAATTGCAGCGCCTGGGCATCGAGCAGATTGATCCATGCCATCGGATCGCCGGCCGAGTTCACCATGCCGCGCGTCAGCCCGACGACGGTATAGGGATCGCGGTAAGGTCCGAGTGGAATGCGCTCGCCGAGCCTCAGGCCCGAAGACGCATCGACGACGATCTGATAGTGGCTTTCGGTCAGGCCGTGGCCGGCGGTCAACGCGCGCGGTCCGCCGGGCCGGCCGGGCTCATAGCCCTCGAGATAGAGCCGCACCGGCTTGCCACCGACGGTGGTCTGCGCCGTCTGGAAGGTGACGGAACCGGCCGCCGCGACGCCGGGAATGCGCCGGACGAGATCGCGTGTATCGCGCGGAATGCGCGACGGCTCGGCAAAGGGACCGAAGGTGCGCGGCTGAACCACCCAGAGCGTCGCCCCCTCGGCGCGCGGCAGCGCCAGGGCGTCGGCCAGCGCGCCTTCGTAGATACCGGTCATGACGATCACCACGCCAAGCAGCAGACCGATGCCGAACACCGTCAGCGCGAAGCGCAGTTTATTGCGGCGGACGTCGCGCAGCGCAAGGTTCATGGCGCGCTCGTCGCGGCGCGGGCGCGCTCCCCGACGCGCAGGTTCGATTGCGGCAGCACGACAGATGCGCCGTCAGGCACGCCCGCCAGCACCGGCAAGCCGCCGTTCAGGAGTTCCGGCCCGAACGTGACCGCATGTTTGGCGAGCCTGCCGTTCTCGAGCGTCCAGACCACACCCTTGCCGTCGGCGAGATTGGCGACGGCGGTCTGCGGCACGACGACGGCCCGCGCTACCGTGCCCGTGGTGATATAGACTTCGGCTTGCTCGGCGAGATGGATGCGGGCGGGAATTTGGTCGAAGGTCACGTCGACCAGCCGCTCCTCGTTCACGGCGTCGCTCTGGATCTCGATCCGGGCGACGTGGCCAGAAAAGCGCTTGCCCGAATCAGAACGCAGCGCGATCTCCGCCGGCTGGCCGACGTGCAGGCGGCCAGCCAGCCGCTCGTCGACGTAGCCCACTGCCCAGACCGTATTCGCCTCGACCAGCGTGAATACCGATTGGCCCGGATTGACGCCGCTGCCGAGCTCCAGATTACGCGAGATCACCCAGCCGTCGTAGGGCGCGGTGAGCATATAATTCGCCAGCGTGGCTTCTTCGAAGGCCTGTTGCGCCTCGGCCGATTGCAGCGCCGCTTCGGCCTGCGTCAGCTCGCTGCGGGCGACGGCGACGTTGGCGGTACCGACGCGGACGGCGGCTTCGTCGGTCTGCGCCGCTTCGGTCGACACCACGCCGCTCTTAACAAGGCGCGCATCGCGCGCACTGATGCGCGCCGCATTGGTCAGGTTGGCCGTCGTACTGGCGATGTCGGCGTTCGCCTTCACGATGGCGGCTTGTGCCTGGGCGACGTTGGCTTTGGCCACAGCGACCTGCGCCGCGACGTCGCGGGCATCGAGCCGCGCGAGAACCTGGCCGGCATGAACCCGATCGCCCTGGTCGGCATCGAGCCCGACCAGCACGCCGGCAACCTTGAAGCCGACATTCGATTCGACGCGCGCGCCGACCACGCCGAGGCCGAAGACCTGCTCTTGCACGTTCGACTGCACCGGCGCCAACGCCACCGTGACCGGACTGAAAAACGCACGCCAGAGCACGAAGGCAAGAACGAGGATGACGGCAACGATCACGGCGATCCAGAGCTGCCGGCGGCGTTCCGGTGATCTCCACCCGGTCGGCGGCGCCTCCGGTTTCGTGGCTTTGTCGGTGACCGGCGCCAGGCTCGGCAACGACGGCAGTATCTTTTTGACGATCGTTTCCATCGGATGACTCCTTCAGGGCGCCGGATTACCGGCAGCCCGGCGGCCGCCGGCGAGCGCCTGTTCCTCCGTCCAGCCGCCGCCCATGGCGACGAAGAGCTGCGCCGTATCGAGATCGCGTTGCGCGACGGCGCGCGCGTAACCGATGCGCGCCTGTTGATAGCTGCGCTCGGCATCGATCAGCTTGAGGATGTCGACCTTGCCGGCGTCGTAGCCCAGCCGCTGGAGCGAGCGCGACGTGTCGGCGACGGTGAGCGCCTGGCGCTGCGCCTCGACGAGCCGGGCATCGTGATCGAGCGCGCGCAACGCATCGGCGACCTGGCCGAAGGCCTGTACCACGACCTGCCGGTACGTGGCCGCCGATGCGCGGAATGCGTCGACCGCGCCCTGCTTCTGCGCTTCGAGCGCGCCGCCGTGGAAGATCGGCGCGGTGATGCCGCCCAGCATGGACCAGACCAGACCACGCTGATTGAACAATGAATCGGGATCGACGGCGGCGGTGGCGAGCGACGCGGAGAGATTGACGCTCGGATACATCTGGCCGGTCGCGACGCCGATGGCGGCGCTGGCTGCGTGAAGCTGCGCTTCGGCGGCGAGGATGTCCGGCCGCTGATGGACGAGCGCCGAGGGCACGCTGATCGGCAAGTCGGCCGGCAGCGTGAAATCGCTCAAGACGAACGCGGGCGGCGACCATTCCGCCGGATACTTGCCGATCAGCGTGGTTAAGGCGTCCTCGGCAACCGCGAGCTGCTGCTGGAGCGGCGGCAGCAGCGCTCGATCACCGGTGAGCTGGCTTTCGGCGATCAGCACGTCGGTGCGTGGCGCGCGGCCGGCGGCGAACTTCTCGCGCACCAGCGCGAGGTTCTTCTCGTCATCGGCGACGATGTCGGCGACGGCATCGGCCTGAGCGCGGTCGGACGCCATCGTCAGCGCTTCGGTGACGACGTCGCCGGTGATCGTGAGCTGCGCCGCCGCCAGCTCGTAGGCCTGATACTGCGCCAGCGACGCCGCCTGCTCAACACGCCGGGCGGTGGTACCGAACACGTCGGGTGAGAAGCTCGCAAGCGGACCGACAGTGTAGAGATTGTAGACCGGCAGATGCTTCGTCGGCTGCTGGCCGAGCAGGTTCGCCGGTCCCTGCTGGCGCTCCGCGGTTGCGGAAAGATCGAGCTGTGGGTAATAGGCGCCGCGCGTCTGTGCCACGGATTCTTGCGCTTGTGCCAGCGTCGCCTGGGCCGCTGCGATCGTAGGACTGTCTGCGACCGCTTGGCGGACCACTTCGTCGAGCGCCGGCGCGTGAAAGAGCTGATACCACGCGGCAGGAACGGCCGCGCCGCTCACCAGGCGTTGCGCGGGTTCGTTCTTGCCCGGCGCCAGGTCGAGGCTGACCTTTTGCGGCGTGTAGGCCGTGACGGTCGGCGGCGGCGGACGCACAAAATCCGGTCCAACTTCGCAGCCCGCCAACAGAACGGCAGCGGCGAGCGCGACACACCGCGAAAGCTGCGGCAGGTTCGAAATCACAGGCGGAATCCACAGGTTGTTGGCCTGACGGATACGCTATCTCTCGATGGCCTCGGTACCTTGATCTGGCTCAATCCGCCGGCGTGATCCGTATTCGCCCCTACCCGCCATGGGCCATTTTCCTCGCTTTTCCGCCCACGCTCACGCCACCTTGTGGCGGAACATCCAGGTCGCGGCGGCGAGCGTCACCGCGGCGATGATGACCATTGGCCATAGATCCGGGATCAGCAGGCCGATCCCCGCGCCTTCGAGATAGACGCGCTGGGCGATGGTGATGGCGTAGCGCAGCGGATTGGCCAGCGTCAGATATTGGAAGCCCAACGGCATGTTGTCGATCGGCGTCGTCAGGCCCGACAGCAGCGTGAACGGCATGATCACGACGAAGATGTAGATCATCGCCTGCTGCATGGTGCCGGCGATCGACGAGACGAAGAGGCCGATGCCGACCGCGGCGATCAGGAACAGCGTCAGGCCGGCATAGAGCGTGAAAACCGAGCCCTGGAACGGGATGCGGAACCAGAGCTGCGCCACCAGCAGAATCATCGTCGCCTGGGTCAGGCCGATGAGCATCGCCGGCACCGCCTTGCCGATCATGATCTCGGCCGGACGGTAGGGCGTCACCAGCAGCTGGTCGAAGGTGCCGTTCTCGCGCTCGCGCGCCACCGACATCGCCGCCAGGTTCATGGTCATCAGCATCACGATGGTGCCGATGATGCTGGGGATCATGTGCCAGCGGGTCTCGAGCTCGGGATTGAACCAGGCGCGCATGGTCGCGGCGATCGGCGAACCGGTCTGGCCGTGATCCGCCTGCCATTGGGTATTGAAGGCGTCGACGATGGTGGCGACATAGCCGCCGGCGATGGCGGCGGTGTTGGAGTTGCGGCCGTCGGCGATCACCTGCACCGGGGCCGGCCGGCCGAGCGCGAGGTCGCGGCTGAAATCCTGGCCGATCTGGACGACGAGCAGCGCCTTCCGGTCGTCGATGACGGCGCGGATCTGGGAGGCGTTGTCGAGATTGGCGACGCGGTCGAAAATGCCCGAGCCGTCGAAGCGCGCCAGCAGATCGCGCGACGCCGCGCCGCGGTCCTGATCGAGCACCGCGTAGGGCACATGATTGAGATCGTAGGTCGCGGCATAGCCGAAGATGAGGATCTGGAGGATCGGCGGCACCAGCAGGCTGTAGCGGATCTTCGGGTCCTTGAGGACGGCGAGCAGTTCCTTGCGCACCAGGGCCAGGACGCGCCAGACGCTATCGGCCAGAGCGGTCATGCGAGCTTCTTCCGCGTGACGAAGCGGTTGGCGGCGACCAGCGCCAGCACCATGAAGAGCAGGATCGCCGCCTCGGGCAGCACCAGCGGCCAGATGTCGCCGGCGAGGAAGACCGTCTGCAACAGCGAGACGAAATAGCGCGCCGGAAAGACGTCGGCGATCGCCTGCACGGCGAGCGGCGTGCTGCGCAGGTCGAAGATGAAGCCCGACAGCATCAGCGCCGGTATGAAGGTCGCGATCAGGGTGAGCTGGCTCGCCACCAGCTGGCTCTTGACCGCCGACGAGATGAACAGGCCGATGCCGAGCGCGACCAGCAGATAGAGCATCGAGGCGCCGGTCAGCACCCAGAGCGAACCGCGGAACGGCACGAAGAACATGAACTTGGCGGCAAGGAAGCAGAGCGCCAGGCCGACCATGCCGATGGCGAAATAAGGCAGCGTCTTGCTCCACAGGATCTCGTCGACGCGCGCCGGCGTGACGAACAGCGCCTCGAGCGTGCCGCGCTCCCACTCGCGCGCCATCACCATGGTGGTGAGGAAGGCGCCGATCAGCGTCATCACCATGACGATGAGGCCGGGCACCAGGAACCAGTGGCTGTCGTTGGCCTCGTTGAACCAGACGCGGCTTTGCACCGCGACGGGTCCGACGGCGACCGCCGCGCCGGTCGCGGCCTGGCGCGCGCTCCATTGCGCGATGGCGCCCTGGGCGTAGCCCTCGATGAGACGCGCGCGATTGGCGTCGCTGCCCTGGACGATCACCTGCACCCGGGCGTCGCCGAGCGACAGCCGCCGGGCGAAATCCGGCCGGATGCGGACGATGCCGTCGACGCTGCGGTCGCGCATCATCCGCTCGGCCGCGACCATCGACGTCGTGTAATGCACGTCGAAATAGCGCGACAGCCGGAAGCCGGCGGCGAGCTCGACCGCCTTCGGCGTCGGATTCTCGATGACGACGGCGACCGGCACGTTGGTGACGTCGAGCGACAGCGCGAAGCCGAACAGCAGGATGAGCAGCGCCGGCATGATGACGCCGATGATGATGCTGCTGGGATCGCGCACGATCTGGAAGCTTTCCTTGCGCACCAGCGCGCGGATGCGGCGCAGCTTGGCGGCGAGGCCGGCGGTCTGGTTCATGCCGCGCCCGCCGTCCGCTGGCCCTGCGCGCGCGCCGCTTCGACCACGGCGATGAAGGCGTCCTCCATCGTCGCCTCGCGGCCAGAAGGCGGATGGGCGCGGCCGCGCACCTCGGCCGGCGTGCCCTGCGCCAGGATGCGGCCGGCGTCGAGGATGGCGATGTGGTCGCAGTATTCCGCCTCCTCCATGAAATGCGTGGTGACGATCGCGGTCACGCCCTGCTCGGTCAGCGCGTTGATGCGCAGCCAGAACTCGCGCCGTGCCAGCGGATCGGCGCCGCTGGTGGGCTCGTCGAGGAAGAGCAGCGCCGGCTCGTGCAGCAGCGCCGCCGCCATCGCCAGGCGCTGCTTGTAGCCGCCGGGCAACTGCTGGCTCGGCAGGCGCGCCAGGTCGGCGAGCTCGAACTGCTGCAGCGCCCAGTCGATACGCGCCCGCTTGCGGCCGCCGCGCAGGCCGTAGGCGCTGGCAAAGAACGCGAGATTCTCGACGACGCTGAGCTCGCCGTAGAGCGAGAATTTCTGGGCGAGATAGCCGATGTGCTCGCGCGCCGAGGCGCGGGCGCGGCGCAGATCGTGGCCGGCGACGCGCAGCGTGCCGCCGGTCACCGGCAGCAAGCCGCAGAGCATGCGGAAGGTCGTGGTCTTGCCGGCGCCGTTGGGGCCGAGCAGGCCGAAAAGCTCACCGCGCCGCACCTCGAAGCTGACGTGATCGACGGCGGTGAAGCGGCCGAACATGCGGACGAGATCGCGGACCTCGACGGCGACGCCATTGCCGTCGCGCGCGGGCGGCCGCTCGAGCGTGACGGCGGCGGCCGGCCGGCGGTCGCCGGCGCGGCGCAGCAGAATCATGAACCCGTCCTCGAAGCGCGGCGGCGCCGGCACCACCGCGAGCCGGGCCAGCGCGTCGATCGGCGCATCGCCGGCATCGTGGATGAAACGGACCTTGCCGCCTTCGGGCACGGCGTCGACAATCGCCGGCGCGCCGAGGAGGCGCGCCTGGAGGCCGCGCGCGCTCTGGCCCGCCGGCGGCTCGGCGCGGAAGACGCGGCCGTCGGCGAGGCGCGCGATCTCGTCCGGCGCGCCCTGTGCCAGGATCTTGCCCTGATGCAGGATGACGGCGCGGCCGCAGCGCTCGGCCTCGTCGAGATAGGCGGTGCTGACGATCACCGTGGCGTGCTCGTCGCGCACCAGGCGGAGGATGATCTCCCACAATTCCTGGCGCGACAGCGGATCGACGCCGGCGGTCGGCTCGTCGAGCAGCAGCAGCTCGGGCGCGCGCACCAGGGCGCAGGCGATGCCGAGCTTCTGCTTCATGCCACCCGACAGATTGCCGGCGAGACGCTTGGTGAACGGGCCGAGCGCCGTCATCTCCATCAGCCGCGGATATTGGCGCTGTTTTTCGGCGGCGGAGACGCCATGCAGGTCGGCGTAGAGGTCGAGATTCTCCTGCACCGTCAGGTCCTCGTAGAGACCGAAGCGTTGCGGCATGTAGCCGATGCGATCCTGGATGCGCTGCGGCTCACGCGCGGCGTCGATGCCGAGCACGGTCATGGTGCCGGCATCGGCCGCCATCAGCCCGGCGGCAAGGCGGAGGAAAGTGGTCTTGCCGGCGCCGTCGGGACCGACCAGCGCGGTCAGGCTGCCGGGCGCGGCGGCGAAGCTGACGCCGTCGAGCGCCGCCACGGTCTCGCCGGCGTTGCGGCGGAAGCTGCGGCGGAAGCTGCGGCGCAAATTGTCGGCGGCGAGCGCCGGCGCGGGATCGGCGGGCGGGTTCATCCGCCGGCTTTCGCCGGCGCGAGCGTGATGTGCACCGTCGCCGGCATGCCGAGGCGCAGATCGTCGCCCGGATCCTTGACGAAAACGCGGACCTCATAGACGAGACTCGGACGCAGATCGGTGGTCTCGACCGTCTTGGGCGTGAACTCGGCGACCGAGGAGATGAAGCCGACCCAGCCGGCGAAGCGCCGATCGGGGAAGCTGTCGACGGCGACTGTCGCCGTCATGCCGGGATGCAGCCGGCCGAGATCGGGTTCGCCGACATAGACGCGCACCCATTTCGGATCGGTGATCGCCAGATCGAGCACCGGCTTGCTCGGCGACGCCATGTCGCCGGGCTCGAGCAGCCGCGAGCGCACCGTCGCGTCCATCGGCGCGACCAGCACGGCGTCGGCGAGCTCCTGGCGCAGCAGCGCGAGCTGCGCCGCGTTCGCCTGGACCTGGGCGAGCGCGCCGTCGAGCGTCGCCTGGGCGTTGTCGACGTCCTGGCGGCTGATGCCGCGGCCGTGGGTCGAACTCCATACCGCCTGGACGCGGTTGTACTGCACGCGGTCATTGGCGGCGTTGACCTTGGCGAGATCGAGATTGGCCGCCGCCTGATCGACCTGCGGCGCCAGGCGGCTGGTATCGACGCGCGCCAGGACCTCGCCCTTCCTGACGTGATCGCCCTCCTGGACCAGCACCTCGCTGATGCGCTCGTTGTTGTTGAAGGCGAGATCGACCTCGCGCAGATCGACGTTGCCGTAGAGCGTGAGTTCGTGCGGCGCCGACCCGGCGCGGTAGTGCCACCACGCCCAGCCGCCGGCCGCCGCCAGCGCGACGACCAGCGCCGCGACGATCGAGATGCGTTTCATGCCGGCCTTTCCCCGCTCCGCTCGCCGAGCGACGCCGCGATGTTTTCGTGCAGCGCGCCCTTCAGAAAATCCAACCGCCGGCCGCGAAAATCGCGCCAGCCGAGCAGCCGCAGCGACGCCTCGCGCGCGGTGCGGAAGAACAGCACGCCACCGAACAGCATCAACGTGCGCGCCAACACGCGCGGATCGTCGGGCGGCAGCCCCATCAGGCCGCCGACCAGCGCGGTGGCGGTGCGCGCGAAACGCTGCATCACCCGCTCGAACAGGATGTCGAAGGCGGCGGTCGGCGACGCCTGCTCGCGGATGATGAACAGCACCCAGTGGTCGGGCTCGCGGCCGCCGATCAGCAGATCGGCGAAGGTGTCGAAGAAGGTCTGCAACAGCGCGAGCCGCCGGGCGCGCGACAGCGACGGCTCGGCCAGCGCGCCGCGGATGCGCTCGACCGTCGGGCCGAGATGAGCGGCGAGCCGCTCGGCGATGTGCTCGGCGCAGGCGCGGTAAATCCCCGCCTTGTCGCCGAAATAGTACTGCAGCGCCGGCAGGTTGACCCGCGCGCGGTCGGCGATCATCCGGGTCGAGGCGCCGTCGAAGCCGCAGGCGCCGAAGATCTCGAGCGCGGCGGCGACGATCTTGGCGCGCGTCACGCGGCCGCGCGCATAACCGCCGCTCGCCGGATGGCGGCGCGCGGGAGCGGCGGGACTGCGCAGGGCGGCGCCGGGCATCGGCGATCCTCTCTGATGTATATCGGACGATATACATTCTCGCGGCCACGGTCAACCGCCACGGCGAATTCGCACCGCCACGGCCGTCGCCGCCTTGATTCAAATCAACCGCAAACCCGCCGCCGGAGCGGCGGCGCTACAGCAATTTCGCCACGACGCCGTCGAGCGCGGTCAGGAATTTCGGCCAGCCGTATTTGGCGCCCTGATAATACTGCGGCTGATCCGGCGGGAAGCCCGTCTGCGCCATGCGCAGGTGGGTCCCCTTCGGCGTCGGCGTGAGAGTCCAGGTGACGACACTCTCGAGACCATAAGCCGCCCAGGTGTAAGACAGCGTCTTGTTCGGCTCGATCGTCAGGACCTGACAGTCAACGGCGCCCCAATCGGCGCGCAGGTTGAAACGGTGGCCGATGACGGGCTTGAAGTCGTTCTTCATCAGCCACGCCTCGATCAGGTGCGGTTGCGTGAGCGCGCGCCAGATTTTTTCCGGCGGATAAGGCATCTCACGTTCGACAACGACGGAAAGCGTTTCGGTCGCGGTATTGGTCATTGATCCATCCTTTTGAGCAGATCTTCGAGGCGATCGAAGCGGTCGCGCCAGAAGGCGCCGTAGAAATTCATCCAGTCGACCAGCGGCTTGAGTCCCTGCGGCCGGACGCGATAGTGGGTCTCGCGGCCGGCACGTCGGCCGCGCACCAGGCCGGCCCGCGCGAGAACCCGCAAATGCTTGGACACCGCCGGCTGCGACACGCCGGCCCGCGCGGTCAGCGCCCAGACAGTCTGCTCGCCGTGCCGGCTCAGCCGCTCGAAGAGCGCGCGGCGCGTCGGATCGGCGAGAGTCTGGAGAACCGCGGCGGCTGGCATGCGCTATTCATAACCCACCGGTTATGAATCAGTCAAGCCGCCGCCGGGTTTACGCGCCGCCGCAGCCGATCAGCGCGCCGGCGCCGCGTCGCCGGTGCCGGCGACCAGGCGGATTTGCGGATCGAGCTGCCGCGCCTTGGTGAGGTCGGCCTTGGCGGCGGCGGCGTCGGTCGGCTGACGCGCCAAGCCGCGATTATAGAAGGCGGCGGCATAGTTCGGATCGAGGGCGATGGCCTTGTCGTAATCGGCGACGGCGCGATCGGCGTGACCCTGCGCCGCCTCGGCGAGGCCGCGATTGTTGAAGGCGAAGGCCGAGCGCGGATCGAGCGTGATCGCCTGGGTATAGTCGGCGATGGCGCGGTCGGCGTGGCCCTGCGCCGCTTCCGCGAGGCCGCGATTGTTGAGGATCGCGGCGCTCGGCCCGAGCTTGAGCGCTGCGTCGTAATCGGCGATGGCGCGGTCGTAGCGAAGCTGCGCGGCATAAGCATTGCCGCGGTCGTAATAGGCAATCGCCGTCGGCGCCAGGGCGATGGCCTTGTCATAGTCGGCGACGGCGCGGTCGAAGCCGCCGCCGGCGGCTTCGGCGAGACCGCGGGCGTCGTAGGCGACGGCGTCGTTGGGATCGCGCTTGAGCGCCTGGTCGTCGGCGGCGATGGCGCGGTCGTAGCGGCCCTCGCCGGCATAGGCGAGGCCCAGATTCTCGTAGGCCTTGAGATCGTCGGGATTGACCTGGATCGCCTGGGCATAATCGGCGATCGCCTGATCGAAATGGCCCTGGGCGGCCTCGGCGGCGCCGCGGTTGTCGTAGGCCGCGGCGAGATTGGTCGGATTGAGCCCGCCCGACGCGATCAGCGCGCTGCAGGCGACGAGGCGCGCATCGGCGGCGGTGCCGTCGGCGCCGGCGCATTGCGCGAACTGTTGTTCGGTTGGCGCCTGCGGTTCGGTTGTCGCCGCCGCGTCGGTTTGCGCCCGCGCCGCGCCGGCCGCCAGCGCGAAAGCCAGAGCGACGAAGGTTATGGAGCGGAGCGGAAGCATGGCGGCGCGAGCGCGAACGGCATCATGCCGCGCGCGTCAGCGATTGGCGACCGAATTGGCGGCCGTCGGCCGGGAATCATTGCTGACGATCTCGATCGCGACCGGCGCCAAGCCCCTGTATTTCATGTGAAGCTTCTCGGCCGCCTCAGGCGTGAGATCGATCATCCGGCCGCGCACGTAGGGACCGCGGTCGTTGATTCGCACCACGACCGACCGGCCGTTGCGCAGATTAGTGACGCGGACGCGGGTGTTGAACGGCAGCGTGCGCGACGCCGCCGCCATCCGGTTGTCGTGGAAGGTCTCGCCGTTGGCGGTGACGTGGAAGATCGGGCCGCCATACCAGGAGGCGATGCCGTGGACGACCTTGGGCCGCGCCCGCGCCTGTTTCGACGCCGGCAGCGGCGGCAGGCTGACGATGACGCTGTTCTGGGGCATGCGGCCGCTCCGCACCACGTCGAAGACGCCCACCGCCGAACTGCCGAGGACGGCAACCAGCGAGCACGCGAACGCCAACCCTGCGACCAGCGGTTTCTTGGTCATCGCCATAGGCCGGTGGTGCAACGCGGCGGTCCCGAAAAGGTTCCGGACGGCGGCGCTCTTGCGACAATGCGCGCCGCTCAGCGGGTGGGCTGCGCGGCCGGTCGATCCGTCGGTGTCGCGGCGAAATCGGCCAGCCGGTCGTAGCGATCGGCGGCGGCGTAGAGTTCGACGCTGATGGCGAAGTTCGTGGCCTCTTGGGCGGCTTCACGCAGCCGCGCGGCCTTTTCACGGTAGATTTCTCTTGGGCTCATTTTTCGATCTCCCACCCCGCGGTGAGCGGAAGGGAAAATAACCAAAACCCTCGGCCGAATATTGTGATTCTTCTGTGACCCGGCGGGATCGTCGGCCGGCGCCGGCCGATCGGGCCCTAGGTACAAACCCCTAGGTGTGACCTATGTCAAAGCCATGACGCCGCGACCGGCGCAGTTTGCGGGCATGGAAAGCGAAACCGACAATCTGCTGCACGATCTCAAGCGCTACCGCTTCCTGCTGCAAAACTTCCAGCACGACGAGCGCCTGGCGCGCGTGCTGCTACAGCTTATCGCCGAGACCGAGGAACGCCTCCGCGCGCTCGACGCCGCGATCCCTTACGCCGTCGTTTAGTCAACGCGCCGGCACGCCGACGCGGTCGCTTGATCGCCTCCTTGCGGTCGGCGGTTTGGCGGGCGACACGCCGCGCCAGCTTCTCGAGCTTGGCGGCGGCGGTGAGGGTGCGGCGCACCACGGCATCGGCGACGCGTGCCGCCTCGCGGCGCATCCGGCGCACCTCGCGCAGGACGCGCGTTACGTCGGGATGATTCAAGTCTCACCTCCCGATGGTCTGTCCGACGGATAGCGATAAAGGAAGCGGGCGCGGTCCCAGACCTCGAAACCCGAAAACTGGGCCTTGCGCGCCGCGAACAGGGTCTCCGCTTCCTTGATCGCAGCCTTGTCGTCCGTCCTCGATTTCAAAACCTCCACCGCAGCGATATGGCCATCGCGCATGAAGTAGCACCGCACGAGAACCTCTCTGTCCAAAAATATACGGCAAAGAACAACGACGGCCGCGGCGCTCCGGCGAGGCGCGGCCGTGCATGGCAAGGCTGGTTACATAGCACGGCGGCGGCCGGGAGTCGCGCTTGTCGGAATCGGCGAGATCGCGGGTTTTGGCATCCGCGACGGCGCCGAGCCGGCCGGCAGGTGTCGCCTTACCCCTCGCCGACGGCGCGCTCGCGCGCCGCTTCGCCGCCCGGCGGCATGTCGGTCACCACATGGACACGCGGCCGGCTGCCGCTCGGCTCGTCGCCGTCCTGGTCGAGCAGGGCGCGGATGCGCGCCGCCAGATCCTCGCGCTCGAACGGTTTCTGCACCAGCTCGATGCCGGGCTCGGCGCGGCCGCGATCGACCACCACGTCCTGCGGATAGCCGGTCATGAACACCACCTTGAGGTCGGGCTGAAGCACGCGCGCCTGATCGGCCAGATGCCGGCCGTTGATGCCCGGCATCACCACGTCGGTGAGCAGCAGATGGACGCGCCGTCCGGGCTCGGCGACGAGCTCGAGCGCGCGGGCGGCGTTGTCGACCTCGATCACGTGGTAGTTGAGCTCGCGCAGGATCTCGGCGACGTAGCCGAGTACGTTGAGGTCGTCCTCGGCGACCAGGACGGTCTCGCCGTGACCCGGTTGCGCCGCCGGCATCGCCGACGGCTTGACGCGCGCGGTTTCGGGCACGGCGGCGGCGATGAAATGCGGCAGCATCAGCCGGATGGTGGTGCCGCGGCCGACGACGCTGTCGATCGCGATCGAGCCGCTCGACTGCCGCGCGAAGCCGTAGGCCATGCTGAGGCCGAGGCCGGTGCCCTTGCCCGACGGCTTGGTGGTGAAGAACGGCTCGAAGGCGCGCGCCACCGTCTCCGGCGCCATGCCGATGCCGCTGTCGCTGACCGCCAACATGACGTAGGGGCCGGGCGTCAGGTTGCTGGCACGCGCGGTCTCCTCGTCGAGCACCACGTTCGCCGTCTGGATCTCAAGCCGGCCGCCGCGCGGCATCGCGTCGTGCGCGTTGATGACGAGGTTGAGGATCACGGTCTCGAGCTGGTTGGCGTCGCAGAAGCACGGCGGCACGTTCTCGCCGAGCACGAAATCGTAGCCGATGGTCTCGCCCTGGGTACGGCGGATCAGGTCGGTCATGCCGGCAACCAGCTTGTTGACGTCGACCGCCCGTGGCCGCAACGGCTGCTTCTGGCCGTAGGCGAGCAGGCGCTGGGTCAGCGTCGCGGCCCGGCTCGCGGCGGCCGTGGCGGCGGTGACGGCGCGGCGGGCGCGGCTCTCGTTCGAACCGAGCGCGCGGCCGGTGATCTCAAGATTGCCGATGATGGCGGTGAGCAAATTGTTGAAGTCGTGGGCGATGCCGCCGGTGAGCCGACCGATCGATTCCGTCTTCTGCAGCTGGTGCAGATTCTCCTCGGTCTGGTGGAGGACGCGCGCGGCTTCGCGCTCGGCGGTGATGTGGCGGCCGCTGACATAGATGAGGCCATCCTCGGCAGTCATCGTCCAGGCGATCCAGCGGTAGGAGCCATCCTTGTGGACGAAGCGGTTCTCCATGCGCACCGTGCCGGCGCCTTCCGCGAGCCGGCGGCGGCCTTCGATCGCCGCCGCCGCGTCCTCGGGATGGCGCAGCTTGCCGACATCGATCGCCTTGATCTCGTCCTCGCTCCAGCCGAGCGTGCGCGTCCAGGCCGGGTTGAGGCTGATGAAATAGCCGTCGAGGGTGGTGACGCCGAGCAAATCCTCGGAGACCTGCCAGATGCGGTCGCGCTCGCGCGTGCGGTGCGCCGCGAGCCGTGCGAAGCGCTGGCGCTCGCCGGTGCCGAGCATCAACAGCGCACCGAGCAGGCTGGTGCTGAGCACGCCGGCGATCAGCACGGCGACGCTCTGCCAGTCGCGATGCTGGCTCAAATAGAGCGCGGTCGGCGTGGTCTCGAGGAGATAGTGGCGGCCGCCGAAGGCGAAGCTCTGGCCGTAAGGCGTGGCCCCCAAGCCGGTCGAGAGCTGATCGAACAGCGCCTGCTTGGCGTCGCGATCGACCAGGCGGACGGCGAGCTGGTCGTGCACCAGGCCAAGCAGCGCGTCCATCAGCGCATCGGCCCGCAGCGCCAGCGCCAGCACGCCGGCGCCATTCGGTCCGCGCGGCACCGCGACCGCCAGCAGCAGGCCGGTCGGATTGCCCGCCTGCTCGACCAGCGCCAGCGGCGCGGTCGCAGTGACGGCGCGGCTCTCGACGGTCTGGTCGATGGCAGCGCGGCGCACCGGATCGGCGGCGAGATCGAAGCCGTAGAGCACGGCGGCATTTGCCGGCGCGAGATAGGTGATCGGATAGTATTCGGCGCGCGCGCCGGCCCGGTGCAGCTTGCCGAGGTCGCCGAGCTCGCGGAGCTCGTAGCCGCGAACGGTGCGCCGCTCGAGCGCCTCGAAATCGGCGCGGTGGCTGAGGTCGACACGTGGCGCCCACTCCACCGCCTTCACCGCCGGAAATCGGTTCAGCAGGTCTTGCGTCAGATCGGCGAAGTCGCGCCGCGACACCGGATCGGGATCGTCGAAGGAGCGGGCGAGCTGATCGAGCAGCACGCCGTACTGGTCGAGCCGGGAAGCCGCACGGTCCACCAGCTGCTGCGACAAGAGGCGGAACGCGAGCAGCGACTGGTCGCTCTCCCAGGCGCCGACGCGCACGAAGATGGCGACGAAGAGCGCGAAGAACAGCAGCATCGGCACGGCGACCGGCCCGATGCGCGGTCGCCACACGGCGCGCGGCTCGCCGAACGCGACCATGACCAGCGGCAGGAAGAACAGCACGCCGAGCGTGTCGCCGACCCACCAAGTGAACCAGGTGCCGCCGAAATCGGCCATCGGCACCGCGCCGACGATCGCAAGACCGCCGAGCGCAAGCGTCGCCGCGACGGTGCAGAGCAGCGGCGAGACGCCGAAGAAGCGCGCGAGATCGCCGCCGCTGTCGAGCGGCGCGGGATAGCCCACCAACCGGCGCAGCGCGCCGCCGCCGACCGCCGCCTGCACCGTCGAGGCGGCGGCGATGATCAGCGCGGCGAGGATCGCCATGACGCCGAAATGCTGATCGGCGGCGGCGCCGATCCAGAGATTGAGCGCGAA
This sequence comes from Alphaproteobacteria bacterium, assembly GCA_028871455.1. GTDB lineage: Bacteria > Pseudomonadota > Alphaproteobacteria > ATCC43930 > CGMCC-115725 > REEB95. Next base: position 64,831 of record JAGWNF010000004.1, read on the forward strand.
CGAGCCGAGGAACGTCCACGGCAGGGTGACGTCGCCGCCGATGAGCATCGCCGCCATGGCGAGACCGGCGGGCGGAAAGATCGCGGTGGCATAACCCGGCGGTACCGCCAGCAGCAGGCCGAGGCGGCCGCTGACGACGTAGGCAACGGCCAAGCCCACGCCCGTCGCGATCCGACGACGAGTCAAGAAACGGGAAAGTGAGCCGTCAATCCCGAGCATCGGCCCAACGGTCTGCAGGCGCGCGCCAAGAAACGAAACGATCGGCAAAGACAACTTTCGAATGAAAGCCCCGGAACGTGCAGTTGAACATCCGGATCAGCACGTTCGTCGGTTCGACCCTAACACCATATGGTCACAGCTCAAAGCGCGGACGGCCACGCGCGCCCGCGCGGCGAGCGCAACCACGGTGCCGGTCGCTAAAATGCCGCAAATCGTTCTCGTGCTGTTGCCGCTCGGCGGCGGCGTGCCGCGCACCGGCATCGCCGTCGCGTGGCACCGGTCACGGCACCACGGTCACCGGCACCGGCGCGAGGCTCACCAGCTTCTGCGATACGCTGCCAAGCAGCAGTCCGCTGACGCGTCCGGCGCCGCGCTTGCCGACGACGATCGTCTCGGCGCCGGAGTCCCTGGCGAACTTGATGATCGTCGGCACGACTTCGCCGGTCCGCGATTCCAGACGGATGGCGCGAGCGCCGAGCTTGCGCGCGCGGTCGCGCGCCGCGTTCAGCATCTCGGCCGACAGCGACGCCAACTCTTCGCGTAGCCAAGTGCCCTGCGCCCGGGTGAAGGCGCGGATCGTCCGGTCGGGCAGGCCGTAGCCGCCAATGACGTTGACGATCAGCAGATCGGCGCCTTCGCGCTTGGCGCGCCGTGCGGCGTAGTCGACGGCCCGGTCGGCGCCGGTGGAGCCGTCGATTGCAACCAGGATGCGACTCATCGACCGTTCCTTCTCATCGCGGACATGGATCGGGACGGCGCGCTCACGGATGCGGCGCGTGGCGCGCGAGCCAGTGCTCGACGCGCGCCAGGTGCGCGGCCTGGCGCGGCGTGCGATGCGCCAACAGGCGGTAGACCAGGATCTTGCAGCCGCTGTTGAAGAGGAACCACACGATCGCGTAGCCCCAGACGAGTCCGGCATAGCGCCAGCCGATCGGCGTCATGAACCAGCCATAGACGGTCGCGACGGTGCCGATCACCTGCGTCGTCTCGCAGGCCGTCACCAGCTTCCAGCTTGGCCACGGCCGCTGCCAGATCGCGCCCTTGTTGCGGGTCAGGTAGATCGTCATGTGGCCGGCGACGAGCAGCTTGAGGAAGATGAGCGACTGGATCTCGGGCCGCGGCAGATGGAAGTAGCGCTCGGCGATCCAGAACAGGCTGAAGGAGGCGATCACGCCGAGCACGCCCAGCAGCGACGATAGGGTGAGCGTCAGGGTCATGTCCCAGCGCACCGGCCGTTCCGCCACCGGCGCGTTGTCATAGGCGATCATCATGATCGGGAAGTCGTTGAGCAGCGCGAGCAGCACGATCATCACGGCGGTGACCGGATAGAAATTGAACACGATGATCGACAGCGTCATGAACAGCAGCACGCGAATGGTCTCGGCGATCCGGTAGATGGCATAGCTGGTCATGCGCTCGAAGATGCGGCGCGCCTCCTCGATGCCGGTGGTGATGACCGAGATGCCGGACGCGGTCAGCACGAGATCGGCCGCGGCGCGTGCGGCGTCGGTCGCGCCCGAGACGGCGATGCCGACATCCGCCTGCTTCAACGCCGGCGCGTCGTTGACGCCGTCGCCGGTCATGCCGACGATGTGGTTGCGCGACTGCAGCGCCTTGACGATGGCGTATTTGTGCTCGGGAAAGACCTGGGCGAAGCCGTCGGCGGCCTCGACCGCGACCGGATCGAGCGCCTGCCCTTCCTTGGTGAAGACCTTGTCGGCCGGAACGATGTTCTGGCCGAGATGGAGCGTGGCGGCGATCTCGCGCGCGATCGCCTGGTGGTCGCCGGTGACCATCTTGATGTCGAGGCCCATGCGGCCGGCGCGCTCGATGGTGGTGGCGGCGTCCTCGCGCGGCGGGTCAAAGAGCGGCAGCAGGCCGAGGAAGCGCCAGCCGGCGCCGTCGGCGCGCGCGACGCCAAGGGTGCGATAGCCCTTGGCGGCCAGCGCGTCGACTGCCGCCTGCGCCTTTTGCGCGACCGCCGCGTCCGGCTTGGCCAGCGCCAGGATCACCTGCGGCGCGCCCTTGCTGGCCTTGAACGTCGCGCCGGCGCGCTCGAGCGTCGCCTCGGTGCGCTTCGATACCGGATCGAAGGGCTGGAACGCCTTCACAGCGTAGCCGGCCAGCCGGTCCGCCGATCCCAGACCATCGAACACCGCCTGATCGATGGCGTCGGCGCCTTCACGGCGCGAGGCGAGCGCCGCGACGAGCAGCAGCTCGTCCTTGTCGGTCGCGCCGATCAGCACCGGGTCACCGAGGGTGAGCTTGTTCTGGGTCAGCGTGCCGGTCTTGTCGGCGCACAGCACGTCGATGCCGGCGAGCTCCTCGATCGAGACCAGGCGCGAGACGATCGCCTTGAGACGCGCGAGCTTCTCGGCGCCAACCGCCATGGTGACCGAGAGCACCGCGGGCAGCGCCACCGGTATCGCCGCCACCGTCAGGATCAGCGCGAAGAGAATGGTTTCGACCAGCGGATCGCCGCGATAGAGCGCGACCGACACGATCCCCGCCACTAGCACGATGGTGGACAGGATGAGAAAATTGCCGATGCGCAGCACCGCGCGCTGGAAATGCGACACCGTGCCCGCCTTCTCCACCAGCCGCGCGGTCTTGCCGAAATAAGTGTTCATGCCGGTGGCGGTGACCAGACCGGTCATCTCGCCCTGCTTGGCGACCGAACCGGAATAGGCGGCGTCGCCGATCTTCTTGTCGACCGGCAGGGACTCGCCGGTGAGCGCCGACTGGTCGACGCTGAGATAATCGCCGGCGACCAGCTTGAGGTCGGCCGGAATGATGTTGCCGAGCTTGACCAGGACGACGTCGCCCGGCACCAGCAGCCGCGCCTCGATCTCCAGCCACGCGCCGTCGCGTAACACACGTGCCTTGAGCGCCAGGCGCTGTTTCAGCGCGGCGATCGCGGTGTCGGCCTTGAACTCCTGCCAGAAGCCGACGCCGGCGTTGAGCAGAAGCATGACGACGATGATGCCGAAATCCTCCCAGTGCCGCGCCAGGCCGGACAACACGGCCGCGATCTCGATCATCCACGGGATCGGGCCCCAGAAATAGGAGAGCAGCTTGACGAGCGGACTGACGTGCTTTTCCTCGAGGGCGTTCTCGCCGTATTGGGCGAGACGCCGCGCCGCTTCGGCCGCGGTCAGGCCGCGCCGGGCGTCCGCCGCCGCGGCCGGCGGCGGCGCGCCGGCCGAAGCCTCTCTCGTTGCCTGATCCTGTGCCATTCAGAGCGTCGCCCTTCGCATGGATCGAAGGATACCCGCGCCGCCGGCCCGCGACTACGCGGCGCGATTAATGCCGGCCGTGCCGGTCCGGCCGAAACGCCGCATCGGTGCGGTTGAGCTGTTGTTCCATCTCACCTCTCTCCGACGCCTAGGCCAGGATGTGGAAGCCGGCGTCAATATACTCGATGTTGCCGGTGAGCGCGGCGGCCGCGTCGCTCGCCAGAAACGTCGCGACGTTGCCGACATCGGCAATGCCGACGAGCTGGTGCTCCGGCGTGCGCGCCCGGGTGCGCTCGAGCAACTCGTCGAAACGATCGATGCCCGAGGCCGCCCGCGTCTTCAGCGGCCCGGGTGACAGCGCGTGGACACGGACGCGTTTCGGGCCGAGCTCGGCCGCCAGATAGCGGACGGTGCTCTCGAGCGCCGCCTTCACCGGACCCATGAGATTGTATTCCGCGACCACCTTCTCCGAGCCGTAGAAGGTCACGGTGAGCAGGCAGCCGCCGTCGGTCATCAGCGGCTCGGCCAGGCGCGCCATGCGGATGAAGGAATGGCACGAGACATCCATCGCCGTGTTGAATCCCGCCTGCGAGCAATCGGTGATCCGGCTGTGCAGGTCCTCGCGCGGCGCATAGGCGATGGAGTGCAGCAGGAAATCGAGCCGGCCCCAGTCGTTCCGTATACGCGCGAAGACGGCTTCGAGCTGGCCCGGCTCGCGCACGTCGCAAGGCGCGACAATCGGGCTGGCGAGCCGTTCGGCCAGCGGCCGGACGAAAGGCTCGGCCTTGGCGTTCAGATAGGTGATCGCGAGCTCGGCACCGGCGCGCCGGAACGCCTCGGCACAGCCGAAGGCGATGCTGTGCTCGTTGGCGATGCCGACGATCAGCCCTTTCTTGCCGTCGAGCGGCACCTTCGCCTCGCTGTCGATTGCAACCATGCGCAACACGTTTCTCAGGTTCGCGCACCGCGGGGCATCGCGTATTGATCGAAATCAAGCGGCAGATGAAAGGCTTGTCATCATGCGGGCCGGGCCGGCCGAAGCGCGCGGCGACCTTGCGCCGGCGCGGCGAAGCCCGATACTGGACGCGGGAACCGGGCGGCCCGGTTGCCGCCAAGCCCCCTGCGCTGATGCAAATCAACGCGCACGAATGCCGAGACGCCATATGATTTTTCGTGCCAATACCGGAAGTGACCCGACGCCGCACCGAGAACGCGCTCAGAGCGCGGAGGCTATCCGATGAACTTTTTCACGTCAGCGCGATCGGCCCCGAGCCCGCCGCACGCACACGCCATCCGGCTCAAGCTGCACGAGATGGGTCAGTTCTTTAATTCCATGGACCCGTCGCCGTTCATCGAGCGCGGTCTCGATCCGGACGCGGAGGAATTCATCGTGAGTTGGGCGCACGAACTGCCCGCCGGCGCGCCGCTGAAGCTGCGGATCGATTTGGAGCAATGGCCCGCGGAGGACCCCAAGGACGTGATCCGACAAGCCGTTCACAATCATTTCAGCCACCGCGCCCGGCTTACCGACATGGAATTCAGACTCCTGATGAAGCAAGGCCGCACCAGCCTGCTGATCGGTTTGGCGTTTCTCGCCTCCTGCCTCCTCCTCACCCAGACGCTGCTTTCAGGAAAGACCGGCACGTGGGCCAGCGTTCTGCGCGAAAGTCTGACGATCGCAGGCTGGGTCGCGATGTGGCGGCCGATGCAAATCTACCTCTATGACTGGTGGCCGTTGCGCCGCCGGCGTCGAATCTACCGGAAGTTGAGCCGCATGTCGGTGGATCTGGTTCAACCGAGAAAAGTCAATCGTCCCCAGGCCGCGGCGGAAGCGGTCGCGAGCCCATAAGGTCTCATTCGGAGAACGGCAACGACATGCGCCTCAACGACCGCAAGCTCGCGAACTGGCTCGTCAGCATCGCCGCGCTGCTGGTGCTGCTGGTTTACGGCCGGCCGCTGTTGGTGCCGCTGGTCTTCGCGCTGCTGCTCTGGGCGATTCTCAACGCGCTGACCGACGTGCTGCGGCGCTGGCATTTCCCGGCCTGGGTGGCGTGGCCGACGGCCTTCGTCCTGATCGGCGCCGCGCTCTATTTCGTGGCGCTGGTGCTGATCGACGAGGCGGCGGCGCTGGCGGCGCAGCTACCTGATTACGTCGCCCGGCTCGGCCAGGCGTGGACGGCGCATATCCCCTTCTCGCGGCAGCCGCTCGATGTCGGCGCGCTGCTCAAGCAGTCCGACCTGCCGAGCATGCTCGGCGGCGCCGCGGCGTCGATCGGCAATACCGTGCTCGAGCTCGGCCTGGTCGTGGTCTATGTCGGCTTCCTGCTGGCCGAGCAGCGCTATCTCCCCGCCAAGCTCGCGCGGCTCCGGCGCCACCGCATGGCGCAGGACGAAGGCGAGCGGCTGATCCACGCCATCGGCCGCCAGATCCGCTCCTATCTCGGCGTCTGCACGCTGCTGAGCGTCGGCATCGGCGCGCTGTGTTACGTGGTGCTGTCGGTGCTCGGCGTCGGCTTCGCCGGCTTCTGGGCCGTGGTGCTGTTTTTCCTCACTTACATTCCGGTGGTCGGCGGGTTCGGGGTCGCGCTGCCCGCGTTGATGGCGCTGGCGCAGTTCCAGTCGCCCGGACCGGCGATCGTCATCGTGATCATTCTCGGCACCGCCCACTTCATCGCCACCAACGTCATCGAGCCGATCATGCTCGGCCGCTCGCTCAATCTCAGTCCGTTCGTCATCATCCTGTCGCTGACCTTCTGGGGGCTGCTCTGGGGCGTCGGCGGCTTGTTCGTCGCGGTGCCGATGACCGGCGCGATCGCGATCGCCTGCCGCCACATCGAAGGGCTCGGCTGGTTCGCCGAGATCATCGCCGGCCCGCCGCCGCGCCATCATCGCTGGTGGCCGCGCGCGACGGTGACGCGCAAGTGACGCTCCGGCGACGGCGGCGCGACGCTGGGATGACGCGGCGATGGCATCCCAAGGACACTGTGAAAACTGTGCACAAACTTATCCACAACGGTGGATAACTTTCTGAGCGCATTCTGTGACTTGATGAGTCGGCGGCGCCGTCTAGGGGATTCACCTGATGGACAACGCGTCGGCGGTGGCAGCATCGTGTCCGCGGAACAACCTCGACGCGGGATACGCCGGCCTGACCTCCGGCATACACCCTAGACGTCGAGGGGGATCACTCGAAGCCAACCGTGATCGAATCCCGGCGCCAGCACCGGGTGCTGGCACGCACCTATCCAGAGTGAGAGATTCATGGCCAAGACCACCGAACCCGCCGGCGACTTCGTCAATCCCTTCGCCAAGCTGATGGGCGAATGGCCCGCCTTCGCCTTCAATTACGACGCCATGCTCGACGGCCAGCGCCGGAACTGGGCGGCGCTGGTGGAAGCCAACAAAGTCTGGAGCGAGACCGCCCAGGCGCTGGCGACGCGGCAGATGGAAGTGGCGCGCCAGGCGATGGAGGACTTCGCCGCGCTGGTCGAGGAGAGCTGGCGCAAGCCGGGCGCCTTCGAAGACCAGATCGGCAAGGGCGCCGAGTGCACGCGCCACACGCTCGAAGGCTTCTGCGACCTCGCCGACCACGCCACCAAATCGGGCGCCGAGATCATGAAGCTCTTCAACAAGCGGATGAGCGAGACGCTCGATGACGCGCGCACCGTCGCCAAGCGCGCGCCGTCGGGATCGGGTTCGTCGACGCACGTCGCGGCGGCGGACTAGTCGGGACCCAGGTTCAGGGAGCAACGCGATGATGGCAACCGCGGAACCACGCGAAGCCCGCTACGACCGGACGCGGCGGGAGCATCAGCACCAATGGCTGATCACCAAGCTGCGCTGGATGGGCCTCGAGCACGAGGCCGACCAAATGACGGCGGCGTGCGAGACGCCGGCCTGCATGACCGAGCCGGCGGAAACCGACTGAGCATCACCACCGGGAGAACAGGGAGCACGTCACCCCATGCTCCGCCGTTTCCCCGACCCTCGCTCCGCTGAGCGAGGGTCTTTTTTTGCCGGTGGATGAAGACAGGTCTCGCCCCCCTCCCATTCCCTCCCCCTCGAGGGGGGTTAGGGTGGGGGTGAGATGACACCGCGCCCTATTCCGCCGCCTTGGCCTTGGGGTCGGGCAGCTTGGTGCGGAGGGTGACGAATTCCTCCGACGCCGTCGGATGGATGCCGATGGTGCGGTCGAATTGCTTCTTGGTGGCGCCGCAGGTGAGCGCGACGGCGAGGCCGCCGATGATCTCGGGCGCGTCGGGCCCGATCATGTGCGCGCCGAGCACGCGGTCGCTGGCGCGGTCGACGATCAGCTTCATCAGCGTCTTCTCGTCGCGGCCGGAGAGCGTGTTCTTGAGCGGCCGGAAGAGCGTGCGATAGACGTCGATCGCGGCGAACTGCGCGCGCGCCTCGCGCTCGGTCAAGCCGACGGCGCCGATGGTGGGATTGGAGAACACCGCGGTCGGCACCACGTCGAGCCGGGCGCTGGTCGGATTGTCGTTGAAGAGGGTCTCGGCCAGGGCGCGGCCTTCGGCGATCGCGGTCGGCGTCAGGTTGAGCATGTCGGTGGCGTCGCCGATGGCGTAGACGTTGGGCACCGAGCTGCGCGACCACTCGTCGACCCTGATCGCGCCGGTCTCGGGATGGAGCGCGACGCCGATCTCGGCGAGGCCCATGCCGGTGGTGTTGGGCAGCCGGCCGGTGGCGTACATGACGACATCGGCCGAAAGCTCGCCGCCCGCCTTGGTCGTCAGGTTGAAGCCTTCGCGCTCCGGCTCGATCGCCGCGATCTCGGTGCGGGTGTGGATGACGATGCCGCGGGCGCGCATCGCCTGCGCCAGGTGAACGCGGACGTCGTCGTCGAAGCCGTTGAGCAATTCCTCGCCGCGGATCACCATCTGCACCGCGGCGCCGAGGCCGTGGAAGATGCCGGCGAACTCGACGGCGATGTAGCCGCCGCCGACGATGACGATGTTGCGCGGCAGGGTCGGCAGGTCGAGCGCCTCGTTCGACGAGATGACGTGCTCGACGCCGGGGATCTTCGGCGTCACCGGATGGCCGCCGATGGCGAGCAGGATGTGGGCGGCGGTCAAGCGCTGGCCGCCGACCTCGATGGTGTGCGCGTCGAGCAGCTTGGCGCGGCCTTCGATCAGCCGCGCGCCGGCATCGGCCAGCATCTTGCGGTAGACGCCTTCGAGCCGCGAGGTTTCCTGATTCTTCGCCGCGATCAGTTCGGGCCAGGAATGCGCCGGCGGCGCGACGTGCCAGCCATAGCCGGCGGCATCCTCGACGTCGTCGGCAAAGTGCGCGGCATAGACCAAGAGCTTCTTCGGCACGCAGCCGCGCAACACGCAGGTGCCGCCGACCCGGCCCGCCTCGCAGATGGCGACGCGGGCGCCGTGGCTCGCGGCGCGGCGCGAGGCGGCGACGCCACCCGAGCCGGCGCCGATGGTGAAGAGGTCGAAGTCGTATTCCATGCGCGGATGCTAGCGGAAAGTGGCGGCGGGGTCAGGCCCCCCTCCCATTCCCTCCCCCTCGAGGGGGGAGGGTTAGGGTGGGGGTGAATGCGAGCAACAACCACACTCACGTCGTCTGGCTGCCGGTGACGGCGAGGTGGTCGGAGATGGTGTTGAGGCGCTTCAGGATGCCGAGCACCGTGGCGTAGATGACGAAGAAGTAGAAGAAGTAGTTGACGATCGGGATCAGCGACAGGATCACCCAGAGCGCGACGCTGTGGCCGAGGCGCTTGGCGAGGAAGCCGTTGCCGATGGCGAAGCCGGCCCACAGCAGCACCAGGCCGCTGAACAGCGGCAGCGACGTCACCGCCTGGTCCATCATCCATACCGTGTCACTCATCCGTGTCTCCCTGGGTTGGGGCGGCGCGCGAGCGCGCGCGGAAAGGGTCGGCTCTTCTATAACCGGAAAGCCGGCCGGCGGTCGCGAAGATTGGTGTGACGGGATGGTGACGGCGTGAAGGCCCCTCACCCCGACCCTCTCCCCGCAAGCGGGGCGAGGGAGAAAATCGGCGGCCTAATACTTGACGTGCAGGGCGATCCGGGTCGCGGGCGAGGCGACGGGGAACGCGGCCTCGGCGAAGGTCGGCCGCGAGATCACGGCGCGGATGCCGTTCGACAGCGCGTAGCCGTCGAGCGGATAGCCGAACCAGTTGGTCTTGAAGTGGCCGAGCTTTTCCTCGTCGTGATAGCAGCCGAGGGCATAGGTGCCGGGCGGCAGGTGATCGAAGCTGACGACGATCGGCGCAGTCGAGGCCTTCAGCTTGAGGCGGCGCAGCGCAAAGTCGCCGTCGGGAAAATGATCGGGCGTGGCGAAGAGCGCGACGTAGACGTCGCCGCGATCGCTGTGAACGCCGGTGATGGTGACGGTGAGCGTCGCCGCGATGGCCGGCGATGCGAGGGCGAGCAGCGCCAGGCCGAGCCCCAGCACGCCGACAAGCCGCCGCGCGGCATTCCTCGCTGTGACGAGCATGAACCGGAAGCTCCCTCGGAACCGACCGGCCAACCGGGCCGGACGGCGCCATCTATAGGCAAGGCGGGGTGGCGGGGCGAATGACATTCGCGCGAGCGGACGCGGCAATGACGGCGACGGTCACTTGCGGAAGACCGTGAAACTCGCCGGAAATGTCGACGGCAGCGACGGCGGCTCGGGCGCCGGGGTGTGAATGGCGGTGAGTGGGCTGCGAGATTCACCCCCTCCCTGACCCTCCCCCCTCGAGGGGGAGGGTTGGGGTGGGGGGCTTGCGGCGGCGGTAGCGTCAGCAGCTGCGAGTTCGCCAGCGGATGACCCCCTCACCCTGCCCTCTCCCCCTTTCAGGGGGCGAGGGAGAAAAAGAAGACGGGGGCGAGGGATTTTCCGTATCCGCGGCTGGCGACCCCTCACCCTGCCCTCTCCCCGCAAGCGGGGCGAGGGTTGAAGGAATACCGAGCGGGGCGCCGGCGGCGAGGCTGGCGCCCGTCTCGGCCAGGCGCTTGAGGCGTTCGAGCAGAATGGTGCGCGCGTCGCGGCCGTCCTTGCGCGCATAGGGCGGCGGCACCGCCGGCACGATCTTATCGAAGACGCCGAGGTGGCGCGCCAGGGCGTCGATCGCGCGCGACTTGCTGTGGAGCTTGACACGCAGGCCCGCACCCTCGCGGGGCGCCGCGAGCTCGGCGATGGCGGCGCGGTGATGCGGCGAGATCTGGTCCTTGGGACGGAGCGTGATGTCGTCAGCGCCGGTCCAGTCGAGCACGTCGCCGATATCGGCGAAGGCGACGCGGGCGAGCTCCAGGAGCACGCGCTCGCGCGCGACCTGGGCGCGGCGCGCTTCGGCGGCGCGGCCCTGGCGGATGGCTTCGGCGATATAGGGCAGCCGGCGCAGACGGCAGGCGCTCTCGGTGGCGCCCTTCGCCGAATAACCGGCGCGGATGGCGGCCTCGCGGCCGATGCCGGTGAGCAGGAACTGCTCGACGAATTTCTGCTGCCGCACATTGAGCGGCCGCTTGCGGTTGCGGCGATAGGCCATGGGACTCCTTCGCGTTGCGTTTGTCGCAGGCGGCGAGATTCACCCCTCACCCAGCTTGGCGTAAGGCTCGCCCACAATTGGTCTCGCCAACGCCAAGCAACCCTCTCCCTCAAGGGGAGAGGGGCAATTTTTTATGAACCCTCCCCCTTCGAGGGGGAGGAAATGGGAGGGAGCGTCCAGCCGATGCGGTGAAGCGCCCGCAGAACCTGGCCCGCTTTCGCGGCCGGCCAGACGCTCACGCCGGCGCGAACAGATCGCGCGCTTCGGCCGGCAGCGTCTCGCCGTGCTCGATGCGATCGGCGATCACGCGGAGAGCCAGGGCGGTCGCCTTGATGCGCGCCTCGGCTTCGCTTTGGCCATAGGCGAGAACGCCCGGCAATGCCGGCACCTCGCCGACCCACCTTCCGTCCGCTTCGCGTTCGGTCTCGATCCTGAGCATGGTCGTCAATTTACCGCCTCCTAGCTTATCACGGTATGAGCGCCCCTAATTTTCGCTCGCGCCACAGCCGCCTTGCCGATGTTCGTGTTTTGTTCCATAATCGGGGCGGAAAGTCAAGGGAAATCAAGAGACGGTCACGGACCTCGCCTTGCAACAAGTGTGTATGATATACACATGAATAGCCGCGACGTGATCCGCGCGATCGAGGCGGATGGCTGGCGGCTGATCCGGGTGCGCGGGAGCCACAACCAATATCGCCACGGTACCAAGCCCGGTCTCGTGACGGTTCCGCATCCGAAGAAAGAGCTGCCCAAAGGCACGTTGCGAGGCATCGAGCGGCAAGCGGGCATTCGGCTGAACAGGTGAAAGCATGCGGCACTACATCGGCCTGATCCATAAGGAAGCGGACAGCGACTTCGGCATCTCGTTTCCGGATTTTCCCGGCTGCGTCTCCGCCGGCAGTACGCTCGACGAGGCGCTCGCCATGGGTCGCGAGGCGCTCGAAGGCCACATTGAAGCGATGGCCGAAGCGGGCGAGCCGATTCCTGAACCGTCCGACGTCGATACGGTGATGGAGGATCCGGAGAACCGCGACGGCGTGGTCGTGCTCGTGCTGGCGCCGGACCTTGGCGGAAAAGCGGTGCGCGTGAACGTGACGCTGCCCGAAGGATTGCTCCAGCGGATCGACGAAGCGGCGCCGAACCGTTCGCGCTTTCTCGCGGAAGCGGCGGAGAAATTGTTGGAGCGGAAGAGAGCATGAACGAACCGATTGAGAAACGCACGACTGGCACCTGGCAGGCGCTTGTGCTCGCCGATGCGAACCTGGCCGAGTTGGTACGAAAGGGATGGCTCACGCTGCCGACGCTGTCGGCTGAAGGTGCACCACCCAGCCTGCCCGTGGCGAAACTTGACGAGCTGCTCGCCGAACTCAGGGATGATCGCGACGCGCGTTGATCGTACGCCAAACACCGGATGAGTAAGAACTCGGCGGCGGAGCTGCACGTGCCGGCGAACCGGATCAGCGCCATATTCCACGGCACGCGCGGCATCACCGCCGACACGGCGATGCGCCTCGGCCGCACCTTCAACACGACGGCGGAATTCTGGCTCAATCTCCAGACGACGCACGACTTGACCAAGGCGCAGGCGGAAGTGGGCGCCGAGATCGAGCGCCGCGTGCGGCGTAAAACGCCACAACTCGGAGCGTCTTTGTATAATGTTTTTGATCTGCGCCGCAAAGACCAAAAAATAATTTCTAATTACCTCGTTTCGATCATCCTCACTTCATCATCTTCCAAACCATAGAGTTCAAAAATTTCGTTGTTTAATTCGGCTTCCTGCCGAGCGAGATCCGACTCCACCTTGGCGAGTTCCTTCTCCAGGTCCGTAATCTGCTTAACCAACGCGATATCAAACGGCATCTCAGAAATCTTTCCATGTTTATCCTTTTTTATTTCGCGAGAACGTAGCGCTTGCCTGAAATGCAGCGTCGCTACGTCTGGCGGTCGACGCGCGTGCGCGATCTTATGGACTCTCTTTATCGCGGCTACCCATCTGGCGCGATTCTACTTTGGGAAACAGACGAGGTGGTCCCACTTCAGCCAATGGCTGTTGCGCAGCGAGCAAACCCATATCCTACTCCACCGTTACGCTCTTCGCCAAATTCCGCGGCTGGTCGACGTCGGTGCCCTTGTGCACCGCGACATGATAGGCGAGGAGCTGCATCGGGATCGCGTAGAGCAAGGGCGCCCCTCACCCTGACCCTCGCCCCGCGACAGCGGGGAGAGGGAGTCCGCAGCGTCGTCCCTCACCCGCGAGGCATCGGCCCACCCCTCACCCTCCCGCTGCGCGGGGCGAGGGAATAATTGAAGACGCCCCTCACCCTCCCGCTACGCGGGGCGAGGGGACAATTGAAGCGGGCGGAGAGAAAGAGTCAGCGCGCCGTCACGCGCCGCGACAACGGGAAGCGGTCTTACACCGCCTCGAATTCCAGAGCCGTCGGCTTCAAATTCGGCGCGCGCTTGGAAAGGTCGAGCATCTCGATGCCCACGACTTCGTTCCGCTCGTTGTAATCCAGGATTACGCCCGGCGAGACTTCTGCCGATTCGACGATTTTGGAATCGTCGAGCCGCAAATACAACGCGTCAGCCTTTTTATCGACATGCAGTCTCATAACTTGCCTTTCATGGCTCGATCGAAGAATACGCTTACAACCCGTTTAGGCTCAACGGCCGTGTTCACGGCAACGCGCAAGACCCGGCCACCGAACTCGGGAATTCGCCGGAAACGGCGTTCGACCGTCGGATCGCTCGGATCGCCGCTTCGCGGCCCGCCAAGTCAAAGCAGCCCTCTCCCCCTCACGGGGGCGAGGGTTCGGTAGCTTTGCGGAGCAACCGCGCATTCGATGTTAGCGCCGAGCGCGGCACGTCACCCCCACCCTAACCCTCCCCCCTCGAGGGGGAGGGTATGGGAGGGGGGCTTGCGGTGGCGGTCGCATCAGTGGCAGTGAGTTCGCGAGCGGACGGCCCCTCACCTGCCGACCGCTCTTCGCGGTCGGCCTCCCCCTCACGGGGGCGAGGGTACCAACGCGCAGTCGCGCGCCAGCACCCTTCACGCCGCCGGCTTGAAGATGATGCGGCCGCCTTTGCGCGTCTTCGCGCGCGGCCGGACGACGATCTCGACGTCGCGGCCGAACGCCGTCAGAAAGCCCATCAGGCGATCGACCGAATATTCGCGGAAGTGGCCATTGAACAGACGCGAGACTTCGGGCTGGCTGATGCCCATGCGATCGCCGGCCTCCGCCTGGGTCAGCTTGCGTGCCGCCGCGAGCCGGTAGATTTCGGAAACGATCTGCGCCTTGAGCAGGTGACCCTTAGCATCCGGCAGGCCGAGATCGGCGAAGATGTTGCCGCTGCCCGGCTCGATTTTTGCCCGTCGCGCCATGTCGCTTACTCCTTTGCAAACCGTGCCGCATGATCGAAAGCGGCATCCCGCAGGCGGCGCTCGATCAGCTCTAGATCGCGCTGCGGCGTGGCAATGCCGCGCTTCGATTTCTTCTGAAAGGCGTGCAGCACGTAAATCGCGTCCTTGAACCGCACCGTGTAAACCGCCCGATAGGCGTTGCCGTCGAATTCCGCCACCAATTCCACCGTTCCGGCGCCGAAGCCTTTGAGCGGCTTCGCCGCTGGCGGATGCTGACCGGTCTGCGCCAGAAACAACGCGAAGCCGAAACCGTCCTGCACGCGCGGCGGAAAGCGCTTGTAGTCGCGCTTGCTCGACCCGACCCAGAAAAGCGGGCGAAGCGGCGGCGCGGCGCTCGTCATCGCGCGATTTATATTATGAGTTTATACTCATGTCAAGGTGGCCCTCACCCTCCCACCGATGGTGGGCCCCTCCCTCTCCCGCTTCGCGGGCGAGGGAAGACAAAGGCCTATTCCACCGTCACGCTCTTCGCCAGGTTGCGCGGCTGGTCGACGTCGGTGCCCTTGTGCACCGCGACGTGATAGGCCAGGAGCTGCACCGGGATCGCGTAGAGCAAGGGTGCGACGAAGGGATCGCAGCGCGGCACCTCGATCTCGTGCGCCGACTGGCCGTTGAGCCGTGCCAGGCCCTCGCGGTCGGAGATCATCATCACCTTGCCGCCGCGCGCCAGGACTTCCTGGACGTTCGAGAGCGTCTTGTCGAAGAGCGCGTCCGACGGGGCAAGCACCACAACCGGCACGTTGTCGGAGATCAGCGCGATGGGCCCGTGCTTCATCTCGCCGGCGGCGTAGCCTTCGGCGTGGAGGTAGCTGACCTCCTTCAACTTCAAGGCGCCTTCGAGCGCCAGCGGATAGGCGGTGCCGCGGCCGAGATAGAGCACGTCGCGCGCGCCGGTTTCGACCAGCCATTCGGCCATCGCCTCGATGCGCGCGTCGTGCGCCAGGACGTCGGCGGCGCGCTCGGGCACTTCGGTGAGCGCCAGGGTGAGATCGCCCTCGCGCTTGGCGTCGATGGCGCCACGCGACCGGGCGAGCGAGATCGCGAGACAGGCGAGGACGACGAGCTGGGTCGTGAAGGCCTTGGTCGAGGCGACGCCGATCTCGGGACCGGCCATGGTCTGGAACACCGCGTCGGAGGCGCGGGCGATCGAGCTTTCGGGCTGGTTGACGATCGACAGGATGCGCGCGCCCTGTGATTTCGCGTAGCGCAGCGCCGCGAGCGTGTCGGCGGTCTCGCCCGATTGCGAGATGAAGAGCGCGAGGGTGTTCCTGGGCACGAGGCCTTCGCGGTAGCGGAACTCCGACGCGATGTCGACCTCGCACGGCAGGCGCGCCAGGCCCTCGATCCAATAGCGCGCGATCAGGCCGGCGTTGTAGGAGGTGCCGCAGGCGACGATGGCGATGCGCTCGATCGATTTCAGATCGAAGGGCAGCTTGGGCAGGTGGACCGAGCGCGTCGCCGGATTGAAGAGCGCGCGCAGGGTGTCGCCGATCACCGCCGGCTGCTCGAAGATCTCCTTTTTCATGAAATGCGGATGGCCGGCCTTGCCGATGAGCGCGTCGGAGAGCGCGGTCTTGCGGATCTCGCGGTTGGCGATGCGGTTCTCGGCGTCGTAGATGGTGGCGCCGTCCTGGCTCACCACCGCCCAGTCGCCTTCCTCGAGATAGACCAGATCCTGGGTCAGCGGCGCCAAGGCCAGCGCGTCGGAGCCGACATACATCTCGCCGGCGCCATAGCCGATGGCGAGCGGCGAGCCGCGGCGGGCGCAGATGAGGCTGTCGTGATGGCCGGCGAAAAGCATCACCAGCGCGAAGGCGCCGTGGAGACGGGCGAGCGCGCTCGCCACCGCCTCCTGGGGCGAGGCGCCGCCGTGGAGATAGCGCGTCAGCAGCATGGCGACGGCTTCGGTGTCGGTTTGGGTTTCGAATTTGTAGCCGGCGGCCGTGAGCTCGGATTTGAGCTCGGAGAAATTCTCGATGATGCCGTTGTGGACGACGGCGACGCGGTCGGTGGCGATCGGGTGGGCGTTGGTCTCGTTGGGCACGCCGTGGGTCGCCCAGCGGGTGTGGCCGATGCCGATGCGGCCGGTGACGGGTTCCTTCGCCAGGCGGCGGGCGAGATTGTCGAGCTTGCCCTCGGCGCGGCGGCGGTCGATGTGACCGTTGACCAGCGTGGCGATGCCGGCGGAATCATAGCCGCGGTACTCGAGGCGCTTCAGGCCTTCGAGCAGCAGCGGCGCCGCCTCGCCCTTGCCGACGATGCCGACAATGCCGCACATCAGAGCACCGGAGGCGCCGAGACGCGCCGACTCTTCTTTAGGCCCCTCACCCCAGCCCTCTCCCCCTTCGGGGGCGAGGGAGTAGAGCGATCCTTCGTTACCCTCTCCCCGCCTGCGGGGAGAGGGAAGGGTGAGGGGTCGGCGAGCGCGGATTCGATGGCCGCCAGCACGCCCGGCAGATTGTCGTTCACGTCGTTGTTCCAGAAGCGGATGACACGATAGCCGTGCGCCGCAAGCGTTCGACTGCGCGCCGCGTCGCTCGACGCCTGGGCCGCATGCTGACCGCCATCGAGCTCGACGACCAAACGCCGCAACGGACAGGCGAAATCGACGATGTAATGACCGATCAGCAGCTGGCGGCGGAACTTGGCGCCGGCGAAGCCGCGCGCGCGCAGCGCGCGCCACAAGCGCTGTTCGACATCCGTCTGATGGCGCCGCAGCTCGCGGGCTCGGACCGTCGTCGACGCGTCGGGGCGACCGCGCATGGCCGCCCTACCCCTCACCCCGTTTCGGGGGCAAGGGTGAAAAGGAAACGCCCGGCTCCCTCGCCCCGCGCAAGCGGGGAGAGGGTTGGGATGAGGGGTCATTGAAATTCGTTTCGACCATCCGCAAGCGCGCCCTGCCGCACGACCCCTCACCCTGCCCTCTCCCCCTTCGGGGGCGAGGGTTCAATTACCATACCCCAAAATTCCCCAACCCAACCTTACCGCCGGCCTTTGGCGGCGGGTTTGGCGTCGCGGGCGGCGATCTCGGCCTTGCGGCGGGCGCGCCAGGCCTTGGCGGCGCCGGGCTTCAGCCGCTGGCGCGCGCGGCCCAAGGCAAGCGCGTCGGCCGGCACGTTGTCGGTGATGACGCTGCCGGCGGCGATCATCGCGCCGGGGCCGATCGAGAGCGGCGCCACCAGCGACGCGTTGGTGCCGACGAAGACGCCCTTGCCGATGTTGGTGCGGAATTTCTCGACGCCGTCGTAGTTGCAGGTGATCGAGCCGGCGCCGATGTTGGCGTCCTCGCCCACCGTGCTGTCGCCGAGATAGGCGAGATGGTTCGCCTTGACGCCCGACGCCAGGCGCGAATTCTTGACCTCGACGAAATTGCCGATGTGGACCTCGGTGCCGAGCAGCGCGCCGGGACGCAAGCGCGCAAAAGGGCCGATGCGGGCGTGGTCGCCGATGGTCGCTCCCACGATATGACAAAAGGCGGGAATGGACACGCCCTCGCCCACTTTGACGCCGGGGCCGAAGACGACAAACGGACCGACGACGGTGTCGCGGCCGATCTTGGTGTCGGCGCAGAGGAAGACGGTCTCGGGCGCGGTGAAGCTGACGCCGCTTTCCATCGCCCGCCAGCGCAGGCGCTGCTGCATCACGGCTTCGGCATAAGCCAGCTCGTCACGCGAATTCACGCCGAGGAGCTCGGCCGGGTCGCCCTCGGCGGTGCGGCAGATGAGGCCCTTGCTGCGCGCCAGGCCGATGACGTCGGTCAGATACTGCTCGCCCTGGGCGTTGTGGGCGGCAAGCTGGCCGACGAGGTCGAACAGCACCGGCGCCTTGACCAGCATGACGCCGGAAGAGACGAAATCGACGGCGCGCTCCTCTTCGGTGCAATCCGCCGCCTCGACAATACGCGCGAGCGAGCCGTCGTCGGCGAGGATGAGGCGGCCATAGGGACCGCCGTCGGCCAGGCGCATGCCGAGGACGATCACCGCGGCGTTGGGCTGGCGCTTGCGCGCGTCGAAGAGCGGCTTGAAGGTCTCGCGCGTGACCAGCGGCGCGTCGCCGGCGACGATCAGGATGTCGTGCGTATAGCGGCCCAAAAGCGACTTCGCCGCGGCGACCGCGTGGCCGGTGCCCTTGGGCTGGCGCTGGATGACGAAATCGGCCGGCGCGATCGCGGCGACGACGTCGTTCTGGTTGGGGCCGATCACCACCGCCAGGTGCTGCGGCTTCAACGCGCCGACCGCGCCGAGCACGTGCTGGATCAGCGGCCGGCCGGCGACCTCGTGCAGCACCTTGGGGCGCGCCGAGCGCATCCGCGTGCCCTTGCCGGCGGCCAGGATGAGAGCGGCGAACGAGGCGGGCATCCGCGTCTCTTAAGGAAAGGCGCCGGGCGCGTCTAGCTTTATATAGGCGCGGCGCGGGCGGCGATTCCTTGACAGCCGCAAGGCCGGCGCCTTATCTCACCGGCCACGGGCGCTTAGCTCAGCGGGAGAGCACACCCTTCACACGGGTGGGGTCGTAGGTTCAATCCCTACAGCGCCCACCATCGCCCCCGAGCCGCACCCCCGCCGGACCGCAGCCAGACACCAGGGAGACCCGAATGAAGTTCCGCCCCTTGCACGACCGCGTCGTGATCCGCCGCCTGAAGCAGGAGGAAAAGACCGCGGGCGGCATCATCATCCCCGATACCGCCCAGGAAAAGCCGCAGGAGGGCGAGGTCGTCGCCGTCGGCCCCGGCGCGCGCGACGACCAGGGCAAGCTGCATCCGCCCGAGGTCAAGGCCGGCGACCGCGTGCTCTTCGGCAAATGGTCGGGCACCGAGGTCAAGCTCGACGGCGAGGAACTCCTCATCATGAAGGAGAGCGACCTCATGGGCGTCATCGAAGGCAAGCCGACCAAGAAGAAATAGCGCCGCCGGCGCGGCGCCGGCTCAGAACCCGCCGTGGAAGCCGCCCATTGGCCCGAGCAGGATGACGTCCGCCACCTTCTTCTGCGCCTCGTCGAACGCCGCATAGAGCGGCTTGACCGCGGCGCTGGTGCGCTTGAACGCCTCGAGCCGCGCCGCCAGCACTTTCTCCTGATCGTCGAGCCGCTCCGGCAGCGGCTTGGCCGCCCAGCCCCCGGCGTAAAACGGCCGCACCCGCAGGTTGATCGTCTTGGCGTTCGCGTGCACGGCTGCGGCGAACGCGTTCCATTCCGGCATCTGCTTGTCGGTGATCTTCAACTCGGCCTTGAGGAACGCCAGGCGGCCGTCGACGAACTCGACGGCGCTGTCTTCGTCTTCGCCCCACGCACCCCACATGCCGCCCATCATCCACGGACCCATGCCATGGAAGTCACGGTCGTAGCCCGGACCGCCGCGGCCATAGCCCATCATCGGTCCGTAGCCGTAACCGCCCATCATGCCATAACCCCCGCCGGCTCCCGGTCCTGGCGCCGGTGCGGCACCATCCGTATCTGCCGCTAGGCTCGACGAACCCGCCAAAAGCAGCAGCGCCGCCGCCGCTGTCAATGTGCGCCAGCCGGTCATGGAAACCTCCTGAAAGAAGCTGATCTCGGACCATACGTGCGGTCCGTGCGGTCGCATTGATCTGAATCAACCCTGCCGCTCTTGACCTTCCAGTCACTGGAACCTTTATAAGTGATAGGCCATGCAGGCGAGGCAAATCATGAATATTGGTGAAGTCGCAAACCAGGCGGGCGTAGCGCCCAAGACGATCCGCTATTACGAGAGCGTCGGACTGATTCCAGCTGCCACGCGCCGCGCCAACGGCTATCGCGACTACCGCACGGCCGATTTACATACCCTGCGCTTCATCCAGCGTGCCCGTGCGCTCGGCTTCGCAGTCGCTGAAGTCGAGGAATTGCTCACGCTGTGGCGCAACAAGCGGCGCAAGAGTTCTGCGGTCAAGGCGATGGCAACGGCCAAGATCGACGAAATCGATCGCAAGATCGCGGCGCTCCAGGCGATGAAACGCGCGATCCGCTACCTCACGGCAAATTGCCACGGCGATACCCGGCCCGAGTGCCCGATTCTCGACGAACTGGCCGGTGGGCGCGCTTGATCCAGATCAGGGTGCCCGAGGCGCGTCCAAACCTATAGGCTATCCATGGACCAAATGACTCACCATCATGCGACGCCGCCCGACGAGCGCGGCGCACGCGCGATCGATCCGGTCTGCGGCATGACAGTTAATCCGGAAAAAACGCCGCACCGGACGCACTATCACGACCAAGATTATTTCTTCTGTAACGCCGGCTGCCGCGCGAAGTTCGAAACCATACCGGAGAAATATCTTCAGCCGAAGCCGTCGACGCCGGCGGATCATCCTGCCGCACCGCCGGGAACGAAGTGGACTTGCCCGATGCATCCCGAGATCGTGCGCGACGCGCCCGGCGTTTGCCCGATCTGTGGCATGGCGCTCGAGGCGATGACGCCTGCGCTGGTCGAGCAGAAAAATCCCGAGCTGATCGACATGGCGCGGCGGTTCTGGATCGGCACCCTGCTGGCGCTGCCAATCGTCGTTGTCGAGATGAGCGACCACATTCCTGGTCTCGATCTTCATCACTACCTCTCGCCACGGACGTCAATCTGGATCCAGTTCTTGCTGGCCACGCCGGTCGTACTATGGGGCGGGTGGCCGTTCTTCCAGCGCGGGTGGGCGTCGTTTGTCAGCCGCAATCTCAACATGTTCTCGCTGATCGCGCTCGGCACTGGCGCGGCCTATGTCTATAGCCTTGTCGCCACCTTCGTGCCGCAGGTCTTTCCAGCGTCGCTGCGCGACGCCGCCGGCAATGTTGCGGTCTATTACGAAGCGGCGGCCGTCATCACCGTACTCGTCCTGCTCGGCCAGGTGCTCGAGCTGCGCGCACGCGAGCGGACCGGTGGCGCGATCCGCGCCCTGTTGAAACTCGCGCCCAAGACCGCACGACGCCTGCGCACCGATGGCAACGACGAGGAAATTCCGCTCGAAGCGGTCCACATCGGCGACCGCTTGCGCGTCCGGCCCGGCGACAGCGTGCCGGTGGACGGTAGCGTCATCGACGGCCGCAGCGCGGTCGATGAATCGATGGTGACGGGCGAGTCCATGCCGGTCGAAAAAGCACCGGACGACAAGTTGATCGGCGGCACGATCAATGGCACCGGCGCCCTGGTGATGCGGGCGGAAAAAATCGGCGCCGATACCATGCTGGCGCGCATCGTTCAGATGGTCGCCGAGGCGCAGCGCAGCCGGGCACCAATCCAGAAGCTCGCCGATGCGGTCTCGTCCTGGTTTGTGCCAGCCGTCGTCGCGGTTGCGGCGATCTCTTTCGTCGTCTGGCTGTTCTGGGGACCGACGCCCGCTTTCGCCTATGCCTTGGTCACCGCCGTCTCGGTTCTGATCATCGCTTGCCCATGTGCGCTCGGCCTAGCCACGCCGATGTCAATCATGGTGGGAGTCGGCAAGGGCGCGACGGCGGGGGTACTGATCAAGAACGCCGAGGCGCTGGAGCGGCTGGAGAAAGTCGACACGCTGGTGATCGACAAGACTGGCACGCTCACTGAAGGCAAGCCGCGCGTCGTCGCGGTGGTACCGGCGGCCGCGTTCGACGAGACCGCCGTCCTGTCGCTCGGCGCCAGCCTCGAGCGGTCGAGCGAGCATCCGCTCGCCGCCGCCATCGTTTCGACCGCCGTCCAACGCGGCTTGGCGCTCAGCGACGTCCGCGACTTCGCCTCAGTGACCGGCAAAGGCGTGACTGGCAAAGTCGGCGTACGTGCGGTCGCCATCGGGAACGCCGCTCTTCTTAAGCAACTCGGCATATCAAGCAAGGATCTCGACCCGCGCGCCGACCAGCTGCGCCGTGAGAGTGCGACGGTGATGTTTGTCGCCATCGATAGGCATCTCGCGGGCCTGATCGCAGTCGCCGATCCGATCAAGGCAACAACGCCCGATGCACTCGCCAGTCTGCGGCGCGACGGCATCCGCATCGTGATGGTGACCGGCGACAACCACGCCACGGCGCAGGCGGTCGCGGCGAAACTCGGCATCGCCGAGGTCGAAGCCGAGATTCTGCCAGACCAGAAGAACGCGATCGTCCGACGACTGCGGCACGAGGGTCGCGTGGTCGCCATGGCCGGCGATGGCGTCAACGACGCGCCAGCGCTGGCCGAGGCTGACGTCGGCATCGCCATGGCCACCGGCACGGAAGTCGCCATGCAGAGTGCCAGCGTGACGCTAGTCCACGGCAACCTTGCCGGCATTGTGCGGGCGCGCCGGCTGAGCCGGGCAACCATGCGCAATATCCGGCAGAATCTGATCCTCGCCTTCGTCTACAACACGCTCGGCATTCCGATTGCCGCCGGCGTATTCTACCCGTTTTTCGGACTGCTGCTCAGTCCGATCATCGCCGCCGCGGCGATGAGCTTCAGCTCGCTCTCGGTCGTGAGCAACGCGCTGCGGCTACGCTTCGCGCGGATCTAATTATCTTTCGAAGTCGGGCTGCTGGTCGGGCGCCGCGCGCTTGAAGGCGTCGAGCTTCATGCAGTTGCCGAAGACGCGCGCGATGATCGGATAGGGTGTCATGTCGAAGCTTGGATAGCGCTTGGCGTTGAACACCTGCGGCACGAGACAGATATCGGCGAGGCCCGGCGCATCGCCGTGACAGAAATCACCGGTGCGCGGATCACGCAGCGTCGGCTCGAGCGCCTCGAATCCCAACCGGATCCAGTGATTGAACCACTGCTCGATCGCCTTCTCGTCGTGTCCGAGAGGCTTCGCCAGGTAACGCAGCACGCGCAGGTTGTCGAGCGGATGGATGTCGGCTGCGGTAATCTGCGCGAGCGCTCGGATGCGCGCGCGATCCTCCGGCCCTTCCGGTAGCAGTTTGGGCGACGGATGGATCTCTTCGAGATATTCGATGATTGCCAGCGACTGCACGAGGCGCGCACCGTCACTTTCGAGCAACGGCACCAAGCCTTGCGGATTCTTGGCAAGATAGACCGAATCCCGCTGCTCGTTCCTGCGCAGGTGGACGAAGGCTGGCTCATACGCGAGGCCCTTGAGATTGAGCGCGATGCGCACGCGGAATGCCGCCGAGGAGCGGAAATAGCCATAGAGCTTCAGCATCGAATGCTGTCAACCGGTGTTGGTTGCACTGTTTTTCGTCGGCGAACACGGCGGCGTCAAGTTGCGGCGCCTTGGCCGCGAGAACCGCACGCCACTTGACGCCTGGCCTTAAAGGCGCGACCGTTAACAATGAAACTATCTCTTTGGGGGAGTAATGGCTGAAACCGATACGGCGCCAGCCTTCACAATCGAGCAATTCCTGCCGTTTCGCCTCTCGGTGCTCAGTAACCGACTGACACGCGCGGCGGCACGCGTTTATTCGCGGCGGTTCCGACTATCAGCGCCCGAATGGCGCACGATGGCTGTACTTGGGCGCTATGGCGCGATGAACGCCAACAATGTCGTCGAGCGTACCGCGATGGACAAGGTACGGGTGAGCCGAGCCGTCGCGCGGTTGACCGCCGCAGGTCATATTACCCGCCGGGTCGACCCGGCCGACCACAGGCGGGCTATTCTTGATCTCACGTCGCAGGGCGTGTCGACCTACCAACAGATCGTACCGTGGCTACGTGCGGTTCAGGACGAAATCTTAGCCGGCCTCAACGTCGGCGAACGTAGCCTGCTCGATCAGGTCCTCATCAAGCTTGAGCAGCGCAGCGTCGCGGCGGCGCACCGCCGCGGTGACGCGGCCGACTCCGAACAATAGCTAGCGGAGTTTGCCGTCGATCTGACCACCAAAGATCGGCATGTCGAGATCGAGCGTTCGTGTCTTCGGCGCGACTGCATAGATCGGCCGATAGAGGGTGAACGACTTGTCGCTGCGGCCCATCGTGCCACCGATGGTGAAATGCGTGACAGGTATGAAATCGGAGCTATTCAGCACCGTCCCGAGACGCCGCATTTCAATTAAATCGGTCCAGAACCCATCCTGCGCGACGACAAGATCGATGCCGAGACGTCGCATCATTGCCGCGATTTGCGCGCGCGAGTAAGACGCCTCGCCGACACCGCGACGGCGCTCGATGGCGATGCGCAGCAGCAGCTTGTCGGCGCGGATAGTAGCGATGTCACGCCGGTCCTCGCGCGTACGCAGATCAAAAATGAAATTGCCATCGCGATAGCCGGAGAACAGGACGCGTGCACCATGCGGCGCATGATCGGCTACATAGTCGGCCATTTCCTGGTAACCCGTCACGATTGGCACGGGATCGTAGACGATCGTCCAGCTGAAGACGCCGACACCGACCGCCAAGGCCACTAGCCCACCGGTGCAACGCGGCGCGAGGCGATCGAGCGCACACGCTGCCAGCACGGCCAGCGGCGGCACGGCAGTCATCAGATGGCGCGGTTCACGCACGGCGATCGCCGTAAAGAAGGCATAGCCAACCAGCGCCCAACCGACCAGTAACCAAGCGGGCCAACCCTTCAGGGATGGCAGCCGACCGCTCGCCAGCAGTCCGACTCCGAGGACCGCCAAGCCGAGCATCGGCCAGCCGACGATCTGCGGCAGCAGCGTCGGATAGAACACCCAGGCGGCAACGCTCCAGCGCGGTAACTCGCCGCTCAGATCGGCTGCAGACTGGAAATTGGCGGTGCCGAAGATCAACAGCAGAGCGATTGCCGGCACCGCGCCGACGCCGGCCGCGAACACGGTCCATAGCACGCGGCGATCGCGCAGCAGACCAGCACCGCGAGCCGCGAGGCCAGTCAACAACAGAACCACGACGATGAACACGACATTATACTTAGTGTAGAGCGCAGCCGAGAAGAGCAGCGCGGCGATGATGAGATCGCGTCGACGGTCGCTCTTAAGAAACCGCGCGAAGGCGTAAACGCCCCACACCAGCCATGCTGTCGCCGGCACATCGAGCATGACCTGCCGACCCCACAGCGCGAACTCGGGTGCGCCCATCAGAAGCAGCGCTGCGCCAAGCGCCGCCGGCCGCGATATCCACAACCGCGCCAAGCGATAAGTGCCGAAACCCAACACCGCATAGAAGAATGCGACCGTTGCCTGTGCCGCGAACTGGGTGACACCGAAGAGCGCGAATGCCACTGCCTCAAAGACGTAGAATAGCGGCGGATAGAACAGGATCGAGAGCGCGGGATACTGGAGATAATAAGTCTCGGCCCAGGCGACGGGATGGCGTGGTAGCGCGACGATTAGGTCTTTAAGGAAAACGCCATTGAGCGCGTGGCGCGGCGCGTCACTCCATGCGAAGTTACCTCCGAGCGGCGAAGTCGCAAGTAATACCGCCGCTGCGACAGCAATCACGAAATGCGGCACGAGCCGGCGCGCGATGCCCCGGCCATTTCTTGCCCAGTCACTTACGCACCAATCCGCTGCGGGTGCGGGCGATCCCATATCATCTCTGCTGCTCACGGCCGAAGAGCTTATTGAGCGAAAGTTAAGATCGGCGAAACGGATGATTGCGTGTCACCATGCCGTGCTATAAGCCTTTTTCCGACAAGGCATTTCGAGGCAATCCCAGTGGCCGGCGCGACCATCCTCGTTCTTAACGGTCCGAACCTGAATCTGCTCGGTGTGCGCGAGCCGGAGACTTATGGCCGCGACACATTGGCAGACATCGAAGAGGCCTGCATGGAACGCGCCTCAGTGCTCGGGTTCATTGTCGACTTCCGCCAATCGAATCAGGAAGGTCAACTGGTCGACTGGATCCAGGAGGCGCGAGAAAATGCCGATGGCATCATCATCAACCCCGCCGGATATACCACCACGTCGGTGGCATTGCTCGACGCCCTGCTTGCCGCCGAGTTGCCGATCATTGAGGTGCATTTGTCGAACATCCATCGGCGCGAGGCTTTCCGGCAAAATTCTCTTGTCAGCCGCGCGGCTACGGGTGTGGTCTGCGGGCTCGGCGCGCAGGGCTATCTGCTCGCGCTCGAGGCGATGGCGCGGCTGCTAGAACGCGACAACGACTAAATTCTGGATACTGATGACAAAGCAGAGTGATCTGACCGTTGACGGCGACTTAGTCCGGGCGCTGGCGGCGCTGCTGGAAGAAACCGGCCTCAGCGAGATCGAATACGCCCACGGCGACCGCCGCATCCGGGTCGTCCGCAATGCGCCGACGGCGCCAGCCGTGACGGTTTCAATGCCGTCACCCAATGCGTCAGCCGGTACGTCGATGGCCGAGACAGAGCTTGTTGGCGCAGTTAAGGCGCCAATGGTCGGCACCGCCTATCTCGCGCCACAGCCGGGCGCTCCGCGCTTTGTCAAAGTCGGCGATCACGTGCGCGAAGGTCAAGCACTGCTAGTGATCGAGGCGATGAAGGTGATGAATCAAATCCAGGCACCACATTCGGGTCACGTGAAGGAAATCTTGGTCGCCGACGGCACGCCGGTCGAGTTCGGCCAAACCCTGATGGTGCTGGAGTAGACCGGACGGCGGAAACGCGGTGACATGTTCGACAAGGTGCTGATCGCCAATCGCGGCGAGATTGCGCTGCGTATCCATCGCGCCTGTCGCGAGATGGGCATCCGCACGGTGGCCGTGCATTCGACGGCCGACGCTAACGCCATGCACGTGCGTTTGGCCGATGAGAGTGTCTGCATCGGTCCGCCGGCGCCGCGCGAAAGCTACCTTAACATTCCCGCCATCCTCTCTGCAGCGGCGATCACGGGTGCCGATGCGATTCATCCAGGACTCGGTTTTCTCGCCGAGAATGCCGAGTTTGCGCAGATCGTTGGTGAGCACGACCTGGTCTTCATCGGCCCCTCGCCCGAACATATCCGACTGATGGGTGACAAAGTTGCAGCGAAGCGCGCGGCGAAGGAGTTGGGCATTCCTGTGGTTCCCGGCGGCGATGCGGTCAACGACATCGTTCATGCACGGCAGGAGGCCGACCGGGTCGGCTATCCGATCCTGGTCAAGGCAGCAGCGGGCGGCGGCGGCCGCGGGATGCGGGTGGCACGTGACCAAGGCGAACTCGAGACTATGTTTCCGATCGCGCAAGCCGAAGCGCAGACTTTCTTCGGCAACGGCGCCCTCTATCTCGAGCGGTTTCTTGCCAAGCCGCGACATATCGAGGTGCAGATCCTCGGCGATGGACAGGGTAGTGTCGTGCATCTCGGCGAGCGTGACTGCTCCCTGCAGCGCAAGCACCAGAAGCTGGTCGAGGAGACGCCATCACCCGGCCTTAATCTTACGGAACGTCGTCGCATCTGCGACCTGGCCGCCTCGACGATGCGCAAGCTGGGATACAAAAGCGCCGGCACGCTCGAGTTCCTCTATGAGAACGGCCAATTCTTTTTCATCGAGATGAACACGCGGCTGCAGGTCGAGCATCCGATCTCCGAAATGGTGACCGGCATCGACGTCGTTCGCGAGCAAATCCGCATTGCTGCCGGCGCGGCGCTCGGCTACCGCCAGGAGGACATCGCATTCGCCGGCCACGCCATCGAGTGTCGCATCAACGCCGAGCACCCGGATACCTTCGCGCCCTCGCCCGGCACCATCCAGCGTTATCACGCACCGGGCGGCATGGGCGTACGCGTCGATAGCGCACTCTACCGGGGCTACACGGTGCCACCGCACTACGATAGCCTGATCGCGAAGCTGATTGTGCATGGCAGCAGCCGCAATGAATGCCTGATGCGCCTACGGCGGTCGCTGGAAGAATTCGTCGTCTCGGGCATCGAGACCACGATTCCGCTACATCAGAAAATCATGACGGCGGATGCGTTTCTGAACGGCGATTACGACATTGGCTGGTTCGAGCGTACCTTCGATCATACGCTTTAGACCGTCGGACGACGCAGGACAAACTTGATCCTGCGCCATTCGCGTACCACGCTTGCTTCGCGATGACGCCCGAGATCAGTCCAGTCTTGTTGTTGCGCGCCTATGCTGCGGGCATTTTCCCTATGGCGGAATCCGCCGACGACCCTGAGGTCTTCTGGGTTGATCCGGAACTCCGCGGCGTTCTGCCACTACACAGATTTCATCTCTCCAAGCGGTTGGCCCGAACCATCCGGTCCGGCCGGTTCGAAGTTCATTGCAACACCGATTTCGCTGCCATCATCCACGGCTGTGCGGAATCGACCGAACAACGCCAAAAGACCTGGATCAACCGCGAGATCGTCGCCCTCTACACCTCGCTCAACCGCCAAGGTTTTGCACACAGTGTTGAATGTTGGCGCGACGGCCGCCTCGTCGGCGGCCTGTATGGTGTCGCACTCGGCAGCGCTTTTTTTGGCGAAAGTATGTTCTCGCGCGAGCGCGATGCCAGCAAGGTCGCGCTGGCATATCTCGTCGCCATTCTGCGACAAGGCGCGTTCACCCTACTCGACGTGCAATTCGTCACGCCACATCTGCAGCGTTTCGGAGCCATTGAGATTCCACGCGCCGAATACCATCGTCGTCTCGACGAAGCGCTACGGCACAAAGGTCACTTCGCTGGCAAACTCAATGGCGCGGCAGTGGTCTCGGTTTTGCAATCGAGGACGTTGACATCATAGACCGGATCCTCGAGCGCCGAGATCGCCGGCGACGACGCGAACATCCATCCACTGAAAACTTGCTTCGTCGCCGCTGAACTCGTGCCGGCACGCATCTTGTCGATGTCGAGAAAAGCGGCCGTTTCAGGCGGCTCTTCCGGCGGGCGCTTAACGCAGGCACGAACGGTAATCAGCAACGTACCGAAACGCACCGGCTTGTCGATTGGTGCGTCAAAACGTGATACCCGCGCCGTGATCTTATCGAGGCCTTGCAGCACGGCCACGTTGTCCGATTGCCATTCCGTCTCCGCCTGCGGTCCGGACGGAGATTGCGCGAACGGTTGTGCGGACGGAACCGGAGCGTGCGCCGGCGCTTGGGCTTGCGCCGACGCGACCGCCAGGGCGGCGGCGGCACCCGCAACTAATGTCGTTCTCACGGTTTCGCCCGATTTTTGTATGGATTGTCGAGACTGGCGGCGAGATCACGCATCACACGCCGAAACTGCGCCTCGTCGCAGCCCATCAGGACGGCATCATCGAGTGCATCTTGCGCGAGCTGCCGGATCTCTTCGATGTTCCCGTTGAGCACTTTGATCTTGTCGAGACACGAAACCGGCTCACCTTCGGGCGTCAGCCAGGTCGGAAGCATCAGCTTGCTCATGCTGCCTCCCAATTCCATCCGCACTTTAGTCTATACAGAACGACCCCCGCCGCGCGTGAGCCGACCAGGATCATGGCTTTGGCGGTGTCGGACCCGGTTGCGGCATCGGCGCGGCGCCACCCTGCCCCTTGTTTTGTCCGGCGCCGTAGATCACCTGGCCAATCAGCGATTGGAGATTCATCGCTGCCTGGGTATGCGTGATCCGACCGCCGGGCGGAATGACCTTGTCCTCGTTGCCGGGCTCGATCGACAGAAAATCGTCGCCTAGCAATCCCGGCGACGCGATGACGGCGACCGAGTCGACCGGCAATTTGACCTGGGGATTGACGGTAAACTTGACCGTGGCCAAGAAAGTGCGCGGGTCGAGCGTCTGCGACACCACTGACCCGACCTTGATACCGCTGATCTTCACGTCGCTGCCGTCGCGCAACCCGTCGACACGATCAAATTGCGCCGTATATTCAGTACCACCGATCGCATTCACCTGGGTTGTCGTATAGGCGAAGAAGAGGAACACCGCTGCGACGACTAAGACGACGGCGCCCATGATGGTTTCGACGGCGTTCCGGCTCATGGCATTTCGGCTCCTTGATCGCGAGACGAATTGGGCCCCATCAGCGATCTGATCCCGACCGCAGCTTGCAGAAACATCATTCCGGCGTCCAGGGCTCGTAATCGCCGGTTGCGCGCGCGCGCGGACCGCCTTTGAGCACCGAGCCGGATGGACGATAGGCCGTGGGCGTTCCCGTAAGATTCGGTTGATGCGGCTGCTGCCAGGGATAGATGAGCTTGTCGGCATCGGCCGGCAACGTATCGATGGTGTGATGCAGCCAGGCGTGCCACACCGGGGGTACCCGCGAGGCGTCTTCGTCGCCATTGTAGATCACCCAGCGCCGCTCGCGGCTTTCGCGCCCACCACCGCGCTTCAGCGGTCGGCCGTGACGTTCGCGATAATAACGGTTGCCGAAGGCGTCCCTGCCGACGAGCTCGCCTTGGAGCCAAGTGAAAATTTGCGTGCCGAGTGTCATGGCAATCCTGGCGCGAGTGAATTGGGTGCGATAGCGGCGCTGAAAGCGGCGCGACTATCGCACCGCGCGGGCTGCGTCGTCCAGAGCACATGCCGCGGCGCGATCGCACGTTGGCGCACTCGGGCCGCGCTCGACGCGCAGCGCGGACACCGTCGCCGCCTCGTGCCCGCATTTATCATCCATGTCATCGTGCAACCGCTCGCATTGACACGCAGTTCGATCGTCTGCCGCGTCGGAAAATCCACATCGAGTCGTTAGAAAAACACCACTCAAGCCTTACACGAGGATACGTATGTAACTGGCTGTGAAAGATTGATTTTTATTGCGCCAGCCGTGAAGTAACCTGATCGCCTTGTGGACAAGTCCTTGCTTCTACTACATTTTGTGGCAAGTCGTCGCGTGATACAAAATGTAGTTGAATGACCGCTGCCCTTCTGCCAACCTTTTGAGTCTGCGTTTGAGGTAGCACCATATGTTGTGCAGCCCGACGTAGGGGAAATGTAAGTTGCCGTCGGGGGGATTTAGCATATGCGTATCGACCGTCGATTCACATCGGCCGGCCAGGATCCCTACCAAGGGATCGCCTTCAAATCAGCCACCAGCGAAATCCGCAATCCCGATGGGTCACGGGTCTTCCATCTGCCGGACATCGAGGTGCCGGCGGACTGGAGCCAGGTCGCCTGCGACATCCTGGCGCAAAAGTATTTCCGCAAGGCGGGCGTACCGGCCCGGCTCAAGCCCGTCGAGGAAAAAGACGTGCCGGCGTGGCTGTGGCGCAAGGCGCTTGACGGCAAGGCGCTCGACAAACTGCCGGTGGCGGAGCGCACTACGGGCGAGCGCAGCGCCAAGCAGATCTTCCATCGACTTGCCGGCACCTGGACCTATTGGGGCTGGAAGGGCGGCTACTTCGACAGCGAAGCGGACGCGCGAGCCTATTACGACGAGATGTGCTTCATGCTGTGCCGCCAGATGGCGGCGCCGAATTCGCCGCAATGGTTCAATACTGGCCTCCACTGGGCCTATGGTATCGACGGTCCGGCGCAGGGTCATTTCTATGTCGACTACAAGACGGGTGAATTGACGGCCTCCCAGAGTGCCTACGAGCATCCGCAGCCGCACGCCTGCTTCATCCAGTCGGTCGCCGACGACCTCGTCAACGAGGGCGGGATCATGGATCTCTGGGTGCGCGAAGCGCGCCTGTTCAAGTACGGCTCGGGCACTGGTTCGAACTTTTCTCGGCTGCGCGGTGATGGCGAGAAGCTGTCGGGCGGTGGTCGGTCATCGGGCCTAATGAGCTTTCTCAAGATCGGCGACCGTGCCGCTGGAGCCATCAAGTCGGGCGGCACCACTCGACGCGCGGCGAAGATGGTCACAGTCGACATCGATCATCCCGACATCGAGACTTATATCGATTGGAAGGTGATCGAGGAGCAGAAGGTGGCGGCGCTGGTTGCCGGCTCCAAGCTCACCCAAAAGCATCTCAATCTCATCATGGCGTCCTGCCACGGCGCAGACGCGCAGGCGCTCGCCGACGCGCGTTTTGATCCCAATCGCAACTTGGCGCTGCGCCGCGAGATCAAGGCCGCACGCAAGACGATGATCCCCGAAAATTACATCCAGCGGGTGATCCAATTCGCGCGCCAAGGCTATAGCCAGATCGACTTCCAGACGTACGATACCGACTGGGACAGCGAGGCCTATCTCACCGTCTCCGGCCAGAACTCGAACAATTCCGTCCGCGTCACCAACGACTTCCTCGACCGCGTACTCAAGAGCGGCAAGTGGGAACTGATCCGCCGCACCGACGGCAAGGTCCACAAGTCGGTCGAAGCGCGGGATTTATGGGATAAGATCGCTTACGCCGCCTGGGCCAGCGCCGATCCTGGTCTGCAATATGATACGACGATCAACGAGTGGCACACCTGCGCCACATCCGGCCGGATCAATGCGTCGAATCCGTGCTCGGAGTACATGTTCCTCGATAATACAGCGTGCAATCTCGCATCGCTCAACTTGATGGCGTTCCGCCGCGACGGTGGCACGTTCGACACGCCTGGTTTCGAGCACGCGGTACGGCTGTGGACGATTGCGCTCGAGATCGCCGTACTGATGGCCCAGTTCCCTTCGCGGGAGATCGCCAAGCTCAGCTACGAGTTCCGTACCCTTGGCCTCGGCTACGCCAATATCGGCGGCCTGCTGATGGCCTCGGGCCTACCTTACGACAGCGAGGCCGGCCGCGCGTTGTGCGCGGCGATCAGTGCGGTGATGACGGGCGTCGCTTATGCAACCTCGGCCGAGATGGCAAGTGAATTGGGCGCGTTTCCCGGATTCGCCAAGAATCGCGAGCCGATGCTGCGGGTCGTCCGCAACCATCGACGCGCAGCTTACGGCGAGCGCAACGGCTACGAGGGCTTGTCGGTCGCACCGGTGCCGCTCGATGCGGTCAACTGTCCAGACCGGAACGTAGTCCAAGCGGCGCGCCAGGCTTGGGACCATGCGCTGCAACTCGGCGAGCTACACGGTTTTCGCAACGCCCAGGCGACGGTCATCGCACCGACCGGCACGATCGGCTTGGTGATGGATTGCGATACCACCGGCATCGAGCCAGACTTCGCGCTGGTTAAGTTTAAGAAGCTCGCCGGCGGCGGCTATTTCCGCATCATCAACCGCGTCGTGCCGGAGGCACTCGCCAAGCTCGGTTATTCCGCGGCCGAAATCGAGGTGATTACGCGTTACGCCGTCGGTCACGGCACGCTCAAAGATGCACCAGCGATCAGCCACGCGGCGCTCAAATCTAAAGGCTTTACCGAAAGCGCTATCGAGGCGCTAGAAAGCCAACTCGCCACCGCCTTTGATATCAAGTTCGCCTTCAACAAATGGACGCTCGGCGAGGAATTCTGCCGCGCGGCTTTTGGCTTCACCGACGCGCAGTTCAACGATGTCGGTTTTGACATGCTCGCCGCGCTCGGCTTCACCAAGGCCGAGATCGAGCAAGCCAATACTCATTGCTGCGGTGCGATGACGCTCGAAGGCGCGCCTCATGTCAAACCGCAACATCTGCCAGTTTTCGATTGCGCCAATCCTTGCGGCCGTATCGGCAAGCGATCGCTGTCGGTCGAAAGCCACATCCGGATGATGGCGGCCGCGCAGCCGTTCATCTCCGGCGCCATCTCGAAGACCATCAATATGCCGAACGCCGCCACGGTCGAGCAATGCAAGGACGCGTATATGCTGTCCTGGAAGCTCGGTCTCAAGGCGAATGCGCTCTATCGCGACGGCTCGAAGCTGTCGCAGCCGTTACAGTCGACCCTGATCGACGGCGACGCGGACGAGGATGCGGTTGCCGATCTCCTCGAAAAGACTCCAACCGAGCGTGTACCAGTCGTCGCGGAGCGGATTGTCGAGCGGGTGATCGAGCGCGTCGCGCAGAAGAACGAGCGCCGCCGCCTGCCACAGCGCCGCAAAGGCTACACGCAGAAGGCCATTGTTGGCGGTCATAAGGTCTATCTGCGCACCGGCGAATACGAGGACGGCAAGCTCGCCGAGGTGTTCATCGATATGCACAAGGAGGGTTCGGCCTTCCGATCGGTAATGAACAACTTCGCCATCGCGATCTCAATCGGCCTGCAATACGGCGTACCGCTTGAGGAATTCGTCGAGGCGTTCACCTTCACGCGCTTTGAGCCGCAGGGCATCGTCGAAGGCAACGAGGCGATCAAGATGGCAACCTCGTTGCTCGACTACATCTTCCGCGAGCTGGCGATCTCGTATCTCGGTCGCAACGATCTGGCCCACGTCCAGCCATCCGACATTTTGCCAGACACCGTCGGCAAGGGTGCCGCCGAGTCGAACCTTCCCGAAGGACCGAAGCCGGATATGGCTGCAGTCATGCGCAAAGCTGCAGTTGCGGGCTTCGTGCGTAATCGGCTCATCGTTCTTCAAGGTGGGGCGGCGGGACAGGTAGGGGTGCAGGCCACCACGCTCAAATCCGGTTCTCTGGAGATACCGTCCGCCGGCAATGTTGCCGTCGGACATGATGTCGCGGTCGAAATCGAAACCGTGAAGGCGGTCGACGCCCGCTTCGAACAAATCAAGGTGGCGCGTATGAAAGGCTACGAGGGCGACAGTTGCAGCGAATGCGGCAACTTCACCCTGGTCCGCAATGGGACCTGCCTCAAATGCGATACCTGCGGCAGCACCAGCGGCTGTAGCTGATCGCAACGCGGACCCCGGCTACAGCCTCCCGGCCGGCACCGCGACTGAGGCAGAAATTGGGGGCGCGGTTCGCGCCGCGCCCCCTTTTTTTTGAGAAGAACCGATGCTCATCCATCGCCGCAACCTGCGCATCGAATGGGCGCAGTGTGATCCTGCAGGGATTGTCTTCTATCCGCAGTATTTCGTCATTTTCGACACAAGCACCGGCCAATTGTTTGAGCGCACAGGCCTTTCGGCCTCAACCATCCGCGAAAGATACGGGATCGTTGGCTTTCCCTTGGTCGAATGCGGCGCAAGGTTCCTCCGCCCGTGCCGGTTCGACGACGCCGTCATCATCGAATCCCAGATCGGCAGCTGGGGCCGGACGAGCTTCACCGTCCGACACCGCATCCTGAAGGACGAGCAACCGGCCGCCGAAGGTTTCGAGAAGCGCATCTGGGCCGGACGCCGCCCCGACGGCAGTATCAAACCCGGACTGGTGCCTGATGAGATCAAGGCGAGTCTGTCGGACGTGAGCGGCGCCACACGCCTCACCTAGGTCGGGATCGGTCGCCGAAAATGGCTTGCCGGGCGGGGATACCACTCCGCCGGTACCCCATATCATCTATTGCCCTCGTCGTTTTTTTTGACGTCGACGAGGAGCCACGCGCAATGACTGCCGGCCATCCCCCCGATGGCCGGCTTTTTGCGGTGCCGGCTGGGCAAAGCCCATGGCCCGACCGATAATGAGTCGGATCGGGAGTGGAGCATGGCAGTATCCATCGAGGCGCGGCTTAAGGAGCTCAAGATCGAATTGCCCAGCGCCGCCGCGCCGTTGGCGAATTATGTGCCGTTCGTACGGACCGGCGGCCTTTTATTCGTCTCCGGCCAAGTCTGCCAATGGAACGGCGAACGCCGATTCACCGGCCGGCTTGGGGCCGAGATTTCACTCGAAGACGGCCAACAGGCAGCGCGCTTATGCGGTCTCAACCTGCTGGCGCAGGCGCGTGCAGCCATGGGCAGTCTCAATCACATCCGGCGCTGCGTTCGGCTCAATGGCTTCGTCGCCAGCACGCCCGAATTCGTGCAGCAACCGCAAGTGGTCAACGGCTGCTCGGATCTCTTCGTCGAGGTGTTCGGTGACGCGGGCCGGCACTCACGGGTCGCCGTCGGCGTGGCGGCGCTGCCGGGTGGCGTGGCGGTCGAGGTCGACGCGATTTTCGAGGTGGTCTGATGGATGGCGGCGACCGGCTAACGCTACGGGTCGTCGACAGTCTGGCGGAGGTTGAGCCGACCGGTTGGGATGCATGCGCCGGCGGCAATCCCTTCGTCACTCATGCGTTTCTCCAGGCCCTCGAGCAATCCGGCTCGGCAACTGCCGAGACCGGATGGCTGCCGCAGCATCTTTTGCTTGAGGACAGTGATGGACAGCTGATCGGTGCGACGCCACTCTACGTCAAGAGCCATTCCTACGGCGAATATGTCTTCGACCACGGTTGGACTGCGGCTTATGAACGCGCAGGCGGTCGATATTACCCCAAGCTCCAGGTCGCCGTGCCTTTCACGCCGGTACCTGGACCTCGCCTGCTGTTGCATCCCAATGCACCGCCGGAATCGCGACGGCAGCTCATCGGTGGACTGGTCGCAGTAGCAAAACGGACAGGCGTCTCATCTCTGCACGTCACATTCCCGACCGCCGACGACTGCGATGCGTTCGTCGCAGCTGGATTCCTGCGGCGCATCGGTCGCCAGTTCCATTGGGAAAACCAGGGATTTAGCACCTTCGATGATTTTCTTGCCGTGCTCAACGCCCGCAAACGCAAACAGATCAAGCGCGAGCGCCGGGACGCGAATGCCGCCGTCACGATCGAGTTGCTCTCTGGCGACGATCTCAAGAGCCGGCACTGGGATGCGTTCTTCCGCTTCTACATCTCGACCTCCGACCGGAAATGGGGCCCGCCCTATCTCACCCGCGCATTCTTCGATCTCCTGGGCGAGCGCATGGCCAACCGGGTGCTGTTAGTGATGGCAAAGCACGACGACCGCTATGTCGCCGGCGCGCTCAATCTGATCGGTTCCGATACGCTCTACGGCCGCAATTGGGGTTGCATCGGCGATTTCCCGTTCCTGCATTTCGAGGCATGCTATTACCGCGCCATCGAGTTCGCGATCGCGTGCGGCCTCAAGCGTGTCGAGGCTGGCGCCCAGGGCGAGCACAAGATCCAGCGCGGTTATTTGCCTCAGCCGACCTACAGCGCCCATTGGATCCGCGACGCGGGCTTCCGCCAAGCTGTAGAGGATTTTCTCCAGCGCGAGAGCGTTGCCGTCAAGAGCGAGATGGAGGAGCTGGAAGAAGGCCTGTCGCCCTTCCGGCGGGACAGAGATGGATCCTGAACTGCATCGGCGGTTCGCGGCTATCGCCGCCGGGATATCGCCCAGCCTCGAAGCGCATATCGCCGCTGCGCCAATTTGGTTTCCCGAGCGCCAAGACAAGGGTGTCACCGCATTCCTCGCCCGCGCCATCGTCGGCCAGCAGCTTTCCGCAAAGGCGGCACGTAGCATCTGGACGCGTATCGAGACCGCTGGCGGCGATGCGTTTGGCGAGCTCTTCTGCGACACGAACGCGGCGCTGCTCAAGCAATGCGGCCTGTCGCGGAACAAGATCAAGGCGCTCTGTCATCTCGGCGCAGCCGATGCAGCTGGATTGCTCGACGGTGCCGAAATCCGGTCGCTTGATCACGCCGCGCGATCAGAGCAGCTGATCCAGATCTGGGGCATCGGTCAGTGGACCTGCGACATGCTCGCCATCTTCTATTGTCGCGAGCTCGACATCTGGCCTGAAGGCGATCTTGCGGTGGTCCGCGGCCTCAAGCGCTTCGCGCGCCGTCGACAGCCGAACCGTATCGCGGCGCTCTTCGCGCCCTATCGCTCGCTGCTCGCGCTTTATATGTGGCGGCTCGCCGGCGCGGCGATGTAGGTCGAAACGATGAAGGCTGCCCGCAGGCGGCCTTCCCGGTTACTGGTCGACGAGCTCCTGTTCGGGTTGCTCGTCGGCGTCCTTGCTCGACAGCTTGGGTGGCGCCTCGATGTAAACGAAGGCCAGCTTGTCCCCTTCGCGCTTGACCCGCACCACACCACCCTTGGCAAGCTTGCCAAACAGCAGCTC
Source organism: Alphaproteobacteria bacterium (assembly GCA_028871455.1). GTDB lineage: Bacteria > Pseudomonadota > Alphaproteobacteria > ATCC43930 > CGMCC-115725 > REEB95. The sequence continues at coordinate 102,777 of JAGWNF010000004.1, forward strand.
CTCCGCCAGCGGCTTCTTGACGTGCTCCTGGATGATGCGGGCCAGCGGCCGCGCACCGTAAAGCCGGTCGTAGCCCTTTTCGGCGAGCCATTTCCGTGCCGGCTCGTCGAGTTCGATAGTGACGTTGCGGTCGGCGAGCTGCTCCTCGAGCTGGAGGATGAACTTGTCGACCACGCGGCCCACCGTCTCTGGCGTAAGCGCGGCGAACGAGATCACGGCGTCGAGCCGGTTGCGGAATTCCGGCGTGAACATCCGGTTGATCGCTTCCTCGTCGTCACCAACGCGCACGTCGCTGCCGAAACCGATCGCCGGTTTCGCCAGATCGGAAGCGCCCGCGTTGGTGGTCATGATAAGAATCACGTTGCGGAAATCGACATTCTTGCCGTTGTGGTCGGTCAGCTTTCCGTAATCCATCACCTGCAGCAGGATGTTGAACAGGTCGGGGTGCGCCTTCTCGATCTCGTCGAGCAGCAGGACGCAATGCGGATGCTGATCGACCGCATCGGTCAACAGGCCGCCCTGGTCGAAGCCGACATAGCCCGGTGGCGCGCCGATCAGGCGCGAAACCGTATGCCGCTCCATGTACTCCGACATGTCGAACCGCTTGAGCTCGATGCCGAGGGTCCGCGCGAGCTGCCGCGCGACCTCGGTCTTGCCCACGCCGGTCGGACCGGAAAAAAGATAGCTGCCGATCGGCTTCTCGGCGTCGCGCAGGCCAGCACGAGCGAGTTTGATCGCCGCCGTCAAGGCCTCGATTGCTTTGTCTTGGCCGAAGACCATCGTCTTCAGATCACGGTCAAGATTCTTGAGCACTTCGCGATCGTCGCGCGACACGCTCTTCGGCGGAATCCGCGCCATGGTCGCAACCACCGCCTCGACTTCTTTCGCAGTAATGGTCTTCCGCCGCTTGCTTTCGGGCAGCAGCATTTGCGATGCACCGACTTCGTCGATCACGTCGATGGCTTTGTCAGGTAGCTTACGGTCGCCGATGTAGCGGTTCGACAACTCGACCGCCGCGCGGATCGCATCGGCGGTGTAGCGGACACGGTGATGCCGCTCGTAATAGGGCTTCAGGCCCCGCAGGATCTTGACTGAATCCTCGACGGTCGGCTCATTGATGTCGATCTTCTGGAAGCGCCGCACCAGTGCGCGATCCTTCTCGAAGTAGTTGCGGTATTCCTTGTAGGTCGTCGAGCCGATGCAGCGGATCGCGCCCGAGGCCAGCGCGGGCTTCAAAAGGTTCGACGCATCCATCGCGCCGCCCGACGTGGCGCCGGCGCCGATAACCGTGTGAATCTCGTCGATGAACAGGATAGCGCCGGGCATGGCCTCGAGTTCGGCCAGCACGGCCTTGAGCCGCTCCTCGAAGTCGCCGCGATAGCGCGTTCCGGCTAGCAATGCGCCCATGTCCAATCCATAGATCGTCGCATTCTGCAGCACCTCGGGCACTTCACGCTGCACGATGCGGCGCGCCAGCCCCTCGGCGATGGCGGTCTTGCCGACGCCCGGATCGCCGACATAAAGCGGATTGTTCTTCGAGCGCCGGCAAAGAATTTGAATGGTGCGATCAGCCTCGGCCTCGCGACCGATCAACGGATCGATTTTGCCGTTGCGTGCTTTCTTGTTGAGATTGACGCAATAGGCATCGAGCGCGTCATGCGCCCGCTTCGGCTGCTTCTCGCTGCGCTCCTCTTCCTCGGCACCCTGGACGCGACGACTCTCCGAGCGGCCCGGTGCCTTGGCGATGCCATGCGAGATATAGTTCACGGCATCGAACCGCGTCATGTCCTGCTCCTGCAGGAAATAGACGGCATGACTTTCGCGTTCAGCGAAAAGCGCAACCAACACGTTGGCGCCCGTTACCTCCTCTCGGCCGGACGACTGGACATGGATCGCTGCCCGCTGCAGCACGCGCTGGAAGCTGGCCGTCGGCTTGGCATCCTCGACATGCGTCGCCACGAGATTGATCAGCTCGTTGTCGACGTAATTGATCAGCTCGCGACGAAGCTTCTCGAGATCGACGGTGCAGGCGCGCAGCACGGCCATCGCGTCCTGATCCTCGGTCAGCGCCAGCAATAGGTGCTCCAAGGTCGCGTATTCGTGGCGGCGTTCGTTGGCATAGCCGAGAGCGCGGTGCAGGGTCTTTTCGAGATTACGCGACAACATCGAGTGTCAATCCTTCTACTGATACTAGCCCGCCGTCGGTTCAGTCCTTCTCAAGTGTGCATTGCAAGGGATGCTGGTGTTGACGCGCGAAATCCATCACCTGCGTCACTTTGGTTTCGGCGACTTCGTAAGTATAGACACCACAGACGCCGACTCCACGGCGATGGACATGCAGCATGATCCGAGTCGCCTCGTCCCGGCTCTTGCCAAAGAAGCGTTCGAGAATGTGGACGACGAACTCCATCGGCGTGTAGTCATCATTCAGCATCAGCACCTTGTACATCGAGGGCTTCTTCGTCTTCGGCTTAGCCTTGACGATGACACCCGTCGAGGGGCCTTCGTTGCCGTTGCGTTTCTCGATATCGCTCATCCCGCGAGCTGCCAGACCGGACCCGACCGACGGCCCAATTCGCTACTTCAGCCATGATATTGGAAGCTGGCGGCCTCGTAAAAGGGGCTTTTGCACTTGGCCGCCGCCGAATCACGGCACATCCAGCGACAACCTACGCCGCCGCGGTTAACGCAGTGACAAAGAACTTGCCAACAGGATCGAGTGCCCGCCTGAAGACCCGGGCGCTCGCACCATGGATTTATGCCGCGGCGGATTTCGCCAGCTTGCCCAAGGTCGCTTCGACGCGACCGCCGATCGGTCCCCACGCGCCGTTCGCAAGCGCGATGCTCAACTCGGAAAGCCGTGCGGTGCGTTCGACCAGCGCCCCCAAGCCACTCTTTGCAAGGTCGGCCTGAATCTCAAGCACGCGCTCGAGCGTCTTTGCTTCGAGCAGCTCCTTCGTTGCCGTGCCTGCGGTCGCCAGCGTCTGGCGGGCGAAACCGACTACCTCGTTGGCGATCGCTTCAAGGCCTTCGGCCAGTGCGGCGTTGGCCTTGAGCGCCGCGTCGAAGTTATCCTGCGAGAGCGCCGTCATCTCGTCGTAATAGCCTTTGGCTGCGACCTCTGGCGCAGATACCGTTTCACTGGCGACGCGCTTCGTCTCCGCGGCGGCTGCCTGCGGCGCAGCGACGACCACCGCCGGCTTCTTCGGTTTCGGGCTCATCGGACCTCCTAAGTGCCATTGGGGTTTGCGGCGCCAACCCATGCTGGGCGTTATGCTGCGCTGCAACATGCACATATTGCCACGCTTCCGCACCAATGCAAAGGGGTGGAGGCGGGCGAACCCATCTCGGTATGCCATCATGGCTGTAGATCGTCGTTCCTCTGGGATACTCCGCAATTCTTTGAAAATTTTACATGAGGAACGCGGAATAACTGGACACAGATTCCATGAATTCCTAATCTGCTAAAGGGCTTCGTACTTGCCACATAACCTCGGCCCGCTCCGATTCGCGGGTATGGTTTTGGGAGGAATTAGGGTTTTGGGGAGATTTAGTAGTTGGTGGGGTGAAGACACGATGATGACCGCGGCGTCTCCGCGTTGTGCGCGATTCCGGCTGGGGTGGTTTGCTCTCTACGCCGCCCTGTTTGTAGTTCTCACTGGTCAGCCCGCATTCGCTCGCCGACATGCGCTGCATTTGCTCTACCCCGTCGGGCATACCTCATCGATTGTCGTCGACGCGCAGACCGGCAAGGTGCTGAGCGCACACGATGCCGACCGGCCCGATTATCCCGCTTCGCTTACCAAGATGATGACGCTCTACCTGACATTTCAGGCCTTGGAGCAGCATAAGATCTCACTCGATGACATGTTCACCGTGTCGCTGCACGCGGCGCGCCAGGCGCCGTCCAAGCTCGGGCTACATCGGGGCGAACATATCTCCGTCCGCGACCTGATCCTAGCGATCGTCACCCACTCGGCCAACGATGCGGCGGTGACGCTCGCCGAGAATCTAGCAGGCACCGAGTCAACCTTCGCTCAGCACATGACGGCGACCGCGCATGCGCTGGGTATGACAATGACGACGTTCCGCAACGCGTCGGGCCTGCCAAATCCGCCGAACATCAGCACGGCCCGCGACCTTGCCACTCTGGCGCGGGCGTTGTGGCGCGATTATCCGAAGGAATATCGCTTCTTCGCCACCGAGCAGTTCGCGTTCAACGGCGCGACCTACGAGACGCATAATCACTTGATGGAAAGCTTCGCCGGCATGGATGGCATCAAGACCGGCTACATCCATGCATCAGGCTTCAACCTGGCGGCATCGGCCGTGCGCAATGGGCGCCGCCTAATCGGCGTGATCATGGGCGGCAGCTCGGCGCATGCGCGTGATCTGCAAATGGCCAACCTATTGGATGACGGCTTCGCCGGCGTCGTTCCGGCGGATTCCGACATCCGCGTAGCAAGCGACGACGGCGTCGGCAACGCCATTGCAACGCAAGCAGCGTCGACGATCGCGGCACTCAGCCCGGTGGAACGCGCCGAGGCTGCGGTTCCGACCCGTGCGCAGACGACGACGCCGATGTCGCGCCGCGCCTTGCGTACAAGCCATGAATGGGAGATCCAGGTGGGCGCCTTTGCGAAACGAGAGGCCGCCGAACGTGCCGCCGCTCTCGCGCTCGCCAAGCTCCGCCTCAAAGGCAAGACGGCACATATCCTGCCGCCGGGACCAGCCGACAAAGAACCGCTCTATCGGACGCGAATCGCGGCGTTTACCGAGATGCAAGCGGAGCACGCCTGTCGCGTGCTACGAGCCAAGCTCCGCGACCACAAACTATGCGCGGTCATTCCGCCGATGCAGTCGGTGGCAGCCAATTTCGCGACGCCCCAGCTTGACCTGAGCATGCCGCCGCCAACCGAAACGAGCCGGAACTAGGCCGATTCGCCATAGAACTCCGGCGGCGGCACGATGCCGCTGGCCTTGAGCTGAGCGGCGAGTGATTCTTTGAGGTGTCTGAGTGCCGCCATATCGTGACCTTCGGCGCGCGCCACTAATACGTCCTGCGTATTTGATGCCCGCAATAGCCACCAGCCGTCTCGGGTCTTGACCCGCACGCCATCGACGGCGATCACATCGGCGTTGGCCGCTTTAAGCCGGCCCCGGACCTCTTCAATTACCTTGAACTTTCGATCATCGGCACACGGAAAGCGCAACTCCGGCGTATTCACGACCGCCGGCATGCGATCGCGCAGCGCCGCCAAGCTTTCGTTGCCGCGCGCCACAATACCCAGCAACCGCACGGCGGCGTAGAGCGCATCGTCGTAGCCGTAATAGCCGTCAGCATAGAAGATGTGGCCGCTCATCTCACCGGCAAGCGGCGCGCCGACTTCCGCCATTTTTGCCTTGATCAGCGAGTGTCCGGTCTTCCACATCAGCGGTGTACCACCTATGCGTGCAATCTCGTCGAACAGCGTCTGGCTCGCCTTGACATCGGCGATGATCGTCGCACCAGGCCGCTTGGCGATGATCTCGCCCGCGAGCAGGATCATGAACTGGTCGCCCCAGAGGATGCGTCCCTGCCCATCGACGACTCCAATGCGGTCTCCATCGCCGTCGAAGGCAATACCGAGATCGCATTTCTCGCGGACCACTGTGTCCTGAAGCTGCCGCATGTTTTTCGGCTCGGTCGGATCCGGATGATGAACCGGAAAGCGACCGTCGATCGTCTCATTGAGCAGCAGATGCCGCCCCGGAAGCGCCTTCACAAGAAGCTGGAGTGCCTCCCCGGTCGCGCCATTACCGGCGTCCCACGCCACGGTGAGCGCGCGCGGCCCGCCGCGGTAATCCGCAGCCAGCCGCGCGACATAGTCAGCCAGTACTGGTTGCTCGACGATACGTCCACGGCCCGATGGAAACTCTCCGGCCGCCGCAATCCGGCCGAGGCGCTGGATCTCGGAGCCGAAAAACGATTTCCGAGCGAGCACCATCTTGAAGCCGTTATGCGTCGGCGGATTGTGCGAGCCCGTCACCATCACGCCACCGGCAACGTCGAGCGTTTGTGTCGCGTAATAGAGCATGGGCGTCGGGCCGAGGCCGATGCGCACCACCTCGACGCCGCATTCGACGAAGCCAGCGACCAGCGCGGTTTCAAGGCTCGGCGAGCTCAGCCGACCGTCACGGCCGACAGCAACGCGACGGCCGCCTTTTTCCGTGAGCACCGCGGCAAAGCTGCGGCCAATGGCACGCGCATCGGCTTCGTGCAACGTTCTGCCGACGACGCCGCGGATATCATATTCGCGCAGGATAGTCGGATCGAAGACGTGCCCTTCGTCGGCGCGTGTCGCCATGCCACAACCTCACGCGTAGTGTTTGATGATGTCTTTGACTGCCGGTCCAAGTTCCGGACGGGTCAGGGCGAAGGCGAGATTGGCCTCAAGAAATCCGACCTTGTCGCCGCAGTCGAAACGCCGGCCCGCGAACCGCAAACCATGGAACGGTTGCTTCGCCGCAATCAGCCTGGCCAGCGCGTCGGTGAGCTGGATCTCGCCGCCGGCTCCCTGGCCGATCTGGCCGAGCGCGTCGAACACCTCGGGCTGCAAGATGTAACGGCCGATGATGCAGAGCCGCGATGGCGCTTTTGCGGGTTGGGGCTTCTCGACGACACCGCGCGCGGCAACGAGCTTGCCATCGTCCTTGAGGACGTCGAGCACGCCATAGCGACCTACCTGCTCCGGCGGCACATCCATCACGGCAACCATGTTGCCACCGACTTTCTCCTGTGCCTCGATCATCTGTTGCAGGCAAGGTTGCTCAGCCAAGATCAGGTCGTCAGCCAGCAGCACGGCGAAGGGTTCGTCGCCAACTAGGGCGCGGGCGCACCAGACGGCGTGACCCAGGCCGAGCGGATGCTGCTGCCGCGTATAGGCAATCTGACCCGGGTCAGGCATCCACGATTTGACTGCGGCCATCTCCACCGTCTTGCCACGCGCTTCCAGGGTACTTTCAAGCTCGTAAGAGTGATCGAAATGGTCTTCGATTGCGCTCTTGGACCGCCCGGTGACGAAGATGAATTCCTCGATTCCCGCGGCGCGCGCTTCTTCGACGGCATACTGGATCAACGGCTTGTCAACCACCGGCAACATTTCCTTCGGCATCGCCTTGGTGGCGGGGAGGAATCGCGTGCCGAGGCCGCCAACCGGAAACACTGCTTTGCGAACGCGCTGCGCCATGGTTTCCGGTCCTGTCTCTGCTCTCGTGTGCGCCGCTTTTATACTGCTTCAGGTCGCTAATCCAGCCGCCGATCGTGGCTATTTTGAGTCCCAGCGCTGCAACAGCTTGTCGCTGCAATGTCGCACGACGCCGCCTTACGGCGAACAAAACAACGCGATTCGCCAGTTTCACCGAGTCGTAACACGTGCCGGGCCAGTCGATCCGTTTGCATTTGCCATAATACGGGCCGGCGCGCAGCACGTAGGTACTGTTCAAATAGTCATTCGCCGAGTAGGACGTCCTTGGCGCGATTGAGCTTCGCCGCCAGATAATTGGAGCCGCCCTGATCGGGGTGGACCTTCTTCATCAGGCGGCGATGTGCGTCGCGGATTTGAGCTTCGCCGGCACCTGGCGCGAGACCGAGGATTGCGTAGGCCTCCTCGCGCGTCATTGGATCTCCGGTGCTTGATCGGCGCGCGCCAGCGGATGCCTTCCCCCACCAATCCGGAACCGCGCGGTCCAGATAGGCTTCAACCAGCCGCGTTCCGTCGGCGTCGCTCGCGCGGCATTGTTGCCAAAGATCGAGCAGTTCAGCCTCACCCAAATGCTCCAGACGACGGCCGGCATGCGTACCGCGCTTGACGACACCGCTCATCTCGCCGGTGGCATGATCGAGGGTCATTGCGATCATCTCCGATTCGACATGCGACGAGCGCGACGTGCTGGCGCCGGGCGCTGCTTGCGTCCGCCATTGGCGCCAAAGCCGGATCGCGACCGGTGAGAGCGTTCCAGCGGCGACCAGTGCCGGCAGCAATCGTTCGCTCAATAGAAGAAGGACCAGCGCCGTGCCGGCGCCCAGAACCGCAAGTGCGCCAAGGAACCAGGTGATGAAGCGACTAAGTCGTGCGGGGTCCGCGGCGACGAAAGCGCGTGCGACCAAGAACAGCGCCGCCAGAACGCCAACACCGGCGATCAGATAGATCATGGACCGCCGATCTGGCGTGCCAGGAGCAGCGTGCCTCCGCCTGCCTTGCGGCTGTAATCGACGAGAGCCTGGCGACCGCCGGCAGCATAGGCGGCAACCGCGCCAAGCAATGCCTTGAGCTCGGAGGCGCTGGCAGAATCGAACGGGCAATAGGCACCCCGTGAAAGCCGTGCGATCTCCCGAAAGGTCCGAGCGGCGACGGCTTCGCCGCCTTCGTGAAAAACAAACACGGGCACGTTTAACAACGCGAGCTCACCCGCAAGTTGCACCAGCGTGTCGGACGTCTCCTCCATCGCGTCGCCGACGAACACCAGGGCGTCGAGCCGATCGGCGTCGGCCTGTGCAATCGCGTGGCGCAAGACGCGCTCAATTTGCGTCTCACCAGCGACGCAGGACACTGCGCGCATAGCATCGTGCAGCTCGGCTGCAGCGTGCAACCAGCGGCTTGCCTTGCATTCGCCGAAGCCGCGGTAATAGACGAGTTGGATATCGATGCCGCCAAGACCCGACGCGGCCTCGAACATCTCACCCTGAATCCGACAAGCGCGATCCCAGGTCGGTTCACGGCTTGCCGTCGCGTCCATCGCGAATATCAGTCGACCTTTCGCCGAAGCCGGCCGCGGTCGCACCGGCAGCCTATCGAGCTTCGCTAGAAAAGCCGTGACTTCGGCCGATTGGCCGCTTACCGGCACTGGCCGTGGCCGTTCCCGATTGTCGCCCATGATACTTATATGGGCTTGCCGCGCCGCCGGAGTCTAGGGCACGAGCGGATGTACATCCGCGGCGCGGATCAGCGCCACTATTGCCGCGCCAGGCGCAAGTCCGAGCTCAGCCGCGTCACGCGTCATCAGGCAGGCGATCAGGCGAATGCCGGCATCGAGCGTGACCTTCGTCAGCACGCCGAGGTTGTGCAATGCCACGACCGTCGCCGGGATGCGATTCTCGGCCGCGACGGCACTATCATCCGTTGCCACCAAGCGGATGGCATCCGCCCGGACGGCCAGATCGACCTCGCTGCCGCCGGGCCCGTCGCCAACCGCCCAAAAGATCTGGCCGCCAACCGCCACACGGAGTCCGCGCGGATCGCGGCTCGTGATTCGTCCTGCCAGAATATTCTCTATCCCCACGATCTCGGCCACCGTTCGACTCAGCGGTCGATGGAAGACCTCAGAACTGGCAGCAAGCTGCAGGATTCTGCCCTCGCGCATAATCGCGACACGATCTCCCAGGGCGGCGACATCGGTATGATCGTGCGTCACGAATAGGGCCGGTATCCGGGCTGCGCGGAGAAACCGGAGAAGCTCGAGCCGGAGTTCGTCGCGCGCCGGCGCATCAAGCGCCGCGAAGGGCTCATCCAACAGAAACACGTCGGGACGACATGCCTGCGCCCGCGCCAGTGCTACGCGTTGCTTTTCGCCAGGACTGAGCACCAATGGGCTGGCCTCGGCGAGGTGCGCGATACCGAAACGGGCGAGAAGCTCACCGATAGCCGGTGCCGCCCCGTCGCTGGAAGCCCCGCGAGCAGCGAGCGCGACGTTTTGAACGATGGTCAAATGCGGAAATAGACCGAAATTCTGCACGAGAAACCCGACTCGACGACGTTCAGGCGGCAGTGCCGTGACATCGCGATCGCCGATGATGATGCGGCCGCACGCCGGACGATGGAATCCGGCGATCGTCTCCAGCAGTACCGACTTGCCAGCGCCGTTGGGACCGAGCACGACCAGTATTTCGGGACCTTCTAGGGTGAACGAGATCTCGCCGAGGGTGAAGGAGCCGAGCGCAAGTGAGACTTCGGCCAGCGCGAGCGCGCTCATCTCCCGCTGCCGGCGATCAAACGGCGGCCGTAGGCAAAATGCCGGAAGGCGATAAACAGCACGAGCGACACGAGCAACAGCAGGGCCGCCGCCGCCGAGGCGCTTTCGAGGCCGTAATTGAGGAACATTTCGTAAATCTGCACCGGCGCAGTCATTGGATAATAGACCAGAATCACGACCGCGCCGAATTCGCTGATCGATCGCGCGAAGGTCAGTGTCAGACCGGTCGCGATGCCGCGCCAAGCAAGCGGAAGCGTGACCCGCCATAGCGCCTGCAGTGGCCCCATCCCGAGCGTGCGCGCCACCATTTCCAGCCGAGGGTCGACCGCTTCGAAGGCGATCCGCGCTGCGTTGACGGTGTACGGCACCGATACGAACAGCATGGCGACCACGATACCGGCCAACGTGCCCCAGAAACGCAACCCGAACAGCGTCTCCAGCGGTTCGCCGAGGACGCCGTGGCGGCCGAAGACCATAAGAAGCGCAATACCAGCGACGGTGTGCGGCACGGTGAGTGGCAGATCGATCGCCGCCGCAACGGCGGTACGGCCGCGGAAATTCACCCGCGCCAACAGGTAAGCGAGCGGTACGCCGAACAGGCCTGCGACGAATGCCGTGAGCAGTGATGCGCCCACGCTCAGCGCCAGAGCATCGCGGACATCCGCTTGGCGCGCCACCTGCAGCATGCTGCCGCCCGTTTGGACAGCGAACAGTTGGATCAATGGCAGTAGAATGAATGCCAGCAGCAGCCCGCCGCATAACCACGCTACCAAGAGGACCGCCGGCGAGCCGCCGCGGACGCCAGCCGCCCATGGCCGCGCGGCAACCGTCATCGGCATCTAGCCGGGATCACGAATTGGGCCACGGCTTGACGAGCGGACGCAGAGCGCCGGGCATCTTGGCCGAATCCACCGCGTAGGCCGGCGCAAAGGTGCCGAAGCCGTCGGCACTCAGCACTTTCCGCCCAGCAGGGCCGAGCAGGAAGGCGATGTATTTCTCGGCCAGCGACTTGTTGGGGCTGTTGGCGACGATTGTAATGGCGTAGACGATCGGCTTGCCGGTGAGATCGCCGTTCTTGGTGTGCGCAACCCCTTGCGCATAGAACGCTGCATATTTCGGATCGCTCAGATTGATTTGGACCGGCAAGTTGAGAAACTTCAAATGATGCTGCAGCGCATCGGAGCGATAGATCGCGAGATAGTCGATCTGCCCTAACTGCAGCGCCGAGATCAGCGACGTTTCCGTATCGCGCATGTTGCTGAGCGGCGCGTTGGCAAGAACTTCCTTGGCGAGGCCGGGCGAACGGTAGTGCTTCTCGGCTAGGCTCAGCATTTGTACCGTCTGGTAGCCGGACGGATCGGTGTTCGGATTGGATCGCCCGATCTCGACGCCCTTGCGCGCCAGCACGCGGTACCAGTTCTGCGGCGTGATCTGGCGCGCGAATTTGCTCTGGTCCGTATAGACGAAGGTTATCGCGTTGCGCGCGAAACCGACATACCAGTCGGTATAGGCCGTCTTGCCGTTGCCGCCGAAAAGATATTTCGGAATGACATTGTAATCGGCTACCGCGAGAATATCGGCGTCACGGTGCAGATCCGTGATCTGGCGCGCCATCTTAACGCTGCCACCGAATTGCGGCTGCACTTCCACGGTGGGATATTTCTGTTCGAACAGTTGGTCGACCTGTTTGAACGGCACTGCGAGCGTGCCCGCGGCGAAGATTGTCAGCGTTTGACTTGCCGCTCGGGCTGGCGCGCCGGCGCCAGCGACTGCCGTGATCGCAGCCAGTGCGAAAACCACGCGATCTCGTCGCTTCATCGCTTTCCCTCCGGATTCGGCAATGGTGACTCGCGAGCGCGAGCCATAGGCAAGAATTATGCACCAGAGACAAAAAGGCGCGGAAGCCGTAAACGACGCATATCGATGCCGACAAATGCGGTCTGACCCATCACGCCGGTCTGCGGGCGAACGTACGTTGCCCAATCCCCGCTTTCGCCCTAAATAGGCGCAACCATCCACCACTCCGTGAATCCGTGTCTGCCGATCTCTCGCACGCGATCCATCACTATCTTGCTGATTACGGCTATCTCGCCGTCTTTCTCGGCATTTTCCTCGAAGATTTCGGCCTGCCAGTTCCGGGCGAAACGCTGCTCGTGACAGGCGCCGCGGTCGCCGGACAACACGCACTTAATATTTGGCTGCTCGCCGGCGTCGCCTGGCTCGGCGCGGTGTTCGGCGACAACGTTGGGTTCCTGATCGGGCACAGCGGAGGGCACAGCCTGCTCATCCGCTACGGCAGTCGCATCGGCATCACGTCGAAGCGATTGGCCCATGTTGAACGCTTCGTCCAGCATTATGGCGCGCCGGTGATTGTCATCGCCCGCTTCATCGTCATTGCACGTCAGCTCAACGGCATTGCAGCCGGCAGCCTCGGCATGCATTGGGTGCGGTTCCTCACTTTCAACTGCATTGGCGCGGCACTATGGGTCGGATTTTGGAGCACCCTCGCCTATTGGCTGGGCAAAACCATCTTCGTGCTGATCGACCGGATGCGTAACTTCGAACCGCTGATGATCGGTGTTGCCGTCGCTGGTGCGATTTTCGTCGGCGCTTATGTCTGGTGGCATATCCGCCGTCAGACGGGCAGAACGTAGCTGTCTTTCACCAAAATCGCGGCTCTATTCGGCCGGCTTGAGCGGCGCCAAGTCTGAGTTCGGCCGCTGGCGACCGAGGCGCATGAACACGCTGATAACCGCGATTGTGCCGAGATAGAACGCGACTTGAATACCGAGCGGATGCGAGACATAGCCGACCAAAGCATGAAGCATCTTGCCAATGAGGCTGTTTTCGCTCAGCAAAAAAGAGCTGTTCCACCACACGCCGCCGAGCGACGGCAGCAGACCAACCTGATTCAAGAAGGCCGCACCTTGCGACGCCATGCCGGCTGCGAGCAGCAGGATTAGCCAGCCCGTCACGGCAAAGAGATGCCGCAGTGGAATCCGCAGTAAGCCCCAATAGAGCGTAGCACCGGCCGCAGCGCCGCAGACTAGGCCGAGCACGCCGCCGGCCAACTCAGCCAGCGCGCCGGTGCCAGCGGCAGCAGCAATACCGTAAACGAACAGTACGATTTCGGAGCCTTCGCGCAGCACTGCTAGTCCGACGACCAGACCCAGCGCATAAAGCGGCCGAGCGCCGCTGCGGACCGCCGCCCCAACCGCCGACGCCGAAGCTGCCAATTCGCGGCCGTGTCGTTGCATCCAGACATTGTGCCAGCCAAGCATGCCGACGGCGGTGAATAGGATGGCGGCGTCAAATAGCTCCTGCCCCATACCGGCCACCGCGCCAGCAATCTCGCCGGTGAACGCGGCTACGAGCGTGGCGCCAGCCACCCCGCCCACAATGCCAAGGACAACCACGCGGCTGCGCCGCGGCACGCCCACCGTTGCCGCTAGAACGATACTGACGATCAGCGCAGCCTCGAGGACCTCACGAAATACGATGACGGCGACCGCAAGCATGGCGAGAGCGACCCTAGTTGCAAATGCGAAGCGTTCGCAATATAGCGACGCGCCCGCGATCGTGCAAGCGACCTATTCTCGCCGGTCTACCCAACCACCCGATAACGCCAATATGCCGCATCGGCCGGCGCTCGGCCGGGTTAGAAGCTTGGATACCACTGGCAGTGCCGAACAAAGCCCTGCCTCAAAATTGGGACTGACGGCCGCTGAAAATATGAGATGGTTGCGACACCTAATCCAAAAATATTGGATGTGGAGTCCATCGCGTGTCCCTGTCCTCTCGCCGCCCGCCCATGACCGATGCGGAGGCCGTACTCGCCGCGAACCTCGAATTCTATCGGGCATTTGGTCGCGGCGATTATGCCGGCATGGACGCAGTCTGGGCGCGACGAGCTGCCGTCCTTTGTCTGCATCCGGGATGGTCCGCAATCGAAGGCCGCGAGGCGGTAATGGAAAGCTGGCGCCGCGTTCTCGGCGATCCGGACTTCCGCATCACCTGCCATGACTGGCGCGCGCACATTTATGGCGACCTTGCAATCGTGCTGTGCGAGGAGGAACTCGCTGGCAGCGGCGTGCTTGCAGCGACCAACGTTTTCATCCGAGAAGACGGCATCTGGCGCATGATCCATCACCAGGCCAGCGCGATCATCCCAAGTTACCGCACGGAGACGCCCGCTCAGCTGCATTGATGCAGATGGCGCGTGTCGTCATCATCACGAATCTATGACGACGCGCCGGATCACTGCGGTGAGCGCCGCTAAGTCGTCCGGGCCGATGGTGAACGCCGGCGTCAGATAGATCACGCGGCCAAACGGCCGGATCCAGACACCTTCGGCGACAAACCGGTCGCGCAATGTTGGGATGGGTTCGGTAGACTCGAATTCGACCACACCGACAGCGCCCTTGACGCGTACGTCCTTGACACCAGCCGCATTGCGGCACGGTTCGAGCTCTTCCGCGAGCTGCCGCCCGATCGCCGCGACCTGCGCCAACCGTGGCTCGCGTTCGAAAAGATCGAGCGAGGCGTTTGCGGCCGCGCACGCCAGCGCATTGCCCATGAAAGTTGGACCATGCATCAGCGCGTCCTGCGGATCATCGGAAAGAAAGCCTTCGTAAACCTTGCGGCGCGCAATCGTCGCCGCCAGCGGCAAAGTACCGCCGGTAAGCGCTTTCGATAGCGTAACGAAATCAGGCACGACGTCCGCCTCTTCCATCGCGAACATGCGGCCCGTGCGGCCGAAGCCGGTGAAGATCTCGTCGAAGATCAGTAGAAGATCGTGGCGGTCGGCGACGCGGCGCAAGCGACGCAGGACTTGTGGCTCATGGAACAACATGCCGCCGGCACCCTGCACCAGCGGCTCGACGATCAACCCGGCGAGATCGCGATCATGACCGGCCAGAAATCTATCGAGCGCTTCCTCGCCAGCCGCACCGCGCGGCAGCTCGTGGAGATAATGACGCTGCGCTTGATTGCCGAAACGGCCATGCATGCCGGTACGGCCGTCGCTGACCACCATCGCACCGAACGTATCGCCGTGATAGCCATGGGCGAAGTAAACGAAGCGGTCACGGCCCGTTTGGCCGCGATTGAGAAAAAACTGCGTTGCCATCTTGAGCGCGATCTCGACCGCTACTGACCCCGAATCCGAGAAGAACACATGATCGAGATCGCCGGGCAGCATCGCCGCCAGCCGGCCGGCAAGCCGCGCCGCCGGCTCGTTCACGAGGCCGGCCATCATGACGTGCGGTAGAATTTCGAGCTGGCGCGCGATGGCGTCGCGGATATGCGGATGGTTGTAGCCGTGGCACGCCGTCCACCATGACGCGATGCCATCGATGAGCACACGGCCATCGGCGAGATGAATACGACAGTCTTCGGTGCGGGCGACCGGCAGCGGTGCCGGCGCTGTTTGCATCTGCGCGTAAGGCAGCCAAAGATGATCGAAACCCGCGAGCGGCGCGGATGGCGCTCGCGCGGCGCGGCGCCTCACGACCCCATCGGCGACAATCCGAGCCGATCCATCATGATGCGATCGGTGTCGTGCGCCGGATTGGGCGTCGTCAGCAGCCGCGACCCGCAGAAGATCGAATTCGCGCCGGCGAGGAAGCACAGCGCCTGGAGCGCCTCGTCCATGCCTTCGCGTCCGGCCGAAAGCCGCACCACCGACTTGGGCATGCAGACGCGCGCAGCCGCGATGGTACGAACGAATTCGAGTTCGTCAAGCGCGGCGGCATCGGCCAATGGCGTGCCAGCAACCTTGACCAGCATGTTGATCGGCACGCTGTCGGGATGCTCGGGCAGGTTCGCCAGCGCTGCGATCATACCGATCCGGTGCTCGCGGACTTCGCCCATGCCGACTATGCCTCCGCAGCAGACTTTCATGCCGGCTGCGCGCACACGTTCGAGCGTGTCGAGACGATCTCGATAGACGCGCGTGCTGATGATCGTGCCATAGTATTCCGGCGCCGTGTCGAGATTGTGGTTGTAGTAATCGAGGCCGGCCGTTTTGAGCTGTTCGGCTTGCCCGCGGGTCAACATGCCGAGGGTCGCACAGGTCTCGAGACCCAACGCCTTGATTCCGGCGACCATGGCGCAGACCGCATCGAGATCGCGATCCTTGGGCTCGCGCCAGGCGGCCCCCATACAGAAACGCTGCGCGCCCTGCGCCTTCGCCGCACGCGCCTCTGCGATCACATCATCAACGTCCATCAGCTTCGCGGCGTCGACGCCGGTCTCGTAATGCGCGCTTTGCGGACAATAGGCGCAATCCTCCGGACAGCCGCCGGTTTTGATTGATAGCAGCGTCGAGAGCTGGACCTCGTTGGGCGCGAAATAGCGGCGGTGAAGCGTCTGAGCGCGGAAGATCAG
This sequence comes from Alphaproteobacteria bacterium, assembly GCA_028871455.1. Taxonomy (GTDB): domain Bacteria; phylum Pseudomonadota; class Alphaproteobacteria; order ATCC43930; family CGMCC-115725; genus REEB95. Next base: position 119,175 of record JAGWNF010000004.1, read on the forward strand.
ATCGCCGAACGGCAGGTCGTAGAGCGCGGCAATTTCGGCCCGTGTCCAATCGTGCCGCATGTCGCGCGGCTCGGCATCGTTCGGCATGGGGCTTCCTTCCGGCTTTGCTTTCACGCGCTGTCGGGTTAAGGCTACAGGGCCTCATCGTCAAGCGGAAGCTCCGTGACCGCACTCGACCATTTCGCCGCCCAGAAGCTTCGCGATCTCGAAGCGCGACAGCTGCGCCGCCGGTTGATCGAGAGCGCACGCACCGACGGCATTTACGTGGCGCGCAACGGCCGGCGGCTCATTTCATTCTCGTGCAACGATTACCTGAATCTTTCTCATCATCCGAAAGTAAAAGAAGCAGCAATCGGCGCGCTCGAGCGCTACGGCGCCGGTGCCGGCGCATCGCGCCTCGTCACCGGCAACCATCCGCTGTTTGCGGCGCTGGAATCTCGCCTGACGAGCCTGAAGCAGACGGACGCGGCCTGCGTCTTCGGTTCGGGTTACCTCGCCAATGCCGGAATCATTCCGGCGCTTGTCGGCAAGGACGATCTTGTGCTGATCGACGAGCTGGCGCATGCGTGCCTGTGGGCCGGAGCGCGGCTGGCGCGCGCCAATGTGCTCGCCTTCCGCCACAACGACATGGCGCACGCGGCGGCGCTGCTCGCTGAATTCCGACCGCAGCACGCCAACGCGATCATCGCTACGGATGGCGTCTTCTCGATGGACGGCGATCTAGCGCCGCTGCCGGCACTCGCGACACTCGCGCGACGGCATGATGCCTGGCTGCTGGTCGATGACGCGCACGGCCTTGGCGTGATCGGCGATGGCCGTGGTTCGCGGTTTGCGCATGACGAACTGCCCGAGGTGCCATTGCAAATGGGCACGTTGTCCAAGGCCGTCGGCGGCTATGGCGGCTATCTTTGTGCCTCGCGCACGGTGACCGACTTGATCGAGAACCGCGCCCGCAGTTTTGTCTATTCGACCGGCTTGCCGCCAGCGACTGTCGCTGCCGCGACCGCCGCGCTGGACATCATTGCCGACGACCACGATCTGGTCGCAAAGCCGCTGCGCAATGCCCGCCGATTCACCGCGGCCGCCGGCCTGCCCGAGGCGCAGAGCGCGATCGTGCCGGTAGTGCTGCGCACGGCTGAGCGCGCACTCGCCGCTTCGCGGCGGCTTGAGGACGAAGACTTTCTTGTCGTCGCCATCCGGCCGCCGACCGTGCCAGAGGGTACGGCCCGCCTGCGTCTTGCCTTCACCGCCGCCCACGCCGACGCCGACATCGACCGCCTGGCCGAGCTGGTGCATGACCGCGTGCTGGCGTGAGTACGATCTTTGTCACCGGCGCCGGCACCGATGTCGGCAAGACCTTCGTCACCTGCGGCTTGATCGCCGAACTACGCCGCCGCGGACGAGCCGTCGCCGCCTTCAAGCCGCTCGCCAGCGGCTTCGATCCGGCACGGGCAGCGGCGAGCGATCCCGGTGCGCTCCTCACGGCAATGGGCGAGCCGATTACGTCTGCCAATCTGGATCGCATCGCGCCCTGGCGCTTCGCCGCGCCGCTGGCGCCCGATGCGGCCGCCGCCGCCGAAGGCAAGCAAGTCGACTTCGACGCCGTAGTCTCATTTTCGCGTCGCGTGAGCGGGAGCGCCGACCTGGTCGTCATCGAGGGCGTAGGCGGCGTGATGTCGCCGATTGCCGCGCGTCATACCGTGATCGATTGGATCAGCGCGCTCGGCTCGCCCGCCCTGTTGGTCACGGGCAGCTATCTCGGTGCACAGAGCCACGCACTGACGGCGCTCGCTGCCTTGCGGGCACGCACCATTCCAGTTCGCGCAATGGTTGTAAGTGAGACGACAGACACAACCATAAGCCTTGCCGATACAGTCCGGTCGCTGGCGCGCTTTACAGGATCGATGCCGATTGTCGCGCTTCCACGGCTCGCATCTAGTGCATTGCATCCGGCCTTCGCCACCCTCGGCGACCTCTTTTGCTGCGATGCAGCGCGTGTTAAATGAAGGCCGGGAGAGGATAAAAAAATGCGCGTAGTCATTGTCGGTCAGCAGGCTTTTGGCAAAGCCGTACTCGATGCATTTCTCGGTCGCGGCGACCAGATCGTCGGCATCTTCAGTCCGCCCGAGCATCCGGGCGGCAAAACCGATCCGCTCAAGGCGGCAGCGATCGAGCATCAGATACCGGTTTTCCATTTCCAGAATTACGGCACATCGGAAGCACTCGAGACGTTGCGCGATCTCAAGGCCGATATCGGCCTGCTCGCCTTCGTCACGCAGTTCCTGCCACAGGCTTTCGTCCGCTTGCCGAAGCACGGCATGCTCCTGTTCCATCCATCGCTACTGCCGTTGCACCGCGGGCCGTCGGCGATCAACTGGTCGGTGATCAACGGCGAGAAAAAGACTGGCCTGACCGTCTTGCGACCGTCCGATGGTCTCGATGAGGGCGCCATCATCCTGCAGCGCGAGGTCGAGATCGGTCCCGACGATACCGTCGGCACACTCTATTTCGACAAGATCTTCCATATGGGCGTCGCGGCGATGATCGAGACGGCGGAGGCGGTGGCCGAAGGCCGCGCGCGCGAGCATCCGCAGGACGAGAGCCTCGCGACCTACGAAGGCTGGGTGCGCGAACGAGAAGCGCACATCAACTGGTCGAGTTCAGTCGACCGCATCTACGACCTGGTCCGCGGCTGCGACCCCTCGCCCGGCGCCTGGACCACCTATCGCGGCCAGAAGCTCCAGCTTTTCGACGCGCGCAAGCGCCCGGCCGCGACCTTTGGCGCGGTGCGCGGGTTGAAGGCGGGCCAGATCGTCGCCTCGACTGCCGAGGACTTCAGCATCTATGCCCAGGGCGGCTTCATCGAGGTCAAGCGCTGCCGCCTCGGCGATGGCAAAAAGATTGCTGCCGGCGAGGCTGGCATCGAAGCCGGAATCATGCTCGGCGAGTGAGATCCATGCAATTCCACGGCTGTGACGAACCTCGGCGGAACGAAATCCCTGTCATATTCGCGCCCGTTCCGTCAGGGGCCGCGTATCACCGCTGCGACCGCCGTTCACGATACCAGCGATAGGCGTCAGCGAGGCCCTCCTTGAGCCGGATGCGCGGCCGCCAGCCGAGCGCCTCTAGCTTGCGCGTGTCCAGCAGCTTCCGCGGCGCGCCATCTGGCTTCGACATGTCGAAGCGGAACCCGCCGGTATAACCGACGACCTCAGCGATCGTCTGAGCAAGCTCGGCGACGGTCATATCCTCGCCGCAGCCGACATTGACGTGGCTCTCGTCGGAATAGCGCTCCATCAGGAAAATCAGCGCATCCGCCAGATCGTCGACATGGAGGAACTCGCGCCGCGGCTTGCCGCTGCCCCAGATCTCGACCGAAGGCGCGTTCTCGCGCTTGGCGCGGTCGATCTTCATGATCAACGCCGGGATGACGTGGCTGCCCTCGAGATCGTAGCGGTCGCCGGGACCGTAGAGGTTCGTGGGCTGGGCGGAAATAAAATCGCAGCGCCATTGCCGACGATAGGCGGCGCAGAGCTTGAGGCCGGCAATCTTGGCGACGGCGTACCACTGGTTGGTCGGCTCGAGCGGACCGGAGAGCAGCTCGGCTTCGACCATTGGCTGTTTGGCGAGGCGCGGATAGATGCAGCTCGATCCGAGATAGAGCAGCTTCTTGACTCCGGCCTGGCGCGCCGCATCGATCAGGTTTCCGGCGATCATCAGGTTGTCGTAGAGGAATTCCGCCGGCCGCATCGAATTGGCGAGGATACCGCCGACCGTCGCCGCGGTGACGAAGACGACATCGGGCTTCAGCTTGCGCATCAGCGCCTCGACGGCGTCCTGCCGGCGCAGATCGGCCTCGGCGCGGCCGGCGGTCAGGACCGTACAGCCGGCGCCGTCGAGGCGGCGCACGACGGCGCTGCCGACCATGCCGCGATGGCCGGCGACCAGCACCCGCTTGCCGGCGAGTGGAAAAATCACCGGCGTCGCCGGCGCCGTCTTGGGCTCGCGCATCAGCCCACGCCCGTCGAAGCGGCGCCGCGGGCGGGACTCTCGTAGCCGGCACGCTGCAGCGTCTTCTCCTGTTGCGCCAGATCGAGATCGTGCTTCACCATCACCTTGATCAGCGTCTTGAAGTCCAGTTTCGGTCGCCAGCCGAGCCGCTTGCGCGCCTTCGACGCGTCGCCTTCGAGCGCGTCGACCTCGGTCGGCCGGAGGTAGCGGGCGTCGAGCTCGACGTGCCTCTTCCAGTCGAGACCGAGCTCGCCGAAGGCGATCTCGACCAGCTCGCGCACGGTATGGGACTGGCCGGTGGCGATCACGTAGTCGTCGGCCGTGTCCTGCTGCAGCATCAGCCACATCGCCTCGACGTAGTCGCCGGCGAAGCCCCAGTCGCGCCGCGCGTCGAGATTGCCGAGATAGAGTTTGTCCTGAAGCCCTTCCTTGATGCGGCCGGCGGCGCGCGTCACCTTGCGCGACAGGAACGTCTCGCCGCGGCGCGGGCTCTCGTGGTTGAAGAGGATGCCGTTGCAAATGAAGAGCTTATAGGCCTCGCGATAGTTGACCGCGTACCAATGCGCCGCGACCTTGCTGGCGGCATAGGGGCTGCGCGGTTCGAAGGGCGTCGCTTCGTTCTGCGGCGGCTTGGCGCCGCCGAACATCTCCGACGAGCCGGCCTGATAGAAGCGCACGGCGCGGCCGCTATGGGCAACATGGTCCCGGAGCGCCTCAAGCGCCCGCAGCGTGCCGAGCGCGTCGACGTCGGCGGTGTATTCCGGCACCTCGAACGACACTTTGACGTGGCTCTGGGCGCCGAGATTGTAAACCTCGTCGGGCTGGACCTTCTCCAGCACGCGGCGCAGCGCCGTGCCGTCCGACAGGTCGCCGTAATGCAGCGTCAGGTTGGCGCCGGTGACGTGCGGATCGTGATAAAGGTGGTCGATGCGGTCGGTGTTGAACGAGCTCGCCCGCCGCAGCATGCCGTGGACCGCATAGCCCTTGGCCAGCAGCAATTCGGTCAGATAGGACCCGTCCTGGCCGGTGATGCCGGTGATCAACGCGCGCTTAACCATGGGCTGCTAGGGTCCTCCTGCCGGTCGCGATCCTATTACAATGCCGGGAATTCCGCGACCGGCCTGTGACGCATTAAGCCTTGAGGAATCAGGGCGAATCGGGGCATTTTGCCGCCAAGGACGCGACGATGAGCGAAGCCACCGCCCGCCGGATCGAACCGCAGGCCCTGCCCGCGCGGGCCGCCGAGCTCACCGTGGTGATCCCGACCCTCAACGAGCGCGACAACATCGCGCCGCTGTTGGAGCGCCTCGAGCTGGCGCTCGCCGGCACGCGCTGGGAAGCCATCTTCGTCGACGATGATTCGACCGACGGCACCTCCGAGCTGGTGCGTGAAATCGGCCGCAACGACGCGCGCGTCCGTTGCCTTCAGCGCATCGGCCGGCGCGGCCTCTCCACCGCTTGCATCGAGGGCATTCTCGCCTCGGCTTCGCCCTTCGTCGCCGTGATGGATGCCGACCTGCAGCACGACGAATCCTTGCTGCCGGGCATGCTCAACGCGTTGCGCCACGAGCCCTGCGACATCGTTGTCGGCTCGCGCTACGTGACCGGTGGCGGCCTCGGTGACTGGAACAAGACCCGCGCCAGCATGAGCGGCTTCGCTACCAGGCTATCGCGCCTCATCTGCAAGACCGAGATCGCCGATCCGATGAGCGGCTTCTTCATGCTGCGGCGCGACATGTTCGAGGCCGGCGTGCGTGATCTTTCGGGCCAGGGATTCAAGATCCTGCTCGATCTGCTGGCATCGCTGCCGGAACCGCCGCGGCTGAAAGAACTGCCATACCAGTTCCGCAACCGGCGCTACGGCGAAAGCAAGCTCGACACCATGGTGACGTGGGAGTTCGGCATGCTACTGGCCGACAAGCTGGTCGGCCATATCGTGCCGGTGCGCTTCGCGCTGTTCGCGACGATCGGCGCGCTCGGTGTCATCGTCGACCTGATCGTGCTGTGGGCCGTGCTAGCGGCCGGCGCCGGCTTCGTGCTCGCCCAGGCGGTCGCCACCGTCGTGGCGATGACCTCGAACTTCTTCCTCAACAACCTGTTCACTTATCGTGACCAGCGGCTCAAGGGCTGGCGTCTATGGCGCGGCCTGTTCTCGTTCTACGTGATCTGCTCGCTCGGTGCGATCGCCAATGTCGGATTCGCCGCGTTCGTGTTCGGGGGCGACGCACATTGGCTCGCCGGCATCGCCGGCATCCCATGGCTCGCCAGCGTGGCCGGCGTTATCGTCGGCTCGGTCTGGAACTACGCCGTCTCCTCGGTCTTCACCTGGAAGCGGAAGTAATCGAGGCCTACTGCTGGCGCTGCGGCCGCAGCCGATACCGGTCGCCGGCGATCTTCTCGAACATGACATCGATCATCGGATGGTTGATCGGTCCGTTCTCCGAGTCCGGCAGCAGGTTCTGCTCCGAGACATAGGCCTCGTATGGCCCGCCCTGGGCATTCTGCGCCAGCAGGTGGTAGAACGGCTGGTCCTTCGACGGCCGCCGATCCGCCGGGATCGACTGATACCATTCTTCCGAATTGTTGAAGATCGGATCGACGTCGTAGATCACGCCGCGGAACGGATAAAGGCGATGACGGACGATCTGACCGACCGAGAATTTGGCTTGCCGATAGATCAACTGGCCGCTGCAACCCATAAGGCCCTCGCCGGCACGCCGTTGTCACGCGTTCGAAACCTTAGAGTGATTCCGCCGCGGCGCTCAAGCGCGAACGCGTCGAGTCTCGCGACGAATCAACGCTGGCCCTGATAGCGACGCGCCAGCCGCAGCAGCTCGAGATCGCAAGTCTGCTTCGCGATCTCCTCGAGATCCTCGAAATAGGTCCGGAGACCCGCGGGACTCAGCCGGCCGATCAGCCAGCCGACGAATTGCTCCGGCGTCTTCACCCAGGTCGGCAGCGGATCGAGACCGTGACCGATCGGCAGCACGGCGCGCAGGATGCGCCAGCGACGGCGCCGCAACTGCTCATCGACTGGATCGAGGTCGGCTTCGAGCACCCACCCCGGGCGACTTTGTGCGCCACCGCTACGTCCGGCCATCGCGACTCAACCCCCGATTTCGTCCGGCGCCTGGTTCAGGCCAGCGCCGCGTTAACATTACCGTCGAGTTAGCTTAATATTTAAATACAACGTGGGGCATTACTGGCGCAAGTAAAATAACACTGGCGCGACTAAAATATTGGCGGCGTCGGTCATAATAGTTAACGTGACAATGTCAAGTCGAGCGCGGAATATTAATCTTTCGTCGGCCCGCTTGCCGGCGAGCCAGCCGGCGCGTCAACCGCGCCGACGCCCGCTCTGGCCGGCCGCTCAGATTTCCGCCACTTCGCGGATGCCGGGCACGGTCTGGAGCGCGGCGGCAAGCCGCGGCGTCACCTTGAAGCCGCCGGGGAGCGCGATCTCCACTTCCCGCGTTTCATCCAGGGGTACCACCACGCTCACCCGGCCGCGGCCGCCGCTTTCGGCCGCCACCGCGCGCCTGATGCCGCCCAGCGCGTCGGCCTCCTCGACCACCAGCCGCAGGCCGGCGGCGGCGCCGGCGGCGACCTTGTCGAGCGCCTCGATGCGCTGCGCCGTCAGCCGGAAGCTGTCGCCGTCGATCCGGATGTCGGCGGTGAGCAGCAGCGGCTGGCCGGAGTCGATGAGCGCGCGGCTGTCGCGCAGCACCTCGGAGAACGCCATCACCTCGTAGACGCCGCTCATGTCCGACACCTGCAGGAAAGCGAAGCGGTTGCCGCGCACCGAGGTGCGCTCCTTGCTGCCGATGACCACGCCGGCGAGCCTGACCCGGGTCTCGCCGCCGGCGGGCCGCCGTGTCAGGTCGGCGAAGCGCGGCACGCCAAGCCGCGCCAGGCTCTTGCCGTAAGGATTGAGGGGATGACTCGAAAGATAGAAGCCGATCGCCTCGAATTCCTTCTGCAGCCGCTCGGCCAACGGCCAGTCGGTGGCCGCCGGCAGCGGCGGCAGTGCGACCGGTCCGGCGTCGCCGCCGAAGAGATTGACCTGCTGGCTGGCGCGCTCGTTCGCCGCCGCGTTGGCGTGACGCAGTAGCAGCTCGATCGCGGCGAAGGCCTGCGCCCGGTTGGGCGCGATGGTGTCGAAGGCGCCGGCCTTCACCAGGCTCTCGAACTGGCGCTTGTTGAAATGTTTGGGATCGATGCGCGCGGCGAAGTCGAACAGGTCCTTGAACGGCCCGTGCGCCGCGCGTTCGGTGATCACCTGCTGCATCGCCGCCGCGCCCACGCCCTTGATCGCGGCCAATGCATAGCGGATGGCGCCGCCCTCGCCCGCCGCCTCGACGGCGAATCCGACATCGGAGCGGTTGATGTCGGGCGCCAGCAGCCGGATGCCGAGCCGGTCGCATTCCTGGCGGAAGACGTTGAGCTTGTCGGTGTTGCCGAGGTCGAGCGTCATCGACGCGGCCATGAACTCGACCGGATAGTTGGCCTTGAGATAGGCTGTCTGGTAACCGACCAGCGCATAGGCGGCGGCGTGCGACTTGTTGAAGCCGTAGCCGGCGAACTTCGCCACCTGCTCGAAGATGTATTCGGCGAGCGCGTCGCTGACGCCGTGTGCCTTGGCGCCGCCGATGAACTGCTTACGCTGCGCCTCCATCTCGGACTTGATCTTCTTGCCCATGGCGCGGCGCAGCAGGTCGGCGCTGCCGAGCGAATATCCCGACAGCACCTTGGCGATCTCCATCACCTGTTCCTGGTAGATGATGATGCCCTGGGTCTCCTCGAGGATCGGCTCGAGCTCGGGATGCATGTATTCCGGCCGCTCGTTGCCGTGCTTCACCGCGATGTAGCGCGGAATGTTCTCCATCGGGCCCGGCCGATAGAGCGCGTTGACCGCGACGATGTCCTCGAAGCGGTCGGCGTCGAGCCTCTTCAGCGTGTCGCGCATGCCGGCGCCTTCGAGCTGGAACACGCCGATGGTCTCGCCGCGCGCCAGCAGGCGGAAGGTCTTGGCGTCGTCGAGCGGCAGGTTGCTCAAGTCGATGGTCACGCCGCGCGCCGCCAGTAGGTCGCGCGCCTTGGCCAGCACGGTCAGCGTCTTGAGGCCGAGGAAGTCGAACTTCACCAGGCCGGCGGCCTCGACGTATTTCATGCTGAACTGCGTCACCGGCATCGACGAGCGCGGATCGCGATACAGCGGGACTAATTCATCAAGGGGCCGGTCACCGATGACGACACCCGCCGCGTGGGTCGAGGCGTGGCGATAAAGGCCTTCGAGCTGGAGCGCGATCTCGATCAGCCGCGCCACCTGCGGATCCTCGTCGCGCATCTGCTGCAGCATCGGCTCGCCGTCGATCGCCTGCTGCAGGGTGACCGGCGCCGCCGGATTGTTGGGCACCAGCTTGCAGATGCGGTCGACCTGGCCGTAGGGCATGCCGAGGACGCGGCCAACGTCGCGCAGCACCGCGCGCGCCTGAAGCTTGCCGAAGGTGATGATCTGCGCCACGCGATCGGCGCCGTAGCGCTCCTGCACGTGGTGGATCACCTCGTCGCGCCGGTCCTGGCAGAAGTCGATGTCGAAATCGGGCATCGACACGCGCTCGGGATTGAGGAAGCGCTCGAAGACCAGGCCGAGCCGCAGCGGATCGAGGTCGGTAATGGTCAGCGACCAGGCGACGAGCGAGCCGGCGCCCGAGCCGCGGCCAGGGCCGACCGGAATGCCCTGTGCCTTGGCCCATTGGATGAACTCGGCGACGATCAGGAAATAGCCGGCGAAGCCCATCGTGACGATGACGTCGAGTTCGTAGGCGAGGCGTTCGCGATAGGGCGCCGCCGCGGCCTCGCGCTCGGCCGGACTCATCTCGGGCTTGAAGACCTGCGCCGCGAGCCGTCGTTCGAGGCCGGCGCCGGCGGCCCCGCGCAGCTCCGCAGCCTCGTCGCGGCCCGACGCGCTGGTGAAGGGCGGCAAGATCGGCTGGCGCGGCTCGGGCATGAAGGCGCAGCGCCGCGCGATCGCTAGCGTGTTGTCGCAGGCTTCGGGCACGTCGGCGAAGGCGATGCGCATTTCGTTCGCCGACTTGAAGTAGTGCTCGGGCGTGAGGCGCTTGCGGCTGCCATCGGCCAGGGTCGTGCCCTGCGCGATGCAGAGCAACACGTCGTGCGCCGCGTAGTCATCGCGCTCGGCGAAATGAACATCATTCGTTGCAACCAGAGGCAGGCCGTGCGCCAGCGCCAGCTCGATCAGGGCCGCGTCGATGCGCTCCTCGGCGGCGGTGTTGTGGCGCTGTAATTCGACGTAAAGCCGGCCGGGAAACAGGTCGGCGAGCCGCGCCAGCAGGGCTTCGGCCGCCGCCGCCTGGCTTTCGCCGATGAGCCGGCCGACCGGCCCCTTGGGTCCGCCGGCAAGGCAGATCAGGCCCTCGGTGCGGCCCTCGAAGGCGGCGAGATCGAGCTGCGGCGCCTCGCCCGGCGCGGTCTCGAGATGCGATTTGCTGACCAGCTTGAGCAGATTGCGATAGCCGGCCTCGCTCTGCGCCAGCAGCACCACCGCGTCGGGCGGCAGTGCCGGTCCGATGCGCGCGGCGCGGCCGCCTTCGGTCTCGGCGCGCCGGATGCCGAGCTCGCCGCCGATGATCGGCTGGACGCCGGCCTCGGCCGCCGCCATGGCGAATTCGAGCGCGCCGAAGAGATTACCGGAATCGGCGATCGCCACCGCCGGCATGGCGTGACGCCGGCAGAGCGCGACCAGGTTCTTGATCTTGATGGCACCCGACGACAGCGAATAGGCCGAATGGACCCGCAGATGGACGAAATCGGCATACGCCATGGCGTCAGCTTCGCACAAGGCGTGCGGTGGTCAAAGCATGCGTCCGCATTTATGCCCGCGATTCTGTCGATGCTGCGGAATCCTCTCTCTCCCCGCTTGCGGGGAGAGGATTGGGGTGAGGGGCGAGACTCGTGAGCTGAGCGTCAATCTCCGTCGCCATCGACTCGGAAATTGGGTTTGTTTCGCAAATTTTAATTTTTGCGGCGTCGCCCTGCTGGACATCGAGACCAGCGACGGTGACCGCGACCGGCGGCGCGACCGCCTCGCCGTGTCGCCGCGCTTGCCGCCGTTCGAGCTGCAATTCGGCTTGTCGGAGCGCACGGTCGAGCGTCGACTCGTAGCGCGACAGCACCGTCATCGCGTGCGCCACGCGGGAGAACCCGACGCCAAGCTCGGTGCCGTGAGCCGCTTCGGTTCCGACGTGACTTTCGGCATCCTTGAGCACGGCCGCCTCGATACGGCCCATGCGGCGCAGCCGCCAGGCACAAAGCACGACGCGCTCTGCCAAGGTTTCTTCGACTGCGTCCGCTGGCTCGAGCGCCGTCCGCAGCTCGGCATGAAACCGCGCGAAATCGGCGAACCCTTCGCCGAAAATGATCAGTTGGCGCGCCGTCAGGCCGTGCCGCAGGGCATTGCGGGCGACCACCACCTTGCCTGCGGCGGTCTTGGGTCCGGTGCTTTTGGCGGCGTTCCGCCGATTGGCGGCAATCTGGGCTTTGCTGGCCATGGCTGGTCTCCTGTACGCTGTGTGTACGCTATTATACTACATAAGCGTACAAAGCAGCAACGTCAAGGGACGACTTTCGGCGATGGCAGCCGGTGGTATCCCGACAACGCGCCCAAGACGCCGGAGGGCGACTAGCTCGTCCGCATCGGACGCGCGGGACCGAGCCGGCGGATCGCGGCGGCGGTCTCGAGCCAAGCGCGCGAGCGATCGAAATCGCCGGTGGCGATGTAGCTCGCCGCGCGCTGGTCGGCGATGATGCTCGCACTGCGCCCATAGGCCTCGATCGTCTCGCGGACCAGCCGGTCGATTTCGGTTTCGCGCGCCATGCCGTCCTTCGTCGCGTCAGCCCGTCACGGCGCCGGGCCGATGATGGTCATCGACCGCTCGCCCTCGTTGAACGACACCTCGTAGACGAGGCGCTGACCGACGGTGAGCGTCGTCATGCCGGCGCGCTCGACCGTCGAGATGTGGATGAAGATCGCCGTGCCGCCGTCTTCGGGCTTGATGAAGCCGTAGCGCTTCTTGGCGCTGAACGATGTCACGGTGCCGATCATGGATTACCTCAATGGAACTGGGCCGATGAGCCCGCCGCGGCCGGATCCGCCTTGCGGCGCCGGCGGCGCTCCCAGTCGCGCGCCCGGCGCTGTGCCGCCAGCACCTCCGTCGTCGTCAACTCCGAGCGCACCTGATCGTAGCCGCCCTGCGCGCGAAGGCGGTGGATGCCGTTGAGACGGGCGATCGCCACGATGAACCACTGGCAGGCGCGGCCATAATTCCGCGCCGCTTCCGGCCCGGCGGCATAGAGCTCGGCGAGCCGCATCTGCGCCCGCGGCTGACCGTGCTCGGCTGCCCGCAGCAGCCATTTTATGGCTTGGGCGCGATCGCTGGCGATGGGATTGCCGTTGTCATCGGTCGGACCGACCGCGTTGCCGTGATCGTCGATCCGGTTGTCGTACATGACGCCGAGGTTGTATTCGGCGTCGGGATCGCCCCTCGTGGCGGCCGCACGCAGACGCTTCATCGGAGACTCCTGACGATGTCGGATCGCGGCCGGCCGGCTCAGATTCGATCGAGCGGCCCGAGAACTTGATCCTACAACATATCGGGCCCCAGCGCCCGCATTACAAGACACCGGCCAAAGGTCTATCGCCGCGGCCGATCGCCGACACGGCGATAACCGGCTGTTTTACTTGCTCAATATCCGGACCTTGCCATCCTCGAGCGCGAGGATGCGGTCCATGCGCCGCGCCAGTTCGAGGTTGTGGGTGGCGATGAGCACAGCTCGCGGTGACGCCGGTTCACTTCGTACGGCGCGCCTCGCTCCAGCGCAGATAAGTGATTTTAACCGCATCATTCAGCAGCAGACAGCAAGCGGCGGCGTAACCGAAGATCGCCGCGGTCTCGCCCGGCGGCAGCGGCCGCATCTCGCCGATGCCAGTGAACGAGAGCAGGATCCCGACCGCGGCGTCGGCGCCCAGCGCGGTCGTCAGAGCGAGGCTCGGCCGCGACGACCAGAAGGCATGCCGCTCGCGGATCGAGACGATCGAAAACACCGCGAAAGCCAGCAGCGTCTCGAAGGCGAAGGTGCGCAGGCCGTGACCGCCGCTGCTCAGCTCGAAGCCGCGCCATCCCCAGCTGAGCAATGCCAGCGCCTCGGCCAGCATCAGCAATCCCATCAGCGCGCCGAGCACGGCGAGTGGACCGATGTTCCAGCTTTCCGGCTGCTGCGATGGCCGCGTCCGGTCGGTCGAAAGCGCGATCTTGGCGAAATCGGTCATGAAGGTGAGTAGCAAAATGCCCAGCGCCGAGATGACCAGCCTGCCGGTGGCGAGATAGGCCGCCACCACGAATCCTGATTTCAGCAGCGTGCGGCTGATCTTGTTGATGATCCAGGTCAGCACGCGCTGATAGATCGCGCGGCCGTTGCGCACCAGCGCAACGATGCTGCCCAGCCCTGCGGTAGTCAGCACGATGCTGGCCGCGCCCTTGGCGACGTCGGTCGCGCCGCCGACCGCGATGCCGATCTCAGCTTGGCGCAGCGCCGGCGCGTCGTTGACGCCGTCGCCGGTCATGCCGACGACATGACCCGCCGCCTGAAGCCCCTGCACGATTGCGAACTTGTCCTCGGGAAAAATCTCGGCATAGCCGCCGGCGTGTTCGATCGCCGCAACCGCGTTGGGCCCAGCTGCGCGGAGTTCGGGTGCGCGCGCCACCTCGCCGAGGTCGAGCTCCGTGGCGATCTGCTGCGCCACCGGCAGGGCATCGCCGGTCAGCATCTTGACCGCGATGCCGAGCGACCGCAAATCGTCGATCAGCTTGCGTGAATCCGGGCGCGGCGCATCGTACAGCATCGCCGTGCCGACGAGATGCAGAGGCCCGTCGCCGTCGGCGCGCGTCACCGCCAGTATGCGGTAGCCCTGCCGCGCCGCCGCGTCGGCGCCACTTTCGAGCGCCGCCAACTCCGCTGCCGAGACCCGCGCCGCGGATGCCACGGTGCGCAGCGCGCCCTTGACCGCTCGCACCGTCGTCCCGCCCGTCTCGATGATGGCCTCGGTGCGCCGCGTATCGGGCGAAAACGGTACGAACGAAACGACGCGCGCGTCCTGCGGCAGAAGCTTGCGCTCGACGGCCGCATTCAGGAACGCGAGGTCGATCGGGTCCTGGTTGGCCGCGTTCGAGGCGAATGCCGCGGTACGCAGCACATCGTCCTCGGTGAATCCCATCTGCGGCGTGGTGCCGGCAAAGGACAGCCGGTTGAAGGTCAGCGTGCCGGTCTTGTCGGCGCACAGCACGTTCATGGTCGCGGCGTCCTCGGCAGCGGCGAGCCGCGTCACCAGCGCGCCTGCGCGCGCCAGCTCCATCGCGCCTACCGCCATGCTGACCGTGAACATGACCGGCAGGGCGACCGGCACCGCTCCCATCAGCAACACCAGTGCCAGCGGCACGATGTCGAGTAGTGGCGTGCCCACAATCATTGCCGTGCCCACCGCGACCGTCAGCAACGCGCCGACGATGAGCAACAGCCAGCGCACGACGCGGCGCACGATCTCCTCGACATGGAGCTTTGGCCGCGCGGTTTCGACCAGCTGGGTGGTGCGGCCGAAATAGGTGCGCGCGCCGGTTGCGATCGTTTGTCCGGTCGCCTCGCCGTGACGCACTACCGAGCCCGAATAGGCTGTGTCGCCGGCACCGCGCGCGACCTCGCGGGATTCGCCGGTAAGCGACGACTGGTCGACGCGCAGCGTACCATCGATCAGCACGACATCGGCTGGGACGAAATCGCCGGCGCGCAGCCGGACGATGTCGCCCGATACCAATTCGCGCGCCTCGACCAGCCGCCAAGCACCCTCGCGCAGCACTCGCGCCTGCACCTGGAGGCGCCGGCGCAGCGCCGACACCGCCGCCGATGCACGCTGTTCTTGGAGGAAGCCGATCAGCGCGTTGACAACGAGCAGGGCCGAGGCCACGGCACAGTCGGTCCATTTGCCGAGGAACGCAGAGAGCAGCGCGATCGCCTCGATCATCCAAGCCGAAAGCGACCAGAATTTTGCGGCAAACTGGCGTAGCGGATGGGGTTTCTCCTCCGCCACCTCGTTGGGCCCATCGCGTGCAAGCCGTGCGGCAGCGTCGGCTGCACTCAGGCCCGTGGCACGGTCGGTCGGCGGTGTTTCCGGCGCCGAGCGCGTGCGGGGAGGTGGCGGGTCAGCGCTCACGCCGGGATACTAACGCCGCGCGGCACCTGCGACGCCAGTTAAACCAGTCAGATGAGCCAAAACGGCCATCCCGGCTTACGAATGTTTGATGTCGGGGCAACCGCAGACTCGTTGTTTATGATTGCTGCGGCAGCTTCTGGCGTAATGCCGACATAGCATGATACCGGAAACAGATCCGCTTTCGGTTCCAAAGCAAACTCAATCGGCATTACCGAGCAATCTCGATTTATGAGACCACGGCCTAGACCCGCCGTTCGACCACCTTGCCGTCCTCGAGCGCCAGGATGCGGTCCATGCGCCGCGCCAGCTCGAGATTGTGGGTGGCAATCAGCGCAGCAAGGCCGGTGCGCCGCACCAGGTCGAGCAGCACGCCGACCACTTCGCCGGCCGTCTCGTGGTCGAGATTGCCGGTCGGCTCGTCGCCCAGCAGCAGCAGCGGCTGGTTGGCGAGCGCGCGGACGATGGCGACGCGCTGCTGCTCGCCGCCCGAGAGCCGCGCCGGCCGGTGATCGGCGCGCGGCGCCAGGCCCACCTGGCCCAGCAGATCGAGCGCCCGCACCCGCGCCGACGCCTTGCTCACGCCGGCGATCATCTGCGGCAGCATGACGTTCTCCGCCGCCGAGAATTCCGGCAGCAGCTGATGGAACTGGTAGACAAAGCCGATGGTGGAGCGGCGGATGGCCGTGCGCTCCTCGTCGCCCATACTGCCGCAGTCGCGGCCGCCGAGCAGCACCGCGCCGCCGTCGGGCTTCTCCAACAGGCCGGCGAGATGCAGCAGCGTCGATTTGCCGGCGCCCGACGGACCGACCAGCGCCGCGGTCTCACCCGCCTTGACCGTGAAGCTTGCGCCGCGCAGCACCGGCAATTTATTGCCGGCCTGAACGTAGGTCCGGACGACGTCGCACAGCGTCAGGTCGAATTCATTCATAGCGTAGCGCCTCGACTGGATCGAGACGCGCCGCCCGCCAGGACGGATAGATAGTGGCCAGGAACGAGAGCGCCAGCGCCATGCCGACCACCGAGCCGACTTCATAGGGATCGAGGCGCGCCGGAATCTGCGTCAGGAAATAGATCTCCGGCGCGAACAGATTGGTGCCGATGATGTTCTGGATGAATTCGCGGATCGCCTCGATATGGGCGGCGAACTCGACGCCGAGGACGAAGCCCAGCGCGGTGCCGACGACGCCGATCGAGGCGCCCGACAGCATGAAGATGCGCAAGATCATGCCGCGCGTCGCGCCCATCGTCCTGAGCACGGCGATGTCGCGGCCCTTATCCTTCACCAGCATGATCATGCTCGAGATCACGTTGAAGGCGGCGACGACGATGATCAGCGTCAGGATCAGGAACATGACGTTGCGCTCGATCTCGACGGCGTTGAAGAACGACAGGTTGCTCTGTTGCCAGTCGAAGATGCGCATGCGGCCGCCGAGCGCCGCCGCCACCGCCTGGTCGTAGGCACGCACGTCGTCGGGGCGGTCGACGAAGACCGAGATGTCCGAGACCGCTTTCGGCAGCTGGAAATAGATTTGCGCCTGCGGCAGCGGCATGAAGATGACGCTGCTGTCGAACTCGTACATGCCGACGTTGAAGGTGCCGGCGACGCGATAGGCCTTGATGCGCGGCATGGTGCCGAAGGCGGTCGGCGTGCCCTGCGGCGAGATCAGCGTTACCGAATCGCCCGGATGGACGCCGAGTTTGAAGGCGAGACGGCCGCCGATGATGATGCCGCCCTGATTGAAGGCGGCGAGCGCGCCCGGCGACAGGTTCTTGGCGATCAGGCTCTGCGCCTCGATGGTCTGCGCCGTGACGCCGCGCACCAGCACGCCCGACGACTGGTCGTGTGAGGTCGCCATCACCTGGCCCTCGATCTCGGGATAGGCGGCGGTGACGCCGGGCACCGCCTTGATCTTGGCCGCGATCGGGTCGAAGTCGTCGAGCGGCCTGCCCGGCGCGGCATAGACGGTGATATGGCCGTTGAAACCCAGGATGCGGCCCAGCAGGTCGTGGCGGAAGCCGTTCATCACCGCCATGACGATGATCAGCGTCGCCACGCCGAGCATGATGCCGAGCAGCGAGAAGATCGCGATCACCGAGACGAAGCCTTCCTGCCGCCGCGAACGCAGGTAGCGGAAGGCGACCATGCGTTCGAACGCGCCGAGGATCATGCGCACCCCTGCTTGTTGAATCCCCTCACCCAGCTTTGGGTAAGGCTCGGCTCACGCCTCGCCAACCCAAAGCAACCCTCTCCCCCTTCAGGGGGAGAGGGAAGGGTGAGGGGGTGTGCGCGCTCTTGCAGCTTCCCGGCTCCGCTCATCGGTTGCCCGTCAGCCGCGCGACGACCGCGTCGGGCGACAGCTCCTGCTTGGCGCCGGTCTTGCGTTCCTTGAGTTCGACGATGCCCTGCTTCAGGCCGCGCGGCCCGACCACCACCTGCCAGGGCAGGCCGATCAGGTCCATGGCGGCGAACTTGGCGCCGGGCGATTCCTCGCGCTCGTCATAGAGCGTGTCGATGCCGGCCTTGCTGAGGCGCAGATAGAGCTTCTCGCCCGCCTCGGCGCAGTCCTTGTCGCCTGGCCGCAGATTGACCAGGCCGACGCGGAAGGGCGCCACCGGCTCGGGCCAGACGATGCCGGCCTCGTCGTGGAAGGCCTCGATGATGGCGCCGACGAGGCGCGACACGCCGATGCCGTAGGAGCCCATCTCGACCGCAACCATGTCGCCCTTGGGACCCGCCACCGTCGCCTTCATCGGCGCTGAATACTTGGTGCCGAAATAGAACAGCTGGCCGACCTCGATGCCGCGCGCCTCGCGCCGCCGCGCTTCGGGCACGCGCACGAAGGCCGCTGGATCGTGCTTCTCGTCGGTGGCGGCGTACCATTGCAGCAGCTCGTCCTGCACCGTCGGGCTTGTGGGATCGAGCTTGTCCTCGTCGAGCGTCTCGACGTCGCTGTCGAAATAGAGCTGACTCTCGCCGGTCTCGGCCTGGACGTGGAACTCGTGCGACAGGTCGCCGCCGATCGGCCCGGTCGCGGCGCGCACCGGGATCGGCGTCAGCCCCATGCGCTTGAACGTCTTCATATAGGCCTTGAACATCTTGAAATACGAGACCAACGCCGCCGCCTTGTCGATGTCGAAGGAATAGTTGTCCTTCATCAGGAACTCGCGGCCGCGCATGACGCCGAAGCGCGGCCGCACCTCGTCGCGGAACTTCCATTGGATGTGATAGAGGTTCTTCGGCAGGTCGCGATAGCTCTTCACGGCGCCGCGGAAGATCTCCGTGATCAGCTCCTCGTTGGTCGGCCCATAGAGCATCTCGCGCTCGTGCCGGTCCTTGATGCGCAGCATCTCCTCGCCGTAATCCTCGTAACGGCCGCTCTCGCGCCAGAGTTCCGCCGGCTGCAACGTGGGCATCAGGAGCTCCTGGGCGCCGGCCGCGTCCTGCTCCTCGCGCACGATCTGCTCGACCTTCTGGAGCACACGGAAGCCCAGCGGCAGCCAGGTATAGATGCCGGCCGCGCTCTGCCGGATCATGCCGGCGCGCAGCATCAGCCGATGCGACGCGATCTGCGCCTCGCTCGGCGTCTCCTTGAGGAGCGGCAGGAAATACTGGCTGAGGCGCATCGCGAATCGGGCCTTTCTGAGAGCCGGAACGGCGCCGCACTCTAGCCGAAGGCCGCACGATAGGCCAAGATAACGGCGCGGCATTACGGGCGCGAACACGGCGACGGGGGAAGCCATGCTCGAGACCTATTTCCAGCTCAAGAAACACGGCACCGATGTGCGGACTGAGGTGGTGGCGGGTCTCACCACCTTCCTCACCATGGCCTACATCGTCTTCGTCAATCCGCTGATCCTCGGCGACGCCGGCATGGACAAGGGCGCGGTATTCGTCGCGACGTGTGTGGCTTCTGCAATAGGCACGCTGGTGATGGGGCTCTACGCCAATTATCCGCTGGCGCTCGCGCCCGGCATGGGCCTCAACGCCTATTTCACCTACGGCGTCGTCAAGGGCATGCATTATTCGTGGGAGGTCGCGCTTGGCGCGGTCTTCATCTCCGGCGTGCTGTTCATGCTGCTGAGCGTGACGCGGGTGCGGGAATGGATCGTCGACGCCATTCCGCAGTCGCAGAAGATGGCGATCTCGGCCGGCGTCGGCCTGTTCCTCGGCATCATCGCCCTGAAGAACGCCGGCGTCGTCGTCGCCTCGCCCGACACCTTCGTCACGCTCGGCAATCTGAAGGCGCCGCCGACGCTGCTGGCGGTCGCCGGATTCCTCGTCATGGTCGCGCTCGACGCCCGCAAGGTGCCGGGCGCCATCATCATCGCCATCCTGGTGACGACGCTGGTCGGTGTGATCGCCGGCGTGTCGCCCTTCCTCGGCGTCGCGTCGCTGCCGCCCTCGGTGGCGCCGACCTTCCTCAAGCTCGACATCGCCGGCGCGCTCGATACCGGCGTGCTGGTGATCATCTTCGCCTTCTTCTTCGTCGACCTGTTCGACAACACCGGCACGCTGGTCGGCGTCGCGCATCGCGCCGGCCTGATCCGCAAGGACGGGCACATTCCGCGCCTGCTGCGCGTCTTCGTCGCGGATTCGACGGCGACGCTGGTGGGCTCGCTGCTCGGCACCTCGACCGTCACCAGCTACATCGAGAGTGCGGCGGGCGTGCGCGCCGGCGGCCGCACCGGCCTGGTCGGCGTGGTGGTCGCCGCGCTCTTCCTGCTGACGCTGTTCTTCGCGCCCCTGGCTGAAACGGTCCCAGCGTACGCTACCGCACCGGCGCTGCTCTACGTCGCCTGCCTGATGGCGCGTGGCCTCGCCGAGATCGGCTGGGAGGACGTCACCGAATACGCGCCGGCGGTGGTGACGGCGATCGTCATGCCGCTGACGTTCTCGATCGCCAACGGCATCGCCTTCGGATTCATCCTCTACGCCGCGATCAAGCTGCTCGCCGGCCGGACGAAAGAAGCCAGCCCGGCGGTGCTGGTGCTCGGTCTGCTGTTCCTCATCCGCTTCGTCGAGCTCTGAGCAACATTATTGAACGTTAGAGCGGTTCCAGAAAATTTCATTTGCGATGGCACGTGGAATCCGTAAACATCCTTCCGCCATAAGCGGCGCGCGCGAGAATGCGCCCGGGCCCAAGTTTAGGGAGGAAGTGTCGTCGCGAGACGGTGGGGGCGACCCCTAAACCGACAAGCCGCTGGCAAAAGCGGCCCACGTCTCATGGCAAGACCGCTTCGGTCTTGCCAAATTTTTTGGCAGAACGTCGAAGCTAAAATTTATTTCATCCCGCGCGTGGCATGCCAAGCGGGCGCGAGACGCAAGACACGGTCGTAGACCGGACAGCTCCGCACATGCGCGCCCGGCAGATAGCCGAGGCTCATCAGGAACTCGCCGACGATCTCGCCGCCGGTGAAGCGGAAATTCTCCTTGAACAGCTTCACCCACGCCGCCTTGGGGCGCGGATGATGTGCGTCGAGCCATTGCGCGAACGAGCCGTGGCTGGCGCGGATCGCCTGCACGCGCCTGGCGTTGTCGATCACCGCTGCGATCTTGAGGCGGTTGCGGATGATGCCGGGATTGGCGAGCAGGCGGCGGATGTCGCGCGCGCCGAAGCGCGCCACCTTGTCGATGTCGTAGGCGGCAAAGGCGCGGGCGAAGGCCGTGCGCTTCTTCAGCACGGTAAGCCACGATAGGCCGGCCTGGTTGATCTCGAGCGCGAGGCGCTCGAACAGCACGGCGTCGTCGCGCGCCGGGAAGCCGTATTCGCCATCGTGATAGGGACCGTGGAATTCGTGGCCCGGCGCCAGGCGACAGTACGCGGCGCTCATCGCTGCAGCCTCAGGTCCCGCTGCCGAGGTGCGCCAGTTCCCAGACCAGTGCCCAGTGCAGGATCAACCACACCACAACGGCGACCAGGGTGGTGACGAGCGCCTTCTTCCAAAGATCGGGGCGGGCCGGCGCACCGGGATCGTGCCCCTGCTCCGCCTCGTTCGCGGGCTTCACGCCCCACGGCAGCACGACGAACAGCGTCAGCCACCAGCAGATGACGTAGAGCGCGACGTCGAAGTACCATTTCATGACCCGAGCTTAGCGCGAAATGCCGCCGCGTCGAGAGCTTGTCTGACAACGCCGCGCTATCACATCGTCGGTATGACGAACTCGGCGCCGGCGCGGATACCTTTGGGCCAGCGCGCAGTGATGGTCTTGAGCCGCGTGTAGAAGCGCACGCCCTCGGCGCCGTGCATGTGGTGGTCGCCGAAGAGCGAATGCTTCCAGCCGCCGAACGAGTGATAGGCGACCGGCACCGGGATCGGCACGTTGACGCCGACCATGCCGATCTGGGCGCGGCTGGCGAAGTCGCGCGCCGCGTCACCGTCGCGGGTGAAGATCGCCGTGCCGTTGCCGAACTCGTGCGCGTTCACCAGGCCGAGCGCCTGCTCGTAATCCGGCGTGCGCACCACCGACAGCACCGGGCCGAAGATCTCCTCCCGGTAGATGCGCATCTCCGGCCTGACGCGATCGAACAGGCAGCCGCCGAGGAAGAAGCCCTTCTCGTAGCCCTGCAGCTTGAGGCCGCGACCGTCGACCACGAGCTCGGCGCCTTCCTTGACGCCGGTGTCGACATAGCCTTTGACGCGGTCATAGGCCTGCTTGGTGACGAGCGGCCCCATCTCGGCCTCGGGATCGGTGTAGGGACCGATCTTGAGGCCGCGAACCCGGGGAGCAAGTCTCGCGATCAATTGGTCGCCCGCCGATCCCACCGCGACCGCGACCGAGATCGCCATGCAGCGTTCGCCGGCCGAGCCGTAGGCCGCGCCCATCAGCGCGTCGGTCGCCTGGTCCATGTCGGCGTCGGGCAGCACCACCATGTGGTTCTTGGCCCCGCCCAGCGCCTGCACGCGTTTACCCGTCGCGGTACCCGTGCGGTAGACGTACTCGGCGATCGGTGTCGAGCCGACGAAGCTGATGGCCGCGACGTCGGGATGGGTCAGCAGGGCGTCGACCGCCTCCTTGTCACCGTTGACGACGTTGAGCACGCCGGCCGGCGCGCCGGCTTCCAACAACAGTCGCGCCAGCAACAGCGGCGTCGAGGGATCGCGCTCGCTCGGCTTCAGCACGAAGGTGTTGCCGCAGGCGACGGCGATCGGGAACATCCACATCGGCACCATCGCCGGAAAGTTGAACGGCGTGATGCCGACACAGACGCCGAGCGGCTGGCGCATCGAATAGGTGTCGACATTGGTGCCGACGTTCTCGGTGAAGTCGCCCTTGAGCAGATGCGGAATGCCGCAGGCGAATTCGACGACCTCGATGCCGCGCATCACCTCGCCGGCGGCATCGGCCATCACCTTGCCGTGCTCGGCGCCGATGGCGCGGGCGAGGGTTTCGCGATTCTTCTCCAGCAACTCCTTGTACTTGAACATGACGCGCGCCCGCGTCAGCGGCGGCGTGCGCGACCACGCCGGAAACGCCGCCTTGGCGTTCTGCACCGCTTGATCGACCTCGGAAGCCGTCGCTAGCGCGACGCGCGCCGCGACCTCGCCGGTCGCCGGATTGAAGACATCGGCGAGGCGCCCGCGACCGTTGCCCACGGCCTTGCCGCCGACGAAATGCCCGAGATCGGCCATGCCTCCGCCTCCCTGCGTCCGGCGAAGTTCTGTTGATCGGGCGATAGCTTAGAGCAATCGCTAGACTTCTTCGAGTTCGATCAGCGTGCCACAGAAATCCTTGGGGTGGAGGAACAGCACCGGCTTGCCGTGGGCGCCGATCGTCGGCTCGCCGTCGCCCAGCACCCGCATCCCCTCGCCTTCGAGCTTGTCGCGCGCCACCAGGATGTTCTCGACCTCGTAGCAGAGATGGTGCATGCCGCCGGTGGGATGGCGCTCCAGAAATCCCCTGACGGGGGATTTCTCTCCTAAGGGCTCCAAGAGCTCGATCTTGGTGTTGGGCAGCGTCACGAACACGGTGGTGACGCCATGCGCCGGCAACTTCACCGGCTCGGAGACGTGGGCGCCGAGCATGTCCTGGTAGAGCTTCGCCGCCGCCTTAACGTCGGGCACGACGATGGCGACGTGGTTCAAGCGGCCGATCATCGCGCTCCTCCGTCTATCCGCACCAGATGCACCTGGGTCACCGGTTTCTTGCCATGCGACGCCTTGAGCGAGCGGCGGATGGCGAGCCGCGCCGCCTCGCGCACCTTGTCGTCGTCGCGCCGCGCCGCCGGGCCGAGCTCGTCGAGCGCCTGCGCCACGCGCGTGGCGAGCGCCTCGCCCGAATCCTCGGTCGGCACACCTTCGACCGAGACCTGCGGCGGCGCCACCAGATTGCCGGCGCGGTCCATTACCAGCGTCGCCAGCGCCGCGCCGTTGAACACCATGCGCTGGCGGTTCTTGAGCGTCTCGCCATGTGCTTCGAGCAACGTGTTGGAATCCGCCGCCAGCCGGCCGGTCGGCACCTCGCCGACGACCGAGGCCGGTCCCGGCGCGAGCTTCACCACCTCGCCGTTCTTGGTCACGATGGTCTGGCTCACCTGGCACTGCTCGGCGAGCCGCGCCTGCGCCAAGAGATGCCGCGTCTCGCCGTGCACCGGCACCGCGATCTTCGGCCGCACCGTCTGGTACATGCGGACGAGCTCGTCCTGCGCCGGATGGCCGGAGACGTGAATCGGCGCGTCGTGCTCGGTGACGATCTCGATGCCGAGCGCCGCCAGCGCGTTGTGCAGCCGGCCGATGGCGCGTTCGTTGCCGGGAATGATGCGCGACGAGAAGATCACGCAATCGCCGTCCTCGAGCACGATCTCGGGATGCTCGTCGGCGGCGATGCGGACCAGCGCCGAGCGCGGCTCGCCCTGGCTGCCGGTGCAGATCAGCAGCGATTTCTCGCGCGGCAGGTAAGACGCCTCCTCTTCGGTGAGGAACGGCGGCACGCCCCTGAGATAGCCGGTCTCGCGCGCGGCATGCTCGATGCGCCAGAGCGAGCGGCCGACCAGCGCGGCGTGACGATCGTGGGCCTGGGCGGCGGCGGCAATCGACGCGAGCCGCGCCACGTTCGACGCGAAACAGGCGACCGCGACGCGGCTCCGCTTCCGGCCGACGAGGTCGATCAGCGTCTTCCGCACGTCGGCCTCGGAGCCCGCCTCGCCCGGGCGCAAGGCATTGGTCGAGTCGCAGATCATCGCCAGCACGCCCTCGTCACCCAGCCGGCGCAGCGCTGCCATGTCGGAGAGGTCGCCGACCAGCGGATCGGGATCGAACTTCCAGTCGCCGGTATGGAGCACGGTGCCGAGCGGCGTGCGCAGCACGACAGCGTTGGGCTCGGGAATCGAATGGGTCAGCGTGATCAGCTCGATCTCGAACGGCCCGACCGTGAACTTGCCCGAGAGCGGCACTTCGGTGATGGGAACTTCATGCTCGAGGCCGGCCTCGATGAGCTTCAGGCGCAGCACCGCGGCGGTGAACGGCGTCGCATAGACCGGGCATTTGAAGCGCGGCCAGAGATACTGGATGGCGCCGATGTGGTCTTCGTGCGCATGGGTGACGACCAGGCCGTCGAGCGCGTCGGCATGCGCCGCGATGAAGGCGGGATCTGGCATGATGACGTCGACGCCGGGCAGCGTATCGTCGGCGAAGGAGATGCCGCAATCGACCATCAGCCAGCGACCCTTGTAACCGTAGAGCGACAGGTTCATGCCGATCTCGCCAACGCCGCCGAGCGCGAGAAAGGCGAGCTCGTCCGGCCGGTTGGGGGCAGGCGGCGCGGCGCCGTTCATGCCCGGTGCGCCCGTCCCCTGCCCTTCGGCGATCGATTGCGCTCGGCGATCAGGCGCAGGCCCCAGAGCGTCAGATGCGGATCGACGCGCTCGATCGCCGGCGTCGCGCCGTCGAAGAGCGGCGCCAGTCCGCCGGTGGCGACCGTCGTCATCTTCGCGCCGAACTCCTTGCGGATGCGCGCCACCAACCCCTCGATCAGCGCGACATAGCCCCAATAGACGCCGGACTGCATGCAAGCGACGGTGCTGGTGCCGATCACCTTTTCGCTGCGCCGGACCGGCACCATCGGCAGCTTGGCCGCCGCCATGTGCAGCGCCTGGAGCGAGAGATTGAGGCCCGGCGCGATGACGCCGCCGCGATAGTTGCCGTCACGATCGACGACGTCGAAGGTCGTCGCCGTGCCGAAATCGACCACGATCAAGGGGCCCTTGTAGCGGTCGTGCGCCGCCACCGTGTTGACCAGCCGGTCGGCGCCGACTTCCTCGGCACGGTCGACCAGCGCCTTGGTGCCGAGTTCGACATTCGCCTCGCCCACCACCAGCGGCTCGGTCCGGCAGTAGTGCCGGCAGAGCAGGCGCAGGTTGAAATTCGCCTCGGGCACGACGCTGGCGATGATCGCGCGGTCGAGCCGCGCGCGCCGCAGATTCTCAAGGGCGAGCAAGTGATCGAGCCAGACGACGTATTCGTCGGACGTGCGGTGCGGATTGGTCGCGATGCGCCACGTGCCTTTGAGCCTGGCGCCGTCCCAGACGGCGAACACCGTATTGGTGTTGTTGGCGTTGATGGCAAGCAGCATGCGATCTCCTAGTCCTCGGCAATCGCCGGAAACACGTCCGCGGCGGCGATCCGGCGCCGGCCCGTGGGTCCGTCGAGGAGCAGCATGCCATCGTCGTCGAGACCGGCGAAGCGGCCTTCGACGGTCTCGCCCGGCAGCCGCGCCCGGAGATCCTCGCCGAGGCCGGCGGCGCGGTCGAGCCACGCCTGGCGCAACCCCGCGAAGCCATCGCCGCGCCACCGCTCATACCAAACCAGCAGCGCCGGCGCGAGCACGGTGAGAAACGCTTCCGGCGCCACGTCGTGCGATGCGGCGGCTTTGAACGAAGTCGCCGGAAATTCGCTGTCCGCCGGATGCGACGCCAGATTCACGCCGATGCCGAGCACGACGAACCGCACGCGGCCGCCGGCATCGCCCTCGCTTTCGAGCAGGATGCCGGCAGTCTTCTTGCCGCGGAGCAGCACGTCGTTTGGCCATTTGAGCGTCACTGCGGCGTGGGACGCGAAATGCCGCAGCGCATCGGCGACGGCGAGCGAGGCGGCGAAGCCGAGCTGCGCCGCGCGCGAGACATGCGCATCGGGCCGCAGCACAAGCGACATGTAGAGATTACCCGGCTCGGAGATCCAGCGCCGCCCCTGGCGACCGCGGCCGGCGGTCTGCGTCCGCGCGGTGATCAGCGTGCCCTCGGGCGCGCCGTCGTGCGCCCGGTGCCAAGCTTCGTCGCTGGTACTGGCAAGCGTGTCGAACGCGGCAAGCCGAAAGAACGGCGGCAGCGTGGCGGTCATCCCGGGAAGAGCGTGGCGGCGACGGCGCCGGCGCCGTTCAGGAGCGGACCCGGCCAGACGATGAAGAACAGGATGATGATCGCGCAGACTAGCACCACGGCCGCGACCTCTCCGCCGAGCGGCCGCTCGAAGGCGCCGCGCGCCTCGTCGAAATACATCACCTTGACGATGCGCAGGTAATAGTAGGCGCCCACCACGCTGCTCAGCACGCCGATCACCGCCAGGACCGGCAGGCCGGCGTCGATCGCCGCCATGAAGACGTAGAGCTTGCCGAAGAAACCGGCGAGCGGCGGGATGCCGGCGAGCGAGAACATGAAGATGGCGAGCGCCAGCGCCAGCGCCGGATGGGTGCGCGACAGGCCGGCGAGATCGTCGATGCCCTCGACCATCTTGCCGTCGCGCCGCATGCACAGGATCACCGCGAAGGTGCCGACATTCATGAACAGGTAGATCGCCAGATAGACCAGCACGCCGCGCACGCCCGCGGCGCTGCCAGCGGCCAGGCCAATCAACGCGTAGCCAACGTGCCCGATCGAGGAATAGGCCATCAGCCGCTTGATGTTGCTCTGCGCGATGGCGGCGAAGGCGCCCCAGACCATCGAAGCGGCCGAGATCGCCCAGATGATCTGCTGCCAGTCGCCGGCGAGGCCGCCGAAGGGCTCCAGCATGACGCGCAGGAACAGCGTCAGCGCCGCGATCTTGGGCGCCACCGCGAAATAGGCCGTCACCGGCGTCGGCGCGCCCTCGTAGACGTCCGGCGTCCACATGTGGAACGGCACGGCCGAGACCTTGAACGCCAGGCCGACCGAGATGAAGACGATGCCGGTGATCAGCCCGATGCCGTTGCCGCCGCCATTGGCGAAAAGCTTGGCGAGGCCGTCGAAACTGGTGGTGCCGGCGAAGCCATAGACCAGCGAGGCGCCGAACAGCAGCATGCCGGAGGCGACGGCGCCGAGAACGAAATATTTGAGGCCCGCCTCGGTCGAGCGCACGTTGTCGCGCGCGAAGGCCGCGAGGACATAGAGCGCCAGGCTCTGGAGCTCGAGGCCGAGATAAAGCGAGATGAGATCGTTCGCCGCGATCATCATCATCATGCCGGCGGTCGAGATCAGCACCAGCACCGGAAACTCGACGCGCGCGATGCCTTCCCGCTCGTTGTAGCGGACGGCGATCAGCAGCGAGAGGATCGAGCCGACGATGACCAGCGTTTGCGTGAAGACGCCGAGGCCGTCGTTGACGAACATGCCGAAGAGGCCGACCTGCCGCGTCACCCCGCCGGCGCTCCACGCCGGCTGCAGCAGGATGGCCGCCGTCACGGCCAGCGCCAGCGCCGACAGCCACGTCACGGCGCGGACGGCGCGCGGACCGGCATAGACGCCGACAATCAGCAGCGCCATCGCCGCGGCACCGAGGAAGATCTCCGGCAGGACAATCATGAAATTCGGCGCGGGCATCATCGTCTCACCGTTGCGCCAGCGTCGAAGCGGCGGCGCGCTCGGACACCTGCACGCGCTCGATCAGGTTCGTGATCGACGGCTGTATCGGCTTCAGGAACGAGCTCGGATAGACGCCCATCCAGATCACCACCGCGATCATCGGCGCGAAGACCAGGATTTCGCGTGGGCTGAGGTCGACCATCGCGCGCACGTCGGCATGGACGATCTTCTCGAAGACGATACGGCGATAGAGCCAGAGCATATAGGCGGCGCCGAGGATCACGCCGGTGGTGCCGAGGAAGGCGACCCAGGTGTTCACCTGGTAGGCGCCGATCATCGACAGGAATTCGCCGACGAAGCCGCTGGTGCCCGGCAGGCCGACCGAGGCGAGCATGAACACCATGAAGGCGCAGGCGTATTTCGGCATGTTCTCGGCGAGGCCGCCGTAGCGCGCGATCTCGCGCGTGTGCAACCGGTCGTAGACCACGCCGACGCAGAGGAAGAGCGCGGCGGAGACCACGCCGTGGCTCAGCATCTGGATCATCGCGCCGTCGAGGCCCTCGGGCGTGACGGTGAAGATGCCGATGGTGACGAAACCCATATGCGCCACCGACGAATAGGCGATGAGCTTCTTCATGTCCTGCTGCGCCAGCGCGACGAGCGAGGTGTAGATGATGGCGATGACCGACAGCGCGAAGACGAAGGGCGCGAAATAGGCCGACGCCTCCGGGAACATCGGCAGCGAGAAGCGGATGAAGCCGTAGCCGCCCAGTTTCAGAAGCACGCCCGCCAGGATCACCGAGCCCGCGGTCGGCGCCTCGACATGCGCGTCCGGCAGCCAGGTGTGGAATGGCCACATCGGCACCTTCACTGCGAAGGAGGCGAAGAAGGCGAGCCAAAGCCAGGGCTGGAGCG
Source organism: Alphaproteobacteria bacterium (assembly GCA_028871455.1). Lineage (GTDB taxonomy): Bacteria > Pseudomonadota > Alphaproteobacteria > ATCC43930 > CGMCC-115725 > REEB95. The sequence continues at coordinate 148,155 of JAGWNF010000004.1, forward strand.
ACGGCGGAAAGTTGAACGACAGCGCCTGCGGGATGTCGGCGGTGCCGGTGACGAAGTAGATCGCCAGGATCGCCAGCAGCGACAGCACCGAGCCCAGCAGCGTGTAGAGGAAGAATTTGAAGGCGGAGTAGACCCGGCGGGGCCCGCCCCACACGCCGATGATCAGGAACATCGGCAGCAGTACGCCTTCGAAGAAGACGTAGAACAGGACGAAATCGAGCGCGCAGAAGATGCCGACCATCATGGTCTCGAGCACCAGGAACGCGATCATGTATTCCTTCACGCGCCGCTGGATCGAGGTCCAGCTGGCGATGATGCAGATCGGTGTCAGGAAGGTCGAGAGCAGGATGAAGAACAGCGAAATGCCGTCGACGCCCATGTGATAGCCGATGTTGAAATCGGGCAGCCAGTCGGCCTGCTCGACGAGCTGGAAGTCGGACCGCGTCGGATCGAAATTCGCCCAGATCAGCAGCGACACCACGAACACGACCAGCGACGTCCAAAGCGCGATCCAGCGCGCATTGCGCGCCACCGCCGGCTCCTCGCCGCGCAGCAGCAGGATGGCGGCGACGCCGGCCAGCGGCAGGAACGTCGTGAGCGACAGCAGGGGCAGGTGCGTCATCGCCGTCACCCGATCTGCCGCAGCACGTACCACGACACCAGCACGACGGCGCCGACGAACATGGCAAAGACGTAGTGATAGAGATAGCCGGTCTGGAACCGGCTCAGCACCGCGGCCATGCCGCGCGTCATCTTGGCGAAGCCGTCCGGGCCGAAGCCGTCGATGACCGCGCCGTCGCCCTCTTTCCACAGCACCGCGCCCATCCACATCGCCGGCCGGACGATGACCCAGTCATAGAGCTCGTCGAAATACCACTTGTTGAGCAGGAACAGGTAGATCGGCCGGAAATAGTAGGCGAACCACGCCGGCAGGCCGGTCTCGACGATGTAGGCGAGCCAGGCGACGGCGATGCCGAGCAGGCCCATCGCCAGCGGCAGCTTCGACACCCAGAACGGCACGCTCTCGGCCGCGGCGATGCTGTCGTGGCCGGGCAGGACGAGGATCGAATCGCCCCAGAACGCCTCGCGGCCGGCGCCGACCAGCCAGTGATAGCCGATCATGCCGGCAAAGGTCGCGCCCGCCGCCAGCACGACGAGCGGCAGGATCATCACCGGCGGCGATTCATGGACGTGCGCCATGACCTCCTTGCTGGCGCGCGCCTTGCCGTGGAAGGTCATGAAGATCAGCCGCCACGAGTAGAACGCGGTCAGGAACGCCGCGAACGTGCCGAGCCAGTAGCCGTAATGGCCGACCGTGGTGCCCGCGGCCCACGACGCCTCGAGGATCAGGTCTTTGGAGTAATAACCGGCGAAAGGCCAGATGCCGGCGAGCGCCAGGCTGCCGATCCACATCAGCAGATAGGTCATTGGAATCAGCGCGCGCAGACCGCCCATCTTGCGCATGTCCTGCTCGCCCGACACGGCGTGGATGACCGAGCCGGCGCCGAGGAACAGCAGCGCCTTGAAGAAGGCGTGCGTCAGCAGATGAAAGATCGCCGCATCGTAGGCCGAGACGCCGGCGGCGAAGAACATGTAGCCGAGCTGGCTGCACGTCGAATAGGCGATGACGCGCTTGATGTCGTTCTGCGCCATGCCAATGGTGGCGGCGAACATCGCGGTCGAACCGCCGACCACCACCACAACCCCGAGCGCGGTCGGCGAGTATTCGAACAGCGGAGACAGCCGCGCCAGCATGAAGACGCCGGCCGTCACCATGGTCGCGGCATGGATCAGGGCCGAGACCGGTGTCGGACCCTCCATCGCGTCCGGCAGCCAGGTATGCAGGCCGAGCTGCGCCGATTTCCCCATCGCGCCGATGAACAGAAGGATGCAGGTGACGGTGATGGCATCGACCGAATGGCCGAGGAAGTTGATGGTGTTGTGCGCGGCGTCGGGCGCGGCGGCGAAGACGGTGTCGAACTGGAGCGAACCAAAGATCAGATAGACCGAGAAGATGCCGAGCGCGAAGCCGAAATCGCCGATGCGGTTGACGACGAAGGCCTTGATCGCGGCCGCGTTGGCCGTCGGCCGGTCGTACCAGAATCCGATCAGCAGATAGGAGGCGAGGCCGACGCCTTCCCAGCCGAAGAACAGCTGCACGAAGTTGTCGCTGGTCACCAGCATCAGCATGAAGAAGGTGAACAGCGACAAGTACGACATGAAGCGGGGCACCGACTTGTCGTGCGCCATGTAGCCGACGGAGTAGATGTGCACCATGGCCGAGACCAGGGTGACCATCGCCACCATCACCGCCGACAGCGTGTCGAAGCGCAGAGCCCATTGGATATGGAGATCGCCGGCGCTGATCCAGGTCAGCAGATCGATGGTGCGCGGATGACCGCCGAAAGCGACGCTCCAGAAGACGATCGCGCCGAGCACGGCGGAGACGACGAGCGCGAGGCAGGTGATGAGCTGCGCCCCGCGGTCGCCGATCCAGCGGCCGAAGAACCCGGCGACGAAGGCCGCGATCAGCGGCAGGAAGACGGCGGCGACGTGCATCTCAGCGCTTCATCCCTTCATCTGGCTGATGTCTTCGACCGCGATGGTGCCGCGGTTGCGGAAATAGACCACCAGGATGGCGAGGCCGATGGCCGCCTCCGCCGCCGCGACGGTCAGCACGAACATGGCAAAGACCTGGCCGACGAGGTCGTGCAGGAACGCCGAGAACGCGACGAAATTGATATTCACGGCCAGCAGCATCAGCTCGACCGACATCAGGATGATGATGACGTTCTTGCGGTTGAGGAAGATGCCGAAGATGCCGAGGGTGAAGAGGATGGCGGCGACGGTCAGGTAATGGGCGAGGCCGATATGCAGCATCACGCGCCCTCCCCCGGCCGCACCTTGACGATCTCGAGCGTCTCGTCGCGCCGGCGCGCGACTTGGCGCGCGATGCGCTGACGGCGCGAGTCCGGCCGCGCGCGATGGGTGAGCACGATGGCGCCGATCATCGCCACCAGCAGCACGGCGCCCGCCGCCTGGAAGGCATAGACGTAATGCGTGTAGAGCAGCATGCCGAGCGCCGCGGTGTTGGTGAGCGCGCTCGGCGTCGGCGCCATCGCCGCCTGTGACGCGCCGGGCGCCGCGACCCAGGCGCCGAAGATCAGCACCAGCTCGGCCAGCAGGATCAGGCCGACCAGCGCGCCGATCGGCAGGTATTGCAGGAAGCCCTGGCGCAGCTCGACGAAATTGATGTCGAGCATCATCACCACGAAGAGGAACAGCACCGCCACCGCGCCGACATAGACGATGACCAGGATCATCGCCAGGAACTCGGCGCCCAAGAGCACGAACAGGCCGGCGGCGTTGAAGAACGCCAGGATGAGGAACAGCACCGAGTGCACCGGATTGCGCGCCGAGATCACCATGACGCCCGAGGCGATGGCGACGGCGGCGAAGGCGTAGAAGGCGAGCGCCTGGATGATCATGCGCGGCGGCTCAGCGGTAGGGCGCGTCCAGCGCGAGGTTCTCGGCGATCTCCGCCTCCCAGCGGTCGCCGTTCGCGAGCAGCTTCGCCTTGTCGTAGAACAGCTCCTCGCGGGTCTCGGCGGCGAATTCGAAGTTCGGTCCTTCGACGATGGCGTCGACCGGGCACGCCTCCTGGCAGAGACCGCAATAGATGCACTTCGTCATGTCGATGTCGTAGCGCGTCGTGCGGCGGCTGCCGTCCTGGCGCGGCTCGGCCTCGATGGTGATGGCGAGCGCCGGGCACACCGCCTCGCAGAGCTTGCAGGCGATGCAGCGCTCCTCGCCGTTGGGATAGCGCCGGAGCGCGTGCTCGCCGCGGAAGCGCGGGCTCAGCGGCCCCTTCTCGTAGGGATAGTTCACGGTCACCGGCCGCTTGAACATATAGGTGAACGTCAGCCACAGGCCGGAGACGAGTTCGGCCAGCAGCAGGCTGTAGGCGCGGCGATCGATCCGTCCCATGGCCATCTCCTAAGCCGGAAGCCTGCCGGTGAACACCAGGAACGCAGCGGTCGCGGCGAGCCAGCCGAGCGACAGCGGCAGGAACACCTTCCAGCCGAGCCGCATCAGTTGATCGTAGCGGAAGCGCGGCATGGTGGCGCGCACCCAGAGGAAGCAGAACAGCACGAAGGCGATCTTGGCGAAGAACCAGGCCGCATCCCACAGATGCGCCAGCACGCCGGTGAAGGGTTGGATGTTGAACGGTGCGAGCCAGCCGCCGAGGAACAGGATGCTGGTCATTGCGCTCATCAGGATCATGTTGGCGTATTCGCCGAGATAGAAGAGCGCGAAGGTCATCGACGAGTATTCGACGAAGAAGCCGGCGACCAGCTCGGACTCGCCTTCGGGCAGGTCGAAGGGCGAGCGGTTGGTCTCGGCCAGGCCCGAGATGAAGAACACGACGAACATCGGGAAGAGCGGCAGGCAGAACCAGACCGTCTTCTGCGCCTCGACGATGGCCGAAAGGTTGAGCGAGCCGACGCACAGCAGCACCGAGACGATGACGAAGCCGATCGAGACCTCGTAGGACACCATCTGCGCCGCCGAGCGCAGGCCGCCGAGGAAGGCGTAGCGCGAGTTCGACGACCAGCCGGCCATGATGATGCCGTAGACGCCGAGCGACGAGACTGCGAAGAGATAGAGGATGCCGACGTTGATGTTGGCGAGGACCACACCGGCGCTGAACGGGATCACCGCCCAGGCGATGAGGCTGAGCATGAAGGTGACGATCGGCGCGGCGACGAAGACGACGCGATTGGCGCCGGACGGAATCACCGTCTCCTTCATCAGCAGCTTGAGGCCGTCGGCGAAGGGCTGCAGCAGGCCGAACGGTCCGACGACGTTCGGCCCCTTGCGGAGCTGCGCCGCCGCCAGCACCTTGCGCTCGGCGTAGGTCAGATACGCGACCGCGACCAGCAGCGGCACGACAATCGCCAGGATCTCGACGATCGTGATCGCCGTCGGCAGGCCGTAACTGTCCCAGAACTTAACCATGCGTGCCGGTCCTGGCGCCGGCGCCGAATTGCGCGGCGCATTCCGCCATGGTCGGCGAGGCGCGGCTGATCGGATCGGTGCGGTAGAAATCGGCGATCGGATAGGCGAAGGGCTCGCGCTCGACGCGGCCGTCCTGGCCGAACTTGCCCCAGGCGGAACGCGGCGTCTCGTCGATGCGGCCGAAGACCGGATTGACCTCGACCAGATGCCGGCGCAGGGCGCGGAGATTGTCGTAGGGCAGCTTGCGGCCGAGCACCTCGGACAGCGCGCGCAGGATCGTCCAGTCGTCGCGCGCCTCGCCGGGCGGGAAGACGGCACGCCGGCCGTGCTGCACGCGACCCTCGGTGTTGACGTAGGTCGCGTCCTTCTCGGTATAGGCGGCGCCCGGCAGCACGACGTCGGCGCGGTGCGCGCCGGCGTCGCCGTGATGGCCCTGATAGACAACGAAGGCCTTGCCGAGACGCTTCATGTCGATCTCGTCGGCGCCGAGCAGATAGACGAACTCGATCTCGCCCTTCTCGCAGGCAGACAGGATACCGGCGGTGTCGCGGCCACTCGCCTGCGGCACGAATCCCAGATCGAGGCCGCCGACGCGCGCCGCCGCGGTATGCAGCACGTTGAAGCCGTTCCAGTCCTCGCGCGCCATGCCGGCGCCTTCGGCCAGCGTCCGCGCCAGATGCAGGACCGCCGCGCCGTCGCGCCGCCGGAGCGCGCCCTGGCCCAGCACCAGCATCGGCTTTTTCGCCGCCTTGAGCGTCTCGGCGAAGGGATGATTGCCGGCGACGAGATCGGCCAGCGTCTCGGGTCCGGCGCCGAGCCATTCGACCGGATAGGTCAGGTCGCGCGGCGCGCCAATGCCGGCGACCTTGAAGCCGCCCTGGAGCCAGCGCTTCCGCAGCCGCGCGTTGACGATCGGCGCTTCCCAGCGCGGATGCGTGCCGATCAGCAGGCAAACGTCGGCCTCTTCGATGCCGGCGATGGTGGTGTTGAAGAGGTACCCGGCGCGGCAGGACGGATCGAGCGCGGCGCCGTCCTGGCGGCAGTCGAGATGGGGCGAGCCCAGCGCCGCCATCAGCTCCTTGAGCGCCAGCATCGACTCGCAATCGGCGAGATCGCCGGCGAGCGCCGCGATGCGCGGGCCGGATACGCCGCGCAGCCGCGCCGCGATCGCGCCGAAGGCGTCGTGCCACGTCGCCTCGGCGAGCTTGCCGTTCTTGCGGACATAGGGCACGTCGAGCCGCCGCCGCGTCAGGCCGTCGAGCGCGAAGCGCGTCTTGTTGGAAATCCATTCCTCATTGATTGCCTCGTTGAGGCGCGGCAGCACGCGCAGCACCTGGCCGCCGCGCGCGTCGACGCGGATGTTGGAGCCGACCGCGTCGAGCACGTCGACACTCTCGACCTTGGTCAGTTCCCACGGTCGCGCGACAAAGGCGTAGGGCTTCGCGGTCAGCGCGCCGACCGGGCAGAGATCGACGATGTTGGCCGACAGTTCCGACGACAGCGTGCGCTCGATATAGGTGCCGATCTCCATGTCCTCGCCGCGGCCGGTGGCGCCGAGATCCTCGACGCCGGCGATCTCGGTCGCGAAGCGGATGCAGCGCGTGCAGTGGATACAGCGGTTCATGCTGGTCGCGACCAGCGGTCCGAAATTCTTGTCCTTCACCGCGCGCTTGTTCTCGATGTAGCGGCCGCGGTCGAAGCCGTAAGCCATCGCCTGATCCTGCAGGTCGCATTCGCCGCCCTGGTCGCAGATCGGGCAGTCGAGCGGATGGTTGATCAGCAGGAACTCCATCACGCCGTGGCGCGCCTTCTTGGCCTTCTCACTGTCGGTGTGGATCACCATGCCGTCGGCGGCGGGCATGGCGCAGGACGCGATCGGCTTCGGCGCCTTCTCCTGCTCGACCAGGCACATGCGGCAGTTGCCGGCGATGCTCAGACGCGCATGGAAGCAGAAATGCGCCACCTCGAAACCGGCCTGCTGGCAGGCCTGGAGCACCGTGGTGCCCGCCGGCACCTCGATCGCCTTGCCGTTGATCGTGAGCTTGGGCATCGCCTACTCCGCCGCCGCCCGCGTCGCGTGCGCGCGGTATTCGTGCATGCGACGCTCGAGCTCGGGCCGGAAGTGTCGGATCAGGCCCTGCACCGGCCAAGCCGCGGCGTCGCCCAGCGCGCAGATGGTGTGGCCCTCGACCTCGAGCGAGACGTCGAGCAGCATGTCGATTTCGCGCGGCTCGGCCTTGCCTTGCACCATGCGCTCCATTACGCGCCACATCCAGCCGGTACCCTCGCGGCACGGCGTGCACTGGCCGCAGCTTTCGTGCTTGTAGAACTGCGACAGCCGCGCGATCGCCTTGACGATGTCGGTCGACTTGTCCATGACGATGACCGCAGCGGTGCCGAGGCCCGACTTGACGTCGCGCAGCGCGTCGAAATCCATCAGCACGGTGTCGCAGATCGACTTCGGGATCACCGGCACCGACGAGCCGCCGGGAATCACGGCGAGCAGGTTGTCCCAGCCGCCGCGCACGCCGCCAGCGTGCTTCTCGATGAGCTCCTTGAGCGGGATGCTCATCGCCTCCTCGACGTTACAGGGCTGCTCGACGTGGCCCGAGATGCAATAGACCTTGGTGCCTTCGTTCTTCGGCCGGCCGATGCCGGCGAACCACGACCCGCCACGGCGCAGGATGGTCGGTACGACGGCGATGGTCTCGACGTTGTTGACCGTCGAGGGACAGCCATAGAGGCCGACCGCGGCCGGGAACGGCGGTTTCAGGCGCGGCTGGCCCTTCTTGCCCTCGAGCGATTCAAGCAGGCCGGTCTCCTCGCCGCAGATATAGGCGCCGGCACCGCGATGGAGCTTGATCTCGAAATCGAAGCCCGAGCCGCAGGCGTTCTTGCCGACGAGGCCGGCGGCGTAGGCCTCGTCGATCGCCGCCTGGAGGACCTGCGCCTCGTTGTAGAACTCGCCGCGGATGTAGATGTAGCAGTGATGCGCGCCCATGCCGACGCCGGCGAGCAGGCAGCCCTCGATCAGCTTCTGCGGATCGTGGCGGATGATGTCGCGATCCTTGCAGGTGCCGGGCTCGCTCTCGTCGGCGTTGACGATAAGATAGCTCGGCCGGTCGGTCTGCTTCGGCATGAACGACCATTTGAGGCCCGTTGGGAATCCTGCTCCTCCTCGGCCGCGCAGGCCGGAGGCCTTGACCTCGTTGGCGATCCAGTCGCGGCCCTTGGCGACCAGATCCTTGGTGCCGTCCCAGTCGCCGCGCTTGCGCGCGCCCTGGGCGCCGTCGAGATGCCAGTCGAACTGGCCGTAGAGATTGGTGAAGATGCGGTCCTTGTCGGCGAGCATCAGCGCTTGCCTCCGGCGAACGAAAGATCCTTGAGCGTCGTCGGTCCGCCCGCGGGTGCCGAGGTCTGGCGTTTCTTCACCGAGCCGACCGGCGGCTTGCCGCCGCGCTTCAGCGCGTCGATCAGCGCCTCGGTCGAGACCCCGTCGAGATCCTCGTAGAAGTCGTCGTTGACCTGGATGATCGGCGCGTTGACGCAGGCGCCGAGGCACTCGACTTCCTTGAGCGTGAACTGGCCGTCGGCCGTGGTCTCGCCGATGCCGACGCCGAGCTTCTTCTTGCAGGCCGCGACCACCTCGTCCGAGCCGCGCAGCCAGCAGGGCGTCGTGGTGCAAATCTGGAAGAAGTGCTTTCCGACCGGCTTCAGGTTGAACATGGTGTAGAAGGTCGCGACCTCGTAGACGCGGATGCGCGGCATGCCGAGCATGTCGGCGACCGCGTCCATCGCCGCGCGCGGCAACCAGTTGTCGTGCTGGCGCTGCGCTAAGTCGAGAAGCGGCAGCACCGCGCTCGCCTGGCGGCCGGGCGGATATTTGGCGATATGAGCCTGCGCCTTCTTCAGGTTCTCGGGCGTGAAGGCAAAGCTCGTCGGCTGCGCCACCGGCGCGGAATTGTCGTGCGCGCTCATCGATCGATCTCGCCGAAGACGATGTCCATCGAGCCGATGATCGCCACCACGTCGGCCAGCATGTGGCCGCGCGACACGAAATCGGTGCTTTGCAGGAAGGCATAACCCGGTGCCCGGATCTTGCAGCGGTAGGGCCGGTTTGAACCGTCGGCGACGACATAGACGCCGAACTCGCCCTTGGGTGCCTCGACCGCGGTATAGGTCTCGCCCGCCGGCACGTGGTAGCCCTCGGTGTAGAGCTTGAAATGGTGGATCAGCGCCTCCATCGAGCTCTTCATCTCGGTGCGCGGCGGCGGCGCCACTTTGCGGTCGTCGACCATATGCGGGCCGGCCGGCATGTTGTCGATGCACTGCCGGATGATGCGCAGGCTCTGGCGCATCTCCTCCATCCGCACCAGGTAGCGGTCCCAGCAATCGCCGTTCTTGCCGATCGGAATGTCGAAATCCATCTCGCCGTAGGCGTCGTAGGGCTGCGCCTTGCGCAGGTCCCACGGCACGCCCGAGGCGCGCAGCATCGGGCCGGAAAAGCCCCAGTCGATCGCCTGCTCGCGCGTCATGCGGCCGATGTCGACGGTGCGCTGCTTGAAGATGCGGTTCTCGGTCAGCAGCCGCTCGAGATCGTCGACGCGCTTGGGAAACTGCTCGCAGAAGGCGGCGATGTCCTCGAGCAGGCCGGGGCCCAAATCCTGATGCACGCCGCCCGGCCGGAAATAGTTGGCATGGAGCCGCGCGCCGGAGGCGCGCTCGTAGAATTCCATCAGCTTCTCGCGCTCCTCGAAGCCCCAGAGCAGCGGCGTGATAGCGCCGACGTCGAGCGCGAAGGCGGTCAGGTTGAGGAGATGGTTCAGGATGCGCGTGATCTCGGCGTACATCACGCGGATGTATTGCGCGCGCGGCGGCGGCGTGATGCCCATCAACTTCTCGACCGCGAGCGCGAAAGCGTGCTCCTGCGACATCGGCGAGACGTAATCGAGCCGGTCGAAATACGGCGTCGCCTGGATATAGGTCTTGTACTCGATCAGCTTCTCGGTGCCGCGATGCAGGAGGCCGATATGCGGATCGGCGCGCTCGATGACCTCGCCGTCCATCTCCAGCACCAGGCGCAGCACGCCGTGTGCCGCCGGATGCTGTGGACCGAAGTTCATCGTGAAGCTCTTGATCGCGGCTTCGTCGGCGATGGCGGGCCGGTTCACGGGCGCGGCGTCGGCGCTCATGGCGAACCCTCCCCGCCCGCCTTCTCGTCGCCGGGCAGGATGGTGTTCATACCCTCCCACGGCGACAGGAAGTCGAAGCTGCGAAACTCCTGCTTGAGCTTCACCGGCTCGTAGACGACGCGCTTCTGCTCCTCGTCGTAGCGCACCTCGACATAGCCAGTGAGCGGGAAGTCCTTGCGCAGCGGATGGCCCTCGAAGCCGTAGTCGGTGAGGATGCGGCGCAGATCGGGATGATCGGCGAAATAGACTCCCAACATGTCCCAGCACTCGCGCTCGAACCAGCCGGCGGCGCTGTAGACCGGCGTCGCCGACGGCACCGGACTCTGCTCGTCGGTGTTGACCTTGAGCCGGATGCGCTGGTTGTGGGTCAGGCTCAGCAGGTTGTAGACGACCTCGAAGCGCTCCGGCCGCTCGGGATAGTCGACACCGCAGATGTCGACCAGCACGTCGAAGCGGCAATCGCGATCGTCACGCAGGAATTGCAGCACGCGCACGATCGCCTCGCGTCGCACGGTCACCATCAGCTCGTCGAGCGCGAGCGCGCGATGCAGCACGTCCTGCGGAAAGGCGGCGGCCACCTTCTCGCCGACGGCCTCAAGCGGCTGGGTCATTCTGAATCCTGCTCGACATCACCATCAGCGCGTGATGCGCCGCTCGCGACGAATCTTCTTCTGCAGCTGCAACACACCATAAAGCAACGCTTCGGCGGTGGGCGGGCAGCCGGGGACGTAGATGTCCACGGGCACGACGCGGTCGCAGCCACGCACCACCGAGTAGGAATAATGGTAATAGCCGCCGCCGTTGGCGCAGGAGCCCATCGAGATTACCCAGCGCGGCTCGGCCATCTGGTCGTAGACCTTGCGCAGCGCGGGCGCCATCTTGTTGCACAGCGTGCCGGCGACGATCATCACGTCGGACTGCCGCGGGCTCGGCCGGAACACCACGCCAAAGCGGTCGAGGTCATAGCGCGACGCCGCGCTGTGCATCATCTCGACTGCGCAGCAGGCGAGGCCGAAGGTCATCGGCCAGAGCGAGCCGGTTTGCGCCCACTTCACCAGCTGGTCGACGGTGGAGAGGATGAAACCCTGACGGCGCGCTTCACTGAACGTATCGGCCGGAGCGATCACTCCCATTCGAGCGCTCCCGTCTTCCACTCATAGATGAAGCCGACGGTAAGGACGCCGAGGAACACCATCATCGACCAGAAGCCGAAGACGCCGATCTTGCCGAGAGCCACCGCCCACGGAAACAGGAAGGCGACCTCGAGGTCGAAGATGATGAACAGCAGCGACACCAGGTAGAACCGTACGTCGAACTTGGCGCGCGCGTCGGAGAACGGCGGGAAGCCGCACTCGTAGGGCGACAGCTTCTCCGAATCGGGCCGCTGCTTCACCAGGATGAACGACGCCAGGACGATGACGATCGACAGCGCCAGCGCGATCCCGATGAAGATCAGGATCGGAAGGTACTCGCGCAGCAGGCTATCCATCAACACCGCTCCCAAAACGAGCGCGATAGTGGGCTGCGAAAGGCGAAGCTGACGCCGTCACGCGAAATGGCGGGAGTGACGGGGCTCGAACCCGCGACCTCCGGCGTGACAGGCCGGCGCTCTAACCAGCTGAGCTACACCCCCGCAGCACCGACACCGCGGCGGCCAGTCCTACCCCCGCAAACCCTGGAGTGTCAAGCTTGGGAGGCCGGATTTTCCCAAGTTTTCCTTGGTTTTCCGGCCGATTTCGGCGGTGCGGTATCGCATCGCACCATCGCCCGCATCCAGGATCGAAATTCGCGCGGCCGTAACGCCGTTCTGATGTGGCGCACGACGCGACGCGATTCAACCGGGGCGGCACGACTTAAGCGGACCGACGGCATTCATCATGAATCGTCGTCGGCGGATTTGACGTTCGCGCGCGACGGTCCGCGATTTCGCCAGCATTTCGGCCGTTGGCCCGCACCTTGCTGCTCAATAGGCATGGTTCCTGGCACGCTTGAAGTGGTCGTGCCGGCGCGCAATGCCGGACGCTTCCTCGGCGCGACGCTGCAAAGCGTCGCGCTACAGCACGTCTTGCCGCAGGCCGTGACCGTGGTCGACGACGGCAGCACCGACGACACCGCCGCCGTGACCATCGCCTGCGCCGCCGACTACGGCGACTTCCTGCCGATCCATCTCGTCCACAACACCGGTCCGCGCGGCCCGTCGGCGGCGCGCAATCTGGCGATCCGCCGCAGCACCGCGGAGTTCATCGCGTTGCTCGACGCCGACGATCTGCTGGCGCCGACCCATCACCAGCTGCTGCTGTCGGCGATCCAGGCCGCGCCGGATCTCGTCGCCGTCTTCGGCGATTCGACCGAGTTCAACGCCGCCGGTGAAACCCTGCACAGCCAGCTCGCCAAGTCGGGAATGACCGAGCGCGACGCGGCGGCCCTGGCGCCGGGCGTGTTCACGCCCGCCGCCGGCATGTTCACGGCGCTGCTCGGCGCCGGCGCCTTCGGTACCTCGGCCTGCATCCTGCGGCGCCAAGCGGCGCTCGACGCCGGCTTGTTCGACGAGAGCCTGCGCTTCGGCGAGGACACCGATCTCTTTCTGCGTCTCGCGCTCGCCGGCCGCTTCGCCTTCACTCGCGCCACGGTCATGCACAAGCGCGAGCACGACGCCAACCTGACCCACGCGCGCAACGCGCCCGAGTTCGATCGCGCCAAGGTGCTGAGCCTAACGCGACTCTCGGCGCAGGCCGACGACTTGCCGCTGAGCGCCGCCGAGAAGGATGCGCTCAACGCCGAGCTCACGCGCGCGATCGATACCTATACCTACCACGCATCGCGCCGTGGTCCGCTCGGCTACGGCGACGCCATGCGGCTCGCACGCGACGCCGGTCATCCGACCATTCCGCTGAAGCCGCGCCATCTGGCGCGCCTGATGCTGCGCGGCATGGCCGCGCCCGATCGCGTCGCCTGAGGATTCCGGTCATGCCCGCCAGTCTCGATATCGCCCGTCCACAGCGTCTGCCGCTGGCGCGCCTGATCCGCGCTGTGATGCCGTCGCGCCTCGCCGCGCTCGGCATCGTGCTCTTCGGCCTCGCCGCCGCGATCGTGCCGCTGGCAGCGGCGCATTACGGTCCGACCATCGACGAGGGCGCCCACATCGCCGCCGGCATGCAATGGCTCGACCAGCACCGTTATGCCTACGAGCCCAGCACGCCGCCCCTGGCGCGCGTCGCCGACGCGCTCGGCCCCTATCTCGCCGGCGCGCACAGCACCGGCAATCCGGATATGTGGCACGAGGGCGACCATATCCTGCATGATTTCGGCGATCCGGCGCGCATGATCGCGCTCGCGCGGCTGGGCTCCCTCGCCTTTCTGCTGCTCGCTGCGGTCGTGATCTGGCGCTGGAGCCGCGCGCTCGCCGGCGACGGCGCCGCACTCGGCGGCCTCGCGCTCTTCCTGGCCCTGCCGCCGATCCTGGCGCATGCCGGCCTCGCGACCACCGACATGGCGACGGCCGCGACCTTTGCGCTGGCGGCGATTGCCGCTGTCGCCTGGCTCGACTGGCCCGACGCGCGCCGCAGCATCGCACTTGGCGCCGCCGGCGCGCTGATGGTGCTGTCGAAGTTCACCGTGTTCCTGTTCTTTCCGGCGGCGATGCTGCCGGTCGTGGTCTGGCGCCTCCGCTGCACCGGCCGCCGGACCTGGCCGGCCCGCGTCTGGCTGCGCGCCTTCGCCTTCACGGTCGTCGCGGCCGCCGTGGTGATCTGGGTCGGCTACCGCTTCTCGATCGGCTCGCTGCTCTACGAGACGGCGCTGTCCGGACAGCTGATCGCGGCGCCGCATCCGGCGCATGGCCTCGCGTCTATAATTGCCAAGCTGCCGATCTATCCGGCGCACGAATTCTTCCGCGGCATCTTCGACACCTTGCGCCGCGTCGACGCGCATCATGACCCGGTCTACATGTTCGGCCGGGTGAGCCCGGGCAGCGTCTGGTACTTCTTCCCCGTCGACATGGCGGTGAAGACGCCGCTGCCGTTCCTGATCGCGGCAGCGATCGGCATCGTCCTGTTGCTGCGGCGCTCGCGCGCCCTGCGCGATTGGCGCATCGCCGCGCCGGCGCTGGCCGCGCTCGGCGTTCTCGTCGGCTCGACGGCAAGCCCGGTCGATTTCGGCATCCGCTATCTGCTGCCGATCTATCCTCTGCTCGCCGTCGCTGCCGGTTTCGCGCTGGTGACGCTGGCGCGCGGCGGGCGCTGGGACAAGGTGACGGTGTGCGTGCTCGTCCTCTGGGTCGCCGTCGACGCAATTGCGGCCTATCCCGACTACCTGCCGTGGTTCAATACGCTGGCCGGCAATACGCCGCAGCAGATTACCGTGAATTCCGACCTCGATTGGGGACAAGACGTCAAGCGGCTCGACCGCGAGCTGTGGCTGCGCGGCATCAATCGCGCCCACGTCGCCGTGCTCGAGCAGTCGGAATACGACTTGCGCGCCTATATCGGCGGCTACGAGAAGCTGCCGCCCGGCGAGCGCGTCAGCGGCTGGGTCGCGATCAGCCAATACATGCTGCGCGAGCAGCCGGGCTATGCTTGGCTCCACGCCTACACGCCGGTCGGCGCCGTCGGCCAGTCGATCCTGCTCTATTACCTGCCGGGGGCCGACGATGCCCAGTAGCGCCGCCCCGGCGCGGCGCCCGCGGCTGCGCGGCCTCGACGCGCTGCGCGGTCTCGCCGCGTTAGCGGTCTGCCTGTTCCACTACACCTATAGCTTTCCGCGCGTCGTCGGGCAGCCGTTCGACGTCGGCTTCGTCGTCAGCGCCGGCCATTACGGCGTCGACCTGTTCTTCATCATCAGCGGCTTCGTGATCTTCATGACGCTGGAGAACAGCCCGCGCGCCTACGACTTCATCGGCGCGCGCGTGGCACGCATCTATCCGGCCTTTCTTGTAGCGCTGCTGCTGACGACGACGGTCGTATGCCTGTCGGCGCTGCCTGTGCTGCGGCCCAGCCTGCCGAAATTCATCGCCAACCTGACCATGGTGCCGCAGATCTTCGGCCAGGACGTCGTCGACGGCGTCTACTGGACGCTCGCCTACGAGGCCGGATTCTATCTCTTCGCGGCGACGGTGATCTGGCGATGGGGGCTCGACCGGGTCGAGACGCTATGCCTGATCTGGCTGCCGGTAACCCTGCTGCTGCGCTTCGAGCCTTTCGTGATTTGGCATTTCCCTTATGTCCTGCACATGATCCGGCTAGCGACGACCGGCTCGTTCGCCATGCTATTCATCATCGGCATCATGATCTATCGCATCTGCCGCGGCCACGCGCGGCCGCTGACTTATGTTGTGTTCGCCGCCGCGCTCGGCGTCGCCTTCGCCGGGCCGCTGACCTTCGTCCATCCGATGAGCGGCACCGGTTATTTCCTGCTGATCGCCGCGTGCGCGACGCTGGTCTGGCTCGGCGGCACCGACCGGCTGCCCTTGAAGTTGCTCGCGCCGCTGATTTTCCTCGGCGACATCTCTTACAGCTTCTACCTGCTGCACGAGAGCATCGGCTGGGTAATCATGAACCGGCTGCTGGCCTGGGGCGTCGGTCCGCGGTTGACGCTGCTGCTGGCCTTCGGCTTCGCGGTGACGCTGGCGTTCGCCGCCAACCGGCTGGTCGAGCGGCCCGGCCAGCGCGTCGTGCGCGCGCTCTTTGCACGCTATCGCGAACGGATCATCGGCAAGACCTGGCCGCTGGTGATCGACAAGCCGCTCGCCGGCGACTGACTCCGGTCAGGCGGCGGCACGCGGCGCGTTCGGTAACGGCCGCGTCGAGCGCTCAAGCGCCATGTCGAAACGCTCGAGCACGTCTTCCTTGCGACGGACGGCGTCGTCGTTCCAGAACGCCAGCCGCGAATGGGTGTGCAACTCCCACGCCAGCGCGTAAAAGCCCTTGTAATAGTTCTGGATGAGGTAGCGGCGGTCGCCACCCAACAGGTTGAAGGTCGCGCGCTCGATCGCGCCGAGCGGATCGAACGCGGTCGCGTCCGGCGAGCAGGCTTCGACGACGCGGCCTTCGGCGCTCTTGGCCATCGCGCCCTGACACCAGCCTGCCGCCACGAGGCGGCGCCCCTCGCGCAAAATCTCGACGATGTCGAGATCGCAGCGCGCATTCACGCGATTGGTTTCCTCCATAGGCGCCTCCATTGGCAGGCGGCGATCACACCGGGACCGTTACGGTTCCCATCGCGGCGGATTTCTCCGCTCTCGGCATTGACCTAGGTCAATCTCCGGCCCTTTTTTCGGCCGCGGGTTTGAAAGCGATTCGACGATACGCCCGCGACTGCGGCCTCTCAAGGCCGTGAACATTAAATTGTGAGGAAAATCCGATGCTGCACTGCGAAGTCCGGACGGCGTCCGCGGCTGCGACTTAAGCGCCCGCCGGGTTGCGGTTCCGGATGCCGCTGCCTATGTCTGGGTCATCGGCGCCGGTCCACTCCGCCGGCCGGCGCAGTCCGTCGTTCGGGATCACCATGGGTGAATTCAGCCTGCTGCACTGGCTTGTCGTACTGGCAATCGTCGTCCTGCTCTTCGGCGCCGGCAAACTGCCGAAGGTCATGGGCGACCTCGCGAAAGGCATCCGGACGTTCAAGGCCGAGATGAAGGATACCGACGCGAAGGCGCCGGCGCCGCCGGCCACGGCCGCCGACCACGACGCGCATGCGGACGCTGGTGGGCGATGAAGGTTTCGAACCTCCGACCCCCTCGGTGTAAACGAGGTGCTCTACCGCTGAGCTAATCGCCCGGCCAACGGCAAACGGCTGCGCGCCGTCTTGGTGCGCGCAGCCTGGGCCGATTCCGAGCGCGCCGCAAGGACGCGCGGTCGATCAGGCGATGGCGTCCTTGAGGCCTTTGCCGGCGCGGAAACGCGGTACCTTGCGCGCCGCGATTTTGATGGTCTCACCGGTGCGCGGATTGCGCCCTTCGGTCGCGGCACGGTTCGAGACCACGAAGGTGCCGAAGCCGGTGAGGCGAACCTCGCCGCCCTTTTTCAGCTCCTTGGTGATTGAATCGAAGACCGCGTCGATTACGGTCTCCGCCTCTGACTTCTTGATGCTGGCAGAGGTAGCGACGGCGTCTACGAGTTCATTCTTGTTCACGAGCGAGCCCTCCATGCGCCTGGCGGCGAGCGTCGAGATGACTTCGCGCTTGGCGGCGCAAAGTCTAAATCGGGCTTTTCCGAAAGGTCAATTGGCGCAAGGCCGCGAATCCGGCTTTTTCAGCCCGATTCGCGGCATTTTTCGCATCGACTCGTCGCACGCGCGCGCGACGCGACCGGTTCAGTGCGTCACGACTCCGGGGCGTTCTTCCGCCGGCGGCGCGATTACCGCCGGAGTCTCACCCTCCTCGCTCCAGGCGATCGGCGTCAGCGGCTTGACCAGCGCGTGCTTCAGGAGTTCGTCGACCGAGGCGACCGGAACGACCGTGAGCGCTTCTTTCACGTTGTCCGGAATCTCCGCCAGATCCTTCTCGTTATCCTTCGGCACCAGCACGGTCTTGAGCCCGCCGCGCAGCGCGGCCAGCAGCTTCTCCTTCAGGCCGCCGATCGGCAGCACGCGGCCCCGGAGCGTGATCTCGCCGGTCATGGCGATATCCTTGCGCACCGGAATGCCGCTCAGCACCGAGACGATCGAAGTCACCATCGCCACGCCGGCCGACGGGCCGTCCTTGGGCGTCGCGCCCTCGGGCACGTGGACGTGGATGTCCTTCTTCTCGAAGAGAGTCGGCGCGATACCATAGGCGGCGCTGCGCGATTTGACGTAGCTCTCCGCCGCCTGCACCGATTCCTTCATCACGTCGCCGAGCTTGCCGGTCGCCGTGACCTTGCCCTTGCCCGGCACGGTCACCGCCTCGATCGACAGCAGCTCGCCGCCGACCTCGGTCCAGGCGAGGCCGGTGGTCACGCCCACCAGATCCGTCTCCTCGACCTCGCCGTAGCGGAAGCGGCGGACGCCGGCGTATTTCTCGAGATTGCGGCGGGTGATCGCGACGCGCTTCAGCTTGCGCATCATGATCTCCTTGATCGCCTTGCGCGCGAGATTGGCGATCTCGCGCTCGAGATTGCGGACGCCGGCCTCACGCGTGTAGTAGCGGATGAGGTCCTGCAGCGCGTCGTCGTTGATCGACCACTCACCGTCCTTGAGGCCGTGCGCCTTGACCTGTTTCGGAATCAGGTGGCGGCGCGCGATCTGGATCTTCTCGTCCTCGGTATAGCCGGGGATGCGGATGATCTCCATCCGGTCCATCAGCGGCTGCGGCATCCGCAGCGTGTTGGCCGTGGTGACGAACATCACGTCCGACAGGTCGTAGTCGACCTCGAGGTAGTGATCCTGGAAGGTGGTGTTCTGTTCGGGATCGAGGACCTCGAGCAGCGCCGACGACGGATCGCCGCGCCAGTCGGCGCCGAGCTTGTCGACCTCGTCGAGCAGGAACAGCGGGTTCGAGGTCTTCGCCTTCTTCATGCCCTGGATGATCTTGCCGGGCATCGAGCCGATATAGGTGCGCCGGTGGCCGCGGATCTCGGCCTCGTCGCGCACGCCGCCCAGCGACATGCGCACGAAGTTGCGCCCAGTGGCGCGCGCCACCGACTTGCCGAGCGACGTCTTGCCGACGCCGGGCGGGCCGACCAGGCAGAGGATCGGGCCCTTGACCTTGCGCATGCGATTCTGCACCGCGAGGTACTCGAGGATGCGTTCCTTGACCTTCTCGAGGCCGTAGTGGTCGGTGTTCAAGACCTTCTCGGCAGCCTTGATGTCGCGCTTCACCTTGGAGCGGCTGTTCCAGGGAATCGACAGCATCCAGTCGAGATAGTTGCGGACGACGGTGGCCTCGGCCGACATCGGGCTCATGGTGCGAAGTTTTTTGACCTCGCCCATCGCCTTGTCGCGCGCCTCCTTCGACAGCTTGGTCTTGTTGATGCGCTCCTCGAGCTCGGCCAGCTCGTCGCGGCCGTCCTCGCCCTCGCCGAGCTCCTTCTGGATCGCCTTGAGCTGCTCGTTGAGATAGTACTCGCGCTGCGTCTTCTCCATCTGGCGCTTGACGCGCGAGCGGATGCGCTTCTCGACCTGGAGGACGCCGATCTCGCTTTCCATGTAGCCGAAGACCTTCTCGAGGCGGCCGGAAACGGTCTCGGTCTCGAGCAGGTCCTGCTTCTCGGCAATCTTCAGCGTCAAGTGCGACGCCAGCGTATCGGCGAGCTTCGACGGGTCCTCGATCTGGTTGATCGAGACCAACACTTCGGGCGGAATCTTCTTGTTAAGCTTGATATAGGCCTCGAACTGCGACACCGCGGTGCGCGCCAGGGCCTCGAGCTCGCTCTGCTCGCCGGGCTGGTCGGACATGGTCTCGGCATAGGCCTGGAAGAACGCCTCGTTCTCGGCGTAGCGCGCGATGCGGGCGCGGGCGCCGCCTTCGACCAACGCCTTGACCGTGCCGTCGGGCAGCTTGAGGAGCTGCAGCACCGTGCCGATGGTGCCGACCGAATAGATGTCGGCGGTCGTCGGATCGTCCTGCGCCGCGTTCTTCTGGGTGACCAGCAGGATCTGCTTGTCGTCCTTCATCACGTCTTCGAGGGCGCGCACGGACTTCTCGCGGCCGACGAAGAGCGGCACGATCATGTGCGGAAAGACAACGATGTCCCTCAGCGGCAGGACCGGATAGAGATTACCGCGCGGCAGATCGAGCATGCTGCTCCTTTCGAGGAGGCCCACGGAACAGAACGCTCCAGGGCGCACCGGGATCAATCACAACTATAGCACAACATAAGGTGGCCTGCCGGCCGACCCAGATCAAGGGGTCGTGGCCGGAAATGCGCCATCCCGGGCATTCGCAGCGAATTTGTGGCAAAGCCGGCGCGCGCCGGCCGGACGTTCGTCAGGCGCTGGTCGTGGCGTCGCCCCGGCGCTCCGAGTAGATGTGGAGCGGTTGGGCGCGGCCTTCGACGACCTCGCGGTTGATGACCATGCCGGTGACGCCTTCGAGGCCCGGCAGTTCGAACATCGGCTCGAGTAGGATGGCCTCCATGATCGAGCGCAGGCCGCGGGCGCCGGTCTTGCGGGCGATCGCCTTGTGCGCAATCGCCTTCAGCGCCTCGTCGTTGAACTCGAGCCGCACGTCCTCCATCTCGAAGAGTCGCTGATACTGCTTGACCAGCGCGTTCTTCGGCTTGGTGAGGATGTCGACCAGCGCACCCTCGTCGAGATCGTCGAGCGTCGCCACCACCGGCAGACGGCCGACGAACTCCGGAATGAGGCCGAACTTGAGCAGGTCCTCCGGCTCGAGGTCCTTGAGGACTTCGCCGGTCTTGCGCTCCTCGGGCGCGCGGACTTCGGCGCCGAAGCCGATCGACGTGCCCTGACGACGCTGCGCGATCAGCTTCTCGAGCCCGGCGAAGGCGCCGCCGCAGATGAAGAGAATGTTGGTGGTGTCGACCTGCAGGAACTCCTGCTGCGGGTGCTTGCGACCGCCCTGCGGCGGCACCGAGGCGATGGTGCCCTCCATGATCTTGAGGAGAGCCTGCTGCACGCCTTCGCCCGACACGTCGCGGGTGATCGACGGGTTGTCCGACTTGCGCGAAATCTTGTCGACCTCGTCGATATAGACGATGCCGCGCTGCGCGCGTTCGACGTTGTAATCGGCGGACTGGAGCAGCTTCAAAATGATGTTCTCGACGTCCTCGCCGACATAACCGGCTTCGGTCAGCGTCGTGGCGTCCGCCATGGTGAAAGGTACGTCGATGATGCGCGCCAGCGTCTGCGCCAGCAGCGTCTTGCCCGAGCCGGTCGGACCGACCAACAGGATGTTCGATTTCGCGAGCTCGACGTCGTTGCTCTTGGCGCCATGCGCCAGCCGCTTGTAGTGGTTGTGGACGGCGACCGACAGCACGCGCTTGGCGTGATCCTGGCCGATCACGTAATCGTCCAGCACCTTGCAGATGTCGCGGGGCGTCGGCACGCCGTCGCGCGACTTGACCAGCGTCGTCTTGTGCTCTTCACGGATGATGTCCATGCAGAGCTCGACGCATTCATCGCAGATGAACACCGTCGGCCCGGCAATGAGCTTGCGGACCTCGTGCTGGCTCTTGCCGCAAAACGAGCAGTAGAGGGTGTTCTTCGAATCGCCGCCGCTCGGCTTGGTCATGGTATCTCCGTCAACAACGCCTGAGACATGCACTTCCATGCATGTCCCGTGCCGCTGCCATCCGCCGAGCCGGCCCCCGGTTGTTGCCCCGGTTCACGACGGGAGGACCTACGACGCCCTTTCTCATTCAACATTATGCACGGCTTGGGGTTCAATAACTAGTTAATAAGCCGCGCGAATCCAGGGATTAACGCCGTGTCACGATTCAGGTGCGCTTGTCCTCGGCGGTGACCGGGCGGTTGGTCATGACCTCGTCGATCAGGCCAAAGGCCTTGGCCTCCTGCGGCGACATGAAGCGGTCGCGCTCGAGCGCGGTAGCGACCGCATCGAGCGACTGGCCGGTGTGCGTGACGTAGATCTCGTTGAGGCGGGCGCGGGTGCGCAGGATCTCGCGGGCGTGAATCTCGATGTCCGTGGCCTGGCCCTGGAAGCCGCCCGAGGGCTGGTGGATCATGATGCTGGCGTTGGGCAGCGCGACGCGCTTGCCCTTGGCGCCGGCGGTCAGCAGGAGCGAGCCCATCGACGCCGCCATGCCGATGCAGACGGTGGCGATGTCGGGCCGGATGTACTGCATGGTGTCGTAGATCGCGAGGCCGGAGGTCACTACGCCGCCGGGCGAGTTGATGTAAAGCGAGATATCCTTGGTCGGATTCTCGGATTCGAGGAAGAGCAGCTGGGCGCAGACCAGGCTCGCCACCATGTCGTTGACCGGCCCGACCAGAAAGATGATCCGCTCCTTCAACAGGCGCGAATAAATGTCGTAGGCGCGCTCGCCCCGGTTGGTCTGCTCGACGACCATCGGCACGAGCGTTTGCATGTACTGTTCGTAAGGGTCTTGCATCGCTACCTGTCCTCGCCTCTTCGCGCCCCGGGGTTGCCTCAGTATATATAGGTGCCGCGCTCAATCTTCCTTGTTCACCGCCGCTGTCAGTTCGGCGGGCGGCACGGCTTTCTCCGTCACATTCACCTTGCCGAGGATGAAGTCGACGATTTTCTCCTCGAAGATCGGCGCCCGCAGGCTATCGAGCGCCTGCGGATTGTTGCGGTAATAATCGAGCACCTCCCGCTCCTGTCCGGGAAAGCTGCGCGCGCGCTCGATGGCGGCGCGGTTGAGTTCCTCGGCGGCGACGGTGATCGAATTGGCGCGGCCGACCTCGTTCAGCAGCAGGCCCAGTCGCACCCGGCGCTCGGACAGCGCGCGGAATTCGGTCTTGAGCTCGTCGTCGCTCTTGCCGAGTTCCGGATCGGGCGCACCGGTCTCCTGAGCGCGCTTGCGCTCGGTCTCGACCTCGCGCCACAGATGCTCGAACTCGATGTCGAGCATGCCGGCCGGCACCGCGAAGCTGTAGCGCGCGGCGAGTTGGTCGAGCAGCTCGCGCTTCAGCTTCTGACGCGCGACGCCGCTGTATTCGCGCTCGAGCCGCTCGCGCACCGCCTGGCGCAGCTCGGCCAGATTCTCCATGCCGACTGCCGTGGCTAGCGATTCATCCACCGGCTGGGCCTCGGCCTGACGCACCTCCTTGACGGTCACGGTGAACTCGGCCGCCTTGCCGGCAAGCTCGGTATTGCCGTAATCCGCCGGGAATGTGACGGTGACAGTTCGCGCCTCGCCTGCCTTGGCGCCGCTCAACTGATCCTCAAAGCCGGGAATGAAGCTGCCGGAGCCGAGCTCGAGCAGATAATTCTCGGCGCTGCCGCCCGGAAAGGCGACGCCGTCGACCGTGCCCTTGAAGTCGATGCGCAGGAAGTCGGTCTTCTCGGCCGCACGGTCGACCGGGGTCGATTTGCGCTGCTGCTTCGCGATGCGCTCCAGCGCCTGGTCGATCTCGGCGTCGGGAACGTCGGCCTTCCAGCGCTCGACGGCGATGCCGTCGAGCGAAACCGGACCGATCTCCGGCAGCACCTCGACCGCGAGCTTGTATTCGAGATCCTTGCCTTCGTTGAACGAGACAATCTCGATCTTCGGCTGCAGCGCGGGGCGGAGCTTGTGCTCTCTGATCATGGCCGACGAGCTGTCGTTGACCGCGCGCTCGACCACCTCGCCCATCACCGAGGGCCCATAACGCTTCTTCAGCAGCGCCAGCGGTGCCTTGCCGGGCCGGAAGCCGGGCAGCCGGACGGAACGCCCGATCTCGGCGAGGCGATCCTGGATCTGCTTTTCGATCTCGTCGGCGGCGACGACGACGGTGAATTCGTGCTTCAGGCCTTCGGCGTTGGTCTCTCGGACTTGCATGGGGTCACGGGTTCTTCTTGTTGGAGCGATCCGGTCTCAGGTTGGTTCCGGGTGGTGCGGGCGGAGGGATTCGAACCCCCACGACTTGCGTCGCTCGGACCTAAACCGAGTGCGTCTGCCAGTTCCGCCACGCCCGCGTCCGGACGTGTCCGCCGCACGGCGACGCCGGGTTCATAGCACAGGGTTTCGGCGCGGAAAAGCCGCCGCGCCCGCGTCCGCGGCGCCGGTCAGGCCAAGCGCTGGTTATACGCGGCGACGAACGAGTTGAGCGCCAGCACGCGCTTGCCGCCCTCGATCCGGCCGATCGCCGCTTCCTCGAAGGTCAGCCGGAAGTGGACATGCGGAATGCCGACGGCGTCCGGCCGCAGGTCGGTGACCGTCACCAACTCCATGACCTTGTCCCGCCGGCGGCGGCAAAAGCGGTCGCCGTTCCGCACCTCGACCGGTGGGCGGCGGCTTTGCAAAAGACGATGAAACAGGTTCCAGCCTCCCCCGAAGCAAGCCCCTTGGAGTGCGGCATTGCGCCCTGTGGCCGGCGCTTTTATCCACAGCCCGCTGGGGATAGTTAATGAATAATTAATGCCGAAAATTAGCGCCGAATGTCAATAAATTTCGGGCCATTTGGGTCATCTATCCGCAGCTCTGCTGGTTGGAGCTTTCGCATACCGGTGTGCGCTGCCCAACCTCAGAATCGCCTCGGCCGCCGTTGTGGCTTGTCAGTGTAGAGACGTGGGAAGACCGCTTCCTCCGGCACGCCACAAGCACCGTTTACCAACTTAGTTCTTTATAAATCAGTGGGATGATACAACCCCCGATAGTATTTCCGCGTCGGGCGTAACAAGGCGTAACAAAGCTCTATGGCCTGCTGCCGGTTCGGTTGACAGCCGCTTAAGCTAATCCCGCCTTCATCTCGAACTCCATAGGGCTCATATATCCGATTGTCGAATGCCGGCGTTTCGGATTGTAGAAGCGCTCGATGTAATCGAACACATCGGCCTTAGCCTCGT
>JAGWNF010000018.1 GCA_028871455.1 Alphaproteobacteria bacterium
GGGCTGCCTGCACATACGACACCCCTCGGTCCTTGATCAGCTTCACAGCCTCAAGCTTGAACTCCCGCGTAAACTTCCGTCTCGCCATGATCCACCTCCGGTTCCATCAAAACACCTAACTCGGTGTCCGTGGAACCGGCAGCAGGCCATCTCTCCACTTTTAGTTCCAAAATCGCCGCAGGTTACGCCTTTGCATTATATGATGACGCTACCCGCAAAAATCTGGAAATAGTTCGCGATATTCGGAATGCGTTTGCGCACTCAAAGAAACTCATAGAGTTTGACAATGAACTGGTCATGGTCCGCTTAGGAGAAATTGTGCTCCCAGCAGCAAAACATAGTTGGAGATACAAAAACCTATCATCTGCACTCAATGAAAAATTGGGGCCGCGTTTTTCCTACATCATTTTATGCACCACTCTTACACGACAATTCATTCAACGAACCACTCGCGGCCATACTGCGGCTTCTAGGAATGTGAGACGCGCAATGGTCAAGAAATACGGCCCGGCAATTCTTGATGTGTTGGAGATGGTTCTGAATCGGGAAAAAGGATTGAAAGCAGATGTCGTGCAAACGAGTCCGCACCATCAAAGCGCCGATCCCACAACTCAAGTGCCTCAACAAACGCTATCCGCACCTCATTCTCGAACGGGCGCACACGGTGACCGCAATGAGGGCAACAAAAAGTAATTACGTCATCCCTATCCACACCATAACGTCACAATTCCGCTCCGCACGTTAGGTTAATACTCACCGGGAAAGTTCGCGCGGAGCGAAACCGGCCTGTCACGCAAACCACCATTAACGACGGTGGTTTGGTACGTCAACCGGATACTTCCCTAATTTCCGGTAAGTATAGTTGCTCAAAAACCGCAGTCAAAACCGCGAAATTTCCCCACCTTCTGGGCAGCGGCCCAAATAACGATAAGGATTAGTAACCATGATATTTGCTTTATGGTTAAGTAATACTTGTATTTTATTCAATATTTCTTGTAGTTTTCGAGAAATCAGGTACTCCTAACGGGCCGCAACCAAAAAAGCGGCCAACAAAAGGAGTGTTCAATGTCCGTCCGCCTCAAGTCTGTTGTTCGCTTCGCCGTCATGACCGCCGGCGTCGTCCTCACCGCTGCCCCCGCCTTCGCGTGGTACAGCGGTGGCGGTGGCGGCTGCTGGGGTTCGTGCGGTGGTGGGACGTCGGTTCCGGAACCGTCGACCCTCGCTCTGCTCGGCGTCGCCATTCCCGGCGCCGCCGCGTGGATCAAGCACAAGCTGTTCTAGGCCGAACGGTTCTGGTTCGAACCGCTTGGTTCTCCTTCGGGTTCTTCGGTTGGGCGGCTCCGTCACGGAGCCGCCCTTTTTACGGGCGCTTCGCCGCCGCGCGCCAGCGCCGCCTCGACGTCGAGCATCGCCTGGAGCCGCCATCTTCCGCTGCACGCGCTCAGCCTCGATCTGACGGGACTCTCGGTGCCGACCGTGCCGGAGTGTTAACATCCGATTCTGTCGCTCTGTCTTGCAAACTTTTAATGTCGACGGGCAGCCATCCGCCACTGACATCCATCGCCGAGACACGTTCTGCGCGGTAGATTTGGAGGACGGTCGAGCGCGTCGAACGCCTGATGCGCCGGCCGGGCACACGGTTTTCGAGCAGCAACGAGTATGCCGGTGAATTCGGTACGGACCAGTCGTCGGATCGCCGTGATCGCGGCACTGGTCGCGATCCCCGTCGGAATTTGGGGCATTCGTTTCGTCGGTCGGCAGGACCAGCTTGCCGGCATCGCGCAAGCGAGCGCCGCCGCCGCCACGCACAACTGCAATCTCGGCAGTGCGGCGATCGGGCAATCGGTCTCCCAAGTGCGCAGCCAAAGCACCATCGGTTGGGCCGAAAGCGGCAGCGACGTCGCCAAAAGCCTCGACGACGGTTGTCGCAAACCGGTGACGCCAGTTCACGCGTCGTCCTAAGCGTTCGGCGCGCCCGTTCGAACACAAAGCGGAGCGATCGTCACGCGGGCAGCCGCCGCAGCAAACGCGTGGCTCGATCGCATCACGCACGACCAGCGCCGCCCGAGATCATGGCGTCCCCGGGGTGACTCGAACACCCGACCCACAGTTTAGGAAACTGTTGCTCTATCCAGCTGAGCTACGGGGACGCTGGTCGCCCTTATAGCAATCGCGCGGTGAGAACGCATCGGGCGGACGGCGTGGTGCCCACAGCAGGCCATGGCCGCCGGCCTAGGTCCTTGGCCAGAAACCGAAAAACCGGCCCGGCCCGCCGCGTTGCAGGAACCTTACAGACAGTTTAGATTTCTCGCATGAGCGGCGCGCGCGGGGGTGCATAAGCCGACAGCGGGCGGCAAGAGCCCGATTCACCAGCAAGGGGGTAAACGTCCATGTCCGTCTCAGCACCTGCGTTGGGTCGCGGCACCGGCAAGAAGAAGAATCTGACATTCATCATCTCTGCCTCGTCGGTCGGGACCCTGATCGAGTGGTACGACTTTTATCTCTACGGCGTGCTCGCGATTTTCTTCAGCAAGCACTTCTTCTCGCCGGAACTGAACCCGAGCGTCGCGTTCATCGCCAGCCTCTTCGTGTTCTGGACGGGGTTCCTGGTCCGGCCGTTCGGGGCGGTTGTGTTCGGCCACCTCGGCGATCTGATCGGCCGCAAGTTCACCTTCATGCTGACCCTTGTGCTGATGGGTACGGCAACATTCCTGGTCGGTTGTCTGCCGGTCTACGACACCATCGGCGCGCTGGCGCCGGTGCTGTTGGTCGCCTGCCGTGTCGTGCAGGGCCTCGCGCTCGGCGGCGAGTACGGCGGTGCCGCGACGTACATCGCGGAGCACGCGCCCGACGGCAAGCGCGGGCTCTACACCAGCTGGATCCAGACCACAGCGACCATGGGCATCGTGATCTCGCTCCTCGTGATCATGGCCTTCCGGCTTGGCATGGGCGATGCCGCCTTCTCGGCCTATGGCTGGCGGTATCCGTTCCTGCTGTCGGCGGTGCTGGTCATCCTGTCCGGCTATCTCCGGCTCAGGCTCGAGGAGTCGCCGCTCTACGCCGAGCTCAAGAGCCAGGGCAAGAGCTCGCACAATCCGGTCAAGGAAACCTACAGCAACGCCAAGAATATCGGCTACATGGTGATCGCGTTGTTCGGCGCCACGGCGCCCGAGGGCGTGGTGTGGTACACGGGCCAGTTCTATGCCCTGTTCTACCTCATCGCCGTGCTGAAGATCCCGTACATCACAGCGTACTGGATGCTGATCGTGGCGTTGCTGATCGGTGCGACCGGTTTCATCTTCTTCGGCTGGCTATCCGACAAGATCGGCCGCAAGTGGATCATGGTCAGCGGCTTCTTCCTGGCCGTGGTGACCTACATCCCGGTGTACCAGACCATGCTGGCCAACAAGGACAACCTTCCGCTGTTGACCATCCTGGTCATCTACATGGTGATCCTGGTCACCATGGTGTACGGACCGATCGCCGCGTTCCTGGTCGAGTTCTTCCCGGCGCGGATCCGCTATAGCTCGATGTCGTTGCCGTACCATATCGGCAACGGCGTGTTCGGCGGCCTGGTGCCGGCCGCGGGCGCGTCGCTCGCCGCCGCTTATCCGGCGGCGACGCTGCCGATCTTCGGATCGGTCGGGCCGCTCGTCGGCTTGCTCTATCCGATGGGCATTGCCGCAATCGGCGTCGTGGTGGGCGTGTTCTTCATTCCCAACACGACCAGTCAAACACGGATCTGGGACGAGGTTAGCGGCCATCGCCGCAGGCCGCCGCTGGTGCCCGATCAGCCGTAAGTCTGGCGGCTAAAATGGCGAGGTCCGGGGCGACCCGAGCCTCTTTTTTTTCAGCGAAGCGGCGGGCGCGCTTACGCCGCGAGGCGATCCTGCACCGCGCCGTCGGCACCGAAACAGGCGGCGACCAGCTCGCGGTCCGGCCCGGCACCGCCGTCAACCAGCACGGCGTGCACGCCTTCGCTCAAGCCGCGGCGGGCCTTATCGACACCGCAGACGACGCGCCTGAAACCGGCATAAGGCCGCGCCAGCGCCAGCATGTCGGCGCCGGCAGCGCCCCACCAGAACGCGTCGCGCTGCATCTCAAGCGGCTTCTCGGGATCGACGCCGGCATGGGTGAAGAGCAGCGCGCCGTCTTCGGTGAAGGCGGCGCGGCGCAGCGCACTGAGCCACTGGCGATGACCGGGACGGGCATCGATTGCGTTGCGTAGGGCGCCGGTCCAGCGCGTGATCGCTATCGTGCCTTCGCGGCACGCCGCCTCACCCTGACGCAGATCGACGCCATAGGACTGCAACGCCGGCGCCAGACCGCGACCCAGAATCCACGGCAGCACTTCGCGTGGATTGGGCGCGAACTGGAGTTCCTGCAGCTTCTGCCACATCGCTTCCTGCGCGCCGCGGAGGTAGGCGAGGTCGCAGGCGAAAGCGCGGCGCCGTGCCAGCGCCAGTGCCCGGAACCACAGCAAGGCATCGACGACCGCGACGGCGCTGGCGCCGGGACCGAGATAATTGCCGAGATAGACGACGCGGTCGCCGGGCTCGAGCCGATCGACCAGCTGGTGATGGAGAGTGGACAGCCGCCGGGCCTCGCCGTTGATCGGCGCGACCGCCCAGACGCGGCGCGCGCGGTTGAAGCGGGCGTAGATTTCGCTGTCGCTCGAGAATGTCACCGGCGCCGATGCCGGGAAGCGGCTTAGGCCGCGCTCAACATCTGTTCCACGCGCTTGGCAGCCGCCGCCTCGTCGATGTTCTCGACGGCAGCGAATTCGCGCACCAGGCGATCGAGCGCCGCCTGGTAGATCTGGCGCTCGCTATAGGACTGCTCGGGTTGGCCGACGTTGCGATAGAGATCGCGCACCACCTCGGCGATCGAGGCGGGATCGCCGGAATTGATCTTGGCCTCGTATTCCTGGGCGCGGCGGCTCCACATCGTGCGCTTGGCGCGCGAGCGACCCTTGAGCTTCGACAGCGCGGCGTCCATCTCCTTGCGCGTCGACAGCCGGCGCAGCCCCGAATTCTTGGCCTTGGCCACGGGCACGCGCAGCGTCATGCGATCCTTGTCGAAGTGGACGACGAAGACCTTGAGTTGATAGCCGGCGATTTCCTGGTTCTCGATGCCGAGAATCTTGCCGACGCCGTGGGTCGGATAGACCACGAAATCGCCGGTCGAGAAGCCGAGCGTTTCCGCAAGGTTCTTGTCGTCCTTCTTGCGCGCGACAGCCATTTTCACGAGCGCCCTCAGCCGAAAACGCGAGTTACCCCCGGCCGCTCAAAAGCCAGCGGCAACGGATTCCATTCCCCGGGAGAGACGCACCCATTGTGCATCTGGTGTCATAAATAACACAAATGCCTCGCGAAAGCCAGCGCCGGAGCTATGCAATACCTGCAGGCCGCGTCGCAAGGCACGGAATTGTCTCGGTTTTTCGCTAGCGCTTGCCTGGATTTGGGCTGAAATGCTGGGCGAACTTATCCGGAACGCCCTTGAACGAGTCGGCGTCGGCAGGCGCCTCGCCCTTACGCGTGATATTGGGCCACGAACCCGAATACTGGCGGTTGGTCTCAAGCCATTTTTCCGCCTGCGGGTCGCTGTCGGGCACGATCGCCTCGACCGGGCATTCCGGCTCGCACACGCCGCAGTCGATGCACTCGTCGGGATGAATCACCAGCATATTCTCGCCCTCGTAGAAGCAGTCCACGGGGCAAACCTCGACACAGTCCATGTATTTGCACTTGATGCAGGCTTCGGTCACGACATAGGTCATCGGCAAACTCGATCGCTGGGCTGGGGAGACGCCGCTCGTAGCATGCAGGCAAAGCGGGTTTCAACCCTTGCCGAATTGGGGGATTGGCGGCGCCGGTGGCATAACGCCGACATAGGTACCGCGCGCGCGGCAGGGCCGCCGGGCACCGCGCTCCTCGGCGACGTGCGCCATGAGCCCGATCACGCGGCCGATGCCATAGAGTGTAGCCGCACCGTCTGGCGGGAATCCGAGGGTTTCGCCGAGCTTCGCGACGGCCCGGGCGAGGCTGCGCGGTCCGCTGGACGGCGGCGGTAGCATCGCCAACAGCGCGCCGGCACGGTCGTCGCCGGTCTCGGCGTCATCGAAATCCAGCGCCGCCAGGCCGGCTGCGACCGAACGCCACGGCGGCAATCCGGCCGCGGCCGCGGCTCGTGCAGCGAGTGCTGCCGCATCGACGCCGTTGTCCGCCGCCAGGATGATCGCCGCCCGCAACAGCGGCCGCGCCTCGCGGCCGAGGTTCCAGGCGGCGGCCAGCACGGCTTCGACCGGTCGCGGCGACGGTCGTGCGCCCGCCGCGGCCGCCGCGAGAAACCGTAGCAACCGCGCGCCGGCATAGCCGTAAAACGCGTTGCCGGCATCGGGCCAGCGCGGCTCGCGCCTGATCGCCAGCTGGAGCAGGACCAGCATCCGGCTGAGCGGCGAGGCACCGCCGAGCGCGTCGCGGACTGCCGGGTCCGGCGGCGCCTCCGGAACGTTGTCGGCCTCGAAGCTCGACACCGGATCGCAATTCCAGATCAGTGCGGCCGCCTCGCGCACGGAAAGCCGGCGCGCGAGCTCGACCGCGTCGTGGCCGCGGAAGAAGACCTGGCCGCCGCGCCGCAGCGTGATGGCCGTCGCGACGACCGGGCCCTGCGGCCGGCCGCCGCGGCGCAAAGCGGCAATATCGGCGGCGAAATAGCGGTGGGCGCGGCCCGCGGCGCGTTCCGAGCGGATCAGGCCGCGGCTCACATAAGCGTAAAGCGTTGCCGGAATGACGCCGAGCAGCCGCGCCGCCTCGGCTGCCGATACCAGCTCATCGTCGCCATGCATTGATCAATATAATCAATATTATTTCCGGCACTGTCAAGGCGGCCGTGATTCGGCGGCGTGACGCGCCGTTGCCGGACACGTCTGCACGGTTTGCGGCGCGCCGGGCTCTGTTATTGTGCGCCGCTTGAGGAGGCAGAACGGTCGGGCGATGGCCGCGCGGGCGCGGGTGGTGGTGATGCATTTCGCAGGGCAGATGCCGCTCGCCGGCATCGCGTGGCAGGCCCTGCATTATCTCGTTGGCTTGCGGCGGCTCGGCTACGACGTCTGGTACGTCGAGGACCACGGCACCAATCCGTACGATCCGCGCCTCAACAGCGTCGTCAACGACAACGCGCCGAGTGTTGCCTATCTCGCGCAGCTCATGACGCGGTTCGGCTTCGAAAACCGCTGGGCCTATTGGGACGCCATCCGCGACGACTACCATGGACTGACGCGCGAAACGGTGCACGCCCTCTTCCGCGAGAGCGACGCGCTGCTCAATCTCTGCGGCGCGACGCGGCTGCGCGATCACCATCTGGCGTGTCCGCGACGGCTGATGATCGACACCGATCCGGTCTACGAGCAGATCAAATACGCCGAAGCCGATCCGGCGGCGCGCGCCTATCTCGACGCCCACACACACTTCTTCACCTACGGCGAGAATGTCGGCGGCCCGGATTGGATCGTGCCGTTCTCCGGCATCGACTGGCGGCCGACACGGCCGCCGGTGGTACTCGAGTTCTGGCCGGCCGACGCCATCGGCGGCGCCTGCTATTCGACCGTCGCGACCTGGGAGAACAAGGGCAAAGACATCGCCTTTCGCGGCGAGCGCTACATCTGGTCGAAGCACGTCAATTTCATGCGGTTCATCGATCTGCCGCGGCAGCTCGACCGGTGCTTCACCGTCGCACTCAACTCGGCACCTGACGAGGCGCGACGCGAGATCGCCGCACACGGCTGGACCGTCATCGACGCCCGCGCCGTCTCGCTCGGTATCGACGCTTACCGCGAATTCATTCGCGGCTCGCGCGGCGAGTTCACCGTGGCCAAGGACATTTACGTCCGGCCGCGCAGCGGCTGGTTCAGCGACCGCAGCATCTGCTATCTCGCGGCCGGCCGGCCGGTGGTGACGATGAATACCGGTTTCTCGCGTTTCTACCCGGTTGGCGAAGGCCTATTCGAATACGCCGACGCGACCGAAGCGCGGGCGGCGATCGCGGCGATCGAAAGCGATTATCCGCGCCACGCGCGCGCGGCGCGCGATTTGGCGGCGGCCTATTTCGCCTCGGACCGCGTGCTGGCGACGCTCATGGCGGGCGTTGGGCTGTGACGCACACGGAGCCCATCGCCGCCGACGGACAACCATCGGTCGCGGCGTCGCGGCCGCGCGCGCAGTCGCTCGACCGCGTCGGTTGGAACCGGTTGGCGCTGACGCTCTTCGGCGTGCTGCTGGTGCTGGTGCTGCTGACGTTCAGGGACTACGGCGTCACCTGGGACGAGGACGCGCAGAACTGGTACGGCATCGCCGTTCTCAATTATTACCTCTCCGGCTTCGCCGACCATTCCTACATGCACCTCTACGACCTGTTCTATTACGGGTCGATCTTCGACACGATCGCCGCGGCGCTCAACCACGTCTCGCCCTTCGGCACCTACGAGACGCGCCATCTGCTCAACGCCCTGATCGGCATCGTCGGCATCGTCGGCACCTGGAAGCTGGGCCGCATGCTCGGCGGACCGCGCGCCGGATTCATCGCCGCGCTCTTCTTGGCGCTGACGCCCAACTACTACGGCCAGATGTTCAACAATCCGAAGGACGTGCCCTTCGCCGTCGGCATGACCTGGGCACTCTATTACCTCGTGCGAATGGTGCCGCAATTGCCACGACCGGATTGGCGGATCGTGGTCAAGTTCGGCGTCGCCGCCGGCCTGGGCCTCGCCGTCCGCGTCGGCGGCCTGCTCGTCTTCGGCTATGCCGGCTTGGCGCTGCTGATCGTCATTGTCTGGCGCTTCCGCGAGAACCGAAGCCTCGCCGGCGCCGTCGGCGATGCCTGGGCGGGATTCCGGCGCGTGCTGCTTCCCGCGCTTGTCGCCGCCTATCCATTGATGCTGCTGTTCTGGCCCTGGGCGCAGCAGTCGCCCCTGCTCAACCCGATCCGCGCGCTGGTCTACTTCTCGCACGAGATCTTCCCCTACGGCACCTTGTTCGACGGCCGATACGTGCCGGCCAGCAACCTGCCGTGGGATTATCTGCCGACCTATATCGTTCTGGCGCTGCCCGAGCTGGTGCTGCTGCTGCTCGCCGCGGCGCCGGTGTTGGCGATCCGGCACATCCGGCAGACCGGTGCGGGCGTCGATCGCGCACGCGCCATCGGCGTCTTCGTCCTCGGCTTCGCTATCGTCTTTCCGGTCGCCTACGCGATTGCGATCAAGGCGGTGCTATTCGACGGCATGCGGCATTTCATCTTCGTACTGCCGCCGATCGCGGTGGCGGCCGCGCTCGCCGCCGACGCCGCGCTCGCGGCACTCGCCCGCCGCGCCTGGCGGCGGTGGATCTACGGCGCGCTCGCGCTCTATGGCGCCTATCACGTCGCGATCATGGTGATGCTGCATCCCGACGAGTACGTCTATTACAACGCCTTCATTGGCGGTCCACGCGGCGCGCAAGGGCTGTTCAAGCTCGACTATTGGGCTAATTCCTATGCCGAGGACGTGACGGCGCTCGAGGACTACCTGCGCGCCGAGTACGGCCACGATTTCACCGATCGCGATTTCACGGTCTATGTCTGCGGCCCACCCGTCTCCGCCGCCTATTACTTCCCGCCCAATTTCATCTTCACGCCCGACCGCAACAGCGCCGAGTTCGTGATCGCCTTCACCAAGGACAACTGCAACGACACGGTGACGGGGCGCGTGATCTACCGTGTCGAGCGTGTCGGTACCTTGCTGTCGGTCGTGCTCGACCGCCGGGCGACGTTGCGGCACATGCGGCCCGCGATCACCTCCGCTGGCGACTGAGGTCGCGTGGAACGGGTCGAATACGAGCGTCTGGCCGCGGTTGAGGATCGCATGTGGTGGACCCGCGCCCTGCGCCGCAACCTGCTCATGGCCGCCGAGGGACACATGCGGCCCGGTGCGCGGATACTCGACGCCGGCTGCGGCACCGGCAGCCTGCTGGCGACGCTCGCCGCCGCCCGGCCGGCGACCCTGAGCTTCGGCGTCGATCGCGACGGCTTCGCGGCACAGCTCGCGCGCGGCAAGTCGCGGCGGCCCACGGCGGGGGCCAGCGTCGACGATCTGCCGTTCTGCAATCGGACGTTCGACCTCATCTTCAGCGCCGACGTATTGTGCCATCGCGGCGTGCGCATCGAGCGTGCACTGGGTGAGATGCGCCGCTGCCTCAGGCCTGGCGGCGCGCTGATCATCAACCTGCCGGCCTATCGCTGGCTCTACTCGGCGCATGACCGCGCCGTCGACAACGTCCGGCGCTTCGGCCGGGGCGAGGTCGTGCGGCTGCTGGCCGGCGCCGGCTTCGCCGGAATCCGCGCCACCCACTGGAACGCGCTGCTCTTCCCGCTGATGCTGGTGCGCCGATTGTTGCCTGGCGGCAGTAGCGAGGTGGGCCTGCTGCCCGCGCCGGTCGAGCAGCTCTTCGGCGCGGCGGCAGCCTTTGAATCGGGCCTGCTCAGATCGGGCTTGCGTCTGCCGTTCGGCGGCTCGATTCTGGCGGCCGGAACCCGACCATGACTGCGCCCGCGCTGAGCATCGTCATCCCCGTCTACAACGGCGCGCAGAGCATCGGCGCGCTGGTCGTAGCGCTCCAGGAGCTCGCGGTGCCAGGCGGCCACGAGATCGTGCTGGTCAACGACTGCAGCCCAGACAACAGCCTCGAAGTATGCCGGGGATTCTTGGTGCGGAGCCCGGTGCCGACCACCCTCATCGACCTGGCGCGCAATTTCGGCGAGCACAACGCCGTCGTCGCTGGGCTGCGCGAAGCACGCGGCGCGCACGTCATCACCATGGACGACGACCTGCAGAATCCGCCGGGCGAAGTAGTGCGCCTGCTGCAGCACGCGCATCGCACCGGCGCCGACGTGGTTTATGCCCGACCGATCGAGAAGCGGCACGCCGGCTGGCGCAACCTGGGCAGCCGCTTTGCCAACCGCATCGCCGACCTCGTCCTCGACAAGCCGAAGGGGCTCTATCTTTCGAGCTTCCGCTGCCTCAGCGCCTTCGCGGTGCGTCAGGTCGTCGCCTACGAAGGGCCGTTTCCCTATGTCGACGGGCTGCTGCTGCAAGTGACGCAGCGGGTGGAGAGCCTCGCGGTCGAGCATCTGCCGCGCGCCCACGGCCGGAGCAACTACACGCCGCGCCGGCTGGTGCGGCTTTGGCTCAGCATGTTCGTCAACTTCTCGGTCATGCCGCTGCGGTTCTCGACCGTCACTGGCCTGGCGCTCAGCGCGCTCGGCATCGCCGGCGCGATCTGGGCCGCCGCGTCGGCACTTTTCTTCGAGAAGACGCCGCCCGGCTGGGCCTCGCTTACCGTCGCGGTAATGCTGCTGTCGGGCGTGCAGCTGCTGATCCTCGGGCTGCTCGGCGAATATCTCGGCCGGCTCTATCTCACGGTCAACCGCAAGCCGCAGACCGTCGTGCGCGAGGTGCTGCACAGTGAGGCGGCCGAGCGCGGCCAACAGCGCAGCGCGATACGGCGGGTCTGATGCCGATTCTGTTTCCCTATTACGCGGCGCTGTTTGGCGGCATCCTGATCGCGGTCTGCGGCCAGCTCCTGCTCAAAGCCGGCGTGCAGGGCACACCCAGCCTGTTCGCGCAGATCACCAACGCATTCACCATCCTCGGCGTCGGCTTTTACGGCTGCGCAGCGTTCCTCTATCTCATCGCGCTGCGCAAGATTCCGCTGTCGGTCGCGTATCCGTCGGTCGCGGTCAGCTACATCGTCGTCGCCGTCGTGGCGCATTTCTTCTGGGACGAGACCCTGACCGCCGGCAAGATCGCGGCGATCGCCCTCATCCTCGCCGGCGTCGCGCTGCTGCACCGCGCCTAGACCGCGCCGACCCGCGCTCGGCCGCCGGCGCGTCGGCGAGCGCTTCGATTACCGGGCAACCCGGCTCCTCGCCGGTCGCGCAGAGCGATACCGCGTCGCCGAGCAGCCGTTCCATCGCGCGAAGATCGGCGATTTTCGCCCGCACCGCCGCGAGGTGCGTGGCCGCCACTTGGCGCGCCTCGGCGCACGGACCGCCGCGCCGCTCGCGCGAGAGGGTCAGCAGCGTCCGCACGTCGTCGATCGCGAATCCCAGCGCGCGGGCGCGTCGCACGAAAGCCAGCCGCCGAACATCGGGCTCGCCGTAGAGGCGATACCGCCCGGCGCTGCGAGGCGCGGGCGGCATCAAGCCGATGCGCTCGTAATAGCGCACGGTCTCCACTTTGCAGCCCGTGCGCCGCGATAGTTCGCCGATGGTCATCGGCCCGTGCCCGTGCATCGCGCCTCCGGGGGAAAACTAATCCCTTGAGCCTGTAGCGACTACAGACCGTAACGTGTCGCCATGACGAATTCCAGGAGCCCGCGATGTCCGATGACGTGAAGTCGACAGCCGCGCCGTTTTCGCGCCTGAGCCGGCTCCGCGCGATCGGACCGGTGGCGCTCGCGGCCAGCGGCGCGGCAGCGGCATTCGGCGCGGCTTCGTGCTGCGCCATACCGATGCTGCTCGGCGGCATCGGCTTGGGCGGCCTCGGATCGGCCATTTTCATGCCGGTTCTCGCGCCGTATCAGTCGTATCTGATCGCCGCCGCCGCGGTGTGCCTGGTCGCCGGCGGCGGATTGCTCTGGTGGCGCAACGCCTGCGCGTGCCGCGATGCGCGCGCCCTGACGGCGGTGACGCTCATCGGCTTGGTGCTGGGCGCCGCTCTGCTCGTGCTCGGCCTGAGTTACGGCTGACCGGCGCCGGCAATGAACCGTTCCCCGACCCGACAATAAGGAGACTTCCATGGATCCGATCAAAGTCACGCTGTGCCCCGTCTGCGGCGGCTGCCCGAGCGTCGAAATTACCGACGACGCCGTCACCATCGGCGAAGACCGCAACACCGTGCGTCTCACACACGCCGAGTGGAACGACCTCGTCGCGCGCGTCCGGCGCGGCGAGTTGCACGAAGTGTGACCGCGCCGATGCCGCTCATGGAATCGGTGGTCACCTGTCCGAGCTGCGGCGCTTCGCGGCGTGAAACCATGCCGACCACCGCCTGCATCGTGGTTTATCGCTGCACCGCCTGCGGTGCCGTGCTGCGGCCCAAAACTGGCATCTGCTGCGTCTTCTGCTCCTACGGCTCGGTGCCGTGTCCGCCGGTGCAGGCGGCGAACCGCGCCTAGAGCGAAGCCTTTACCGCCGCGATCACGCGCGCCACGTCGGCGGCGGCAAGCTCCGGGAACATCGGCAGGCTCAGGATCTCGCGCGCGGCGCGCTCGCTTTCGCCGAGACCGCCGGGATCGAGCGCCAGCCGTTCGCGATAGGCCGGCTGCAGATGGATCGGCACCGGATAATGCACGGCGGTGCCGATGCCGGCGCGGCCAAGCGCCGCGCGAAGCCGGTCGCGCGCCGCGCTGCGCAGGACGTATTGATGGAAAACGTGCGTCGCGCCGGGCCGGCGCTGCGGCAGGCCGAGACCGGTGCGCGCCAGGCCCCGATCGTAGCGCGCGGCGATGGTATTGCGGCGCGCATTGGCACGATCGAGACCCGTGAGCTTGACGCGCAGCACCGCGGCCTGGAGCGGATCGAGTCGCGTGTTCATGCCCGGCAGGGCGCTGACATAGCGGTCGCGCCAGCCATACTCGCGCAGCTCACGCAGGCGCGTCGCAAGATTGTCGTCGTCGGTCAGCACCGCGCCGGCATCGCCGAAGGCGCCGAGATTCTTGGTCGGATAGAAGCTGAAGCAGGCGGCGTCGCCGAAGCCGCCGAGCCGCCGGCCATCGAGCGCCGCACCGTGGCATTGCGCGCAATCCTCGATCAGCTTCGCGCCGCATCGCCGCGCCAGCGGCAGCAGCGCCTCGAGATCGGCCGCTTGGCCATAGAGATGGACGACGATCACCGCCGCGATGCGGCGACCGCCGGCGAGCGCGCGCTCAAGTGCGGCCGGTGCGAGCGTGTAGCTGGCCGGATCGATGTCAAGCAGCAGCGGCTTCAGACCGGCGAGCTCGATCGCGGCGACGGTCGCGACGGCGGTATGCGCGGCGGTCGCCACCGTCGCACCCGTGGGCAGTTGCAACGCGCGCAGCGCGAGCGTCAGCGCGTCGGTGCCCGAGGCGACGCCCACCGCGTGCCGACATCCGACATAGCCGGCGAACTCGCGCTCGAACGCTTCGACCTCCGGACCGAGGATGTAGCTGCCGCCGGCCAGCACGCGTGCGACGGCGCGATCGATACGCGCGCGCACCGCGCGATAGGATGCGAGCGGCGCCGCCTGCGGAACGGATCGGCCGCGCGTCGGCATGGCCTCAGAGATAGGCCGCGAGGTGATCGCGGTAATATTCGAGCGTCCGCGTCAGGCCGTCGTTCAGCGTGACACGCGGCTTCCAGCCGGTGATGCGGCGAAACAGGCGATCGTCGGCATGATAATCGCCGATGTCGATCCGCTTGCGCGCGTCCGGAAACGGCTCGACGACGTAGTCGCCGCCGCCATTGGCCGCGACCAGCGCATCCGCCAGCCGCTTCAGCGCGATACGCCGGCCGCCGCCGATGTTGAAAGCGCCGCCTTCGGCCTCGGTGACGGCCGCCGCCAGAAGCAATGCCTCGACCGCATCGTCGACATAGGTGAGATCGCGCAGCTGCTCGCCTTCCCAGACCTCGAATGGCCGGCCTTCGAGCACCGCGCGCAGCCAGGCGCCGAGGAACGTCTGCCGCGCATCCTTGATCCGCATGCGCGGTCCGTAGGTGTTGGTCAGGCGCAGCACCGCCGACTTGACACCGTACACCTCGCGATAGAGCGCATGATAAGCCTCGGCCGCGAGCTTGTGGATGCCGTTGACGTCGACCGGCGCCAGCGGATGCTGCTCGTCGACCGGCAGATAATGCGGCTTGCCGTAGACCTGCCGGGTCGAGGCGAAGACCACGAAGGCCTCCGGCGCCGCCTTGCGGCAGGCCTCGAGCAGGCGCAGCGCGACCCGGCAATTGAGGTCCAGATCGTCGAGCGGCGCGTCCATCGAGCCCTGGTGGCTGGTCTGGCCGGCTAGATTGAACAGGTATTCGCGGCCTTCGACGAACGGAATGGCGTCCGCCTCGCGCAAATCAGCGACCTCGACGGCGAGGCGGCCGTGCGCGCCGTCGAGATTATGGCGGTTGCCGCCGAGACCGGGCAGCAGTGCGTCGACGACCAGGACCTCGGCGCCGAGATCGCCGAGCCGGCGCGCCAGGTTCGAGCCGATGAAGCCGAGGCCGCCGGCGATGGTCACGCGCGCGCCGGCAAAAGCGGCGCGCAGCGTCTCTTCGCTCATCGGCGCGGCTGCCCGGCGACAGGAAACGGCGTCATGGCGGGCATGTTTGCCGAGTCGCGCTTGCCGCGCAAGGCACGCCTGTGATTCCCTCGGATGGATGCCGCCGCGGAGCCCATGGCTGCGGGATGCCTTGCTCGTCGTCGCGCTGGCCTTGGCCGGCTGCGTGCCGCACCATCGGCCGCCGCCGGTCGTCCATCTGTCGCCCGAAATCTGCCTCGCCGATCTCGATCGTCTGCACGTGCAGTACGTCAGGGCGGAAGCCCCCGAAGGGCCGTGCCCGGTCTATGACGCGGTGCGCGTCAGCGCCGACGGCGTTCCGTGGAATCCACCCGGGCTCGTCACCTGCGATCTGGCGCTGCGCTTCAATCGATTCGTCACCGAAGTCGTGCAGCCTGCCGCGCAGCGGTATCTGCACGCCTCGGTGACCGAACTGCGCCAGTTCGGCACCTATTCATGCCGTGGCCAGCCCAACGGCGAATGGAGCGAGCACGCCAAGGGTGATGCGATCGACGTCGCGGGCTTCACGCTCGACAACGGCGACGTCGTGACGGTCGAGCGCGACTGGCGCGGCGACGGGCCGAAGAGCGAATTCCTGCACGCGGTGGCGCGCGGTGCCTGCGGGCTCTTCAACATCGTGCTGACGCCGCACACCAACTACGACCACCGCAATCACGTCCATTTCGACATCGGTCCGTGGAAGGACTGCAGCGTGTGAGCCGGTGCGTCAGGCGCTGGCTTCTTCCTCGAGCAGCGAAATCCACGGCTCGACCGGAATCGGCTGCGGCGGTTCCGGCTCGAAATAGAGCTGCCGCGCCTCGGCCGCGCCGGTGCGCCGCTCGCCCAGCGTCATCACGCGCAGCCGTCGCCGCCAGCGTCCCTGCTCCATCGTGATCCAGTCGCCGACGTGAACCGCCTGATGCGGCTTGGACACCGGCACGCCGGCGATCGCGATCCGGCCTTCAATGCAGAGGCGCGCCGCCGCCGAGCGCGTGCGCGCCAGGCGGGCGAACCAGAGAAACTTATCGAGCCGCAAGGTCGGAACGCCGCCGCCGTCAGCGGACAAGGCTGAGCTCCTTGAGCTTGGCGAAGGGGCTGTCGGCGGTCTCGGGCCGCGACGACCGCCGGCGACCGGCGCAGCGATGGCGCGTCGGATGGCGCCGCGCCGCGTACTGGGCGCCGCCGTCCTGCCGCGTCGCGCGATAGCCGAGTGTCGGCAGCACCGCCGACAGCTCGTCGACCGTGCAAAGCGCCAGGCGAGCGAGCTCGGGCGTGATAGCGAAGCCGCCTTGGCGCGCCAGCTGGCGCAGCCGGACGGTGAAGTGTTCGACGCGGTCGACGCGCAGCACGCGCGGCCCCAGCACGCGGTAGCCCATGGCGGCGTAGGCGCCGGCGCCGATCGCGGCGTCGCGCGGCGCGCCAACCGCTTCCGGCGGCGTAGGCACCTTCTCGCGTTCGGCCACCGCCCAGAGCAGGCCGCGCAAGGCGACCGCCTCGGGCGCCAGCAGCGAGTCGTGATAGATGCTTTCGACGCCCAGGCGAATGCCGAGCCGGCCGAGCGCCTTGCGGTCGGCGCGCGAGAGGACGCGGAGCAGCGGCGCCGCCGTGTGCGCCGGCAGGCTGCCGAGCGCTTCGGCGAGCTGGAAGGCGAGGCCGCGCGCCGGCGCCGAAAGCTCGGCGTCACGGGCCCGGAACAGCGCGGCGAGCCGGCGGCGCAAATGCGCGGCGGCAAAGGCGGCGAGCCGGCGGCGCACAGTTTCGCGGTGATCGCCTTCGAAGTAATCGCTCGCCAGCGCCTCAACGCGCGGCTGGAGCGCATGCGCACCGGCGGTCAGGCGACCGACCGTGCCGCCGTTCCAGGCGATCGCGCCGCGGTCGTCGAGCGCGAAGGCGTCGTCCGGCGCGGCCGCCAGCCGCGCGACGCGCCGCGCGATCTCGCCGCGCAGCACGCGCTGCGCCGCCGCCAGCAGCGTCTTCGCCGAATCGCCGGAGGCCGAAAGGTCCGGCCGGAAGCGGAAGCCGTCGAGCCGGCCGACGAAATGGCCTTCGACCTTGACCTCACCGGCGGCGCTCACCGAGGCCAGCAACTCGCCGGGGTCAGCCAGGCGGCGCATCAGGTAGGCCGAGCGCTTGTCGACGAAGCGCTGGGTGATGCGATCGTGCAGCGCGTCCGACAGGCTGTCCTCAATCGCCCGCGCGCGTTCCTGCCAGGCGGCGGCGTCGGCCAGCCAGTCGGCGCGATGTGCGATGTAAGTCCAGGTGCGGATATGCGCGATCCGCATCATCAGCGTGTCGATGTCGCCCTCGGTGCGGTCGAGCCGGTCGACCTGCGCCGCGACCCAGTCGATCGGCAGCCGGCCGCGCGGACCCGCGAGATGGCGATAGATCTGCGCCAGCAGCCGCGCATGCGTGTCGCTCAGCACCTTGCGGAAGTCGGGAATCTGGCAGACCTCCCACAGGAGGCGCACCGCCGCCGGATGGGTCGCGAGTCCGGCGACATCGGACATCTGAGCCAGCGCGCGCAGCGCCGCGTGATCGTCGGCCGGCGGCGCCGGTGCCAGACCGGGAAGCGTCGGCCGCGTCTCGAGCGAGGCGATCAGGCCGCGCAGCGAGCGATAATCGAGCCGCGCGTTGCGCCAGAAGAGCCGCGACAGCGGATCGAAGCGATGGTTCTCGACGGCCTCGACGATCTCCGGATCGAGCTCCCTGATCTCGTCGGTGACGCCGAAAGTGCCGTCGTTCATGTGCCGGCCGGCGCGACCGGCGATCTGCGCGATCTCGGCCGGCGCGAGCCGGCGCGGCTGATGGCCGTCGAACTTGACGAGCCGCGCGAAGGCGACGTGATCGAGATCCATGTTGAGGCCCATACCGATCGCGTCGGTCGCGACCAGGTAGTCGACCTCGCCCGACTGGAAAAGACCGACCTGGGCGTTGCGCGCCCGCGGGCTGAGTGCGCCAAGCACGACCGCGGTGCCGCCCTGACGCCGGCGCATGATTTCGGCCAGCACAAAGACATCGGCGACGGCAAAGGCGACGACGGCGCTGCGCGGCGGCAGGCGCGTCAGCTTCTTGGCGCCGGTGTAGGACAGGGTCGAGAAGCGCGGCCGTGACGAAATCTCGGCGTCGGGCACCAGCCGACGCAGGAGCGGCGCGATGGTATCGGCGCCGAGGAACATGGTCTCGCTCAGGCCGCGCGCGTGCAGCAGCCGATCGGTGAAGACGTGGCCGCGCTCGCGATCGCCGCAGAGCTGGATCTCGTCGACGGCGAGGAAGTCGACGACGCGATCGAGCGGCATCGATTCGACGGTGCAGACGAAGTAGCTCGGATTGGGCGGGACGATCTTCTCTTCGCCGGTGATCAGCGCCACGGCGCGCGCGCCCTTGAGCCGCACGACGCGGTCGTAGTTCTCGCGCGCCAGCAGGCGCAGCGGAAAGCCGATCATGCCGGTCTGATGACCGAGCATGCGTTCGATGGCGAGATGGGTCTTGCCGGTATTGGTCGGGCCGAGCACGGCCCGGATGCGCGACGGACGGGAAACCAGTCCCATGCCCGACGATCATGAGTCATCGCGCTGCGAAACGCAACCATCGGGGAATAGCCTTTTGGCCGCGGCGTTGTCATGATACGAGGCCGACACCGGTCGGGAGGACGGCGATGACGGACATCTCGATTCACGCGCGGCTGCGGCGCACGGCGCTGGCCGCGTTGGCCGCCCTGGCGGCGGTAGCGGCCGTGCTGGCGATCGTGCCGGCGGCCGCGTTTCCGGGTCCGGGTCCCCAACCCTATTACGGCGTGCCGATCCCGCCGGCGCCGCCG
The DNA here is from genome assembly GCA_028871455.1 of Alphaproteobacteria bacterium. Classification (GTDB taxonomy): domain Bacteria; phylum Pseudomonadota; class Alphaproteobacteria; order ATCC43930; family CGMCC-115725; genus REEB95. Next base: position 19,141 of record JAGWNF010000018.1, read on the forward strand.
TTCCTGGGCAATCCCTTCGCGCCCGCACCGGCGCCGTTGCCAGCGCCCACGCCGCAGACTTACGCGCGAGTCTGCGACGGCAGCGAGCCGATTTTCGGCGGCATCCTGGGTGCCGCGGCGGGCGGCCTGCTCGCCGCCGCGATCGGCGAGGATCACGGCCGAGTCGATCCGGGCCTCACGATGTTCGGCGTCATCACCGGCGCCACCGTCGGCGCCACCCTCGCGACCAGCCATTGCACGGACGACTGACGCCGATTCGCGCCGACTCGCCATAACGCGGCCGCCGGCCACCTGACCTATTGCAGGCCGGCATCGCCTTCCTCATATCTGGCGCGGCCCATGCGGCGGGCCGGGCGGAGGGAAAAGAACGACAATGACGGCGGAGAAACGCAGCTTCGAGGCGGAAGTTAGCCGCCTGCTCGAGATCGTGGCGCACTCGCTCTACAGCGAGCGCGAGGTTTTCCTGCGCGAACTGATCTCGAACGCCTCCGACGCCTGCGACCGCCTGCGTTATCTCACGCTCACCCAGCCCGAGCTGGTCGCCGGCGATGCCGCCTACCGCATCACGCTCACGCCGGACGCCGCCGCCCGCACGCTCACCGTCGCCGACAACGGCATCGGCATGAGCCGCGATGAGCTGATCGAGAATCTCGGCACCATCGCGCGCTCCGGCACCTCGGCCTTCGTCAGGAATCTCTCGGGTGACCAGCGCAAGGACGTGGCGCTGATCGGCCAGTTCGGCGTCGGCTTCTATTCGGCGTTCATGGTCGCCGACAAGGTCGAGGTGTTGTCGCGCAAGGCCGGCGAGGAGATCGCGCATCTCTGGGTCTCGGACGGCAAGGGCGACTACACCGTCGACGCCGCTGAGAAAACGTCACGCGGTACGGTGGTGACGCTCCATCTCAAGGAAGACGCGGCCGAGTTCACCGATGCGGCGCGGCTGCGCGAGGTGGTCAAGCGCCATTCCGACCACATCGCCATCCCGATCGTGCTGCACGACAAGGACAAGGACGAGACCGTCAACGCCGCCTCGGCGCTGTGGCTCAGGCCCAAGAGCGAGATCACGCCGGAGCAGTATCGCGAGTTCTATCATCACGCCGGCCACGCCTTCGACGAACCGTGGCTCACCATCCACAACCGCGCCGAAGGCACGCTCGAATACACCAGCCTGCTGTTCGTGCCGTCGTCGAAGCCCTTCGATCTCTTTGATCCCGAACGCAAGCATCGGGTGAAGCTCTATGTCAGGCGCGTCTTCGTCACCGATGACTGCCAGCCGCTGCTGCCGGCCTATCTCCGCTTCCTCAAGGGCATCGTCGATTCGGAGGACCTGCCCTTGAACGTCAGCCGCGAGATGCTGCAGTCGAATCCGATGCTGGCGCGCATGCGGACGCAGATCGCCAAGCGCGTGCTCGGCGAGCTGGCGAAGAAGGCCAAGGACGCGCCCGAGGAATACGCCAGGTTCTGGGACAATTTCGGCGCCGTCTTGAAGGAAGGGCTCTACGAGGAACGCGACCAGCGCGACGAGCTGCTGGCGCTGGTGCGCTTCCGCTCGACGGCCGGCGACGGCCTGGTCTCGCTCGAGGAATACGTCGCGCGCATGAAGCCGAGCCAGAAGGCGATCTACACCATCAGCGGCGACGCGCCCGAGCGCGCCGCCAGGAGCCCGCAGCTCGAAGGCTTCCGCGCCCGCGACGTCGAGGTGCTGCTGCTGACCGATCCGGTCGACGAGTTCTGGCTGCCGGCGCTGGGCGCCTACAAGGAAACGCCGTTCAAGTCGGTGACGCGCGGCGCTGCCGAGCTCGATGCGATCGCGGCCGACGGCAAGGAAAAGGCCGAGCCGCCGCCCGTCGACGCCGCGACTGGCAGCCTGATCGCGCTGGTGAAATTGTCGCTCGGCGACGCAGTGAAGGACGTGCGGGTGTCGACGCACCTGACCGACAGCGCCGTCTGCCTGGTCGCCGACGAGGGCGACCTCGACATACGGCTCGAGCGCCTGCTGCGGCAGCATAATCGCCTCGATCAGGCGGCCAAGCGCATCCTCGAAATCAATCCGAAGCATCCCCTGGTCGCACGGCTCGCCGCGCTTGCCGGCAAGGAGGGCGCCGCCGCGACGCTCGGAGATTTCGCCTGGGTGCTGCTGGACCAGGCGCGGATTCTCGAAGGCGAACAGTTGCCCGATCCGCCAGCCTTCGCGCGCCGGCTGTCCGATCTGCTGGCGAAGGGCCTCGCGGTCTGAGGCGTCAGCGCTGCGCGATCTGCGCGGCGTTGAGGATCGGTCCGGTGCCGTCTTCCTGCAGCAGCACGGCGATGCCGCCGTCGCCGAGCGTCTTGACCTCGGCGGCCGGCACGACGAATTCAGCCGACCAGCCCGCCCATTTGCCGAGCCGCTGGTAACTGCGCACCGGGTGATAGTCGGTCAGCGTGCGGCCTTCGTTCTCGCCGCGCTGCACCTTGGTCGTGTGCTCGGAATCGTAGCCGACGAGCCACAGCGTCGCCGGCTGGCCCGGCGGCGACGCGCCTTCGCCGACATCGACGATCAACGCGCCGTCGGCGCGCCAGCGGAGCGCGACCGTCGGTCCGTGCGCGGCCTTCGCCTCGGCGGCGTCGATCAGCCGGTCGCACGCCGATTCATCCGAGCCGACGACTTGCGCCATGCCGTCGACCACGATCTGCGGCGTGTAGACGAACCGGGCCTTGAGGCTTTCGCGATAGGCGCGCTGGCGCGCGCTCGCCCACGGCTTGGCGAAGGGATCGGTCCAGCCGATGTAGTTCCAGTAATCGACGTGGAAGGCGAGCGCGATCACGTCCGGGCGCTTGACCAGCTCGCCGAAATAGGCGTCGGCCGGCGGACAGGAGCTGCAGCCCTGCGACGTGAACAGCTCGACCACCACCGGCGCACGATGCACCGGCGCAGTCGTCGGCGACGGCGTGTCGGCCGACAACGCCGGACCGGTGAGCAGCGCCGCCGGCACGAGCGCAACCAGGAGATGAAAACGCCGCGGAAACATGGCGGCATCTTGCGCCGCCGGCCGACGGCGCGCCAGTCGCGCCCTATCACAACGCGGTGAGAGTCCTTGCGGCTTCCGTTGGGTCACCGGATCGGCTTTATTTCGGCCCGGGAGATCGATGCGCCAGGACAACCGCGCCGCCGTGGCCCGCAAGAGCAGCGCCTTCGTGCCGCATGACCTGGCGCGACCGATCGCCGGCGCGGCGCGCGGGCCGCTGGCGGGGCTCACCGGCGCGGTTAAGGACATGTTCGACCTCAAAGGCGAGCGCAGCGGCGGCGGCAATCCGACCTGGCTCGCGCAGGCCAAGCCGGCAAAGCGCCACGCCGACGCGGTGCGCCGCCTGCTCGGCGCCGGCGCCACCATCGTCGGCAAGACCGTCTGCGACGAGTTCTTCTTCAGCATCACCGGCGCCAACGCGCATTACGGTACGCCGGTCAATCCGCGAGCGCCCGACCGTCTACCCGGCGGGTCGTCGTCCGGTTCAGCCGTAGCAGTCGCCGCCGGCGCCGTCGATTTTGCGCTCGGCAGCGACACCGGCGGCTCGGTGCGCGTGCCGGCGGCGCTCAACGGCGTCTACGGCATCCGGCCGAGTCATGACCGCGTCAACGCCGCGGGCGCGATGCCGATGGCACCGAGCTTCGACTGCATCGGCTGGTTCGCGTCGGCGCCCGCAATCTTCACCCGCGTCGGCCCGGTGCTGCTCGGCGGCAAGGCGAAGCGCGCGAAAATCGAACGCGTGCGGCTCGCGACCGACTCCTGGGCGCAGGTCGATGCGGAGGTGGCGGAGGCGCTGCGCGCGTTCTTGACGCGCGCCGCGGCGGCGCTGCCGCCAACCGAGGATCTATTGGTCGCGCCCGCCGGCACCAGTGCTTGGCGCGAGGCCTTCCGCACCATCCAGGGCCGCGAGATCTGGGCGGCCTATGGCCAATGGATCGAGCGAAATCGTCCGGCGCTCGGTCCCGGCATCAAGGAGCGGCTCGCCTATGCCGCCACGGTCACCGCCGGGCAGACGCGCGACGCGCGATGCGTGATGACGGCCGCGCGCAAGACAATCCGCGCGCTGGTGCCGCCCGGCACCGTGCTCTGCCTGCCGACCGTGCCCTGCGTCGCGCCCGAAACCGAGGCCGATGCGGCGACGCTCGACGATTTCCGCGCCCGCGTCATGGCGCTCACCTGCCTCGCCGGCATCTCCGGCCTGCCGCAGGTGACGATTCCAGCGAGCCAGGTCGAAGGCCTACCGGTCGGCTTGTCGTTCATCGGCTGGCACGGCGGCGACGAGACGCTGCTCGCGCTCGCGCTACGTCTCGCACCCTATTGCGGCGCTTGACCGCGTTCTCGCCGCTGAAGTGACCGCCTTCGGCGGTTACTTCGCCTGCATCATGTGCCGCAGGACGTATTGGAGGATGCCGCCGTGGCGGAAATACTCCAGCTCGTCCACCGTATCGATGCGGCAGAGCAGCGTGATTTCCTGCGTCGAGCCGTCCTTGCGGGTGATGCGGCACTTGAGATCGGCGCGCGGCTTCAGGTCCGCGGCGATCCCCGAGATATCGAACAGCTCGCTGCCGTCGAGCTTCAGACTCTGGCGGCTCATCCCGTCCTTGAACTGCGCCGGCAGCACGCCCATGCCGATCAGGTTCGAGCGGTGGATGCGCTCGAAGCTTTCGACGATCACGGCCTTCACGCCAAGGAGCCGCGTCCCCTTCGCCGCCCAGTCGCGCGACGAGCCGGTGCCGTATTCCTTGCCGGCGACGATGACGAGCGGCACGCCCTCCTTCTGGTACCGCATCGCGGCGTCGTAGATCGGCATCACCGTGCCGTCGGGCAGGTGCTTCGTCATGCCGCCTTCGACGCCGGGCACCATCTCGTTGCGGATGCGGATGTTGGCGAAGGTGCCGCGCATCATCACCTCGTGATTGCCGCGGCGCGCGCCGTAGGAATTGAACTCGGCGGGTCGCACCTGATGCTCGAGCAAGTATTCGCCGGCGGGGCTCTCGCGCTTGATCGAGCCGGCAGGCGAGATGTGGTCGGTGGTGATGCTGTCGCCGAGGATCGCCAGCGGCCGCGCCTTTGAGATATCCGACAGCGGCGCCGGCGTCTTCGGCATGTTCTCGAAGTAGGGCGGATAGGCGAGATAAGTCGAGCCCGGATTCCATTCGAAGGTGACGCCGGCCGCCGGCTTCACCTTCTGCCATTCCGGCGGACCGCGAAAGACGTCGGCGTAGCGCTGGCGGAACATCGGCGCGCTCACCGCCTGCGCCACCGTCTCCTGCACCTCCTTGTTGGAGGGCCAGATGTCCTTGAGGTAGACCGGCTTGCCCTCGGCGTCCTGGGTCAGCGCGTCCTTGGTCAGGTCGACGGCGAGCGAGCCGGCGATGGCATAGGCGACGACCAGTGGCGGCGAGGCGAGATAGTTCGCCCGCACTTGCGGTGATATCCGGCCCTCGAAATTGCGGTTGCCCGAGAGCACCGCGCCGACGACCAGGTCGCCCTCGTCCACCGCCTCGGCGATCGGCTCGGGTAGCGGACCGGAATTGCCGATGCAGGTGGTGCAGCCGTAGCCGACCAGGTTGAAGCCGAGCGCGTCGAGATCCTGCTGCAGGCCGGATGCGGCGTAATAGTCGGACACCACCTGGCTGCCGGGCGCGAGTGAGGTCTTGACCCAGGGCTTGACCTTGACGCCGCGCTTCACCGCCTTGCGCGCCAGCAATCCGGCGCCGAGCATGACGCTCGGATTGGACGTGTTGGTGCACGAGGTGATGGCGGCGATCACCACGTCGCCGTCCCTGAGCCGGTAGTTGGCGCCCTCGACCTTGACCGGCCCGCCGGTCTTCGCCTTGTCGCGCGTCGCCGCAAGCTTCGGCAGCTCGGCCTTGAACGACGGTGCCACGCCCGAAAGCGCGACGCGGTCCTGCGGCCGGCGTGGACCGGCGAGCGACGGCTCGACCGTCGCCAGATCGAGTTCGAGCGTATCGGTGAACACCGGATCCGGCGCCTTCTCGTCGTGCCACAAGCCCTGCGCCTTGGCATACGCCTCAACCAGCTTCACCTGCTGCGCGTCGCGGCCGGTGAGCGTGAGATAGCGCAGCGTCTCGGCATCGACCGGGAAGAAGCCGCAAGTCGCGCCGTATTCCGGCGACATGTTGCCGATGGTGGCGCGATCGGCGAGCGCCAGCGAGGCGATGCCCGGACCGTAGAACTCGACGAAGCGACCGACGACACCGCGTTTGCGCAGCATCTGCGTCACCGTCAGCACGAGATCGGTCGCGGTCGCGCCTTCCTTTAGCGCGCCGTGCAGACGGAATCCCACGACCTCGGGCAGCACCATCGAGATCGGCTGGCCCAGCATCGCCGCCTCGGCCTCGATGCCGCCGACGCCCCAGCCCAGCACCGACAGGCCGTTGATCATGGTGGTGTGGCTGTCGGTGCCGACGAGCGTATCGGGATAGGCGATGGTCTTGCCTTTCTCAACGGCGGTCCAGACCACGCGCGCGAGATATTCGAGATTCACCTGGTGGCAAATGCCGGTGCCGGGCGGCACGACGCGGAAATTGTCGAAGGCGTCCTGGCCCCAGCGCAGGAAGGCATAGCGCTCACCGTTGCGCTGGAACTCGACCTGCACGTTCTTGCGGAAGGCGTCGGATGTCCCGAAATTGTCGACCATCACCGAATGATCGATGACCAGGTCGACCGGATTGAGCGGATTGATCTTCTCGGGATCGCCGCCAAGCCGCGCCATCGCCTCGCGCATCGCCGCGAGATCGACCACCGCCGGCACGCCGGTCAGATCCTGCATCAGCACGCGCGCCGGCCGGAAGGCGATCTCGCGGTCCGAAGTCCTGGTCTTGAGCCATTCGGCGACCGCCTTGATGTCGTCGACGGCCACCGTGCGGCCGTTCTCGAGCCGCACTAGGTTCTCGAGCAACACCTTGAGTGAGAATGGCAGACGCGCAATGTCGCCGAGGCCCGCCGTCTGGGCCGCCGCCTCGAGACTGAAGTAGTCGTAGGACTGGCCGCCGACCTGCAGCGTGCGGCGCGCCTTCAGCGAATCCTGACCGGTGACCGACACGGGCTGCCTCGCTCTGTCTTGTCGTTAACGGGACGCGTCGTTAACGGTTGCTGCTAGCGCGTCCCGCGGGCGAGATCAAGCACAGCACGGCGACCATGCGCGCCGCGCGGGTCGCCGCGGCGCCGGCCTGGTTAATTCGACGGACGGATTAACTCTACTGAAATTTGGCGATATCGCCGTAGCGTATTATTATCGAAGCACATCGAATACTCGAGCGAGGCGAATTCCGCCCATGGCGTTGCTGGCCGACCGCGCGACCGCGCTCGCGGCGACGCGCGCCCTCACCTTACCCGCCGTGTTGCTGACGGCCGCCACCGGCGTCGTCTTCGCCGTTGTCATCGGACTTTGGCATTTCACCTGGCCGATCGCCGACGATTTCGTGCGCGCGGTCGAAGGCCGCGATTACGGCATTCTGGGCGGCGTCTGGATCGAATACACGACCTGGTCGTGTCGCTGGGCCGCCGGCCTCGTCCACTTCCTGCTCGCCGCCGCCGTGCCGCTGACGCGGTTCTACGGCGCGAGCCTGGCCGCGATCACGCTGCTGTCGCTGCTGATCCTGTCGCGGTTCATTGCCGGCACGCTCGAACTGCATTGGCGTTCGCGGGCGACGCTCGTTGTCGTCGGCGTGTTTGCGGCGCTGTGGTGGTCCGGCTCGCCGAGCGTCAACGAGTTGTTCTTCTGGCGCGCCGCCGAAGTGGAGTATCAGCTCGGCTGGTCGGCTGCGATCGCCCTTGCCTTTGCCACCTGCCGGCTCGACTTCGCCGCGGCACCGGCGAACCGCGCAGGGCTTGTGGCACTGGCGACCACCGTGTTTTTCGTCAGCGGCCTGCACGAGCTCGCCGCCGCGCTTGAGGTCGGCTTGCTCGCGGCGATCGCGATCGCCGCCCGGCTGGCGTGCGGCCGGTGGCGGCCGGCATCGCTGGTCGCGTTCGCGGTGGCGATGGTTGGCCTCATCGTGGTGATCGCCGCACCGGGCAACGGCGCGCGGGAAGCCGCCGTCGGCGCGTCGCCGCCGCTGGGACGCGCGGCGGTCGCGGCGCTATTGCAGATCGCGCGCGACATTGGAATCTGGCTCGTCGACCCCAAGACGCTTGCCACCACCGCCGTGCTGATCGTCCTGCGCGCACGTGGCGACATCGCGCCGTCCTGGCCGGAACGTCTGACGGTCGGCGCGCGCTGGGCACTGACCGGTCTATTCGCGGCCACGCTCGTCGCGCTCTACGTCGTGCCGGCGGTCGCACTCGGCGACGCGGTCCCCGCGCGCACGCTCGCTGGTATCCATCTCGCCTTCCTCTGCGGCGGCTTGGTGGTCGTCAGCGCCTGGGCGCCGCACGCCGTGCGCTGGATCGCCGCGCGCCGGCTCGACCCCGACAAGACCTTGCGCTGGGCGCTGATCGCGCTGGCGCTGACGCTACCAGCAAGCCGCAACGTCGCGGCCGGCATTGCCGACCTGCGCGGCCCGGCCGAATCGTTCCACAGCTTCATGGTCGCGCGCGATGCGACGCTGCGCCGCCTGCACGCGGCTGGCGTCGCCGAGGCGACGGTGCCGGTGATCGCCAAGGCGGCATTCCCGCGCTCCTATGTGTTCCATGCCGACATCCGCGGCGATGCCGCTTTCTGGATCAACCGCTGGACCGCCCACTATTACGGCCTCGCCGCAATCCGCGCGGCCGCGCGTTGACGCCAACGTGATGGCGGCCGGGCCCGGCCCGAATGCCGCGTACAAACGGCGTTTTCCCGGAGCAAAACCGTGACCGCGGCGGCCGGGCCGACAAATCTTGCTTTCGCCACATTTCGATCCAAATCGGGTCTCAATCCCGGGCTTTGATCGCGGGTGGTGAGAGACATCTGGCTTTTGGCTTGTCTCGCATCTCCATGAAGCGGTCGCCCCCCGACCGCTCTTAATTGGGCGGCCTCGGTATCTCCCCCACCGAGGCCGTCACTTTTTTAATCCGGTCCGCGGCGATTTGCCGAAGCGAGGGGCCGGTGCCCATGGCATAGTGCGCCGCGATGGGGTGCGGGGAGCTGCAGAAATCGTTTGCAGGAGAAGGGCTTGCGTGCCGGCGCGGCGAGCGCCGCGTATTCGCGGATGTGGCCTTCGCGCTCGGACCAGGCGGCGCCCTGGTCCTCGGTGGGCCCAACGGCAGCGGCAAGACCAGCCTGCTGCGGCTGATGGCCGGACTGGCGCGACCCGAACAGGGCGACATCGCCTGGGACGGCACTTCGATCACCGAGGATCCGGCCGCCCATCGCGGCCGGCTGCATTACGTCGGCCACCAGGAAGCGGTGAAGCTGGCACTCACCGCCGAGGAGAATCTCGCGTTCTGGGCGCAGATGCGCGGCGCCACCGCCACCGCCGCGACGGCGCTGCGGCATTTCCGGCTCGAACATCGCACGACCTGGCCGGCGCGCTACCTGTCGGCCGGTGAGCGCAAGCGCCTGGGCTTGGCGCGGCTGCTGGCGTCGCCGGCAGCGCTGTGGCTGCTCGACGAGCCGACGACCAGCCTCGACACGGATTCGATCGAGATCCTGCTGGCGATGATCGCCGAGCATCGCCGCGGCGGCGGTTGCATCGCGGTCGCGACCCACACCGCGATGCCGTTGCCGAACGCGCAGACGATCACGCTGGCGCTGTCGGCAAGCGGGAGGCCGATGTGAGCGCTTTCACCGCCCTGCTCACGCGCGATCTGCGCCTCGCCTTCCGCCAAGGCGGCGACGTGGCTAACGTCGTCGCCTTCTTCGCGCTCGCTGTCATCCTGTTTCCTTTCGGCGTCGGTCCCGATCCTGATCTGCTCGCGCGCATCTCCGCCGGCGTCCTGTGGGTGACGGCGTTGCTGGCGGCGCTACTGTCGCTCGAGCGGCTCTTTGATGCTGACTTCCAAGATGGAAGTCTTGAAGCGCTCGCTCTCATGCCGGTGCCGCTCGAGATCCAGGTCCTGGCGAAATGCGCGGCGCATTGGCTCACCACCGGCCTGCCGCTGACCATCGTCGCGCCGGTGCTGGCGCTGGTGCTGCATTTCGACGCCGCCGGCTATCCGGCGCTGATCGCGGCGCTGCTGCTCGGCACGCCGGTGCTGAGCCTGATCGGCGCCATCGGCGCGGCGCTCACCTTGGGCGCACGGCGTGCCGGCGTCCTGCTGTCGCTGCTCGTGCTGCCGCTCTATATCCCGGTCCTGATTTTCGGCGTCGCCGCCAGTGAGGCCGCGGCGCTGGGACTCGAATCGCGGCCCCACCTTCTCCTGCTGGCGGCGCTGTTCGCGACATCGTTGGCGCTCGCGCCCTGGGCGGCGGCGGCGGCCTTGCGCCAGGCGCTCGAATAGCCGAGAAAAGCGCCATGCATCGCTTCGCCAATCCCGCCCGCTTCATGCGCCTGTCGGCGCGGCTCTTGCCGTGGTGCGCGGCGGCAGCGGCGGTGCTGATCGCGATCGGTTTCTACGGCGCGCTGTTCCTGGCGCCGCCCGATTACCAGCAGGGCGAGGCGGTGAAGATCATGTATGTTCACGTGCCGTCGGCCTGGATGGCGAGCTTCGTCTATGCCGTGATGGCGCTGGCCAGCGCGGTGGCGCTGATCTGGCGGCATCCGTTGGCGCATATCGCCGCCGAGAGTGCCGCGCCGATCGGCGCCGGCTTCACGCTGATCTGTCTCGTCAGCGGTTCGCTCTGGGGCGAGCCGATGTGGGGCACGTGGTGGGTATGGGACGCCCGGCTCACCTCCGTGCTGGTGCTGTTCTTTCTCTATCTGGGATTCATCGCGCTCGCCAATGCCTTCGACGACCGCACGCGCGGCTCGCGCGCGGCCGCGATCCTGGCGATCGTCGGCGTCATCAATCTGCCGATCATCAAGTTCTCGGTCGATTGGTGGAACACGCTGCACCAGAAGGCGAGCGTCTTCGTCATGGGCGGTCCGACGATCGCGGCCTCGATGCTCTGGCCGCTGCTGGTGATAGCCACCGGATTCGTGTTCCTGTTCGCGGTCATGCTGATGCTGCGGATGCGCGCGGCGCTACTGCGCGCCAAGGTGCGCGCGCTGCGTTTCGGCACGTGATGGAAAAATTCTTCGCGATGGGCGGCTACGCCCGCTTCGTCTGGCCGGCCTACGGCGTGGCGGTGACCGTGCTGGTCGGCTTGCTGGTGCACAGCCTAGCGAGCTATCGCCGCGCGCAGCGTGAGCTCGACGCCGAGGAGCGGCGATGACGCGCAAGCGGCGGCGACTTTATTTCGTGATCGGCGGCGTGGCGCTGCTCGGCCTGGCGGTCGGCCTGACACTGTCGGCGCTCAAGGACAACCTGGTGTTCTTCTACAGTCCGACCGAGCTCTACGCTAGGCACGTCCATCCGGGACAGCTGGTGCGGATCGGCGGCCTGGTCGCCGCCGGCAGCTACAAGCGGGAAGTCAACGGCTCGACCATCGATTTCACCGTCACCGACGGCAAGAAGTCAGTGCCGGTGACCTACAGCGGCACGGTTCCCGATCTCTTCCGCGAAGGCCAGGGCGTCGTCGTCGAAGGCCGGCTCGCCGCGAACGGGCTCTTCGATGCGACCACGCTGCTGGCCAAGCACGACGCGCGCTACATGCCGCCCGAAGTGGTCGAAGCGCTGAAGAAGGAAGGCCGCTGGAAAGAAGGCCAGGGTGCGCCGGCGCCGCCCGTGCCGCCGGCCGCCGCGGCACAGACGCCGCGGTGAGCCGGCGCCCGGTGTCGACGCGGACCGGCCGGCCGCGAGGCGCGATTTCGCGGCTGCGACACACCGCCGCCGCCAGTGGTCAAGCCGCAACCGGATGCGGTAGAACGAGGCCGCCGGGCGCCTGCGTGCCCCGCCGAACCGCACCGAGCCGCCGCGTATCATGATTATCGAGCTGGGCCATTTCGCGCTCATCCTGGCGCTTCCCGTGGCCGTGCTGCAGGCCGGCCTGGGCCTTGCCGGCGCGGCGCGCGGCGACTGGAACGCGATGGCGGCGGCGCGCACGGCAGCGCTGGCGCAGTTCATCCTCATTGCCCTCGCCTTCGCGACGCTGGTGCACGCCTACGTGGTCTCGGACTTCTCGGTGCTGAACGTCGCCGAGAACAGCAGCCTGCAGAAGCCGCTCTTCTACAAGCTGACGTCGGTGTGGGGAAATCACGAAGGCTCGATGGTGCTGTGGGTGCTGATCCTGTCGCTCTACGGCGCCGCGGTCGCCTGGTTCGGCGACGCCATGCCGCCGCGGCTCTGCGCCCGCGTGCTCGGCGTCAAGGGGCTCGTCGCCATCGGCTTCCTGCTGTTCATCCTGTTCACGTCCAACCCGTTCCTGCGCCTCGACCCCGCGCCGGCGAACGGCCAGGGCCTCAATCCGATCCTGCAGGATCCGGGCCTCGCCTTCCATCCGCCGTTCCTCTATCTGGGCTATGTCGGCAATGCCGTCGCGTTCGCTTTCGCGGTGGCGGCGCTGATCGAGGGCCGGGTCGACGCTACCTGGGCGCGCTGGGTGCGGCCCTGGACGCTGGCGTCGTGGTGCTTCCTCACGGTCGGCATCGCCATGGGCAGCTGGTGGGCCTATTACACGCTCGGCTGGGGCGGCTGGTGGTTCTGGGATCCGGTCGAGAACGCGTCGCTGATGCCATGGCTCGCCGGCACCGCGCTGATCCACTCGTCGATCGTGGTCGAGCGGCGCGACACGCTGAAGAGCTGGACGGTGCTGCTGGCGATCCTGACCTTCTCGCTGTCGCTGGTCGGCACGTTCCTGGTGCGCTCGGGCGTGCTGACCTCGGTCCACGCCTTCGCCCTTGATCCGCGTCGCGGCGTGTTCATCCTGGCGCTGCTGGTTGTCGCCATCGGCGGCTCGCTCACGCTTTACGCGATGCGCGCGCCCCGTCTCCAGCCCGGCGGACTGTTCGCGCCGATCTCGCGCGAGGGCGCGCTGGTACTCAACAACGTCGTGCTCGCCGCCTGTTGCGCCACGGTGTTCATCGGCACACTCTATCCGCTCTTCCTCGACGCGGTCGGCGGCCCCAAGCTCTCGGTCGGCTACCCCTTCTTCGACCGGACTTTCGTGCCGCTGGTGATTCCGCTGCTGCTCGCGGTCGGCATCGGACCGTTGCTGGCATGGAAGCGCGGCGACCTGCTGGGCGCCTTGCAGCGGCTCTGGGCAGCGTTCGCGGTCGCCATCGTGGTGGTGCTGATCGGCCTCTATGTCGAGCGCGGCGGGCCGGTGCTGGCAGTGCTCGGTCTCGGTCTTGCCGCCTGGATGGCGATGGCGGCGGCGGTCGAGGTCGCCGATCGCGTGCGCCTGTTCCGCGCACCGTGGCCCGAGGTCTGGCGGCGCGCGATCAACCAGCCGCGCGCCTCTTACGGCATGAGCCTGGCGCATTTCGGTCTGGCGGTGACCGTCGCCGGCATCTCCGCCTCGGCCTTCCAGCAACAGCGCATCGTGATGATGCACCTGGGCGACCAAACCCAGCTTGCCGGCTATACCTTGCGCTTCGACGGCATCGGCAAGCACGACGGCAACAACTACACCGCCGACGTCGCGGAATTCACGCTGCTCGACGGCAGCCGCGTCATCGCCCACCTTGCGCCGCAGCGGCGCTTCTTCCCGCTGCAGCAGCAAACGGTCAGCAAGACCTCGATCCACACCAACCTGCTCGCCGACTTCTACCTCGCGCTCGGCGATCCGGACGGCAAGGGCGGTTGGGCGGTGCGCGCCTATTGGAAGCCGCTGGTGCCGTTCATCTGGATCGGCGGCGTGATCATGGCGTTTGGCGGCGCCGTCAGCCTGAGCGATCGGCGCTGGCGCGTCGGCGTCGCGGCGCGGCGGGCCGCGAGGGCTGCGCTGCCGGCGCGCGGGAGCGGCGCGTGACCTGGCGACGGGCGCTTTATCTGTTGCCGCTCGTCGGCTTTGTCGCGCTGGCCGCCTATTTCTTCTATGGGTTGTCCTCGGGCTACAATCCGGAGCTGCTGCCCTCGGCATTGATCGATAAGCCGGCGCCCCAGTTCCAGCTCGCCGGCCTCAACGGCGCCGTGCCTCTGACCAATCAGGATTTCACCGGGCAGGTCGTGTTCGTGAATTTCTTCGCCTCGTGGTGCGCGCCCTGCCGCGAGGAAAGCCCGATATTGATGGATCTGGCGCGGCGCAACGTGATCCAGCTCTACGGCATCGCCTACAAGGACAAGCCGGCGGACGCGACTAAGTACCTCAAGGAGTATGGCGATCCCTACCGCCGCGTCGGCGTCGACGAGACCGGTCGCACCGCCATCAATTTCGGCGTCTACGGCGTGCCCGAGACCTATGCGATCGACCGGAACGGCCACATCCGCTGGCGTTTCGTCGGGCCGCTGACGCCGCAGGCCGTGCAGAGCCAGCTCATGCCGTTGCTGAAGAAGCTGGGGGCCTCTTGATCCGCGCGGTCGTTGTCGCGGCGCTGCTGCTCGGCTTCGTGCCGGCCGCGCTGGCGGTCGAGCCGGGTGAGATGCTCGCCAACCCGCAGCTCGAGGCGCGCGCCGAGGCGATCGGCAAGCAGCTGCGCTGCCTCGTCTGCCAGAACGAATCGATCGAGGACTCGAACGCCGATCTTGCCCACGATCTGCGGGTCCTCATCCGAAACCGGCTGACGGCGGGCGACACCGACGCGCAGGCGATCAAGTTCGTGACCGACCGCTACGGCGACTTCGTGCTTTTGAAGCCGCCGGTCGAACCGGCGACCTATGTCCTCTGGTTCTCGCCGTTCGCGATCCTGACGATTGGCGCTCTCGGCGCCTGGCTTTATATCCGTCACCGCCGGCCGGTACCGCCGGACGAGCCACTCGATTTGAACCAGCGCCGCAAGCTCGAGCGCCTGCTGCTCGAGGATCAATGATCCTCGCGCTCGTCTTGCTGTTCGTGACGCTCGCCGTGCTCGGCACCGTGCTGTCGCCGCTGTGGCAGCGCGCCGGCGGCCGATTGCTGACGCGGGCGCGCTACGATCGCGCGGTCTATCGCGACCAACTGGCGGAGGTCGAGCGCGACCTGGCGCGCGGCATCGTGCGGCCCGACGATGCGGCGGCCGCGCGGCGCGAGATCGAGCGGCGCATCCTCGCGGCGGCGGACGAGAGCGAGGCGCCGGCGGTGATCGCATCGAAGCCGGCGCTGGCGGCGATCCTCGGCGTCGTCGCCGCCGCCTTTGCGTTCGTCCTCTATCTGGCGCTCGGCTCGCCCAACATGCCCGAGGTGCCGATGGCCAAGGGCGGCCCGCCGCCGGCACAGGATGCGGCAATCGAGAACATGGTGGCCGGCCTCGCGACCCAGCTGCGCGACAATCCCAAGAATCTGCAGGGCTGGCTGATGCTCGGCCGCTCTTATGCGGTGCTGGGGGAAAACGCCAAGGCGGCGGACGCCTATGATCACGCGCTTCAGCTCAAGCCTGACGATTCCGACATCGCGCTGTCCGAGGCGGCGGCGCTGCTCGCCGGGCTCAAGATCGGCGATCCGGTGCCGACGCGCGCGGTCGCGCTGCTCAGGACAGTGATGACGAAGGAGCCCGATCAGCCCATGGCGCTTTGGTTCCTGGGCCTCGCCGCGGCACAGCAACGCAACTTCGTCGACGCGCGCGATTATTGGCATCATCTCTTGCGCGTCATTCCGGCCGACGCGCCGGAGCGCACCACCATCACGGAAGCGCTGAACGCGATTCAGTCGAAATAGCGGCGGCGCAGGCGGACTGGCCGCAACTTGGCCGCCGCGCTAAAGTTTCCCGCAGGGAGGAGCACCATGGACGCGCGCCAGGACGCGCCGCTCTGGGAGCCGTCGCCGGAGCGCATCGCGGCGACCAATCTGCGCCGCTTCATGGACGAGGCCGGCCGCCGCAGCGGGCGCCGCTTCACCGATTTCGCCAGCCTGCATCGCTGGTCGATCGAAGATCGCGCGGCGTTCTGGCGCCTCGTGTGGGAATGGGGCGAGGTGATTGGCGAGCCGGGCGCAACGGCGCTGGCCGACGGCGACCGCATGCCGGGCGCGCGCTTCTTTCCGGCGGCGCGGCTGAACTACGCCGAGAACCTGCTGCGCCGGCGCGGCGGCGGCGACGCGCTGGTGTTCCGCGGCGAGGACCATGTGCGCCGGCGGCTGTCCTGGGCCGAGCTCTACGACCAAGTCTCGCGCCTGGCGCAGGCGATGAAAGCGGACGGCATCGGCGCCGGCGATCGTGTCGGCGGCATCGTCGCCAACATGCCCGAGGCGATCATCGGCATGCTGGCGGCGGCGAGCCTGGGCGCGGCGTGGTCGTCCTGCTCGCCCGATTTCGGCGTCAAGGGCGTGCTCGACCGCCTCGGCCAGATCGAGCCTAAGCTGATGATCGCGGTCGACGGCTATTACTACAACGGCAAGGCGTTCGATTGTGCCGACAAGACGCGCGAGATCGCCGCCGCGCTGCCGTCGCTCCGGCGCACGGTGATCGTGCCGTATATCAACAGCAAGACGCCGGTCGACACGATCCCGAACGCCACGAGCCTCGCCGCCTATACGGCGCCCTACAAGCCGCGCGACATCGAATTCGCGCGGCTGCCATTCGGCCATCCGCTCTACATCATGTATTCGTCGGGCACCACCGGCGTGCCGAAATGCATCATCCACGGCGCCGGCGGCACGCTGTTGAAGCACGTCGTCGAGCAGCGGCTCCATTGTGACCTCAAGACCGGCGACCGGCTGTTCTATTTCACGACCTGCGGTTGGATGATGTGGAACTGGCTCGCCTCGGGCCTCGCCGCCGGCGCGACGCTGCTGCTCTACGACGGCTCGCCATTCCATCCGTCGGGCAACGCGCTGTTCGATTACGCCGACGACGAGCGCATGACGCATTTCGGCACTTCGGCCAAATACATCGACTCGGTACTGAAAGCGGGGCTCGAGCCGATCAAGACGCACAAGCTGGCGAGCGTGCGCTATCTCAGCTCGACCGGATCGCCGCTGTCGCCCGAGGGCTTCGACTTCGTTTATCGCGGCATCAAGCGCGACCTGTTCATGGCGTCGATCTCGGGCGGCACCGACATCATGGGCTGCTTCGTCATGGGCAATCCGGCTGGTCCGGTGTGGCGCGGCGAGATCGCGGCGCCGGTTCTCGGTATGGCGGTCGACATATTCCGCGACGACGGCAGCCGCGCCGACGACGACGAGAAAGGCGAACTGGTCTGTACCAAGGCGTTTCCGTCGATGCCATTGGGATTTTGGAACGATCCCGGCGACGTCAAGTACCGCGCCGCCTATTTCGAGCGTTTCGCGAACATCTGGTGCCACGGCGACTATGCCGCGCGCACGCGTCACGGCGGCTTCGTCATCTACGGCCGCTCCGACGCCGTGCTCAATCCCGGCGGCGTGCGCATCGGCACCTCTGAGATCTACCGCCAGGTCGAGCAGATTCCCGAAGTGCTGGAATCGCTGGTCATCGCCCAGGACTGGCAGAACGACGTGCGCGTCGTGCTGTTCGTCAAGTTACGGGAAGACGTGACGCTCGACGAGGCGCTGATCAAGCGCATCAACCAGCAGATCCGCGCCAACGCCAGTCCGCGTCACGTGCCAGCGCGCACCGTGCAGGTCGTCGACATTCCGCGCACCAAGAGCGGCAAGATCGTCGAACTCGCGGTGCGCGAGGTAGTGCACGGCCGGCCGGTCAAGAACGTCGAGGCGCTGGCCAATCCCGAAGCGCTCGCGCATTTCCGCGACCGGCCGGAGCTGCGCGCCTAGACCACGAGTTTGTCGATCACCTTCGCCAAGTCGACGTCGCGACGCGAGAGACCGCCGACATCGTGCGTCGACAGCGTGATCTCGACCTTGTTATAGACGTTGAACCACTCGGGGTGGTGGTCCATCTTCTCCGCCGCCAGCGCGACCTTGCTCATGAACCCCCAGGCCTCGGCGAAGGTGCGGAATTGAAAGCTCTTCTTGATGGCGTCGCGGCCGGCCGCCTCCGTCCAGCCGGCGAGCCCCTTGAGCGCCTCGCTGCGCGCCGCCCCCGTCAGTTTCTCGACCATCCATCGCCTCCGTTGCTGCCGCAATGACTGCCCACTCGACGGCGCCGACCCTCGCCGACATCGAGGCGCTGGCGCAGCGCGCGCTCGCCACCATTCCCGAACGGCTCAAGCGCCATGTCGGCGCCGTCGTCATCCGCGTCGACGAGTTTCCCGACGAGGATACCGAGCGCGACATGGAGCTCGAAAGCCCTTTCGACATCCTCGGCCTCTATCGCGGCGTCGGCATGCCGTACAAGAGCGTCAGCGACCCGCGGCCCAATATCGACATGATCTTCCTCTACCGCCGGCCGATCCTCGATTATTGGTGCGAAACCGGCGACGATCTCTACCGCGTCGTGCGCCACGTGCTGATCCATGAGATCGGCCATCATTTCGGCTTCTCCGACGCCGACATGGGACGGATCGAAGCGGAAGGCGGATGAGCCAAGTCGGCAGGCCGGACATCGCCTATTGGACCGGGCCCGGCGGAAACCATTGGGCGCGGCACCACGATGTCACCGAGCGCATGTTCGCGCCAGTGGCGGCGGCGCTCTTGGCCGCCACGAACGTCCGAACCGGCGAGCATGTCCTCGACGCTGGATCGTGACCGCGCGCAATCCCTAGAGCAGCGCGGCGATACGACGGCGCAGAGCGGGAACCAGCTTGCGTTGGAACCAGGGATTCTTCTTTTCCCACGCTGTCGTGCGCCAGGACGGATGCGGCAGCGGCAGAATGCCGTCCGGCGCCTCGCGCCAAGCTTTGACCGTCTCGGTCATGCTCTGCCGTTTCGTCTGTGGCAGGTAGTAGTCGATGGCATAGGAGCCGACCAGCAGCGTCAGTGCGACCGCCGGCCAGTGCGCCCGCACACGCGTGTGCCAGAGCGGCGCGCATTCCGGCCGCGGCGGCAGGTCGCCGCCCTTGGCGTCGCGACCGGGATAGCAAAAGCCCATCGGCAGGATCGCGATGCGGCGCTCGTCGTAGAACGTCGCGCGGTCGATGCCGAGCCATGTGCGCAGGCGGTCACCGCTGCGGTCGTTGAACGACAAGCCGGTCTCATGCACCCGCGTGCCCGGCGCCTGGCTGATGATGAGCAGCCGCGCCGACGGCAGACCGCGCACCACCGGCCGCGGGCCCAACGGCAGATGCGCGGCGCAGACGCGGCAGGCGCGCAGCTCGGCGAGCAATTGATCGATCGTCTCGGCTTTGGGTTTGAGTGCGGCGCGGGTCACGGAACGATTTTAACCGAGGGCACAAAAGAAAGCGGCGCCTCTTGGCGGGCGCCGTCTTTCCGTCCTCGGGCCGCCCAAACCGGGTTTTAAAGCTGTGGGGCGAGACCTCCCTGCCTAAAGAGCAAAGGTCGTGCCGCACGAAAAATGCGTGTTATTCCAGTGCGTTAGGTTTGCGGTCGGCCGGCGTCTGTAAGGCTTTGCGACGGTGCTAACGCAACGCCGCGGCGATGTTGCCGCCATCGACCGTGGTGACGTCACCGGTCGTCTTGAGCGCGGTCGCGTGATAGAGGAACGCCGCCGCGACGTCCTCGGCGGTCACTTCGCGGCCCAGCAGATTGCCGCGCATATAGTCGTGTTCGCTGACACCGCGGGCGAGCGCCCGCGACGCGATCATGTCCGTGGTCAGCAGGCCGCCGCGCACGCGATCAGCGTTGACCGCGTTGGCGCGGATGCCGTCCTTGCCGTATTCCAGGGCATACTGGCGAACCAGCAGCAGCGTCGCCGCCTTGGGCAGACCATAGGGGCCGAAATCGAGGCCGGGGTTGATCGCCTGCTTCGAGACGTTGAACAATAGCGCGCCGCCGAAGCCCTGCGCGCGCATCACCTTGACGGCGGCACGCGCCACCCGCTGGTGGGCGAAGAAGTTGAGCTCGAAGCTCTGGCGCAGCACCTGGTCGTCGACCTCGCCGACCGCGCCCTGCCATGCCGCGCCGGCGTTCGATACCACGATATCCACGCCACCAAAACGCGCGCAGCACGCGGCAAAGGCGGCGTGCACCGCGCCGTCGTCGGTTACGTCGCATTCGATCCCGAGCGCGTCGAGCGATTGGACCAGCGGCTCGAGCGCCTTGCGGTCCTTGTCGAGCAGCGCGAGCTCGGCCCCCGCCGCGCGGAACGCGCGCGCGGTCGCCGCGCCGATGGCGCCGGCGGCGCCGGTGATCACCGCGATCTGGCCGACGAGCGGCTTCTCGACGGCCTTGCCGAGCTTGGCCTGTTCGAGCGACCAGTATTCCATCTCGAACAGCTTGTCCTCGGGCAGCGATTCGAAGCGGCCGACCGCTTCCGCGTCGGTGATTACCGCGATCGCGTTCTCGGCAATGTCGGCGGCGACGATCGCTTCGCGCCGGCTGCGGCCCATGCCGAACAGGCCGAGACCCGGCACTAGGGCGACACGCGGCAGCGGATCGAGCGCGTGTTTGGGCGGATCGCAGCGCGCGTTATTGCGCGCGAAATAGGCGCGATAGCGCTCGACGAAGCCCTTGGCCGCGGTGACCGCGTCCCTGTGAAATTGCGCCAGGTTGGCGGCGTCGGGCGGCGGCACAAGCAGCGGCACGTTCTTGGTGCGGATGGTGTGGTCGGGCGTGACTACGCCGGCCTGGGAATAGCGCACGATTTCGCGGCCGTTGGCATAGGCCAGGATCGCCGGCGAGGCACGGAACTCGAGAATCAGGCGGCGATAGGCGCCTTCGACCTTGTCGTCCTTGACGGCGCAGGTACCGCGCAGGATGGGCGCGACCTCGGCGACGCCGGCGAGGCGCGACGGCAAGTCGATCGCCGGAAAGATGCGGCGTGTGCCTTTCTTCCGGATATGCGCTTCGGCGGCGCCGACCGCGGCGATCATCCGCTCGTACGCCTCGCGCGCGTCGGCGCCGAAGGTGAAGATGCCGTGCTTCACCAAGATGAGCCCTTCGATGCGAGGATCGTGCTCGAAGACACGCGCTGCCTTCTTGGCGAGGTCGAAGCCCGGCATGACGTAAGGCACGATACCGAAGCGGCCGTCGTAGACGTCGCGGCAGATTTTCTCGCCGTCCGGCTGATCCACGAGACTCAGCACCGCGTTGGCGTGGGTATGATCGACGAACCTGGCCGGCAGGAAGGCATGCAGCAGCGTCTCGACCGACGGATTGGGCGCGCCGGGATCGAGCAGGTTGGCCCGTTGGACGCGCACCATGTCCTCGTCGGCGAGACGGTCGAGCGCGCGCAGCTTGAGGAGCGGCGCGAGGCGCACCGCCGGCAAGCCGGCGGGCTCGATATTCGCCATGTCCCAGCCGCTGCCCTTGACGCAGAGCGCGTCGACCTCCTCGCCGAGCAGATCGAGCACGCGCAGCTTGACCGAGGTATTGCCGCCGCCGTGCAGCACCAGCCGCGGATCGCGACCCAGGAGACGCGATGTATAGACGCGTAGCGCCAAATCCGGCGCGACTCCCTGTTGGGCGTAGCGCGTGACCATGGCTTCGGCTTCGGCGTCGTTCCAGCGGCTTTGCATCACTCGGCTCCGGCTGGCAGCATAGAACAACGATTCCGGAGCTGCGAGGGGTGGGATTTATTTCCACCGGCCTGCCGCCTAGAATGCGGCCAACCCGCGAGGAACCATGGCCGATGCCCCGCGCGGCGTTTATGCCGCGATCCTGACGCCGTTCAACGCCAGTCTCGAGCCCGACCTCGGCGCCTTCGTCAATCACGGTCGCTGGCTCTTGGCCAATGGCTGCGACGGGTTGGTGCCGCTCGGCACCGCCGGCGAAGCGAACTCGCTGTCGCTGAAGCAGCGCATGCGCATCATCGAGACGGCACTGACCAAACTGCCGATCGGCCGCTGCATCATCGGCGCCGGCTCCTGCGCGCTCGCCGATGCGGTGCAGCTCGCGCGCGAGGCCACCAATGCCGGCGCGGCCGGCGTGCTGATGCTGCCGCCGTTCTACTACAAGGCGCCGAGCGAGGACGGAATCTACGCCTTCTTCGCCGGCGTGATCGAGCGCGTCGCCAATCCGCGGCTCAGGCTCTATCTCTATCACTTCCCGCGGCTCTCGGCGGTGCCGATCACCCCGACGCTGATCCGCCGCCTGCGGCGCAGCTTCGGCGACATCGTCGCCGGCCTCAAGGACAGCGGCGGCGACTGGAATTTCTCCGCCGCGCTGCTCGAGGAGTTTCCCGGCTTTGGCGTGTTCTCCGGCAGCGATCAGTATTTTCTTGCCAACCTGCGCGCCGGCGGCCCCGGCGCGATCTCGGCGTCGGTCAACGTCACCGCGCCCTTGGCGGCGCCGGTTTACCGGAACTGGCAGCAGCGCGACGCCGACACGCTCCAGGCGACGCTCACCGCCGTGCGCACGCTGTTCCGGGATTATCCGTTGGTCGCCGGCCTCAAGGAAACGCTGGCGTTCATCACCGGCAATCCGGCGTGGCGCAACATGCTGCCGCCCAACGTGCCGCTCGGACCGGCCGACGCCGCCAAGCTCAAGGCGAAGCTCGCCGAGCTGCCGGCGATGCAGCCGGTGATTGCCGCCGCCCGCGCGGCCTGATCTGCGAGGCTAGTGCGCCTCGTCCCAGTGGCGCGCCATGCCGGTGTCGACCACCAACGGCACCGACAGTTCGACCGCCGGAAGGTGGGCGTTCTCCATGATCTCCTTCGCCACGGCGGCAGTTTTCTCGGCTTCTTTCTCCGGCGCCTCGAACACCAGCTCATCGTGCACCTGGAGCAGCATCTTGGCCTTGAGGCCGGCGCGCTCGAGCGCCGGCGGAATCCGCCGCATCGCGCGCTTGATGATGTCGGCGGCGGCGCCCTGCAGCGGCGCGTTGATCGCCGCCCGCTCCGAGAAGCCCCGCCGCGCCGGAATCGGGTCCTTGATCCCCGGCACGTAGCAGCGCCGGCCGAACAGGGTCTCGACATAGCCGTTCTCGCGCGCGAACTCCTTGGTGCGGTCCATGTAGTTGCGGATGCCGGGGAAGCGGTCGAAATAGGCCTTGATGAACTTCGCCGCCTCGGCTTGCGGCACGTCGATCTGACGACCGAGACCGAAAGCGCTGATGCCGTAGAGGATGCCGAAATTGATCGCCTTGGCGCGGCGCCGCAGCATCGGATCCATGCCCTCGATCGGCACGCCGAAAACTTGGCTTGCGGTCATGGCATGGATGTCGAGGCCCTCGTGGAACGCCTCTTTCAAAGGACCGATGTCCCCGACATGCGCCGCAAGGCGCAACTCGATCTGGCTGTAATCGGCCGAGATCAATAGGCAGCCCGGCGCGGCGATGAAGGCATGGCGAATCTTGCGGCCTTCCTCGGTGCGGATCGGGATGTTCTGCAGGTTGGGATCGCTCGAGGCGAGGCGGCCGGTCGCGGCGCCGGTCAGCGAATAGCTGGTATGGACGCGGCCGGTCGCCGAGTTGATCTCCTGCATCAGGGCGTCGGCATAGGTCGATTTGAGCTTCGCCAGCTCGCGCCATTCCAGCACCTTGGCCGGCAGCGGATGCGCCTCGGCCAGCTCCTCGAGCACGGCGGCGTCGGTCGAATGTGCGCCCGACTTGGTCTTGCGGCCGAACCGCTCGAGCTTGAGCTCGTCGAACAGCACCTTGCCCAGCTGCTGCGGCGAGCCGATATTGAACGGATGGCCGGCGAGCCTGTGGATTTCGGCTTCGTACTCGGCGATGCGGTGGGCGAAATCCTCGCTCAACCGCTTGAGCTCGTCGCGGTCGACCGTGATGCCGGCGCGCTCCATGCCGGCGACGACCGCCGGCAAAGGCCGTTCCACCGTCTCGTAGAAGGCGCAGCGATGCTCGGCGACGAGCCGCGGCTTCAGCAGACGATGGAGCCGCAGCGTGTAATCCGCATCCTCGGCGGCATAATCGCACGCGCGGTCGAGCGGTACGGCGGCGAAGCCGGTGTGATTCTTGCCGCTGCCGGCGACGTCTTTGTACTTGATCATGTCGTGGCCGAAATGGAGCTTGGCGAGCTCGTCGAGGCCATGGCCGTGCAGGCCGGCCTCGAGCACGAACGAGATCAGCATCGTGCAGTCGATCGGCGCGACGGCGATGCCGTAGCGACCGAAGACCTGCATGTCGTATTTGATGTTCTGGCCGATCTTGAGCACACCCGGATCCTCGAGCAGCGGCTTCAGGCGCTTCAGCGCCTGGTCGCGGACGATCTGCTTAGGCGCGGCGCCAGCACCAGCGAGGTCGAGCGCGCCCGGCGCCGCCGCGGTATGGCCGACCGGGATGTAGCAGGCTTCGCCCGGCTCGATCGCCAGCGAGATGCCGACGAGATCGGCGGCGACCGCATCGAGCGAGCTGGTCTCGGTGTCGACGGCGACCGCGCCCTTGGCGAAAGCGCGGGCGATCCAGCCGTCGAGCACTGCGACGTCCTGCACCAGTACGTAATTCGGCTTGGCCGCCGCGAGCTGCGCGGCATCCACCGTCGCCGCCGGCATCGCTTCGTGACTCGCGGACGGCCGCGGACCGTGGTCATCCGCCTTGCCCGGCGCCGGCGGCGCTTTTTCGCTGACGCCGAGCTTGCTCTGAACCCGCGCCAGCAGGGCGCGGAACCCCTGCTCCTGAAGGAATGACGTCACCTTGGCGGGATCGAGCGGCTGGACCGCCAGCGCGGACAACGGACAAGGCAGCGGCACGGCGTGGTCGAGTGTCACCAGCTTCTTCGATAGCCGCGCGTCGGCGGCGTGTTCGACAAGCGTGGCGCGGCGCTTCTCCTGCTTGATCTCGGAAGCGCGCTTGAGCAGCGTCTCGAGATCGCCGTACTGGTTGATGAGCTCGGCCGCCGTCTTGGCGCCGATGCCGGGCACGCCGGGCACGTTGTCGGAACTGTCACCCCAGAGCGCCAGCACGTCCACGACCTTGTCGGGACCGACGCCGAATTTCTCGACCACTTCGGGCGCGCGGATCGGCCGGTCGCGCATCGCGTCGTAGAGCTCGACCTTGTCGGAGACGAGCTGCATCAGATCCTTGTCGGACGACACGACGGTGACGCGCGCGCCTTCGCGCACCGCCTCGTCGGCATAGGTCGCGATCAGATCGTCGGCCTCGTAGTCCGGCTGCTCGATGCGGCACAGGCTGAAGGCGTCGGTCGCGTCGCGCACCAGCTGGAACTGCGGCACGAGATCGTCGGGCGGCTCGGGCCGATGCGCCTTGTAATCCTCGTAGAGACGGTTGCGGAAGGTGGTGCGCGCCACGTCGAATACCACGGCGATGTGATCGGCATCGGTCTCGCTGACGAGCTTCAGGATCATGTTGCAGAATCCCAACACGGCGCCGACTGGCGTCTTGTCCGGCCGCGTCAGCTTGGGCATGGCGAAATAGGCGCGGAAAATGAAGCCCGAGCCGTCGATCAGGTAGACGTGCTGCGGCTTCGCCGCGACGGACGCAGGACTCGCTTTCTTGTTGTTGGCCTTGGGAACCGGCTTGGCGCGGGTGTTAGGCATCTCTCGATCCGGTTGCGCAACTCGAACGAATTGTCGCGCTCAGACCCCCGGCGGTCCAGCGCGGCCTCTTTTGGGGCGACGACGATGACGAGGACGCTACGCCGTCTTGCTGGTCTGGTTCGGCGGATATTCCGCCGGCACGCCGCGTTTGACAAAGAGGCGCGAGCAGTACGGGCATTCGACGCGGCCGGCCGGACCGAGGTTGAGATAGACCTTGGGATGGCCGCCGACCAGCCCGCCGCCCGCGCCGGCGCAGGCGACCCTGTCGGTCTCCACGGTGATGGTCTCGAAAGGCTTGATCTCCGCCATGGCGCCGTCGCTCGATTGACCCGATTGCAGTGCCGATGATACGGATTACGCCGGTACAATCAATGACCAGCCGCAACGCGTTCGCGAGCGTACCGCCCGGCCAGGCGGTCGAAATCAAGGGCCTGACCAAGTTCTACGGCAGCAACGGCCGCGGCAAGGCCGCGCTCGATCACGTTGACCTGACGATCCCGCGCGGCGTCATTTTCGGCCTGCTCGGGCCCAATGGCGCCGGCAAGTCGACGCTGATCAACATCCTGGCCGGTCTCGTGATCAAGACGGCGGGCAGCGCGAAGGTCTGGGGCATCGATATCGACGAGGATCCGCGCAACGCCCGTGCCGCGATCGGCGTGGTGCCGCAGGAACTCAATCTCGACTCGTTCTTCGCGCCGCGCGAGCTCCTGGACGTGCAGGCTGGCCTTTATGGCGTGCCGAAGAACGAGCGCCGCACCGGCGAGCTGCTCGAGCTCGTAGGATTGACCGACAAGGCCGACGCGCCGGCGCGTACGCTCTCTGGCGGTATGCGGCGGCGGCTGATGATGGCCAAGGCGATGGTGCATTCGCCGCCGGTGCTGGTGCTGGACGAGCCGACGGCCGGCGTCGATGTCGAGCTGCGGCTGCAGCTCTGGGCGACGGTGCGCGAGCTGGCCGCGGCCGGCACGACGGTGCTGCTGACGACGCATTACCTCGAAGAGGCCGAGGAGCTGTGCCGCGCCATTGCGATCATCGATTCCGGCCGCTTGGTCGCCTGCGACGAGACCCAGGCGCTGGTGCGCAAGGTCGATGAAAAGAAGCTCTGCCTGACCCTGACGACGCCGGTGAGCGAGCTGCCGCCGGCGCTGCGGACGATGGGGCTGGTGCTCGAAGCGCCCGACCGCGTGGTCTTCCACTACAAGCCGAGCCACGCGCAGGTCGGCGAGGTGCTGGCCGCGGTCGCCGCCGCCGGACTTGCCATCCGCGACGTTTCGAGCGAGGAAACCGATCTCGAGGACATCTTCCTGCGCCTCATCCGGCCGGGAACGGCGTCGTGACGCTGCGTTCCGGCTGCGTCGCGGCCCTAGCACTGGCGATGTCCATGACGGGTTGCGCTGGAGTGCCTGACGTGCCGCCGCATGCTCCCGACATCGTGACGCCCGCGCTGCACGGCGATTTCCTGCGCGCCGACGACGACGTTCAGCTGCCGCTCTACACATGGCTGCCGGCGGGAAAACCGATCGCGGTGATGCTCTACGTTCACGGCTTCAACGATTACGCGCACGGCGTCGAAGAGTCGGCCAAAGCCTTCGCCAAGGACGGCATCGCCACCTTCGCCTACGACCAGCGCGGCTTTGGCCGCACGCCGGACCGCGGCGGCTGGGCTGGCGCTTGGCGCATGACGCAGGACATGGCGGAGGCGAGCCGGCTGGTGCACGCGCGTTATCCCGGCGTGCCGCTGTTCATCCTCGGCGAGAGCATGGGTGCCGCCGTCGCCATCGTCGGCGCCACCGGCGCGGCGGGGGCGGAGAAGCCAATCGCCGACGGCTACATCCTGCTGGCGCCGGCGGTGTGGGGTCGCGGTGAGATGAACATCTTTGAGCGCGGCGCCCTCTGGTTTGCCGATACGTTCATGCCGGCCGCGACCTTCACCGGCCAGAGCCTCCACATCATGGCGTCGGACAACATCGAGATGCTGCGCCAGCTGGCGCGCGATCCGCTGTTCATCAAGGCGACACGCGCCGGCACCATCGAAGGCCTGGTCAATTTGATGACGCTGGCGCAGAACGCCGCGCCGGTATTCGACGAGCGGGCGCTCATCATGTACGGCGCGCACGACGAGCTGATTCCGCCGCGTGCGGTGAAGCGCTTCCTGGCGCGGCTGCCGTTCGTGCCGCCCGGCCGCCGCCGCATCGCCTACTACCGCAATGGCTGGCACATGCTGGCGCGCGACCTCGAGGCGCCGCTGGTGATCCGCGACATGGAGAGCTGGATGGCCGATCCGGCGGTGCCGCTGCCATCGGGCGCCGACCGGGATCTCCCGCCGGGATTCGGCGACCAGGCCTGGGGCTGAGCGTCGGCGCGGCCCAGCCGGCTCAGGGATGCCGATCGCGATCACCGCCGCCGCCGGACGGCGGCGCCGGATGCTGAACTGACGCCGGCGGATGCGCGTGTGCGGGGTGCGCGGGCGCCAGATGTGCCGCCGCCGGTTGGACCGGCGCGCGCTGCCAGCCCTTGGGCGTCGGCGTGATGTGCGTCGTCTGCACCGGCCGCTGGACCGACGCCGGCGGCAGCGGATGGGCCGGTACGCGGCGCGACGGCGCTGTGAAGGGATGTGGAATCGGCGGCGGCCTCACCTGGGCTTGGCGCGTCGGCGTTGGCGGATGCACGGTCGCAGTCGGCGTCGGCGGCCGGGGCGCGACGGCGGTTGCCGGCGGATGCAGCGCGGGAGCCGGTGGACGCGCCTCGGGCGCGGCCGACGCGTGCTCGGGTGGGCGCATCGCAGTCGCCGGCGGCGGCGCGGCATGCATCGGCGGCACGCTGGCCGGCCGTGCGGGTGGCACCGGCCCGCGATTGACCGTCGTCGCGGACGACGGCCGATTCGGCGTATGCGCTTCAGGCCGGGCAGTCGCATTCACGGCTTCGGGATGCGCCGCTGCACCGCGCGCTTCGCGCGTCGGCCGGACATGCGTGAGGCTGGTCATGGTCCGCGCCCGATCGAGATGCTGCGGATCGACGTGCAGCGCGGCATGCTGCACCGGCGCCGCGCCGGCGAAGGCGTGCGCCGGCACCACGGTCACGGCGCGCGCGTTGCGGAACTGCCCGGCCTGCGCGGAGCTGTAGCGATTGTTGATCACGACGTTGTTGGTGACGTGCGTGCTGTAGCGCACGTAGTTGACCTGCCGCACGTAAGTCGGCCCGGCGTGATACCACGGATGGAAGCGCTCGCCCGGTGCCAGCGGCACCCAGCCGACCGGCTCGCCGACCGAAATCGCAATGCCGAAACTGCCGCCGCCGATGAAGGCGACCAGCGCCGGTGCATAGACCGGCCGCGCGACATAAGCGCCTGGACACCATGCCCAGCGATCGCGGATGAAGGCCCAGCGGCCGTAGTGGAACGGCGCGAAGCCCCACGGCGCGTCGTCGATCCAGGTCCAGCCCCAGGGCGGGATCCAGACCCAGTGGCCGTAGCGGTAGGGCGCCCAACCGACCGGCACGGCCATCGGATACCAAACCTCGCCGTAGACCGGATCGGCGACCCACCGGCCGTAGCGATCGAGGTCCTCGTGGCCGGTCATGGTCGGCGGCACGAACCACGCGCTCGCCGTGGGTTGCAGCTCGCGGCGCTCGCGCTCGAGCGCCCAGTCGTCGAACGGCGTGGGCTCGGCCTCGACGAGCTGGAAGCCCGGCGGATTGCCGGTGACGATGGCGCTTTCGCCGGCATCGACGGTTAGCGTCGCGCGCGGTCCGGCGACGCGCGCACGGCCCTGCAGCACGGTCACCGTCGCCTGATTGGCCGGCGCGCCGCCGGGACCGGGCTCGCCGGCGTCGACGTGGTAGCTGCCGGCGGCGAGCAGGTCGACCTCGCCCAGCGGCGTCAGCACCAGGATGCCGCCGGGCGGCATCGCGATGACGTGGAGATTGACGGTGCCCTGATCGACGCGCAGCTGCGTCGCGGCGTCGTCCAGGCGCAGGATGTCGGCTTCGGTCGCCTGGTCGAGGCGCAGCTCGACCGCGCCGATCTGGATCTCGGCGCGCGATTGCGGCTCGGTCCAGAAACCCTCGCCGGTGGTGACCGGATAGTTCACCATCGCCCGCAACCATTGGTCCTCGCCGGCCGCGTGCAGCGAGACGGTGCCTTCGATGTAGCTCAGCCGGCCGACGCGGGCGGGCGGATCTGCCAAGCCTTGCGCGGCGAGCGGCGGCGTCAGCAGTAGCACCGCGCCGAGCGCGGCGGCGATGGCGGTGGTCCTCATCGGGTCCTCGTCTGTCTTATGCCCGGGCCGGCGATATCGTCCCTACGGCGAATGGGCGAAGTATGGCTGCGGCGTGGCGGAACTGCGACCGAAATGACGGCGGCCGCCCGCGCGGGGCGGTTGTCGGAACGACGCGGCGCCGCAGGGCCGCGATCTGGGCGAGGTCGCGACGACGATGCCGGCCTTCGCGCTCGGCGCGGTCGCCGGCCTTATCGGCGTGCTCATCGTCACCGGCCTCGACCGGCCGATCGAGGCGTTTCTGGTCAACGCCTCGCCGCTCTGGCTGACGCAGCTGACGACGCGATTCTGACCGATGCGGACCGCCTGCCCGGCTTGTCCGCGACGGCCGCCTGCCCTATGGTCCGGCTCACGGACCCGTAGCTCAGCTGGATAGAGCGCTGCCCTCCGAAGGCAGAGGTCGTGAGTTCGAATCTCGCCGGGTCCGCCAGCTTGCCCGCCCGACCACCTCGGAATCCCCCGCGCTTCGGCCCGATTTCCGCCGGTCCGTAACGTTGCCGTGATCCGCCGCCAAGCCTCTATGTTGCCGGCAGCCGACCTCCTACACTCGCCACGATTTGCGCCGGGTCGCCGTTCCCGGACCGACACCGCGCGAATGAACTCAATCGAAGGAGGGGCGTGATGGGTGGGGGATTGTCTCGGCGGGCCGTCGTCGCGTTCGCGGCCCTGATTTGTGTCGCATGGATGGGATCGGCGCACGCGGCGTCGATGAAATTCAAGGTGCCGCTGATGGGCTCGGAGGAAGTTCCGGCGGTGATGAGCAAAGCCAAAGCCACGGCATACCTGACGTGGAATCCGAGCACGCGGATCGTCACTTGGCACATCGTCTATAGCAAACTGTCGAGCCCGGCGACCATGGCGCATTTCCATAACGGCGCCATGGGCAAGGACGGACCGGTCATGATCTGGCTCACCAAGAAGGGCGAGCCGGTGAAGAGCCCGATCAACGGCAAGGCGACGCTGTCGCCGGAGCAAGCGCAGCAATTCGAGGCCGGCGACTGGTACATCAACGTCCACAGCAAGGATCATCCGGCAGGCGAGATTCGCGGCCAGGTGACTCCGCCGAAGGGCTGACGGTCAGTTAAAGGAAGTTCACCAGCGCCGCGGTCACGGCGACGCTGACGCCGAAGACGACGAGCGCGCGGAGCGGTCCGACCAGGGTCGGCGCCCGCGCGCTTGTCGGCAGTGTCTTGCGGCCAGTGATCATCGGCAGCACCAGGTTCTGCCGCTTCACCGCCCAGTAGACGGCGACTGCGAGAACGTGCAACGCGATCGCCACCACCAAGATGTCCCAAAACACGGCGTGCAGCGCGTCGATGAGATTGGCGATCGGCGCCGGCACGATCGGGGTCAACGGTCCCGAATCGGCGATGTCGTTGCTGTCATAAAGGCCCGTCAGTGTCTCGCCGAGCAGCAGCGCGACGAGCAGGACGACCATCAAGCTGCCGGCGGGATTGTGGCCGAGCTGGCGGTCGGGCTCGCGCCGGAAGACGTGACGCAAATGCGTCAGGGCGGCGCGCGGCGTGGCGACGAAGCGGGCGAAACGTGCCGTCTCGCTGCCGACAAACCCCCACATGACGCGGAAGAGCACGAGCGCCAGCAGCGCATAGCCGGCACGCAGGTGCCAGTCCATCAGATCGAACCGCCACGTCGCATAGGCGGCGGCGACCAGCATCGCTGCAAGCCAGTGGAAGAAACGCGTCGGCGCATCCCAGATCGGGATTTTCCGCAAGAGCCGCCTGCCTGCCGACGATCTTAGCGCCGGCGGCGCGACCGCGCCGCAACGCCGTCGAATGCCCGCGCCGACCGCAGCCGAAGGCGGGAGGCGTCCCGGGCCGGCCTAGAACTTGACCTGCGGGCAGCCGGGCACCGGCGGGCCACGGTAATCGACGCCGCCCGGCAGCGTCGGATGGAGGATGTCGCCGCAGCGCACATGTGTGTGGGCCACGGCGACGTGCCGGTCGGCCGCCATCGAGCGTTTGGCGTAATAGTCCACCCGGCGCAGCTCGGCGACGCATTGCGCATCCGAGGCGGCGTGCTGCGCCGCTTCGAGGTGGCGCTTGGCGGCGTCGGTGTTGGGTCCGGGTTTGAGCTTGGTGTTGACGAACTCCGCCGCCTTGGGCAATTGCGCGCAGGTGATCCGGGATTTCGATTTTGCCGGTGCCGCCGGCCGTGCCTGCGCATTCGCCGCCGCGCGCCGATCGGCCGCCATCGAGCGCTTGGTGTAGTAGTCGACCTTGCGCAATTCGGCGACGCATTGCGCGTCGGAAGTGGCGTGCTGCGCTGCTTCGAGATGGCGTTTGGCGGCGTCGGTGTTGGGACCCGGCCTGAGCTTAGTGTTGACGAACGCGGCCGCCTTGGGCAGTTGCGCACAAGTGATCTGTGCCTGCGCCATACCGGGCGCCACCAGCAATCCGATGACCAGCATCGCCAGACGGATGCGCATTCCGGTTTCTCCTTCGGTCGCTTCAACGCGCGGACTGCGCTGCGATAGCGCCGAATCGCGGCGTAATTGCGGCAAGGTGCGGCGCTAATCCGCCGCCCGCGGCAAGATACGCTTGTCGATCTCGTCCAGCGTGGCACCGAGCCGCGCGTCGTCGGGATCGGCGAGGGCCGCAGCGCGCGCATTCGCCACGGCATCTACCGTCAGTGCGTAGCCAGGACCTCGGCGACGAACGCCGGTACGATCTCGGTCGCCTTGCCATAACGCGTCTCGGCGAAATGGCTGCGGGCGAGCGACGGTTCGAGGTTAAGTTCGACAGTGCGCGCACCCGCGGCATTGGCTTCAGCGACGAAACTGGCCGCCGGGTAGACGTTGCCTGAGGTGCCGATCGACACGAACAGGTCGCATCCGCTCAGGGCCTCGCCGATGCGCGCCATCTCGAGCGGCATCTCGCCGAACCAGACGACGTGCGGCCGCAGCCCGCCGGCCTTGGCACAGGCGTCGCACGCGGCGTCAACCGACAGGTCGGTGTCGTTCGGCACGACCGCGCCGCAAGCGGTACAGCGCACCTTGCGCATCTCGCCGTGCATGTGAATGAGTCGCGTCGAGCCGGCGCGCTCGTGCAGATCGTCGATGTTCTGCGTCACCAGCAGGAATTCGCCCGGCCAGCGCCGCTCGAGCTCTGCCAGCGCCGCGTGCGCCGCATTGGGCTTGACGTGACCCGCCAGTAGGTTGCGCCGACGCATATTGTAGAACGCGTGTACCTTGCACGGATCGCGCGCGAAGGCCTCCGGCGTCGCCACGTCCTCGACGCGGTACTTCGACCAGATGCCATTCGGATCGCGGAAGGTATCAAGGCCGGATTCCTGCGATATGCCGGCGCCAGTGAGGACGACGAGAGCGGCTGCGCTCATCCTCCTATAATAGCCGGATCTCCTGCCCCCGCGTGATGGTCTCCGTGCCCAACGGCGTCGCCAGGAACCCCATGACCTCGAACACGCCGCGCTGCGGCGAACCGCCATAACCGCGTTTCTTGAGCAGCGCCGCTAACGCCTCCAGCACCGGCAGGTCGCGCTGGCCGGTCGCCGGATTGGCCTCGATCGCCTGGCACCGCTCGCAGGCGTCCTGAACCCGCAGCCGCAGATGGCCGACCATGAACTCGCGCGTGCCGGGATAAGCGTCCGCCCAAGCCAATTCGGAGAATGGCTTGCCGTCGTCGTACCAGATGTTCATCCGGAACCGGTCGGGATCGATCGTCCAGCCGGTTTCGGCCGCAAGCGCGCGCACCGACGCCAGGTTGAGGAACGAGATCGTCGGACCGAACTCGTGCGGATCGGTATCGACCATGTTGAACCGGTTCTTGGTATCGACCGTCGTGACCTCCGTCTCGCCGATCGCGGTCGCGACCGTCTTCAACCAGGCCGAGTCCGGCGCGCCGCCCGAGAATTCCGGCGTCTGCATGGCCATCGCGGGCGTGTTCATGCAGACCCGAAAATGGATTTTCGGCGCCCAGCCCTCGCCCTGGCGGCCGTTGCGTTTGATGGCGAAGCGGCGATCGCCGACGACGCCGACGGCCGGATTGACGTCCAGTGAGTCCGGACGCTGGCCGCGCGCGCCCTTCACCGGGAACCTGCAGATCTCTTCGACTTTTGGTGGCATCGTGACAATACCCTCGACTTGAAAGAACGGACCGCCGATTGCGCCCGACACCGGTTGCGCCGGCGCCGAGCGGCAATCAGCGGCGGCTACGCCGGCTTCACGCGACCGCGTCCTCGAAGTGGGCGTGGATGCGCTCGAGATCGGCCTGGACCTGCTCGATCGCCGTCGGCTTGCGGCGGTAGCAGTAGAAGATCCAGGTGATGCCGATCGCGAGATAGACCAGGAAGCCGTACGGGAAGTACTTCACCGGCGGATCGGGGATCGGATAGACGCTGCCAACCGCCGGAATCGCCAGCAGCACGAGCGCCGCGGCGCAGCCAACGACGTCCTTGGTCTTCAGCTCACCGATGCGCTTCAGATAGACCGGTGCGGCGACCGTGATCAACGCATAGGCCACCATAAAGCCGAATGCCGCGCACGTGCCGACGTAGTTGAACCCGTCGAGCGGTGCGATGCCGCCGAGATGCATCGCCGTCGGAATGCCGAAGGCGAGCGCCGCCATCAGACCGATGGCGACGTGCGGCGTCTCGTTCTTCTCGTGCGCGCCGGCCGTCGCCGCGTGAAACAGGCCGTGGCGACCCATCGCGTAGATGACGCGGCCACCGGCGTTGATGCACGACAGGCAGAGCGCGAAGAAGCTCAGCATGGCGCCGATCGAGAGGGGGATCTGCAACAACGGCACGTGCGACAGTGTGGCGAGCACGTTGAGCGGTGCGTCGATCTTGTCGAGCGTGTCCTTGTAGCTGTGCGTGCCCAAGACCTCGACATAAGTGACGACGACGAAGAACAGGCCCGAGATCAGAAGGCTCCAGTACACGGAGCGCGGAATCGTCTTGAGCGGGTTCTTGGCTTCATCGCCGAAGGCGGTCGCCGATTCGAATCCGACCAGGCTGAAGATCGCCACTACCACGCCAAGGCCGATGCTCGACCACGGCAATGTGCCGACGTTGAACTGCGTGCTGTCGAACGCAAACTGATGATGGAACAGCACGAT
Source organism: Alphaproteobacteria bacterium (assembly GCA_028871455.1). Taxonomy (GTDB): domain Bacteria; phylum Pseudomonadota; class Alphaproteobacteria; order ATCC43930; family CGMCC-115725; genus REEB95. The sequence continues at coordinate 53,966 of JAGWNF010000018.1, forward strand.
GGCGCACAGTAGCAGAATGAAAGACATGGATATGCCTTCGAGCGCCAGGGTGAGGATCAGGGACATCGTGACGTTCTTCCACGCGCAGTACCATCCGATGCCGACGCAGGCGGCGAAGAGCACGATGTACGGCACGTGGACGCCGGCCATGCCGAGCAGCGTGTCGGCGAAGATCGAAAATCCATGGACGCCGGCCATCGAGATGCCGAGATAGGCCCAGATCAGTGCCCAGCCGCTGATGCCGCCGGCCGCGAGGCCGAGGCCGCGGCAGGTATAGGCGTACATCGAACCGGACGTCGTCGATCGCCGCGCGAACTGGTTGAGATTGTAGCCGACGAACAGGAGCATGATCGTGCCTAGAGCGTAGGACAGCCAACTCCAGTCGCCGGTGTTCGAGTACATCACCGGCACGATGAGCGCCGCGGTCATGGTCGGTGAGATCAGCGCCACGTTCTGCGCCAACAGCTCATAGAAATTCAGGCAATTCGGCCTCAATCGAGAAACAGACATGGGTCAAACCCCTTTTGCGACTGGCGACCACCCGCGCCACGTCGGGGCCCGACCTCCCTTGCGCGATCGTTTTTGCTCGACCGTCGCCAAAGGCTATGCACGTAATGGACCAGCCTAAACATCCAGTTTTTAAAACCTGAGGGGTCCAGTTGCTGCGCCCATGGCCGTTCAAGATCACGATCCGCCGGCGCGGTCGCCTGCCGGTCTATCTGCAGATCGCCTACGCCCTGATCGAGGAAATCCGCCGCGGCCGGCTGGCGCCCGGCAGTGCCCTGCCGGGCACGCGCGAACTGGCGGAAGACTTGGGACTCAACCGCAAGACCGTGATCGACGCCTACGACGAGCTGCGCGCGCAGGGTTGGGTCAAAAGCGACCGCACGCGCGGCACCTTCGTCTCCGCTGAGCTTCCGACCGTCGAAGAGAACGGCGGCCGATCCGGGTCGCCGGCGCGACACATGCCGGATCAGCCCGACTTCCGTCTGGTGGGCACCGCGCCCAATATTTCGGCATTCCTGCCTGAAAAAAATCTCCTGGTGTTCGACGATGGCGCGCCCGACACGCGGCAAGTACCGGTGGTGGCGCTCGCCCGCGCCTACCGCTCGGCGCTGAGCCGCGCGGCGCAGCATAACGCGCTGGGCTACGGCGATCCGCGTGGCTCTTTGGCGCTGCGCGAGGCGGTGTCGACCATGCTCAACATCGACCGCGGCCTCAGCACCACGCCCGACAACATCTGCCTGACGCGCGGCAGCCAGATGGCGATCTACCTCGCCACCCGCATCCTTGCCGGACCGCGCGATCCGGTCGTCATGGAAGAGCTCAGCTATCCACCGGCGCGCGAGGCGTTTCGCGCGGTGGGCGCCGAGGTGCTGTCTGTCGGTCTCGACGGCTCCGGCATGCGCCTCGACGAGCTCGAATCGACCTGCCGCAAGACGCGCGTGCGCGCGGTCTACGTCACGCCGCATCACCAGTTTCCGACGACGGTGCTGCTGAAACCGGACCGTCGGCTCCGCCTGCTCGCACTCGCCGACCAATTCGGTTTCGCCATCGTCGAGGACGATTACGATCACGAATTTCACTTCGTCCATCGGCCAATGTGGCCGCTGGCGAGCGTCGATCCTTGGGGCAAGGTCGTCTATATCGGCTCGATGTCGAAGTTGCTCACGCCGAGCCTGCGGTTGGGCTATATCGCGGCGCCAAAGGCATTCATCGACCGCGCGGCTGCCGAGATCATGATGATCGACCGGCAGGGCGACCCGGCGACCGAGCACGCGGTCGCCGAGCTGATCGCCGACGGCGAGCTGCACCGTCACACGCGCAAGACGATGCGGCTTTATGCCGAGCGCCGCCTGCTGATGGCCAAGCTTCTGACTGAACGCTTCGCGGGCCGTGTTGAATTCGGCCTGCCCGACGGCGGACTCGCCGTGTGGGTAAAATTCACCGACAAGATCGATATGAGTGCGCTGGCCGAGGCGGCCCACGCCAAGGGCGTCAAGATCCAGCCGGGCGGCGCCTTCGCCATATCCGGCAAGCCCATCCGTGCGACGCGGCTCGGCTTCGCCAGCATGAATGCGACCGAGCTCAGCACGGCGACGCGCCGGCTGTGCCAGGCGCTGGACGCGGTCGCGTGAGGCGGCGATGACGCTCGATCTGCTGACGCTCTTCGGTCTGTTCGCCGTCACCGCGATGCTGGTGACCTATGCGCTGGAAGCTCGCCATCCACACTTCATCCTGGCTTTCGCCGCCGCCTGCCTGCTCGGCTCGGTCTATGGCTTCCTGCAGGGCGCATGGCCCTTCGGCCTGGTCGAGGCGATCTGGGCCGCCGTCGCCGCGCACCGTTGGTGGCGGGCGGGCATTCGGCGCGGTGCGGTCGATTGATTCAGCCGTTCACGCCGTCGAGCCAGGCGTCGAGGACGGCGCGACCCTGCGGCACGGTCTCGCCGGCGAACTTGGCGGCATCGGCCCGGAGCCGCGGCACCGTCACGCGCGGCGTAGTGCCGATCTCGACAGCGTGACCGACGAGCCAGCGCTCGAGGCCTGCTGCGGTCACTTCGAGATGGAACTGCAGCGCCAGCCCGTGACCGCCGACGGCAAAGGCCTGGTTCGGCGTGCGCGGCGTCGACGCAAGATGCGTCGCGCCTGACGGCAGATCGAAAGTGTCACCGTGCCAGTGCAGCACGCGGGTGCCGGGCGCGAGCCTGGCCAGGGGCGAGGCGCGGCCGGCGGCACTCAGGCTGATGCCGGACCAGCCGATCTCCTTGAAGCCGGCAGGATAGACTTTAGCGCCCAGGGCGCGCGCCATGAGCTGAGCGCCGAGACAGAGACCGAGCACCGGCTTGCCGGTCTTGAGTCGTTTCTCGATCGCGGCGATTTCGGCCTTGAGGAATGGATAGCGATCCTCCTCGTAGGCGCCGATCGGCCCGCCGAGCGTCACCAACAGATCGCAACCGGCGAGGTCGCCGCCGGCGAGATCGTCGATCGGCGCGTCGCGATAGCTCACCTTATATCCGCACGCGGCCAGCGCCGGCGCAAAGGCGTCGAGGTCCTCGAAAGCGACGTGGCGGATCGCGACGGCGCTCCGCATCACGTCGTGCCCGGCGTCAGCTCGGCCTTGAACGGCCGCGCCAGCAGCGCCTCGATCTCGCGGTCGACTGCCGCGCCTTTGTGCAGGATCGCGTCCACCGCCTGGGCGATCGGCATCTCGATGCCGAGCTGCTTCGCCAACGCGACGCAGGCGCCGGACGACGTGACGCCTTCGGCGACCGAGCGTCGGGCCACCAGAATGGATTGGAGCGCCTGACCCTGGCCGAGGGCGACACCGAGCGACAGGTTGCGCGACTGGAGGCCGGTGCAGGTCAGCGTCAGGTCGCCGAGACCCGACAGTCCCATCAAAGTCTCGGCCCGGCCGCCCTTGGCGACGGCGAGACGCACCATCTCGGCGAGGCCGCGGGTGATCAGCGCGGCGCGCGCATTATCGCCGAAGCGTTTTCCCATGACGATGCCGCAAGCGATCGCCAGCACGTTCTTGACCGCGCCGCCGACCTGCGCACCGACTGGATCCGCCGACAGATAGGGCCGGAAGCTGCGGCCGCCGAGCGCAGCAACGAGTTTCGCACCGAGCGCCGCATCGGTCGCGGCGAGCGTCACCGCGGTCGGCAACCCGTGCGCCACCTCCTGGGCGAAGGTCGGGCCCGAGAGCACGGCGAGCGGCGCACGCGGCGCGACGGCGGCGGCGACTTCGCTCATCAGCGCGCCGCTGTTCTCCTCGATGCCCTTGGTGCAGAGCACCAGCGGTGCGCCGACGGCGAGATGCGGTGCCAGCCGCGTCGCGATCTCGCGCAGATGCTGCGCCGGCGTCGCCAACAGCACGGCGTCGGCTCGCGCCGCGACCGAGAGATCCCCGGTGGCACGGATGCCAGCGGCGAGTTTGACGCCGGGGAGGAACGGCGCATTCTCACCACTGTCATTGATGGCGGCGACGACCTCGGCCTCGCGCGCCCACAGCGCGACGTCGTGGCCGGCGCGGCGCAGAACCTGCGCCAGCGCGGTGCCCCAAGCGCCGCCGCCGATGATGCCGAAAGTCTGCATGAAAGCTAACGCCTCCCGCGCTCCATCACGGCGATGAAGCACGGAAGGCGTTTCTGATCAAGCGCGCGCGGAATTAGGCCCGGCGATAGGCCGAACCGTTCTGCCGCAGCCCCGGATCAGGGTCCGCTCCCTCACGGTGCCGCGCCGGCAAGGCCGGCCGGTTGCGCTAATTCGTCCAGCGGCCAGCGCGGTCGCGGCGCGAAGTCGAGTGAATCAACGAGACCGAGCTTGAGCCGCTCGACGCCGGCCCAGGCAATCATCGCCGCGTTGTCGGTGCAGAGCGCCGGCGGCGGCGCCACGAAGCGCAGGCCCCAGTCCGCGGCGAGTTGCGCCAAGCGCGGTCGCAGCACCGAATTCGCGGCAACGCCGCCGGCCGCGACCACCGCATGACCATCACCGTGCCGCGCGGTGAATTGCGCCGCCGCGTGCGCCGCACGATCGAGCAGACAATCCAAAATTGCCGATTGCAGCGCCGCCGCCAGATCGCAGCGCGTGCGCTCGTCGAGCGTCCCCTGGCGACGCACCGTCTCGGCCAGCGCCGTCTTCAGGCCGGAGAACGAAAAGTCGCAGCCCGGTCGGCCGACCAACGGCCGTGGCAACGGAAAGCGCTTGGCATCGCCGGCGCACGCGGCGTACTCGATCGCCGGTCCGCCGGGATAGCCAAGGCCCAACAGCTTCGCGCCCTTGTCGAAGCATTCGCCGGCCGCATCGTCGAACGTCGTGCCGAGCCGGCGATAGGCGCCGACGCCCTCGACCGCCACCAGCTGGCAATGGCCGCCCGACACCAGCAGCAGCAGATAGGGAAACGCCACGTCGTCGGTGAGCCGGGCCGAGAGCGCGTGGCCTTCGAGATGATTGACCGCGACCAAGGGAACGCCGCGCACATAGGCGATCGCCTTCGCCTCCATCACGCCGACCATGACGCCGCCAATCAGGCCCGGACCGCCGGTGGCGGCGATGCCAGCGAGATCGTCGAAACTGCAGCCCGCGGTATCGAGCGCGCGCGCGATCAGGCCGTCGAGATGCTCCAGGTGCGCGCGCGCCGCGATCTCGGGCACGACGCCGCCGTACGGCTGATGCTCGACGAGCTGCGACAGCACCAGATTGGCGCAGATGCGCATCGCCGGCGCCCCCACATCGTCGACGACGGCGGCGGCGGTCTCGTCGCAACTGGTCTCGATGCCAAGGACGCGCATGGCGGGGACCATAGCATCCTTCCCTTGTCGCCGCCTTCCGCCTAAGACATCGCCATGGCCCCACCGCTTCTGCGCATCGGCACGCGCGGCAGTCCCCTGGCGCTGGCGCAGGCCGACGAGCTCAAGCGTCGCCTCGCCGCTGCGCATGCGGCGCTCGCCGCGCCCGGCGCGGTCGAGATCGTCGCCATCCGCACCAGCGGCGACCGTGCCGGCGAGCGGCCGCTGGCCGCAGAAGGCGGCAAGGGCCTGTTCACCAAAGAGATCGAGGAAGCGCTGCTCGATCGCCGCGTCGATCTGGCGATCCATTCGATGAAGGACATGATGGCGACCTTGCCGCAGGATCTTGCGGTCGCCGCCTGCCTGCCGCGCGAGGACCCACGCGACGCGTTGCTGTCCCCGCGTGCGGCGTCGCTCGCGGCGCTGCCCCGGGGCGCGCGGCTCGGCACCGCGTCGCTGCGGCGTCAGGCCTTGGCGCTCCATGCGCGACCCGATCTCGCGATCGTACCGCTGCGCGGCAACGTCGGAACGCGGCTTGCCAAGCTCGAAGCCGGCGACGCCGACGCGACGATCCTGGCGGTTGCCGGCCTCCGGCGGCTCGGCCTCGCGCACAAGATAACGGCGGTGCTGGCGGCCGACGACATGCTGCCAGCGCCGGCGCAGGGTGTGCTGGCGGTCGAGATCCGCGCCGACGACACACGCGCCCGTGACTTGTTGACACCGCTCGACCATGCCGAGACGGCTTGTTGCGCGACGGCCGAGCGCGCCTTTCTCGCCGCACTCGACGGCTCGTGTCGCACGCCGATCGCGGCACTGGCGACGATCGCCGGCGGCGGGCTTCGTCTCGACGCCGTCATCGTGCGACCCGACGGCAGCGCGCTGTACCGCGCACAACGCACTGGCGCGGTCGCTGACGCGGTCGTGCTCGGCCGCGACGCCGGGGCCGAACTCAAGGCGCGCGGCGGACCCGACTTCTTCGCATGAGGGCGCTGGTGACGCGGCCGCGCGAGGACGCGGCGGGCCTGATGGCGGCACTGACGGCGCGCGGCATCGAGCCGTTGCTCGAGCCGCTGCTGCGAATCGCGCTGGCGCCCGACGGACGCGAGGCGCTCGCCGGTGCGCTGCCCGGCGCGCAGGCGGTGCTGTTCACCAGCGCCAATGGCGCGCGCGCTTTCGCCACCAGCTCGGTCCGGCGCGACCTGCCTGCTTTCGCGGTCGGCGACGCAACGGCGCGCGCAGCGCGCGACGCGGGCTTCGCCCGTGTCGAAAGCGCCGGCGGCGACGTCCACGCGCTGGCCGTGCTCGTCGCGCAGCGATTGAAGCCGGAGGCCGGCCCGCTGGTCCACGCCGCCGCGAGCGCCGTCGCCGGCGATCTCGGCAGCGACCTCGCGCGCGCCGGCTTCGTCGTACGGCGGGTGCGGCTCTACGACGCCGTCGCGGCAACCAGCCTTGGCGCCGAGTCGCACGCCGCCCTCGCCGCCGACGTGATCGATTACGCGATCTTTTTCTCTCCCCGCACCGCCGAGACCTTTGTTACGCTCACGCACGCGGCCGGAGTCGGTGATCGAACGGCGGCTATCTCGGCCGTCGTTTTGAGCCCGGCAGTCGCGGCAGCGCTGCGGCCGTTGAATTGGCGCCGCATCGAGATCGCCACGGCGCCGAACGAGACGGCACTGCTCGACGCGCTCGATCGAGCAGTGGCGGCACGGGGAGGAAATAGGAGAGAATGACGATGAAAGCGTCGCCATGAACGAGGCGCCGGTGATCGAGGCCAGCACCGATCTTAATGCACAGCGTCGCAAGCGCCGCCGCCTCGCGGTCATCGGTGGACTCGGCGGTGCGCTGGCGCTGGTCCTGGCGCTCACCGGCACATCGCCGTTCTGGGCGCCGTCGTTGGCGCGCGTGCTGCCGTGGAACACGCCGCCCGACAACACTGCGCGCACGATCTTCGCGAGCCAGCTGGCGTCGGTCGAAACCGAGATTCAGGCGCTGCGTGACGCGCAAAGCGCCGACGCGCAGATCTTTGTGCGGCTGGACGCGATCGAGAAGCAGGTGCATCAAGCCGCACCCGACGTCAGCCAGTTCGCCGACGCGATCAAGCGGCTCGACGATACGGTGCGGCAGCTGCAATCCGCTGTGAGCGGCAACGCTGAGCGCATCGCCGCGCTGCAGGCGCGGTTCTCGCGCGCCGGCGACAACCCTGATCGCATGCTGTTCCTGGCCTTGAGCCAGCTCTCGGCGGTAGTCGCGACCTCGCAGCCGTTCCCCAACGAGCTCAAAGCCGTCGAGACCCTGGCGCCGCATGCGCTTGCCGCGAAGCTACTCGCCCTCGAACCGTTGGCGCCGACGGGGATTCCGAGCACGGCGGCGCTGGCCGCGCGGTTCAGTGCCGCGACCGCGCTGGACATGTTGTTGGCGGCGCCGAGTGAGCCCGCGGACCAAAGCTGGACCCAGCGGTTCTGGGCCAAGCTGGCGAGTCTGGTCGTGGTGCGACGGGTCGGTGGTGGCACCACGCCGCCGGATCCGACCATCGCCGCGATCGACGCCGCGCGCAGTGAGCTTGCCCAAGGTGATCTTTCCGGCGCCGTCAGCGCGATCGAGGCGGCGCCGGCGCCGGCACACAAGGCGGCGCAAGCCTGGCTCAAAGTCGCGCATCAGCGGCTCGACGCCGAAGCCGCGATCGCCGCCGCGATGCGGGATGTCGTGCCGGCGCTGGCGGCCTCGGCCGCCACGCCAAGCGCGAAGTCGACGCCGCAAACGCCGTGAGGCGGATTCTCGTCGCGCTCGTCGCGATCGCCGCCGCCGTTACCGCCGCCGTCTATCTTGCCGACCGGCCGGGTGCGGTCACCATCGTCTGGCAAGGTTGGCGCATCGACACTTCGGTTGCGGCGCTGGCGCTGGTAACGGCGCTGGTCGTCTTCGGACTGGGATGGATCGTGGCGATGCTGCGCCGGCTGATCGCGGCGCCGCGCAACTTCGTCCGGGCACGGCGCGAGCGGCGGCGACGCGAGGGCTATCGCGCGTTGACCTACGGCATGGCGGCGGTTGCCGCCGGCGATCCCGACGAGGCGGAGCGCCACGCGCGGCGCGCCAATTCACTCTTGAACGAGCCGCCGCTGACGCGGCTGCTGGCGGCCCAGGCGGCGCAGCTCAAAGGCGATGCCGCCGCGGCGCGCGATTATTTCACCGCCATGCTGGCCGAGCCCGAGACCGAGTTTCTCGGCTTGCGCGGCTTGATCATGCAGGCGCTGGCGCGCGGCGAAGACGGCGTCGCACTCAAGCTCGTCGAGCGCGCCCGCGAGTTGCGACCGCGCGCCGGCTGGGTGCAGCGCACGCTGGTCGAGCTCGAGGCGCGCGCGGGTCGCTGGGAAACCGCCGAGGCACGCTTGGCCGAAGCCACCCGGCGCACGGCGATTCCGCCCGACGAGAGCCGGCACCATCGTGCCGCCATCCTCTACGAGCGCGGCCGCGCGGCGCAGGCAGCGGGCCGCGCCGGCGAGGCGCTGAAGCTCGCCGGCCAGGCGCACCATGCCGATCCCGGATTCGCGCCGGTGACGGCGTGGTACGCGACGTTGCTCGCGGCGGACGGTAGCGCGCGGCGCGCTCGCAAGGCCATCGAAACTGGTTGGCGCGTGGCGCCGCATCCGCTGCTTGCCGCCGCCTACGGCGAGCTGCACGCCGACGAACCGCCGCTGGCGCGCGTCAAGCGCTTCGAGCGGCTGCACGACCTCAAGCCCGATCACGTCGAAGGCCGGGTGGCGCTGGCCGAGGCAGCGCTGAAGGCGCGGCTCTGGGGCGAGGCGCGCCGACATCTGACCGAGGCCGGTATCGACCGCGACGACGCCGCGCCGCGACTCTATCGACTGATGGCGGCGCTCGAGGACGCCGAGCACGGCGAATCCAGCCGCGGCCGCCGGTGGCTCGAGCGCGCGGCGCAGGCGCGCGTGCCGGATCCCGGCTATGCCTGCAACGTCTGCGGCTTCGAGACCGCGACCTGGACCGCGCTCTGTCCGCGCTGCCACAGCTTCGACCAGCTGGTCTGGCGGCTCAGGCCCGGCTCCGGTGACGTGGCGACCGCGGGATTGCCGCCAGTCATGGCCGGGCCGTCGATTGACGCTCCGCGGCGCGCGGTTGTAGGTTCGGCCGCCTTGCCGCCCCTTGATGCCGACGTAGCTCAGCGGTAGAGCAAGTGATTCGTAAGTCGAACTGGATGTCGGCTCGCCGGCGACGGCCTGTTGTTCGAGGTCGAGGCGATCGCTGTCCTGCCTCTTTAATTAGGACATGAGCAGTTTTGATTCGAGCGAAGCCAGCATCAGCTGACATGTCGGGCGGCGCCGGTCTGTAACCGCGCCACCGTACGTGCCAAATCGCCTTGCGAACCGCTATTGCCTATGCTTCAAACGCCCTGGCATGGCGTTGCCGATGCGCAGCGCCCATGCGGAGCCAAGCCCGAGCGTAGGGGGTGCTCGGTCGTTGAAGCAGGCACGGTTGCCGACGTAGCTCAGTGGTAGAGCAACTGATTCGTAATCAGTAGGTCCGCGGTTCGAATCCGCGCGTCGGCACCAGTTTAATGATTATCTTTCAAAGTCTTCGATGATGGGGGCCGCTAGACTGTCCAATTGTCTAGCTCCGTATGGAAGCACTGTGGAAGCAGCGGAACGGTTATTCAAACCGCTACAGCTCGCGCATTTTTGTCGTGCTTGAACAGTTTGCCATTTCGTCCTGTGATCAATGAACGGTCACGCCGGCGATCTAGCTTGTAGAAATTGAATGCTCCGCCACCGTTCCATCCTACAATTGCCGATATGCCGCCCCGTTCACCCGCGATTACCTTCCAAAGGCGTTCTACGCAATGTGTCGCAGCGTGGTCACCACACTCGATGCCGATGTAACGCCTTCCCATTTTGTGTGCGACTGCGGCAGTCGTGCCGGAACCCAAATATGCATCAAGCACGAGGTCTCCTGGCGCCGTCGCGATGCTCAGAACACGGTGAATGAGGCTTTCTGGCTTGGGCGTATCGAACAATGGCCGGTTTGGCCTGCTGCCGGTTCGGTTGACAGCCGCTTAAGCTAATCCCGCCTTCATCTCGAACTCCATAGGGCTCATATATCCGATTGTCGAATGCCGGCGTTTCGGATTGTAGAAGCGCTCGATGTAATCGAACACATCGGCCTTAGCCTC
>JAGWNF010000036.1 GCA_028871455.1 Alphaproteobacteria bacterium
CGAGGCTAAGGCCGATGTGTTCGATTACATCGAGCGCTTCTACAATCCGAAACGCCGGCATTCGACAATCGGATATATGAGCCCTATGGAGTTCGAGATGAAGGCGGGATTAGCTTAAGCGGCTGTCAACCGAACCGGCAGCAGGCCAACCAGCCGCCAAGCAAAATTGACGCGCGACAGCATTGATCTCGCACGTCAGGAATTTATCTCGACGAACCGGCCTAAACTCCGCGTTCGCTATGTTAGCGCCGCTACGCCCTCCTACAATTGGAAGCCTACCGCCAAAATTTATATTTCTAATGTTGGCGCATCTCCGGCAGTCCTTCTTCGAAATGGCGTCGATATCTTTCTCAGAGAAAAAGGGACCGCTGGGAAGGCCCACTTCGATGCTCAGCCGCGAGACATCACCCCTTCGATTACGCTCGTGGCCGGGAAAGATGCTGGTATGGACGCAATCGGCCATACCGGCGCGCTTACATCCAAAAATGTCGCAGATATAATCAACGGAGTGTTTGAACTCTGCCTGCTCGGCATTGTTTCTTACACCGACGGTAATGCTGTAGAGAGATCGACCAGTTATTTCAGGATTTGGGATGTTCAGCGCAAACGCTTCGTGCGTGCCCCACCAGATGACGAATATGCAGAGTGGGAGTTTGAGGACTAGAAGGCTAGCCTGTCTAAGTCGGCCGCTTGTGGCGACTGCTACATAATACCGCATCGGCACGCTCATCGCCCTGCGCAATGGTTTCTGCGTCTGCCGCGCGGTGGTCATTCGTCAGCGCGGGCGCGCGCTCGGCGGCAAAATTCACAAGCCTCGGGCGTGGGCTTAGACTGCGCCGATGGTTGAACTCCTGCTGCCGCCACTCTACCGCGCCGTCCTGATTCGTCCGGAGCAATCCGCGATCGTAGAAGCGCGGACGGTGGCCGCGACGGGCGCGGAAGAGGGAACCATCTTCTGGTCGGATCGTCCCGACAAACTCGACGCTGCGCTGTTGCTCCACCCGGATAGTTCACGACGCGACACTTTGCCGGTGATTTACGTGGCGGCTCTGGCGTTCGCCGACGCTCTCGGTGCCTTCGCACCGCCGCCGGCGCCGGTCTCGTTCACCTGGCCATGCGGAGTCCTGATCGACGGCGCGTTGATTGGCGGGTTGTCGCTCGCCTTTGCGCGGTGCGGTGCCGACGATGTTCCCGAATGGGCGGTGCTCGGCTGCGAGCTGGCGGTCGCGGCCGATCGTGGGGAGCCTGGACGGAATCCGTACCGCACCAGCATCGTCGAAGAGGACTTCGAGGGATTTTCGATCGCGGCACAGATCGAGGGCTTCAGTCGCCATTTTCTGGCTTGGCTCAACCGTTGGGAGACCGGCGATGCGGCGCCGATCATGGCCGAATGGTCGCGCCGCGCATTCGGCACGATGCTCCATCCGACGGTCGATCTGCCGGGCGGCAGGCGGGCGATGCCACTGGGCCTCGATGCCACCGGCAACCTGCGCGTGCGTCAGGACGACGGCGAGCGCGTTCTGCCGCTCGAGGCCGCGCTCACGGATTGGGCCATCCATGGCTGAAGCGCCGACGGCGACGCTGCCTGATTTCTGGCTGAGTTCCGGCTTTCATCTTCTGCGGCGCGATCCGACCGGCCATCTCGCGGTGACGGACGATTTCCTTCGCGCTTATCTCGAACGGCCGGAGATGCGGCTGGTTGACGAGTCCGATGCCGGCGAGCGCACCCTGCATGCGAAACTTCACGCGGCGCCGCGCGCAGCCGTTGCCGCGACCGAGCTGGCGGCGATCGTCGACGCCGATATTCGCGCGAATTACGGCGTTTTCCTCGATTTCCGCGATCGGCTGCTCGCCGCGGGGACGCTCGAAGCGGTGTATCTGGCGCTTTTTCGAACGCAGGCGGTTACGATGCCGGCGTTGCTGCTCGATCATCTGGTGCATGCGATCTTGCGCAACATCCTGGCCGACTGCGACGATCCCATTGCGTTGCGCGCCGCGGAGCTCTTGTTCCGCACCCAGAAGGTGACAGTTGCCGACGGCGCCGTGATGCTGGCCGACGAAGAGACGGTTGAGATTACGGCACGAACCGGCGGGCTCGGCTCACTCGGGCGGTTGCTGCTGGAGAGCGCAACGCCCACCACGCAAATTACGCTCGATGTGCTCTCGGCCGAGAACGCCGCGACGTATTGGGATCGGAGCGATCGCTTCGACACGGTTCTCGACCTGTCGTTCACGCGGCCCGGGCTCGACGCGCTGTGCCGCGTGTTCGAGCGCTGGGTCGGGCATTTCCTCGGCGTCGCACTCCGCATTGAGCCGGTGTCCCAGATTCGCGACGAGCGGTGGTCGTGGCACATCGGGCTGGACGCGGAGTCGACCGCAATTCTCAACGCACTTTATCGCGGCGAGCCGGTCGACGAAGCTCGCCTGTCGCTGCTCATTGCCTTGTTTCGCGCGACGTTCGCCGATACGGCCGATATGCGGCCCGATCTCGCGGGTAAGCCAATCTATCTCGGCTTGGCGATAGACAACGCCCGGCGGCTCCGCCTGAAGCCGCAGAACCTGTTGCTCAATCTGCCGCTGGCCCGTGAAACGTGAAGGGAAGGACATGTCGGCCTCCAGCCTCGACCAGCCGATCGCACGCCTGATCGCTGCCGGAATCGCAGTGGTCGCGCTCGGTCTGGTCGCCTGGCTGGCCTATATCGACAATCGTGAGGATCCGGCAATCGCCGCCTGCATCAAGCAGCACACCGCGGCGATCGCGCGCGCGCGCGACCGTGGCGCATTGCCGGCAGATGTCGCACAACGCTTCCTGGCCAAGGTCGAAGAATCGTGTCGGGACCAGGCAGGATCTGCGGCGCGCTGAAGCCTATTTGTCGCCGTCGCGTTGCGCGCGTTCGCGCAGATAGTCGTCGGTTGTGCGTGGCTTCGGTCGCGGCCGGCCGGCGAAGGGGTCGCCCGAGCGGTCCTTGATCTGAACGACGACCCGGCAATCCTCGCACATCTGGATGAGCCGAGTCCGCTCGGCGTCCGCGAACATCGAATGCTTACCGCCAAGCTGCGCCACAATCCGCTCGATCGAGCTCTTGGTGCCGAACGGCTTGCCACAGTTGATGCACAGGAACGGTGGTTCCTCCTTGAGGACGATCGCGTTGCGCGCCGCCGCGGTGAAATCGACTCGCGGAACCAGACTGACGACTTTCTCGGGACAGGTGGCCCTGCAGAGGCCGCACTGAACGCAGGCTTCTTCCTGAAAGCGAAGCTGCGGCATGTCGGCGTTATCAAGGAGTGCGCCGGTGGGGCAAGCGCCGACGCAGGCAAGGCAAAGCGTACAGCCCTCGGTCTTGATCGCGACGGTGCCGAATGGCGCGCCGGGCGGTAGCGGCACCACGTCGTGTGGCTCCGGTGCCCGTTCATGCAGATGCGCCAGAGCCAGCCGTGTAAGTCCGCGCTTGTCGCCGAGTGGTAGGAACGAGCCGCCGTCAATCGGCAACACATCTGGCAAGCTGTAGAGCGCTCTCTCCACGGCATCGGGATCGGCCTCGATCAGCACATGGAGCCGCCCGCCGCCGTAGCCAAGTCCCTGCAGGATGGTTTCCGCCAGGCCGATCTGGCCGGCCAGCGCGGCGAGCTCCGGCTGCTTTTCGGGATGCGCGAGCACGATCACCTGCGCCGCGCCGTAGGCCAAGGCGAGCGCCAGGAAGTCGAAGCCGAGCTGCGTCACCTCGTTGACCGCGAACGGAACGACGCGCGCCGGCAAGCCTTTGCCGAAGCGCGCCATGGCGGAGATCAACTCGTCTCCCTTGCGTGGGTCGTGAATCAGCAACGCCGGTTTCTCGCCGCCGGCCTTGGCGTAGGCCGCAAGCAGGGTGCGCAATCGGGTGGCCAGGAATTCGATCGGCGGCATGGCGTAGGCAGCCGCGCCGGTCGGGCACACGCTATGGCACGCGCCGCAGCCGCCGCAAACATAAGTGTCGATCGCGACACTATCGCCTGCCGGCGTGATGGCCGAAGTCGGGCAAACGTCGAGACAACGGGTGCAGCCGATCTTGCGCGACCGCGAATGCGCGCAGAGTTCGCTCTTGAAATCGATGTAGCGCGGCTTTTCGAACTCGCCGATCAGGCCGAGTGCATCGAAGAGCGCCTTCTGAACGGCGGCTGAGTTGCGCGGATCGGGACGGAGATAGCCGTCGCGACGTTCCCCTCCGGCGAACAACGGTGGATCGCCCGTCAGATCGAGGATCACGTCACACCGCGTGGTCGCGCCGCGTCGCGGCGGTTCGAATCTCACGGCCGCCCGCGATGACGGTAGCGCCGGCGCATAATCGTCGACGGTCAACTCGAAAGCGCCGAGATGACCCTTTGCCGCCATCACGGTGCCGCGATAAATCGGAACCCGTGTGACGCGCGGGGGGATGACGTCGTCGGGTTTCGACAGCAGCAAGGTGACGTCGAGACGTTCAGACAGCTGCTGTGCCGCCGATAGCGCCGTCTCGTCGCGGCCGTAGACGAGGCAAAGCCCCTCGGATTTGAGCGTCAGCGCCGGTGTCGGCGGCGCATCGAGCGCCGCCTCGGCGAGGAGCGCCGCGACTTTGGGCAATGCCCGCCCCGCTTCGCTTGACCAGAGCGCCCGCTCGCGGATGTTGGTGAATGTCGTCGACGCGCTGGAGTCTGCCAAGGCTTCGGCGAACAGCGTCTCTTCCTGCGTGCAGGCGACCAGGAGCGGATGTCCGCTCCGCGCGGCGTCGACCAGGTTCTCGAGCTGCGCCCGACAGAGGCGGCTGTCGACGGTCGTAGCACCAGCCGCGGTACAGGCACGAGCAACGGCCTTGCCGTCGAGCGGCATGGTGCCTTCGCAGTCGCAGAGCAGCACGGTTTTGCGGTCGATCTCCATGGCCGAACAATGCACGCGGACGTTCGCGAACGCCACCGAATGCTGTTTTGGCATTACGCCGTCTCTGGTATCCCACGATCGCGCGCATCGGCGATTGCGCCATCGCGGCGGTCGTATGATGATCAGTCGATGGCCGACCAACCGCCAGTGACGGCCGGCGCCGCGCCGGCAAAAGTCGAATTCCTTCGCCTCGGCGTCGTGTTCGAGCGCCGTCGCATCGATCATCCGTGGCAAGAGTGGCGCTGGAAGCCCGTCGCGGTTATCCCCGGCGCGGCTGGGATCGCCGAACCGAAACTGCTGCGCGAAGAAGACGGCTGGACCTGGTATCAACTTGCCACGCTCGATCTCGAACTATTTCCGGGTGAGACCGCCGACTATCGTCTCAACTTGTCGCAGAAACAGCCGATGGTTTACGTGCTGTGGCGGTCGGAAATCAGCGAACCGGAAAATCGTCCGGAGCCATTTCATGTCACCGTCTGTCACACCGAAACGCAGGACTATTTGGATGGCGGCGATGTCGTGGCTGAGGGCGTACCGATGCCCGACGCTGTTCGCGCGATCCTTCAGGATTACGTGCGGGCACATCATGTCGACATGGTCTTCAAGAAGCGCAAACGCTCGCCGCTGATGCCGGCGCGCAACGCCGATGACGATCATGGCTGATCCGGGAAATTTCCTCACCCGGTGGTCGCGGTTGAAGCTACGTGCGCGGACGCCGTCGCCGGACTCGACGGCGGTCACGCCGGGCGACAAGGTGCAGGCGGTGGATACGCCCGCACCGGAACTGCCGCCGGTCGAATCACTGACGGTGGACTCCGACTTCAGCACCTTCATGCAGCCGGGTGTGCCCGAGGCGACGCGGAACGCGGCATTGCGCAAGTTGTGGGGAAGCGACCCGGTGTTCGCCAATCTCGACGGGCTCGTCGAGTATGGTGACGATTTTGCCGCCGACTTCAAATCAGCCGCCGTCGTCCGCACGGTCTATCGGGTGCTTCAAGGCATGCCAGGCGGTAGCGCGGCGGCGGCCTCCGAAAGCGCACAGGTCGTGGATGCGTCCGCATCGACGAAGACCACGTTGCCCATGGAATCCGGTTCCGGGGAGATCACGACTGCGCCCGCCAACCCGACAAACGACCCCGGCGCAGTCGGTGGACGAGCCGATAAGGATGGACTAGACTAACAATTAAGCAAGAAACAACACCGAGAACCGCTCAGGCAAGAGCGGCTGCGGGTGGGGAGATAACGCGAATGGACGGTGTGCGCGCCGTCGGTGGCGCGATCGATCCAGAGAGGCAAGGGCCGGGGATTCCGGAAGAAGAGCGGTTGCGCGCCGAAATTTACGGCGTGCTTGCGCGCGTGTTGGCCGCGCCGCCGGATGCGGCGCTGTTGACGGCGTTAGCGCGACTCTCCGGCGATGACAGCGAATTGGGCCGTGCGTTCCGCGGTCTCTCGCGCGCGGCTGCCGACGCGACGGTCGAGACGGTGGCCCGCGAGTATCACGACCTTTTCATCGGCGTCGGACGCGGCGAGTTGCTGCCGTATGCATCCTACTACCTGACCGGCTTTCTGCACGAAAAGCCGCTCGCCGAGTTGCGCAGCGCGCTCGCGGCGCTCGGCATCGCGCGCGCCGCCGATATCAGGGAGCCTGAAGACCACGCCGCCGCGCTGTGCGACGTGATGGCCGGCCTCATCACCGGCGCATTCGGCGCGCCGGTGCCGATCGAGCGGCAACGAGAATTTTTCGACACTTTTGTCGTGCCGTGGGCTGGACGCTTCTTCCGTGATCTGGAAAAGGCGCAATCGGCCCGTTTCTATGCGCCAGTTGGACGTATCGGACGCCTGTTTCTGGACATCGAACAGACGGCCTTCGCCATTGCCTGAGATTTCGAACGGAGAAACGCATGACTGACCGTCCGCATAATAACACTGCCAAACGCCGCGATTTCCTCAAGCTTGTCGGTCTGGGCTCGGTTGCTGGCGTCACCACGCTTGCGACCGGATCGCCGCCGGCGAAAGCCGAGGCGATCAAGTCGGAAGCCGGCGGCTACCGCGAGACCGAACACGTCCGCAAGTACTACGAGACGGCGCGGTCCTGAGCCGCAACTCGATCCGCGCTTCACCCGATAACGGGAGATCACCATGCTGATCCGTAAACCCAGTGGAACCCCGAACGGCTCCGCCCGGCGTGATTCACAGGTGGCGCGCTTCACGCCCGTCCTCGCTGGTATCGCCCTCGACCGGCGTCAGTTCCTGCGTCGATCGGGTCTCGCGGTCGGAGGCGTCGGTGCAGCGCTCGCAATCGGCGGCGGCATGGTTCAAAAAGCGCAGGCGCAAGCCACGGCGACCACAATCAAGCAGGTCAAGACCGTGTGCACCCACTGTTCGGTTGGTTGCACTGTCATGGCGACGGTCGAGAATGGCGTGTGGACGCGGCAGGAGCCCGGCTTCGACAGTCCGTTCAGCATCGGCGGTCACTGCGCCAAGGGCGCATCGGTCCGCGACCACGCGATCGGCGAGCGCCGGCTCAAATATCCGATGAAGCTGGTCAACGGCCAGTGGACGCGGATCACCTGGGACGAGGCGATCAACGAAGTTGGCGACAAGCTGTTGCAAATCCGCAAGGAGTCGGGCCCGGACTCCGTCTATTGGATGGGCGGCTCCAAGCATTCGAACGAAGCGGCCTACCTTTTGCGCAAGCTCGCCGCATTCTGGGGCACCAACAACACGGACAACCAGGCGCGTATCTGCCATTCGACCACCGTCGCCGGCGTGGCCAATACCTGGGGCTACGGCGCGATGACCAACAGCTACAACGACATGCGCAATTCGCGCGTGATGTTCTTCATCGGCTCCAACGCGGCCCGCGCCCATCCGGTGTCGCTCATTCACATCCTCTCCGCCAAAGAGCAGAACAGCGCGCCGTTGATCGTCGTCGATCCGCGCTTCACACGGCTCGCGGCGCATGCCGACGAATACGTGCGCCACCGCCCCGGCACCGACGTGGCGCTGATCTGGGGCATCCTCTGGCACATTTTCCAGAACAACTGGGAGGACAAGGCCTACATCAAGAGCCGCGTCTACGGCATGGATCAGACGCAGGCCGAAGTGGCCAAGTGGAATCCGAAGGAGGTCGAACGTGTCACCGGCGTGCCCGAGGCGCAGGTGAAGCGCGTCGCAATGCTTCTCGCCAAGAACAAGCCCGGCACGATCGTCTGGTGCATGGGCGGCACGCAGCACACCATCGGCAACAACTTCACGCGGTCGTACTGCACGCTGATGCTGGCGCTCGGCAACGTCGGCGTCGCCGGCGGCGGCGCCAACATCTTCCGCGGTCACGATAACGTGCAGGGCGCGACCGATCTCGGCCCGCTGCCGGATTCGCTGCCCGGTTATTACGGCGTCGCCGAAGGCTCGTGGCGCCACTGGGCGCGCGTCTGGGATGTCGACTACGACTATCTGCAGCAGCGCTTCGCCTCGAAGAAAATCATGGAGACCAAGGGCATCGCCGAATCGCGCTGGTTCGACGGCGTGCTCGAGGACAAGGCGCATGTCGCCCAGCCGAACCCGATCCGCGCCCACGTCTTCTGGGGGCACGCACCCAACTCGCAGACGCGCCTGCCGGACATGAAGAAGGCGATGGCCAAGCTCGACCTGCTGCTCGTGATCGACCCCCATCCGACGGTGTCGGCGGTGCTCTCCGATCGCAAGGACGGCGTCTATCTGCTGCCGGCGTCGACGCAGTTCGAGCATTACGGCTCGGTCACCGCGTCGAACCGCTCGCTGCAATGGCGCGAGCAGGTCGTCGAACCGCTCTTCGAGTCCAAGCCGGACGATCAGATCGTCTATCTATTCGCGAAGAAGTTCGGCTTTGCGGACCAGATGTTCAAACACATCAAAGTGAACGGCAATCAGCCGGTGGTCGAGGACGTGCTAGGCGAGATCAATCGCGGCACATGGACGATCGGTTACACCGGCCAGTCGCCCGAGCGCTTGCGCCTCCACATGGCCAACCAGCACACCTTCGACAAGACGACGCTGCGCGCCGTCGGCGGTCCGTGCGACGGCGAGTTCTATGGCCTGCCGTGGCCGTGCTGGGGCACGCCGGAAATGAAACACACCGGCAGCCACGTGCTCTACGACACCTCGCTTCCGGTGGCCAAAGGCGGCATGGGTTTCCGCGCCCGCTTCGGCGTCGAGCGCAACGGTGTCAATCTCCTCGCCGAGAATTCATGGCCGGTGGATTCGGAGATCAAGGATGGCTATCCCGAGTTCACCATGGCCATGCTGCAGAAGCTGGGCTGGGACAAGGACCTGACGCCGGACGAGCTCGCGGTGATCCAGAAAATCGGCGGCAACAAGATCGGCGCCGTCAACTGGAAGACCGACCTGTCGGGCGGCATCCAGCGTGTCGCCATCAAGCACGGCTGCGCGCCCTACGGCAACGCCAAGGCACGGACCATTGTCTGGGAGTTCCCAGACCCGGTGCCGATCCACCGCGAGCCGCTCTATACGCCACGGCGCGACCTCGTGGCGGATTATCCGACCTACAACGACGTGCCGTCGGCATGGCGCCTGCCGACGCTCTACAAGTCGATCCAGGACAAGGACGTCTCGAAGCAGTTCCCGATCATTCTGACGTCGGGACGGCTCGTGGAATACGAGGGCGGCGGCGACGAGACGCGCTCGAATCCGTGGCTCGCCGAGCTACAGCAGCAGATGTTCGTCGAGATCAATCCGCGCGATGCCAACAACATCGGCATCAAGAACGGCGACCAGGTCTGGGTGCATGGACCGGAAGGCGGCAAAGTGAAGGTCGCCGCCAAGGTGATCGACCGCGTGGGGCCAGGCGTCGCCTTCATGCCGTTCCACTTCGGCGGCCACTTCGAGGGCGAAGACCTGCGCGGCAAATACCCGAAGGGCGCGGATCCGTACGTGCTCGGCGAATCGACCAACACGGCGCAGACCTATGGATACGACTCGGTCACCCAGATGCAGGAGACCAAGGTGACCCTCTGCCGCATCGAGAAAGCGTGAGGAGCTGAGCCATGGCGCGAATGAAATTCCTCTGCGATGCCGAGCGCTGCATCGAGTGCAATGCCTGCGTTACGGCCTGCAAGAACGAGAACGGTGTGCCCTGGGGCATCAATCGGCGCCGGGTCGTCACGCTCAATGACGGCCAGCCGGGTGAGCGCTCGATTTCGGTCGCTTGCATGCATTGCTCGGACCCGCCGTGCCTAGCGGTGTGCCCGGTCGATGCGTTCTACCAGACGGAGATCGGGCTGGTGCTGCACTCGAAGGACATCTGCATCGGCTGTGGCTATTGCTTCTATGCGTGTCCGTTCGGGGCGCCGCAATATCCGCAAGCGAGCAATTTCGGCGGTCGCGGCAAGATGGACAAGTGCACCTTCTGCGGCGGTGGACCCGACAACGTCGATTACAAATCGGTCGCCGCCGGCGGCTACGGCCGCAACCGGATCGCCGAGGGCAAGTTGCCGCTATGCGCCGAGATGTGCTCGACCAAGGCGCTGTTGGCGGGCGATGGCGACGTGGTCGCGAATATTTACCGCGAGCGCATCGTGGCGCGCGGCTTCGGCTCCGGCGCGTGGGGGTGGGGCACGGCGTACCAGCAGAAAGGCGGGCGGAGCTAATGAAGGGGACCGCACCCCGGCGCAGCGTGCTGCGGGCGTTCCTGCTGGCGCTGGCGCTGGTCTTTGGCATGAGCGCCACTGGAATGGGAGTGGCCGTGGTCTTGTTCGGCGGTCCGGCGCAGGCTCAGCGGGCAGTGGAGCAACCGCGCAATACTGCCGGTCCCAACAGCGCCGATCAATGGCATGCGATCCGCGAAGGCGCGGTCGGCACTGTGGCGATTCCCGACAAGAAGGAAGCGGTACTGATCCAACCTGGTCAGGATTTCCGCGAGTGGCACAACGGTCCACTCACCATATGGGGCGCCATCGTCGAAATCGGGATGATCGCGGTCCTCGCGATTTATTTCGTCGCACGCGGGCGCATCCGCATCCATCACGGTTGGAGCGGCCGCGTCGTGACGCGCTTCAACGATTTTGAACGCTTCGTTCACTGGCTGGTCGCCGGTAGCTTCGTCGTGCTCGGCGTGACCGGGCTCAACATGCTCTATGGCCGCTACGTCATCCGGCCGATTATCGGTGCGTCGCTGTTCTCGTGGGAGACCCAGATCGGCAAATGGCTGCACAATTATCTGTCGTTCGCCTTCATGGTCGGCATCGTCCTCATGTTCGTGATGTGGGTTGGCGACAATTTTCCGACCAGGGCTGATTGGCTGTGGCTCGCGCGCGGCGGCGGGATGTTCACGAAGTTGGATAGCGAGCCGCCGGCGTGGAAATTCAACGCTGGCCAGAAGATTCTGTTCTGGCTGGTGATCCTCGGCGGCGTATCGGTCACGCTGTCGGGTCTGGCGCTGCTGTTTCCGTTCACGTTCCATTGGTTCTCGGCGACGTTCGCGGTCCTGAACGTCTTCGGGTTCCATCTGCCGACCAACCTGACGCCGCTCGCCGAGACCCAGCTGTCACAGCTCTGGCATGCGGCGGTCGGCCTGATGTTCATCGCCTTAATCGTGGCTCATATCTATCTCGGCACGCTCGGCATGGAAGGCGCCTTTGACGCGATGGCGAGCGGTCAGGTCGACGCCAACTGGGCCAAGCAGCATCATTCTTTGTGGGCGGCGGCGCTCGACGAGCGTTCGCCCGGCAGCGACGACTGACAACGATGGAGCAGTCGGCACCGTTGCGCTCCCTGGTCGTCATCCTGACGCTCGTTCTGCTGGCGCCGACGCCGGTTGCCGCGCAAGCCGCGAAACCGGCGACGCCGTTCGGCCACGACCACGTGGCGCAGCGGCTGGCCAATGGACTCAGCAGCCGGTTTGGCGTTCAGGTGCTGCGTGCTCGGCGCGAGCAGGTCGATGGCAAGCCAGTTTATCGCATGGTGGTGATGAATCCGGGCGGCGATTTCAACGAGGCGTATGCGGTGCACACGCTCATCGTCGACGCCAAGACCGGGGAACTCGTGTCGCAGTTCCAGAACGAGAGCAGCGGCTATCAACTGTCGGCGCCGGCCGATCGAACGCTACGCGACGGTGGGGTCGGGACGACCATACGGCGGGAAACGTTCTCCAAGCCCTGAATTGGGCGCGTGAAATGCAAGTTCGCGGACTTGCGCCTTGCGTCGTGGTGCTCGCGCTGCTCTTGACGTCGGCCTCGGCCGGCGCGGTCGCTGGGCACGGCGGCCCGATCAAGGCGATCGCGGTCTCGCCGGATAGCAAGTTGGCGCTGACCGGCAGCTTCGACTACACGGTCATTCTCTGGGATTTGAGCACCGTGACGCCGCTAGGACGCATGGTCGGCCACGATGCCGCCGTGGATGCGGTCGCATTCCTACCCGGCCATCGGGCAATCTCCGGCAGCGACGACGACAGCCTCATTCTGTGGAACCTGACCGACGGTAAGCCGCTGGCGCGCTGGAAGGCGCATACCGCCAAGGTCGCGGCCGTCGCAGTTGCGCCCGGCGGCAGGCTCGTGGCGTCGGGCGGTTGGGATCACAAGGTCATTCTGTGGACGGTTGCGACCGGCACGCCACGCCTGCTCGCGGGACACGAAGCCAACGTGAACGCGGTTGCCTTCTCAGCGGACGGTTCGCTTCTAGCAAGTGGCGACTACGACGGCAGAATCATGCTCTGGCATGTGCCGGACGGCACGCCCGCGGGAACGCTGCGTGGCAACGGCTTTCCCGTCAATGCGCTCGACTTTGCACCGGACGGGCGGCTGGTCGCGGCGCTCGGTGATGATACCGTGCGGGTTTTCGATCTGGCAGCAAAGCGCGAGGCGCTACGTTATATCGGCCACACGGAACCCGTCGTGTCGCTCGCCCTTTCGCCGGATGGCACGCTGGCGGCGTCGGGCTCGAGCCGCGGTACCGTCGAAGTCTGGCGCCTCGCCACCGGCGAGACGCTCCGCAACATCTATGCCACGCTGGGGGTGGTCTGGGCCGTGGCATTCCCGGGCGACGACGCACGCGTCGTTTCGGCCGGCAACGATGGTGCGCTCCGGGAATGGTCGGTCGCGACCGGCGCCGAAATCGTCGGCGGACGTCCGGCAATCGCGCCGCCACCGGAGCCGACCGATCGCGGCGCGGCGCTGTTCCGGAAGTGCCAGGCGTGTCATGATTTCGATCCCAACGATCGTTCCAAGGCCGGTCCGACTTTCTGGCACCTAATCGACCGCCCGGCCGGGAGCGTCGCCGGTTATCCCTATTCGCCGGCGCTCAAGGCGTCGGGCCTGGTTTGGAACGAGGCGACAATCAACCGCCTCTTTGCCGACGGGCCGCAAGCGGTCGCGCCGGGCTCCAAAATGCCGTTGCAGAAGATGCCCTCGGCGCGCGACCGCGCGGACTTGATTCAGTACCTGAAGCTGCACGCGTATGGCGGCCGCGTGGAATGAAGACGACCGCCCATGCTACGATCGAGAACCGGGAGAGATGCCATGAAAGCCCTCTTTGCCAGCAAAGCCTTCGTCGCCAGCGTCATTGTCGCGCTCGGAATTGGCGCCGTTGCGGTGATCGCGTCCTGGACCGTCGACCTCAGCGCGCGCGACACCTACAAGACGCAAAGCGTGCGGTTGTAACCTGGTCGTCGAGGGCGGCGCGAATTACTCGGCGGCGTTGAGTCGGTCGAGCGCCCGTTCGTCGACTTGCCGGTCATCCGTGGCGGCTTGCCAATCGGCTGGGTCGAAGAAAAAGCTGACGCCGATGCCCAACGCGCGAGCCAGGGCGACGAGCCGGCTCGGCGGCAACTGATCGGAACCGTATTCGAGTTTCCGGATCGTCTGGCCGGACAACCCGATCTTCGCGCCCAGGGTTTCAAGCCCCATGCCGATAGCGGTGCGTCGCTCGCGGATACGCGCCCCGACCGCCGAATCGATGGAATGTACGACCCTTGTAACCATGTGCTTCCTGTCGCCGGCGTCTGGTGATCGCTGAACCGTTGGTAGTGTCTCAGTTTGAAATCACGTCGCGCTTGACGCGCTAGATATGGTGCCCATTGTAGGGGCATGCCTCGCGGCCCAAAAGGTGAGAGGCGACCCGCCGACGTGAACGGTGCAGCCGTCAAAGTCATGAGGATTACGCCATGATCCTTATGGACGATCTGCGGTCGCGGCTTGCCAACCGCGTGCAGCTAACCACGGACAGCCATAAAGCCTATTTGGAAGCGGTCGAGGGCGCGTTTGGCGGTGATGTAGACTATTCCATGCTGGTGAAGCTGTACGGCGAAACGCCGGAAGCGGAAAAGCGGTATAGTCCCGCGCGGTGCATCGGCGCGCACAAGCAGACGATTGAAGGCAATCCCGATCCAGCGCACGTCAGCACTAGCTACACGGAACGTGCCAATCACACCATGCGGATGCATATGCGGCGCTTCACTCGGCTCACCAATGGTTTCAGCAAGAAACTCGCCAACCATGCTCACATGGTCGCGCTTTATGCCGTTTGGTATAACTGGATACGGCTGCATAAGAGCCTTCGCACCACTCCGGCAATGGCCGCCGGTCTCACCGACCATCTTATGACGGTAGGCGACGTAGTACGATTAATTGACGACCTAGAGATACAGAAATAATGGACGCCATTATTAAACCGGACCCGGTTTGCGGCATCGAGCCATCCCCCGAATATGCCGAAGGATACGCTCGAAGCCATCTTATTCTGCCGACATTTGGCCTGCTGCCGGTTCGGTTGACAGCCGCTTAAGCTAATCCCGCCTTCATCTCGAACTCCATAGGGCTCATATATCCGATTGTCGAATGCCGGCGTTTCGGATTGTAGAAGCGCTCGATGTAATCGAACACATCGGCCTTAGCCTC
>JAGWNF010000037.1 GCA_028871455.1 Alphaproteobacteria bacterium
CGGTGAGGCCGGCGAGCACGGACCAGACCAGGCCCCGTTGATCGAACAATGAGTCCGGATCGATGGCCGCACTCGCCAGCGACGCCGACAGGTTGATGCTCGGATACATCTGGCCGGTTGCGACCCCGATCGCAGCGCTGGCGGCGTGATGGCAAAAGTCGGCGCATGCTGCGATTGCCACGCGATCTTGACGACCCGAAAATCGGATGAGCGGCGAGCGCCATCCTCCGCGCTACGCCTTCGGGTCGAGCACGGTGACGGCGAGCAGCCTTTCGACCGTGCGGCCGTTCTGCGCCATGGGCAGGATCAGCCGCTCGATCGGTCTTACGCTGGCAACCGCGATATCGGTCCTATTCGGACGAAACCCGGTGAAGGCGTTCAACGCGTCCCGCCGTTCTGCATCATCATCGGTCCGCCGAAACCGGCGTGCTGCATCATACCGCCATTCTTCGCCATCGCCGTATGGAGCGCCGCCATACCGCCGTGGACAAGATCGCTGACTTCAGAGGCGTGCTGTTGCAGCTCGGTCACGACTTTCGGGTCGTTCGAGGTTTGCACCACGACGACGCCGTTCGCGGTCGTTTCAACGGTCGTGTGGATCTTGTCTTTGTCGCGGAAGATTCCGTGCAGCGCCTGGCTCTCGATCGGCAGGCCGGGGTCGCTGCCCTCGCCGACACGCCCGATCATCGTCGCGGCATGGTCCTTTAAGAGTTGCGCGATCTTCGGATTGTCGGACTCGGTCACCGTCCGGATGCCGTCCGGCGTGTTCGTCACGGTGCGCTTGATGCTATCGTGGTTGATGATGAGCTGGTGAACCACGCCCATCTGCGCCATCGTCGCCGAGTCGTGGCGCATGCCCGTCATGCCGTGCGCCGGGCCCATCATGCCGGCGCCCGGACCGTGCATGAAACCGGGCCCAAATCCCGGTCGGGACATCGGCGAATCCGCCAATGCGTGCCAGCCCACTGTGCCGGCGACAGCAACGACGGCACCGATGGCGAGAATCTTGGTAAGCTTTTTCATGACGTGCTCCTGTGAGACCCGCGGCAGATTGTCTGCCGCCAGCCAAGACATAATGGGCATATATCTCTGAACGTTTTCAGTCAGCCCCCCAGTTGTGACGACCTGTGTCGCCGGCGCCGTTTGACACATTTCGTCACACTTTTTTTCAGGAGCAGATAGGCCCACACCCTAGATTCGAGCCATGAACGCCGCCGCACACATTCTCGTCGTCGATGATCATCGCGAGATCCGCGATTTGGTTTCTCGCGCGCTGTCCAAGGAAGGCTTTCGTGTGAGCGTAGCGGCGGACGGACGGACGATGAGGAAGATTCTGGCCGACGGTCGCATCGATCTCATTTTGCTCGATCTCATGCTTCCCGGCGAAGACGGGCTCGCGCTCTGCCGCGCGGTGCGCTCGGAATCGAACATCCCGATCATCATGCTGACGGCCAAGGGCGAGGAAGTGGATCGCGTGATCGGCCTCGAGATGGGCGCCGATGACTACTTGTCGAAGCCGTTCGGGAGCCGCGAGCTCATCGCCCGCATCAAGGCGGTGTTGCGCCGCAGCCGCGCCGCGGGAGGTGCGCCACCAAGCAAGCGTCCGAAACGGTATCGCTTCGATCGTTGGAGCCTGAATGTCGAGGCGCGAACGTTGGTACGCAGCGACGGCGTCGTCGTTCCGCTCAGCACGGGCGAATTCGATCTTCTGATGGCGATGGTCGCGCGGCCTCAACGTGTCCTGACGCGCGAACAGCTTCTCGATCTGACGAGAGGCCGTGCGGCAACGGCTTTCGACCGCAGTATCGACACCCAAATCAGCCGGCTGCGGAAGAAAATCGAGCAAGATCCCGCCGACCCGCAAATCATCAAGACGGTGTGGGGCGGCGGCTACGTCTTGACGCCACCGGTGAGCGAAGAATGAGCCGGCTCGTGCCGAAAAGCCTCTTCGCACAAACGCTCCTCATCCTGCTGGTCGGGCTGATCGTTTCGTATCTTGTCGGCACCTGGATCTACGCAGGCGACCGACAAGCGGCCGTTCGCGAAGTCGGCGGTCTGGCCGCGGCCCAGCGTGTCGCCAATCTGACTCAGCTGATCGCCGAGACGGCGCCCGACGCGCGTCAACACGTCGTCGGCGAGTTGAGCGATCCGACCTTTCGCGTGGCCCTTGCGGAATCTCCGCCGGCCTTCGCCAAGGCCGAGGAGCGGACGGCGGCTACGGACGTGATCAAAGGGTTTCTCGCGCAGCAGCTTCCTGCCGGAATGGCGCACGAAGTGCGCGTCGCCGTGACCGGGATTCTCGGACCGCCGTTCTTCATGATGGCCGATCATCCCATGCCGGTCGGCATGATGATGCACGCCGCGACCCAGTGGCGCGGCTTGCAGGTCGCCGTCGAGCTGGCCGACGGCTCGTGGCTTTCGTTCACGACCGCGCTGCCGGATGCCGGCCCCGCTTTCTCGTGGCAGTTCATCGTGTCGATCGCGGTGATGGCGCTGATCGTGTTCGCCGTCTCCGCCTGGGCGGTGCGACGCGTGACGGCGCCGCTCGGGGTTCTCGCCCAGGCCTCCGAACGGCTTGGAAGGGACATGAACGCGCCGGCTTTGCCCGAGATCGGCACGGCAGAGATGCGGCAGGCGTCACGGTCGTTCAACCAGATGCAGGAGCGAATCCAGCGACTGGTGGAGAATCGCACGCGGCTGTTGGCGGCGATCTCCCACGATCTCAGGACGCCGCTCACGCTGCTGCGTCTGCGGGCGGAAAACGTCGAAAGCGCGGAGGATCGCGAGAAGATCCTGGCGACGATCGCCGACATGGACGCCATGATCGGCGCGACCCTCGCTTTCGCGAAGGACGAAGCCGCGGCCGAACCGCGGCAGCGCGCGGACCTTGGCGCCCTTCTCGCCAGCATCGCCGACGACATGGCCGATGCCGGGCTTCCGGTCGGCTTGGAGTCCTGCGAGGCCGTGATCATCGAATGCCAACCGGGCGCCTTGAAGCGTGCGCTGACCAATCTTCTCGACAATGCGGTCAAATACGGAAAGAAGGCGCATGCGGCGCTTCGTGTGACGCCGGCGCGCGTCGAGATCACGATCGACGACGAGGGCCCAGGCATCCCCGAGGAGGACCTGACGCGCGTCTTTCAGCCCTTCTACCGGGTGGAAACGTCGCGCAGCCGGGAGACCGGCGGAATCGGTCTGGGCCTCGCGATCGCGCTGTCCATCGTTCAGGCGCACGGCGGCGAGCTGAAACTCGCCAACCGCCGCGAAGGCGGCCTGCGCGCGACGGTGACTTTGCCTTTATGATTTCAAGAATACGGCGGGCGCATTCCATTAAAGCGCCCCACGGCCATTCCGGTATTCACGCGCGGCGACAGCGTTTTCAAATAGGTGCCTAGCCGTGCTTCGGTTCGCTGTCGCGCGTGGACGGGCCGGCACTCGCGTCCTTCTTGGCAAAGAGCCCCGACGCGAGGCCGATCATCCCCTGCATGGGGTGCATCGGCGTTGTCGAGGCCGAACTCGGCTTTCCGCCGCGGATGAGCCTGACTAGCCCGGAGACCAACGCCATGCCGACGAAAAACAGCATCGGCCAGGGCAAGCCTGCGAGCAGTCGCGTCCATTGCGACGGCGAACCGACATCGATGACAATGTGCTGCTTGCGCAGCTCCGCGATCAGGGCCGGATCGCCTATATCGGGAACGCGGCTGCGGAAGGTATCGGACGGAGCGTTGTCCAAGGGATGCTTGAAGCGTCCGTCGATCTCGCTGCCCTGGAACGTGACACCGGCGACGTTGCCGGCATCGAGCTGATCGAGAAATGCGCTGTAAGCGATCGGCGCCTGCTGGCTGGTTTTTTCGACGACAACGGCCGCGAGCGACGCCAGCGCCGCCGCGACGATGACGACCCAGATCAATCTCCAGCTTCGCCACCACGGCCGATGGATGGACTCAGTGCCGGTGGTTTTTCCCATGTGATTCCCCATGCTCTATCCCACCTTGAATGCCGAAACGATCGGCAATTTGATCTGGTCGAGGATCAGGGCGAAGGCGATCGAGACGGCGAAAACGAGGCCAATGATCTGCCACGGCAGCGGGGCCACGAGAATGCCCGACAAGGCGAGTGCGAAGACGAGAGCGACGTTGATCGCGGACGACGCCATCACCCAGGCGCCCGGCCGGGAGCGCCACATCCGCCCGCGCTCGCGAAGCACGTAGAGCAGGCCTTGGTTCCCCAAGACGAGCGTCGCAAAGGCCAGCGTCTGCAGCTCCGCCGGGCCCAGGCCGAGCCGGAACCGGCCGAACGCCAGCACCGAGGTCGACAGCGCGAGCTTGCACAAGCCGAGGATCACCGCGGCCGCGGTGATGTTGCGCATGCGCCACACACTCGGTGCCGGCGCGAAGCTCGAGCGGTCCGCGGTCAGCGACATCGAGAGAAAGTCGTTGGTCACGAACAGCAGGACCATCAGCGCCGGCGTCAATATCGCGTGGCCGGTCAAGTTCAGCCCGATCGCCAGAAAGAGCACGGCCTCGATCTTCTTGACCAGCATGTTGAACGTGAAGCTGAGGAGTCGCCGGAAAGCGACGCGGCCTTCGCGAATGGCGAGCACGATGCCGCCGAGGCCCGGCTCGGTCATGACCATGCCGGCCGCGGCCTTGGCGACATCGGTGGCTGAGGACACGGCAATTCCCATTTGTGCCTGCCGGAGAGCCGGCGCGTCGTTCACGCCATCGCCGCACATGCCAACGATATGCCCGCGGCTCTGCATGGCCTTGACGAGACGGTACTTGTCTTCCGGCAGGATGCGGGCAAAGACGCCATACGCGTCGGCATCGAAAGTCTCGGGTAAAATTTCCGGCGGACGGACCGCTCCCGCAATGCCGACCTCGCGCGCGATAGCCGCTGCGGTCACGGGCGGGTCGCCGGTTACCATCACCGTCCGGACGCCGAGATCGCGCAACGCGGCGATCAGGCCCGCCGCGTCCTCACGGGGCGGGTCGCTCAAGGCGACGAGGCCGGCAAGGCGCAGTGCGTGTGTTGGACCCGCGGCCACAGCGATAACCCGGTTGCCCTGTCCGGCCAAGTCATCGGCGATGTGGCCGCTGTCCGGTGGCACATCGGCGCTTGCAGCGATGACCTCGAACGCACCCTTGGCGATCCGGAGCTCGCGGCCATCCGAATCGACGGCGATCGCTTCGGATATTTTCCGTGCTGGATCGAAGGGAGTAAAGCGCACGAGGCGTTCGTGCGGCGTACCGGCTGCCGCCGCCGCGGCGCGAATGGCGGCGTCGATCGGATCCTGGTCATCCTCGGAACTTGCCAGCGCGGCAGGACTGCCGTCGCGGTTCAGATGCAGCCTACTTCTAAAGCCGGTGAGTGATCGGAACCTTGATCTAGCTCAGGCCATCAGGCTGCGCGTTCCGCGACCAGCATGTAGTGCTCGGGACTTTGACGCCGGTAGTCACGGACCTGAAAGCCGGCCGCTTCGCACCAAGCCCGAACTTGCGCTGGCGTCAGCCGCGCCGCTCGTGGCGCGCCCTGTTCGCACGGGCCCTCGGGATGGAATTCGGCCACGACGATACGGGCCGCCGGCGGCAGCAGCCGATGGAGGTTGCGGAGAATGCCGGCAGGGTCTTCAGCATGATGCAGGATCATCGTCACCAGAGCCGAATCTGCGCGAAGACCATTGCCTTCCAGCGTCGCGACGTCCGCGACCAGAGGCCGGATCTGGGAAATTCCTCGCTCCGTCTGCCGCCGCTCGAGATGCGCGAGCGCCTCGGCCGAGCGATCAATCGCGTAGACGATTCCTTTCGCGCCCACCCGATCGGCGAGGACAAGGCTCACATAACCGGGCCCGGCGCCGACCTCGAGCACGCGACTGCCCGGTCCAACGCCAAGGGCGTCCATCCACGCGGGTACCAAGTTGGCTCGCTGTACCTGCCGGGCATAGACTTCGTCCCAGGTGAGATGACTCAAGTCCTTGCGGAAAATCTGGTCCACGATCGCTACCAGCCAAAGCGGGCGATCGACCAGGTCGAGAGCCCGATCGTCACGGCGATCGAAATTGCCCCCATCGCGCGGATCGATCGCGGCCGCCTCGAATCGCGAATTTGCCAGGCGATCACGGCGATCATCGCGAGCGAGAGACCCAGCATCACGTTGCGAACGATTGGAGCGGCGGTCATGAAACTCATCGCGGCGTCGCTGAGGCCGACCGCCAATAGAAACATCATGACGTTGTGATGCTGGCTGGCGAGAAAGGCCAACACCATCGCGCCGATGGCGGGAAGGCGGTCCCCCATCGTCGCTTTCGCCGCGACACTCTGGCTGTTGCACGCGGGGCAACTCTGTTCTGGTACCGGACGCGTCATGGACGTTCCTTCGATGTTCGAGGCGCAAGAGCGTTTGCCGCGCTCTCGCAGCGGCAGCCGATCAAAATTTGCAATTCGCAAGTCGAGCTTACGGATGCGCCGGCCGGCCGTATATGATCGAAATCATATCGGGGCGCGTTCGCAAAGCACGATCTCGCGGCCGCGGCGCCGAATGACTCCCTCCTTCTCGAGAGCGGCCAGCGTGCGATAGAGCGCCTCGTGCGTCAGGCCGATCTCCTGGGCGAGATTGATCAACGTGCCGTCGACGTGGACGCTTCGCTCGTTACCGCCAGCGGCCAGCGCCAAATGGTGCAGAACCCGCTCCCGGGCCGAACGGATGTTGCGCCCTTCGAGTCGCGCCCGCAGGGATTGGATTTGCCGCGCGAGGGTGGCCGTGAAACGAAACGCAAGCGCCGGATCGCTTTGGAACGCGGCAAGAAGTCGCTGCTTCGGATAGGCCCAAACCCTGGAGGGCATGGCGGCCACGGCATCGCAGTGATAGACGGCCGAAAACAAGCCCGCTTCGGCGAAGAACTCGCCAGCGCGCGCCGTATGCAGCGTGATAAGCCGGTTGTCCGCGGTACACCGCGTCAGGAGCACGCGACCTTGCTCGACCTGATAGATCGCGCTGGCCGTATCGCCTTGGTGGAACAGCGACTCCCCGGCGACGAGATCGCGCGACGTTGCGATCCCGGTAGCGGCAAGCCAATCGAGCCGGTCCGGAGCCGCTGCCGAATTCGCGACCGGGCTTCGGCGCGGCACAGCAACGCGAGCGTTCGCCGGCGTCGTATCGTGGCCCTCAATTGAGCTGGCGATTTCACGTCCCTGGCGATGATCCATGGGCTTGAGAGCGGCAGCAAAGGCGAGAACGGACGGCTCACGCACCCGATAAAGAATGCACTTACCGTCGCGATGCGAAGCAAGAAGCCCGGCGTCCCGCATCGACCGTAAATGATGGGAAGCGTTGGCGAAGGACAACCCGGCGCGCTCGGCCACTGCGGCAACGCTGCTTTCGCGCTCAGCGAGAAGTTCCAGGATCTTGAGCCGATGGCGATGGCTAAGCGCTTTGGCGAGGTCGACCGAATGGCCTAACCGGACATCCTTCGGTGTCCGACGGCGGCCCGAAGACTGCGAGGACGTCATTCAAATGAATACTTGAACAAATGGGACGTCCTGTCAACGACCCGGCCACCCTTGATCGGCTCGCGAGCCAGGTCACACCTCGATCCACCGGCGCTTGAACGCGTGGTACGCCGCGAGCCCGACGACGAAGGCGATGCCGACGTTCCACATGGCGAGGCCGGCGGTCACGACGGTCGTGAAGCGCTCGCCCTTGTCCTTGCTGACGTCGCACGAGCCGAGCGCCAGTTGCGCGCCGGCGAGGAAGAGGATGACGCCCAGCACTTCCGGCGGAACCATGCGAAAGACGACGCCGATGGACGAGCTCATGAATACCGCCAGGAAGAGCAAGAAGCTCCCGAGCATGACGAGCGACCCGCCGGTGCGTGCGCCGAAAGCGACGTGGCCCGCCATGCCGCCGGCGCCGTGGCACATCGGGATGCCGCCGACCGTGGCGCTGGCGAGATTCATCACGCCGGTCGAGATCGCGACCTTGCGCTCGGAGACCGGACGATCCGGGAACAGGCGATTGTTTTCCTCGGTGATCGCGATGATGGCATTACCCAATGTGAGCGGCACCTGAGGGATTGCCAGGAACAGAGTCCCGATTACCAGCTCGTGCCAATTGACCGCGCCCAGTGCAAAACTCGGCAGCCGCAGCCCCAACCGCACCTGCCCGAGCGCCGTCAACAGCGTAGGATCGCGGACGATGGCGACAATGGCCCCACCGGCCAGCAGCAGAAACATTGCTGGTATCTTCCGATTGGTGAGCAGAATGAGCGTCAGGAATAGCGCTCCGCCGCTCAGCCACCAGCCGGTCGCCATGAACTTCGCGCCGTCGAACATGAAGCTCAGTCCGAGGCCGAGGATGATGCCGACCGCAACCGGGCGGCTGACGAGATCCGCTACCCGCTTCGCCGTTCCCGTCGCACCCAGGATCAGCCAAATCGCGCCGGTCACCAAACTCGCGCCATACACGGCCCCGGCCGTAATCGTCGCCGTTTGCGCCGCCTGGGTGGTGGCAACGGCGCCAATCGCCTTCATCGGCTGAACCGGAAATGGCGTCTTGTAGTAGAAGCCGGCAACGATCATCGAGGCGCCGAAGCCGAGCAGGACGCCGAACGGATCGAGACCGAGCAGATTGATGTAGGCGACGACGAAGGGGATCAGCGTGCCGAGATCGCCGAAGGCGCCGGCAAGCTCGGCACGATCGTAACGGTTGCGGGCCGGTGCTGCCGGGAGCACCGCAACCGGACCATTCTCGGTCGATGACATTCGCCAGCTCCGGGCCGCATGCGAGACATGCGAAGTATTACCTGGCGCCGCCCGGGTACACAAGGCGGCATCAAATCGGCTGCGGCGGATAAACGCGAGTGATCGGGCCGAACGCCCGCTTCAATTGGCCCCACGTAGCCAGTCGCAGGATGGCGTCAAGGTTGCTTGACGTTCGCCGCGTTCAGGACTTTGAGAAGTACGTTATACGGCTGGTCGCCCTCGACCTTGGTGCCGTTGATGAAGAACGTCGGCGTCCATTTGATGCCGTAGCGGTTCTGGGCCACGAGCCGCGAATTCAGCACGGCGTCGGAGCTTTTTCTGGTTCGCGGCGCAGACGTTGAAATCCCGTTCGCTCATGCCGCCGAGCCCGGCAAGGCGCATCAGCGCGGCCTTGGTCGCCGCGGCATCATGTTGGACCCACTCGTGTTGATCCGCGAACAGTGTCTCGAGGAACGGGAAGTAGCGGTCCTCCGGAAAGCACCGCGCAATCGTCGCGGCCAGCGCCGCCGATTGATCGAGCGGATAGTCGCGATAGACCAGCTTGGCCTTGCCGGCGTCGATCCAGTCTTTCTTGAGCTTCGGCAGGGTATCGCTCGCAAACGCGGCGCAGTGCGGACAGGTGAGCGACGCATATTCGAAGATCGTGATCGGCGCATTCTTGTTGCCGAGAATGCGATCGACAGGTCGCAGCGTCGGCACATCGGCGGCGCGCACCGAAACCGCCACACCTTGCATCGCGGCCATCGCGATCACGACGGCGAAGATCAGACGATAAAAGCGCATGAGCGACCCCCATTTTGTAAAAGTGGACTTTTAGCGCCCCTCGACGACGAGGTGGATGACGTATCGAGTACCGCCGTCGAGCGCCGCCACGATCTCGGCGGTCCCAGGCGTTGGGCCGGCCTTGGCGCGAAGTTCGATAATGCCAAGCCGCGCAAAGCCCGGACCGAACGGCTTGGGCGCGAGCGTCACGGGGACCCCTTTGGTCGTGATCGAGCCGATTGGCTTGCCGTCGCTCAGGATCGCCAGGTCATGGTCGTCCTTGGCACGCAGGCTGAGCGACGAACGGGCTGCGTTCGGCAATGTTATAAGGAAGTCGATTGGCAGCGGCGCTTCCTCGCCAGGCTTCACGTGCTGCCAGTCCTCGTCCTTGTTCTGGTGAAGCTGGTTATAGGCAGCCACGTTCGGCACCGGCTTCGCGGCAATATGGGCGACCGCCGTCGTCGTTCCCGACAACGGTCCGGCATCGACGAAGCGGACCGCGATCGGATAGGCGCCGGGCTTCGCCGGATTGATCTCAGTCGCGCGCAAATGGATGGCCTTGAGGCCCGGATGGTCGGGCCCGGCCGGAACGACCGGCTCGACGAAGCGAAGGACGACCGTGCGTGGATCGTTCGGATCGACTGCCAGGCTGAATTTTGCGGGAACTGCGCCTTGCGCCCAGCTGATTAGCGCCCCGTCGAGGACGCCATGCGGCTCGGGCGTAAACGCATGCGGGAACGTGAAGCGGACCGTCGCACCGGCCGGAACCGCGTAGCCCGACACGCGCGGATCGGACGATCTGTCGAACACGAACCACGCTTCGAAGGGCTTCCGCGCCGCTAATCCGGTGCTGACCATCACCTGATATTGAACGGTCGTGGCGGGCGCCTCGGCGCGTGCGATAACCGGCGCCAACGCCACGCACGTGGCTGCGACTGTCATACGAAAGACGCGCATCAGCTCTGTCCGTTTCCGATAGTTGTCGCAAGAAACTTACTCTGACCATCCGCGGCTGGACGGAATCGGATCGAAACGCCGCGAACGCAACTTAATCAACCGAGATGCGTCGCCGATCATTGATCTAGATCAGCCAAATCGCCTCACCACATGCGCGCGCTTGATCCACATCAACGCGCCCCCGCCCTCCGGCTCTAACGTGAGCATCAGTGCACGGCCAGTTCCGGCCCTGCCGTCTCTAAAGAAGGGGTGTTTCCATGTCGAAGAAGATCGCCTTTCTCATGCTCGCCGCGGCGCTCGTCGCGTTCTCGCCGTTGGCGATGGCGCAAAGCGCACAGCAGCAGAATGCCCAGCAGCCGTCGCAGAATGAGAACCAGACTCCATGCGGCGACCAGAGCTATGGCCACGTGCCTGGCTGCTGAGTGCGGCTTCGTCCGCAAAGTGCGTTTAATGTCGGACACCGGTTGAGGGCGCTTCTCGCGCCCTCAATCGTTTGGACATGGCGATAGCAGACGCCACAGAGCAGGCATGCAGCGCTCTTCTGTTCGGCCAAGCGTTCTCCACCACGGACAAGTGTCGGCTCGGAACAAATGTCACACACTAATTAAGACGCATTCGTCAGCCAGCAGTTGCCGCAGCGGCCTCTTGGCGGCTGCCGATCAGCTATGGGGTTGGCAGCGACGCCTCGGCGGCGAGCCCTGCCGCCCGGCCGATCTCTTCGGTTGCAACCAGCCGTCCATCGCGCAGGCTGATCAGCCGGTCGAAGCGCTGGAAGATCGATTCGTCGTGCGTCACCACCAGCACGGCGGCTTCGTGGTCCCTCGCAATCCGGCCGAGCAGATCCAAGACGACGTGGGCTCGCGCCGAGTCGAGCGGTGCCGTCGGCTCGTCGGCGAGGATGATGCGCGGGCCATTGGCCAACGCGCGGGCAATCGCGACGCGTTGCGCCTCGCCGCCCGACATCTCGCCCGGATAGGCATGGCGCCGGTGGCCGACTTCGAGATAGTCCAGCAGTCCGTCGGCCCGCGTTCGCGCCTGGCGCGACGACATGCCGGCCAGTTCCATCGCCTCCGCGACGTTCTCGGTCGCATTGAGAAACGGCAGCAAATTATGGGTCTGGAAGATGAAGCCGATCTTCATCAGCCGCAACCGGCGCAGATCGTGACGCAGCCAACGCGCGTCATAAACGACGTCGCCGTCGAGGCGCATCCAGCCGGCGCTCGGCTCGCTGACGCAGCCGACCACGTTGAGCAGCGTGCTCTTGCCGGAACCGGACGGCCCGCGCAGACCGATCATCTCTCCCGCGCGCACGGTGAGATCGATGCCGGCCAGCGCGTCGACGCGCCTTTCACCCTCGCCGAAATGCTTGCTGATCCCGCGGAGCTCGACGCGCGGCCGCGGATCGGTTTGCGGCGCGTCAGCCACTGGCGAGCGCCTCCGCCGGATCGACCTTCACCGCCGCCCGCACGCCGAGCACCGAACCGGCGAGGCAGACCACGATGACGATCGCGAAGACGACGATGAGGTCGCGGGGCTCGAGCTGCACGCGACGGGGGAAACGGTCCTTGACCAACATGACCAGCGCCAGCCCGATCGCGTAGCCGGCGACGCCCAGCGTCAGCGCCTGCTGCACGATCAGCCCCACGATCGTGCGGTCCGGCGCGCCGATGAATTTCAATGTCGCGATCGAGCGCAGCTTGTCCATGGTCAGCGTATAGATGATGAGGGCGATGATCACCGCCGAAACGGTGATGAGGATGCCCATGAACATGCCGAGCTGCTGTTGCATCTTCTGGATGACGAACAGCGTCAGATAGCCCTCCTCCTGGGCTTCGGGCACGGCGGCGAGATGCTTCCAGCGGGCAATATCCTGTTCCACGGCGCCGGCGGAAGCGCCGGGCTCGAGCCGCACGAGCACCGCATTGATGTCCGCGGTGGTCGGCGGATTGCGCTTGGCCGCCAGTTCCCGGCGCTGGAGCGGCGGCGGCACGGCAAACTGCAGCGCCTGGGCGTCGAGCAGGTTCACCCACGCCATTGGATCGCCGGACGAGCTCACCATGCCGTGCGTCAGCCCGACGACGGTGTAGGGATCGCGATAGGGTCCGAGCGGCACGCGCTCGCCGAGGCCGAGGCCGGAGGACGCATCGACGACGATCTGGTAATGGCTCTCGGTCAAGCCATGGCCGGCGGCCAGGTCCGGCGGCCCGCCGGGTCGGCTGGGCTCATAACCTTCAAGGAACATCCGGACCGGCTTGCCGCCGACGGCGGTCTGCACGGTCTGGAAGGTCACCGCGCCGGCCGCCGCGACGCCGGGCATGCGGCGGACCAGATCGCGCGTGTCGCGCGGGATGCGCGAGGGTTCGGCGAACGGACCGAAGGTGCGCGGCTGCACCACCCAGAGAGCGGCGCCTTCGGCGCGCGGCAGCGCCAGCGCGTCGGTCAGCGCGCCTTCGTAGATGCCCGTCATCGCGATCACCGTGCCGAGCAGCATGCCGACGCCGAGTGCGGTCAGCACGAAGCGCAGCTTGTTGCGGCGGACGTCGCGGAGCGCGAGGTTCATGGCGCACTCGCCGTCGCCGCGCGGGCGCGCTCGCCGACCCGCAGTCCCGATTGCGGCAGGACGACGGCCGCACCCGCGGGCAATCCCGCAAGCACCGGCAGCCCCCCGTCCAGGAGTTGCGGCCCGAACGTGACGAGGCGCTTGGCGAGCCTGCCGCTCTCGAGGGTCCAGACCGTTCCCTTGCCGTCGGCAAAATCCGCAACCGCCGCCTGGGGCACGACCACGGCCTGCTTGAGCTCGGCCGCCGTCACGTACACTTCGGCTTGCTCCGCGAGATGGATGCTGTCGGGGATTTGGTCGAAGGCGACGTCCACCAGCCGCTCTTCGTTGACCGCATCGCTCTGGATCTCGATGCGCGCGACGTGGCCGGGAAGGCGCGTGCTCGGGTCCGAGCGCAGGGCGATTTCCGCCGGCTGGCCGACGTGCAGCCGTCCGGCGAGGCGCTCGTCGACGTACCCGACCGCCCACACGGTATTCGCTTCGACCAGCGTGAACACGGACTGGCCCGGATTGGGCGTGCTGCCGAGCTCGAGATTGCGCGAGATCACCCTTCCGTCGTAAGGCGCGGTGAGCGTGTAGTTCGCCAGCGTGGCTTCCTCGAAAGCCTGCTGCGCCTGCGCGGACTGCAGCGCCGCCTCCGCCAGCGTCACTTCGCTGTGGGCCACGGCGACGTTGGCGGTCGCCACGCGCACGGCCGCCTCGTCGGTCTGGGCCTGTTCTTGCGACACGACACCGCTCTTGGTGAGGCGAGCATCGCGCCCGCTGATGCGCGACGCGTTGGTCAGGTTGGCCGTGGTGCTGGCGACGTCCGCATTGGCCTTCTCGATGTTGGCGCGCGCTTGCGCAACGTTGGCCTTGGCCACCGCGACTTGGGCCTCGACGTCGCGGGCATCGAGCCGCGCAAGCACCTGTCCGGCGCGAATCCGGTTGCCCTGATCGGCGTCCAGCTCGGTCAGCACGCCGGAAACCTTGAAGCCGACATTCGACTGCACGCGCGCGCCGATCACGCCGAGTCCGAAGACCTGTTCGCGCACATTCGACTGGACGGGCGCAAGCGATACGGTGACTGGACTGAAAAAGACCCGCCACGACAGGAATGCGACGATGGCAACGGCGAGGACGATCGCCAGCGTCCAGATGAGACGCCGTCGCTGTGGCGTCTGGCGGTCGGTTGCGGCCGGGCTCGGCTTGGCCGCCTTGTCCATCGCCGGCGCGATGCTCGGCAAAGACGGGAGGGACTTCTTCTCAATGGTATCCATGGCTTCATCCATCCATGACGGGCATCGAGGTCACTTGGCCACGCCGGACGAGGTGCCGCCCGATGCCGGAGCGGCGCCATCGATCGAACCGACTGTCTCGCAATCGCCGCAGAGGGCGCGGTCTGCCGACCATCCGCCGCCCATGGCGACGAAAAGCTGCGCCGTATCGAGATGGCGCTGAGCGATTGCGCGCGCATAACCG
>JAGWNF010000019.1 GCA_028871455.1 Alphaproteobacteria bacterium
TATTTCTGCACCGGTCCGGAGGCGAAGGACTGGGGCACGGACATCTACGACGACCACAAACGCTGGATCGGCCGCACTTCCGCCGCGTTCAACAGCGCCGTGATCTTCGTGCCGGGACCCAATACCTGGCACGGTTTCGAGCCGCGGCCAATCGTCGGGGTGCGTCGCCTGATGGAGATCAACTATGTCCGGCCGACCTGGCGAGACCGCGACCAGCTGGCCTTTCCCGACCGGCCCATCACGACGGCCTAGCGGACTCTCCGCGGTGCGCAGTGCCGAGACCAAGGATTGGCGGGTGATGCAGCTCGAGCGCGGCTTTGCGACGCGGAGTTTCCACGGCACCAAGGGCGGATCGGAGCATTTCATCGCCGTCACGGTGCCGTCTGCGGGGGATTTGCGCAGCCAGATCGATCTCGTCGCTGAGCGCTATGCGGCCGCGCGCCGGTCGCTCGGCCTCGCGCCGGATACGGCCGTGTTCCGCCGCATTTTCCTGAGCGACGTCCTCAATCAGGCGACCATGGTGCGGAACAGTCCGCTGGCTGGCGAGCCGGGTGACGGCGTGGCGATCTCGATCGTGCAGCAACCGCCCTTGACCGGTGCGAAGCTCGCGCTGTTCGCGTATCACATCGAAGGTGGCGGTCCGCTTGTGCGACGGCGGTTGTCGCCGCGCCACCTGCTCGTCGGGAAGAACGGTCGCCGGCATCTCTGGAGCACGCGGCTCTGCGCTGACGACCATGATAAGGATGGGTCCTCCGCCGCACAGACGCGATCCGTGTTCGTCGATCTGATCAAGACCCTCGAGGGTCAGGGCGCCAATCTGCGCGACCACTGCGTCCGCACCTGGATTTACCTGAAGGATGTCGACGTTTTCTATCAGGGCATGGTCGACAGCCGGCGCGAGTTGTTCGCGAAGCAGGGCCTGACGGCGAACAGCCATTTCATTGCCAGTACCGGCATCGAAGGCGCCTGCGCCCATCGCTTCGACCTGGTCGCGATGGACGCCTATTCCGCCCTCGACCTCGCCCCTGAGCAGATCTCGTACCTGAACGACTTCGATCACCTCTGTCCGACCGCGAACTACAATGTCACTTTTGAGCGTGGCACGCGGATCGCCTACGCCGATCGTGCGCAGCTCTTCATTTCCGGAACCGCCAGCATCGACGAGGCCGGCTCGGTGCTATTCCCCGGCGACGTCCTGCGGCAGCTCGACCGCGCTCTCGACAACGTCGAGGCGCTGCTGCAGTCGGGTGCGGCGACCCTGGCGGACATGATGTACCTACTGGTCTATCTCCGCGATCCGACCGATTTCGCGCGCCTCGGGGGCTATCTGGCCGAGCGCTACCCGCAGCTGCCCTGCCTGATCGTGCAAGGTGCGGTCTGTCGGCCGGATTGGCTCGTCGAGATCGAGGGCGTTGCGGTGACGCCGAACGACGATCCGGCGCTGCCGGCATTTTGAGACGCCGGTCATGACCGCCCTGCCCTCGTCGCTCCAGCAAGTCGCCGCCGAACGCCTGCCGCGCTACACGAGCTATCCGACGGCGCCCAATTTCACGCCGGCCATCGACGGCGCGGTGACGCGCGACTGGCTCCGGACGATCGATCCGAAGCAATCCGCCTCGCTTTATTTCCATGTCCCATACTGCCGCTCGCTGTGCTGGTATTGCGGCTGCCACACCAAGATTCCGGCGGATGATACGGCGATCGGCCGCTATATCGAGACGCTGCTCGCGGAGCTCGACTTGGTCGTGTCGCTGTTGCCGCCGCGGGTCGGCATCACCCATCTCCATTGGGGCGGCGGCACGCCGACCATCATCGGCCCGTCCGCGATGCGTCGGCTGCAGGCGGCGATCACGCGCGATTTCCGCCTCGACGCGGGCGCCGAAATCGCCATCGAGGTCGATCCACGGACATTGACCGCCGAGATGGCCACGACGCTGGGTGCTTGCGGCTTCAATCGCGCGAGCCTCGGCGTGCAAACCTTCGATCCGGTCGTGCAACGCGCGATCCATCGCATTCAGAACGCGGCGGTCACCGAAGCAGCGGTGCGGCACCTGCGCGATGCGGGCATCCGCGCCCTCAATCTCGATCTGATCTATGGCTTGCCCCATCAGACGGTTGCCTCGTGCGTCGCGACCGTCGAGCGCGTGCTGGATTTCGCGCCTGACCGGGTGGCGGTCTTCGGCTACGCGCATGTGCCGGCGATGAAGCCGCATCAGCGCCATATCGACGAAGCGAAACTGCCGGACGCGGCCGCGCGGTTCGCGCAGGCCGAGGCGATCGCCGAGGCGTTCCTCACCGCCGGCTATCGCCGCATCGGCCTCGATCATTTCGCCAAGCCGGACGATGCTCTCGCCCGTGCGCTCGACGCCGGCAGGCTACGCCGCAATTTCCAGGGCTACACCACGGATGGCGCCGACCTGCTGCTGGGGTTCGGTGCATCCGCCATCGGCCGCCTGCCGCAAGGCTACGTCCAGAA
The DNA here is from genome assembly GCA_028871455.1 of Alphaproteobacteria bacterium. Taxonomy (GTDB): domain Bacteria; phylum Pseudomonadota; class Alphaproteobacteria; order ATCC43930; family CGMCC-115725; genus REEB95. Next base: position 2,477 of record JAGWNF010000019.1, read on the forward strand.
CACCCCGCGGATCGCCGCCTATCAGGAGGCCGTCGCCGCCGGTCGCATGGCGACCGCCCGCGGGGTCCATTTCACCGCCGAGGACCGGCTGCGCGCGGTCGTCATCGAGCGTCTGATGTGCGATCTGACCGTCGACCTCGAAGCCGCGTCGGCGGCGTGGCTGCCGGCATACAATTTCGCGCGCGAGCGCAAGCGCCTGGCGGTAATGGCGGCAGACGGCCTGGTCGAGATCGAAGGCGCACGGATCACGGTGCCGGCGGAAATGCGGCCTTTCGTGCGCCGCGTCGCCGCGGTTTTCGACGCCGCACAAGCCGTCGGAGCCACCCACGCGCCGGCGGTCTGATCGATACCGGCCACCAGCGGCCGTTTGACCTAGATCAATGCCGGCGAACGCCCGTCCTTACACGATGCATTCCGAGCCACCGTTTGGCGTTCAATCGGACGCGACTGGGAATCGCGTATGGAGGTTTCGATGACCAATGCACCCACCCCTGTTGAAGTCAAATCGGCGCTGAGCGGCACGCCCGACGTCTGGCGCTCGTTCCGCAGTGAAATGGATCGACTGTTCGACCGTTTCGATCGCTTCGGCTTTCCCTCGTTCCCGTCGTTGCCATCGCTGTTCGAAAGGTCCGCCAGCTTTTCGTTCAACGTTCCGGCGGTTGACGTAAGCGAGGACGACAAGGCCTACAAGATCGAGGCCGAGCTGCCCGGCCTGAACGAGAAGGACATCGAAGTGAGCCTGAATGGCGACCTGCTGGTCCTCAAGGGCGAAAAGCGCCAGGAGAAAGAGGAGAAGGGCAAGAACACCTACGTCTCCGAGCGCTCCTACGGCTCGTTCCAGCGCGCCTTCAGCCTTCCCGACGGGGTCGATCGCAACAAGATCGCCGCCGATTTCAGCAAAGGCGTCTTGACCGTTACGCTGCCGAAGAACGCCGAAACGCAGAAGCAGCAGAAGAAGGTTGAGATCAAGGCGCACTGAACCGAACTGCCTGCGGAACAGCACTTTCCTCCCTGCCGTTCCGAGGTCGACTGGCGGCGCCGGCCGAGACCGGCGCCTTCTTTTATCCGCCATGGCGCGCGATTGAGGCAGATCAAGACGGAAACGAACGTCCTGCCGTAGGTTGGCGTTCTTCGGGACAGGAGCCGACCATGAAACTGGGCGACGATCTTCAATTGCAACAGCGCGTGCTCGACGAGCTGACCTTCGATCCGAGCGTCAACGCGGCCCATATCGGCATCGCCGCGCGGGATGGCGTCGTTACCTTGAGCGGGCACGTCGGCAGCGTGGCGGAGAAATTCGCGGCCGAGCGCGCCGTTCGCCGCGTGAAGGGCGTGAAGGCTATCGCACAGGATATCGAGATTCATCTGCCGCCGGACAAGAAGACGGCCGACGACGAGATCGCCCAACGTGCCCTGAAAATGCTGGAGTGGGATGTTCTGATTCCGTGGGGCACGATCGGCGTCGAGGTCGAGCACGGCATCATCACCCTCGCGGGCACCGTCGAATGGGGCTATCAGCGCGACGAGGCCGAGCGCGACCTGCTGCGGCTCGGTGGCGTCAAGGGAGTCGTCAATCTGGTCAAGGTCCGCCCGCACGTCGATCCTGCGGACGTACAAGCCCATCTCCGGGCGGCTTTCGAGCGCAACGCCGAGCTTGAGGCGAGCGGCATCACCGTCGCCGTCAAGGACAGTCGCGTCACCCTGGGCGGTAGGGTCAAGAGTTGGATCGAGCGCGAGGAAGCGGAACGCGCCGCGTGGTCGGTTCCGGGCGTCACCGCGGTCGAGGATCGCATCGTCATCACGCGGCCGTAAGCTCAATGACGGGAAACGCTTCGATGCGCAGCGTGCTCGCGGCGACCGACGGCTCGGACTCGGCCGAGCGCGCCGTCGATTTCGCAGCCGGGCTGGCCAAGAACTGCGGCGCGAAACTGGTTTTGATCAGCACGGCGACACTCGATTCCCGCTTCGCGCTCGACGCCGGATTCAAGGTGATGCTTCAGACCGAGCAGATCTCGGTCGGCGAATTTCTCGAGAACGAGGCCAAATCCGTCGTGAGTCCGGCGGCGTCGCGCGCCGAGAAAATCTATGGCGCCAAGGTCGCTACGATCGCCCGCGCCGGAGAAGCCGTCGACACCCTCATCGCGCTGGCCGCCGAATATGATGAACCGGTGATCGTGGTCGGTCGGCGTGGACGCAGCCAGCTTGCCGGCTTGCTGCTGGGCAGCGTGTCGCAGAAGCTGGTGACGCACGCGCCCTGTCCGGTGGTCGTCGTTCCGTAGCATACTGACGCACATGCTGGCGATGACGCTGGAACGCGCGCGAACGCCGCTACGCGCCATTGATCGCGCGCCGCCGGAGCCGGATTCCGGCCAGGTATTGATCCGGATCCGCGCCTGCGGCGTCTGCCGCACCGACTTGCACGTCGTCGACGGCGAGCTGACCGAGCCGAAGCTGCCGCTGGTGCCGGGACACGAGATCGTCGGCACGGTCGAAGCCGTCGGCGCCGGCGTCGAGCGCCGACGCATCGGCGACCGGGTCGGTGTGCCGTGGCTTGGTTGGACCTGCGGCGCGTGCGATTTCTGCCGCAGCGGCCGCGAGAATCTGTGCGACCGGGCGCGTTTCACCGGCTATCAGATCGACGGCGGCTACGCCGAGTACACGGTCGCCGACGAGCGCTTCTGTTTCCCGATTCCGGCGGGCTTCGATGATCGTGCAGCCGCGCCCCTGATGTGCGCGGGCTTGATCGGCTACCGCGCACTCCGCCTTGCCGGCGATGTCAAACGCCTCGGCCTCTACGGCTTCGGCGCCGCGGCGCATATCGTGGCACAGATCGCCCGCTACCGCGGCCAAGAGGTCTTTGCCTTCACCAAGCCCGGCGACGCCAACAGCCAGGAATTTGCCCGCTCGCTGGGTGCGGCCTGGGCAGGCGGCTCGGACGAGCAGCCGCCCGAGCCGCTCGACGCGGCGCTGATCTTCGCGCCGGTCGGCGCGCTGGTGCCGGCTGCGTTGGCCGCTACGGTCAAAGGCGGCATCGTCGTCTGCGCTGGCATCCACATGAGCGACGTTCCGCGGTTTTCCTATCGCCTGTTGTGGGAGGAGCGCGTGGTGCGCTCGGTTGCCAACCTGACCCGCCGCGACGGCGAGGAGTTCCTGGCGCTCGCGCCGCGCGCCAAGGTGCGGACGACGACGGTGCCGTTTCCCCTCGCCCAGGCCAACGAGGCTCTGGCCCAGCTCCGCGAAGGCCGCTTCGAGGGCGCGGCGGTGCTGCTGCCCTAGGATCAGCCGATCGCCGCTAGCGCCGCATACGCCGCGCCGGTCCCGTCGCTTGCCGCGTCGATGCGCCGCCAGTCGATCAGGCCAAGGTCGAGACCGAGCTGGAACCGGAGAACCGCAACGTCGGCATCGGACGCATCGCCGCGCCGCGTCGACAGCCGTTGCGCCAGAACGGCTTCCGGCGCGTCGAGCCACAGTCCGACAAACGGCACACCGGCATTGTTGGCAATGGCGGCGATCGCGGCGCGCTCATCGGCGCGCAGAAAGGCGGCGTCGGCGATGACCGCCTGGCCGTCGCCGATTGCTGTTGCCGCCTCACGGCCCAGCATGTGGTACACGCGGATATTCGTGGACGCGTCATAGGCCGATGTCGGCAAGCGCCGTTCCGGCGCGACGCCATGGAGGCGTTTGCGGATGACGTCACTGCGCAGCACGCGAGCGCCAGGCGCACGACCGACCTGCGGCGCAATCGCCTGCGCCAGCGTGGTCTTGCCCGCGCCGCTGACGCCGCCGATCGCAATCAGCCGCGACGGTACCGGATGCATCAGCGCCTGCGCGAGGCGAAAATAGTTGAGCGCGGGGTCGTTCGCGCCACCGGCCGCCGTGACATGGGCCCGGACGGCGGCGCGCATGCCGAGATGGAGCGGCACGAGGCCGAGGCCGCCCGCGTCGCCGGTGACGTCGAGGTAACGGTTGAAAACCTGGGCGGCGAGGTCGCGGCGGTCGCGGTGGATTAGATCCATCAGCAGGAAGGCGAGGTCGTAGAACACGTCGATCGAGGCGATGGCGTCGTTGAACTCGATCGGATCAAAGAGCGTCGGCTTGCCATCGAGCAGGCAGATATTGCGCAGATGAAGATCGCCGTGGCAGCGCCGCACGCGGCCGTCACGATTGCGCCGCTCGATCGTCGACCGGTGCGTCGCGAATTCAACTTCGAGCCGGTCCGCGAATGTCGCGACCTCGCTAGCAGGGAAGACCCCGGCGCGCTTGAGGTTGGCGACGATATCGGCGATCACCGCGTGAACGGCGTCTGGCGTGCCCCAGCACGGCGTCGGTGGCGCGGTGGCATGGAACGCCGCGATTTCATCCGCCAGATCCCGCACGAGCGCGGGCGTCAGACGATCGCCGATTGCCATGCGATCGAAGAGTGCCGCTTCATCGAAACGGCGCATCTCGATCAGCCAATCGACGGTCTCGCCCGCTCCATCGAGGGCGAGCACGCCGTTGGTGGCACGCGTCACCGCATGGACCGCGCGATAGAGCGACGGCGCCATGGTGCGGCCGAGACGCAGCTCAGCCTCGCAGCTCCGGCGGCGCAACTCGATGGTTGAAAAATCGAGATAGGAAAACGTCACCGCCCGCTTCAGCTTAAAGGCGCGTTCGCCGACCAGAAAGACGATCGAGATGTGGGTTTCGCGCTTTTCAACCGGGGTTTCGGGCACACCGTAGGCCGCGCCATGGCTGAGAATCGCAATTGTTTCGGTCTGATTCGGAGGCGACATAGCCGGCATGGTACGCCGGGCGCGGCGCGGCGCTCAGCAGCAATTCAGCGCGGGATCGCTGCGGCAGCGATCGATGAAGTGGCGCAGTACCAGTTTGAGCATCGCCGAATGGCGAAAATCTCCGCGTGCCTGGGCGGCGACGATGTCGTCGCGCATGATGTCCTTAATCGCGCGCTGTCCGTTGGCGGTGTGGATCAGGTAGTTGCCGAGCTCGGTGGCGATCACCTCGGGCAGGTGCTCGTGCTCGGCGATCGCGTCGATTTCCTCGCGCGTGAGATCCGACAAGTCGAGACAATCCTGCAAGGTTAGCACCGCGGCACTCCTTTGCACTGCCGACCATGATGACAGGTCCGTTGCAGTCGGCCTTGACCTAGGTCAAGCCGGACTGATCTGAATCAAGGCGCTATTGGGTGGATCCGGTAAGACTTTGGGCCGTTCATCCCCGTAGACGCTTTATGAGTACCCGCAACCTCGGATACGTGTTCAAGCCGCACTCGATCGCCCTGATCGGTGCCAGCGACAAGCCTGCGTCGGTCGGCGGCGTCCTGACGCGCAATCTCACGGCCGCCGGTTTCGACGGGCCGATTTCGTTGGTCACGCCGACACACGCCTCGATCGGGGGCATTGCGACCTACCGCGACGTCGCCAGCTTGCCGCAGGCACCCGATCTGGCCGTAATCGCAACGCCGCCGGCTACCGTGCCCGGATTGATTGCTGATCTCGGACAACGTGGCACCAAGGCCGCCGTGGTCATCACTGCCGGCTTCGGCGAGGGCGATGACGCGGCCGGCGCGCGCCTGCGTCAGGCCATGCTGACGGCGGCGAAGCCCTACCTCTTGCGCATCGTCGGCCCCAATTGCCTCGGCATCATCGCGGCGGAGCGCCGCGTCGATGCGACCTTTGCGCACATTGCTGCGCCGCACGGCGATCTTGCCTTCGTGGCGCAATCGGGTGCGATCATTACCGCGATGCTCGACTGGGCAGCGGCGCATGGCATCGGCTTTTCGCACGTGGTGTCGCTCGGCGACATGACGGATGTCGATTTCGGCGACATGCTCGATTATCTGGCGAACGACACCCGGACGCGCGCTATCCTGCTCTATATCGAGGGCGTGACTGCTCCGCGCAAATTCATGTCGGCCGCGCGCATTGCGGCGCGCACCAAGCCCGTCATCGTCGTCAAAGCGGGGCGCCGCAGCGAAGGCGCGCGCGCGGCACGCTCGCATACCGGTGCCCTGGCGGGATCGGATGCGGTCTACGACGCCGCGTTCCGCCGTGCCGGCATGCTGCGCGTCTACGAACTCGACGAGCTTTTCGATGCCGCCGAGACACTGGCATTGTGCGATCCGATTGCGGGCGACCGCCTCGCCGTGCTCTCGAACGGCGGCGGCCTTGCCGTCATGGCGACCGACAGCCTCGTCGAGGCCGGCGGCCGGCTGGCCGAACTTAAGGCCGAGACGATCGCCGCGCTCGACCGCGTACTGCCGCACACCTGGTCGCACGGCAATCCAATCGACATTATTGGCGATGCGTCGCCCGAGCGCTACCGCGAGGCGGTGGCAATCGCGCGGCGAGACGGCAACGCCGACGCGTTGCTCGTGCTCAACGCGCCGACGGCGCTGGCGTCGCCCGTTGAAGCGGCGCGCGCCTTGGCCGCCGGCAGCCCGATCAGGCCGCGCAACCTGCTCACCAGCTGGGTCGGCGAAAGGACCGCCGACGAAGCGAGGCGCGTCTTCGCCGCCGCGCGCATTCCGACCTACGCCACGCCGAGCGAGGCGGTGCGGGGATTCATGCATCTGGTCCGCCATCACCGCAGCCAGCAGCTGCTGCTGCAGGTTCCACCGGCGACGTCGGAAGATTTCGCGCCCGATCGCGACCACGTTCGCCGGATCATCGATACAGTTCTGGCGGAGCGGCGGCAGTGGCTGAGCGCTGCCGAGAGCAAGGCCGTGCTGAGCGCCTACGGCATTCCGGTAGCGGCGGCGCAGACGGCGAGGGATCCGGAGGAGGTCGGCGTCATCGCGCGCGCCCTCGGCGGGCCGTGCGCAGTCAAGATCCTGTCCCCTGACATCACTCACAAGAGCGACGTCGGCGGCGTGGCGCTCGACCTGTCCACGCCCGAAGCCGCGAGCGCCGAGGCCGAGTCGATGCTCGCGCGCGTCCGGCGGGCAGCGCCCAAAGCCCGCATCGAGGGGTTCACGGTCGAGCTGATGGTCAGCCGGCGCAACGCCTACGAGCTCATCGTCGGCATGACCGACGATGCACAGTTCGGGCCTGCGATACTCTTCGGCCACGGCGGCACGGCTGCCGAAATTATCGATGACAAGGCGCTGGCGCTGGCGCCGCTCAATCTGGCGCTGGCGCAGGCACTCATGGCTCGGACGCGCATTTATCGGCTGTTGCAGGGCTATCGCAACGAGCCGGCGGCGGCGCTCGACGCGATCGCCATGGCGCTCGTAAAGCTGTCGCAGCTGGCGGTCGATTTCGCCGAGGTCGCGGAGCTCGATATCAATCCGCTGCTCGCCGACACCGACGGTGTGATCGCGCTCGACGCCCGGATGCGGGTCCAGCCGGCAACCGGCGATCCGACCGCACGGCTCGCCATCCGCCCTTATCCCGATGCCCTGGTCGAGCGCGTGGTCCTGCGCGCCCACGCCTATCAGCTGCGGCCGATCCGCCCGGAAGATGCGGCGGCGATTGTCGATTTCTTCCACCATCTCGAATCCGAGGACGTTCGCATGCGGTTCTTCGCGCCGCTGGCGGAGCTGAACACAGCCCTGCTCGCCCGTCTCACGCAGCTCGACTACGACCGCGAGATGGCGCTGCTGCTGTGCGACGCCGCCGGCGAAGGACCGCAACCGGAGATCGTCGGCGTCGTCCGGTTGGCGGCAGACCCGGACAACGATCAGGCTGAATTCGCCATCACCGTGCGATCGGACCAAAAGGGCCACGGCATCGGCCATTTTCTGATGGAGCGCATCATCGCCTATGCGCGCAGCCGTGGCATCCGCACGCTATGTGGCGACGTGCTGCGCGAGAACCGGCTGATGATCGAGTTGTGCCGCGACCTCGGCTTTACCCTGACGGTGCTGCCCGAGGATGCGGAGATCCTTCGCGTGACGTTCGATCTGACAGCCGCGCGGGTGCCGACGCCGGTTTAGCGCGCGCGGCTACGATTCTTGGCCTCGCGCGCCAGCAGCGCCCGCTTGCGCTCGATGCCCCAGCGATAACCGCCGAGCCCGCCGTCGCGCCGCACGACGCGATGACAGGGAATCGCGACCGCCACCGGATTGGCCGCACAGGCCTGTGCGACCGCGCGCACCGCGCGCGGTCGGCCGACGCGCCTGGCAATCTCGCCATAGGTCGCGGTCGCGCCCGGTGGAATCGTACGGAGCGCCTGCCAGACGCGCTGCTGAAACGCAGTGCCGCGCAGATCGAGTGGCAGGTCGGTTGCGGCACCGGATTCGTCCACCAGGGCGACACCCCGCGCGACCAACGTCTCGAACGCCGAATCGCCGCCGACCAGCTCCGCCTGCGGAAAGCGATCCTGGAGGTCTTGCACCAGGCGTTCGGGGTCATTGCCCAACAGGATCGTGCACACGCCGTTGATCGTCGCCGCGATCAGAATGGCGCCGAGCGTACATTGCCCGACCGCGAAACGGATCGCCGCGCCGGCGCCGCCGGCGCGGAACGTCCGCGGCTTCATACCGAGCAGCGCGTCCGAGACGGCATAGAACCGGCCGCTCGAGCCGAAGCCGGCGTCATAGATTGCCTCGGTCACGTTGCCGGCGCGCGGCAGGCCTGCGCGCAGGCGCCGGGCCCGGCAGGCAACGGCATAACCGCGCGGTGTCAGGCCGGTCACGGCCTTGAAAACGCGGTGAAAATGGAACCGGCTCATGCCGGCATCGCGCGCCAGCGCAGCGAGATTCGGGATTGTCTCCGCTGATTCGATCGCGCGGCACGCTCGTGCCACCGCGGCTGTGCGCCGGGCGACGAGCGGCGGCGCATCGGGCCGGCAGCGCTTGCACGGTCTAAATCCGGCCGCCTCCGCCGCCGTGCGGCTGTCGTGAAACGCGACGTTCTCGCGTCTGGCGGGCCGCGCCGCACAGCTCGGTCGGCAATAGACGCCGGTCGTCCGCACCGAATAGTAGAAATGGCCGTCGGCAGCGGGATCGCGCCGCCGGACTGCCGCCCAGCGCGCGATTTCGGTCGCAAACGTCGACCTACCTTGCGGTGTCTTCGCCAATGCCAGGGCCATGGTCTGCTCCCTCGATTGCGTCACGGCGCCGTCCGTCACGCAACCGCTATATGGCATCGCCGCCCGCCGACCACACTCCGGCGCTTGCGCTCGAATTCGCGGTAGCTAATCCCGCACGCGCTTAATCCAGGCGGCCAGCGCCGCCATCAGGTCCTGGATAAACTTGCGCGTGGCCTCGTCGGTCAGCTTGCCCTGGGCGTCGAACTTGTTCTGCGCCTGTGGAATCATCACCTCGGGCTTGTTCAGCGGAATCATGTCGAGGAAGACGCAGGTCTGGCGCAGGTGGTATTGCGCGCGGCCGGTGCCGAACATGCCTCCGCTTGCGCCCATCATGGCGACCGGCTTGCCGGCGAAGGGCTGATCGGGCCGCCGCGACACCCAATCGATGGCATTCTTCAGCACACCAGGCACCGAATAATTGTACTCGGGCGTGACGAAGAGCAGGCCATCGGCTTCCTTGATGCGGCGGCCCAGGTCCTCCACAACCGGCGGGAAGCCTTGCTGCTTGACGTCTTCGTTGTAGGGCGGAATTTCGCCAAGCCGATCGTATTGATCGAGCGTCATGCCAGCCGGCAGATTCTCGGCCGCGACCTTCAGTGCGAGACGGTTATACGAACCCTTGCGTAGGCTCCCGCAGATCGCAAATACCTTAAGCGTATCGGCCATGGGACCTCCATTGCTTACGGCGCGCAGAGGAAGCACGTCGCCCCGCCCGGATCAAGCCCGTCGGCCGGGACCGATGCGTCAGAGGCCGAACGAAAAGCGGAATCCGGCGTAGCTGTCCTCGCCCTGTTGGCCGTAGAACTCCTTGGTGCGCGTCAGCAGGCCGACGTCGAGGCGGATGGCGCTGCGCCAGAAGAGCGCGACGCCGGCCGTCAGATCGCCGACCAGCGGCTTCTTGGCGACACGCGGGCCTGACGCGAAGGTGTTGCCGTCGAGAAAGATGTTGTGCGCCACGGCGCGGCCTTCGGCGCCGGCAAAAACGTACCAGCCGAGCGGCGTCGTCAGGTGCGCGCCGTCGAACCAATCCGTGCCGGAAGGCGCCGGCCGGATGCGCGCCGGGCCGTAGTCGGCCTTCAGATCCTGCCCGAACCGCAGCAGGCCGCCAAGCGCACCATAGGTCAACACGTTGCCGGCGGTCACACCCGCCGCCGGCACGAAATCGACACCGACACCGCCGAGGTCACCGAGCCTGACGCGCCAGTGTTTTTCATAGGACAGCGTCAAGCCTGGTTCGTTCTTCAGTTGATCGTGCCAGCCCTCGCCGCCGGGAATACCGACGACGAATTGGTGCCAGTCGTTCTGCACTTGGCGGCCAACGGCGGCCGGTCCGACCACGCCGATCAGCAATTCAAGGCCGGTCAGCTGATCGCCGTTCTCTTGCAGCAGTGCCCCGCCGGTATAGAGCCAAGCCGCGTAGGGCCGGTCATGCGGGTCGGGCGGATTGAGCGTGAGATTGACCGGCGTGAAGATGCTTTGGCCGAGGAAAATCCAATCAAATCGACGTTCGCCGCCCCCCACTGCGGGAAATAGCGGCGACACCGCGTCGAACATCTTGCAGCGCCAGTCGTCCGACGCGAGCGGATCCGACAGGTAGGCGCCGCGAATTCCCTGGCTGTAATGCTTGTCGCTGGTAAAGAAGAGCGAATCGTTCTCTTCAAGAACAGATAGCTGCCCGGCGTTCGCCGTCGACGCCCAGAGACACAGCCCAGCCAGAAGCACCGCTCCGCGCATCCGCATGGCGCTTTACTAATGCGCGACGGCCCGATTCGGCTCCCGGGCTTGACCGAAATCCGGCCGCTGCCATAGGTCGCCGGCGACCGTGGGGGGCGTCACGTGCGATGTGCCGTAAGCCGTTTCGGTCGGCGGCGCGGGCGGTTTGAATTTCGGATCGACCGTGTCGCCGGCAAGCGCAATATCGATCAACAGCGCCGGCTCGGCTAGGCGCGCGAACATGACGAATTCCCAGGTTTCGGGCGGCTACCAATAGGCCGGCGATGGCATCGAAGCAACGGCGCGCCTGTATGGCGGCCGCGCGGCGGAATCAGGCCGCCGCAGTCTGCCGGACGCAGCGTTCGGGGGGCAGGATGAGGCGTGCGGTCGTGCCGTAGCCGACGGAGCTTTCAAGCGTCAGCGTTCCGCCGTGGAGTTCGGCGAGCGACTTGGCGATCGGCAGACCCAAGCCGGTGCCTTCCTGGGTTCGCGCCAGCGAGCCATCGACCTGATAGAACGGCTCCATGACGCGGCTGATCTGGTCCGGCGGGATGCCGATGCCGGTGTCCTCGACCTCAATCTGCACACCACTGGCGTCACTCACTCTCGCAAGCACGCGCACTTCGCGTTCGGCCGGCGTGAACTTCACGGCATTCGACAGCAGGTTCAGCAGGATTTGCCTCAAGCGGCGCTCGTCGCCGCGGAAGGTTGGCATGTTCGGCGCGATCTTGACCGTGATGATGACGCCCTTCTTGTTGGCGATCGGCGTGACGAAACGGACACTGTCTTCGATCAGGGTGGCCGCGTCGATCAGGCTCTCGTTCAGCGAGAGCTGCTTGGCGTCGGATTTGGCGAAATCGAGGATGTCGTTGATGATCGACAGCAGCTGCGAGCCGCTGCGGTTGATGTCCTTGGCGTAATCGCGATAACGGTCTTCGGCCAGCTTGCCTTGCGCGTCGTTCATCAGCATCTCGGAGAAGCCAAGGATGGCATTGAGCGGCGTCCGCAGTTCGTGATTCATGTTGGCGATAAACTCGCTCTTGAGGCGGCTGGCATCCTCGGACACCTGCTTGGTCTGGAGCAGTTCGGACACGGCGCGCTCGCGCTCGGTCACGTCATGGAAGGTCACGACCACGCCGCCGATCGCCGGCTCGTGTGTCATGTTGCACAACGTCGCCTCGTAATCGCGCAACGGCCCGCCGGCTTTGCGGATCTTGATGTGATCGACATGCGCCGCCGTCGACCGCGGCCCGTGCACGATCAACGCGCGGCGCAGCAAATCTGCGCCCTGGCCCTCGACCAGATCGAAAATGCTGCCGCTCTCGAGCGCCTTGACGTCGAAACCGGTCAGACCTTGCGACTGGACCACGAAGGTGATCTGTCCGGTGCGTGTTACGACCAGGAAGATGTCGTTCGAGCTCTGCACCAGATGACGGAATCGGTCGGTGGTAGACTGGACGATATGCTGCTCGCGCTCGCGCATGGATTCGAGGTGGCGGTCGAACCTGACCGACAGTAACTCCAGCGCGAAGATTATGGCACTCGCGGCGGCGATGATGATCGCGAGACTGCTTTGATTGAGCTGCGCGGTCGATGGATGCAGCAGGCCCGGCATGGTGGTGAAGCGGGCGGCTTCCATGCCGGTGTAATGCATGCCATAGACGGCCACACCCATGACCACGGCCGCACCGGCGCGCCAGAGAGTGCCCTTCTCGCGCAACGCGATCCACAGCGCGGCGGTCGCGGCGACGCAAGCGATGAGGATCGACAAGCCGACAAGCGTGGGATCGTAGCTGATGACGGCCGGCAGCTGCATGGCCGCCATGCCGGTGTAGTGCATTGCCGCCACGCCCAGGCCCATGATGACGCCCGCCAGGGCCAGCCGCCGCGTGCTGCGCCCGCCGGCGATGATCGCGAAGCCCACCGCCGTGACGTCGATCGCGATGGCCAGGGAAATCAGCGTCACGGGAATGCTGTAGCCCACCGGCACCGACAGCGAGAAGGCGAGCATGGCGATGAAGTGCATCGACCAGATGCCGCCGCCCATGGCCGTCGCGGCCGCGAGAATCCAACCGATTCGCGGCCAGCCGGTCGACGACCAGATGCGCGGGGCCACGTTGAGCGCGACGAAGGACGCCCAGGTCGCGACGCCCATCGACAGGACGACGAGCATCGGTTGATAGGTGCCGTTCAGTATGCCGGTCATGCGGGAAAATTCGTCGCCAGGGAAGTTCGAGGCCGAGTTTGACCGAGAATGATTAACGTTGGGTTTGCCGCGGCGCGGCGGTTGGGTGTGGGTTATGGTAAAGCAAAGATTAAGAACGGGAGGGGCGATGAACGGAATTGATCCTGCGCTCGACGCCCAGGCCGTCACGTTGCACCGCATGGGCAACGGCCCGCCTTTGGTGCTGCTGCATTGCCTCGGTGTCGATCACCGACTGTGGTCGCTGGCGATCCGCGACATCGCGCGTGACCGCACGCTGCTCGCCTACGATTTTCCCGGTCACGGCGAGACCCCCGTACCGGCGCGGCCCTATGACATCGCAGACCTTTCGGCCCAGCTCGCCGCGGTTCTCGATCGCGCCGGCGTCACGCGCGCGACGGTTGCCGGCATCTCGCTCGGCGGCCTGGTTGCGCAGCACTTCGCGGCGACGTGTCCCACTCGGGTCGATCGGCTGGTGCTTGTCGACACGACACCGCGTTACACCGACGAGCTGCGCAGCATGTGGGCCGTGCGCGCCGCGCAGGCGCGTAAGGACGGCGTCACGTCGCTGATCCCCGGCCTTCTCGAAATCTGGTTCACCAAAGGTTTCGCGGCGCAGGATCCGCCGGCCGTGCGCTACGTGCGCGAGGCCTTCGCGCACTGTTCCGGCGAGGGCTATGCCCGGGCCTGCGAGGCGCTAGCGGCAGCTGATCTGCGTGGGCTCACCCCGAAAATCGCTGCGCCAACGCTGGTGGTCTGCGGCGAACAGGACATTCCGAGCTTCCTCGATGCGGTGCGTTGGCTCAACGCCAACATTCGCGGTGCGCACCTCGCCTGGCTCGCGCCGGCGCGTCACGCGTCGATCCTCGAGCGGCCGGTGCAGTTCGAGCAAGCGCTCGGTGTCTTTTTCGCCAGCTAGTTCGCCCGGCATGAAAGCGCGGGCTTCAGCGCGGGCAGGCCGTTGAGCGTGGCCACGGCCGGCCAGTAAGCGCTGCGCCGCAGCTGGCATTTCGTCAAATCATGCCAGAACGCTTCGGGATCTCCGCGATCGGAGCGCCAAGCGCGCCGGGTGACCTCGTGCGCCAACCGGAGATGACCGGTGTAGATCGGGTCGCCGACGAGATGCAGGAGCGGCGGCGACACCCATTGCGGATCGTCGGGCCAGCCGGCACGCGCCGCGGCAACCGCCTTGGCGAGCGCCGACGGCGCCGGTCGCCGCATCAGATCGGGCGCCGGCACGTAACGCATCGCCCGCGGATCGAAGCGTAGCGTCACTTCGGGCGGACGCGACGCCGCGAAATAGATGCGGTAGTAAGCAAAGATCGGATCCCAGACATGGGCCACGAGCGCGCGCTCGCCCGGCCACCGCACGAACATGACGCCCGAATCGGCGCCGTCGATCGTCGGTATCACCCGCGCGGTTCGACCGAGCACGACGAGCGTCACTGCAAAGCAGCAATGCGCACCACCGCTGAAGCGCTCGATCGCCAGGACCGGCAACCCCAGTCCGAGCAGATCGGCGCCGACTCGCACCGGTGCGTCGCCGCCGGCGCGGACGAAGAGATGATTAGGACTGACCGCGAGCGAACGGTCTTGGGTGGCGTAGACGACCCGGTCGCCGCGCCAGATGCGCAGCCGATCGGACGGCATGAGGCCGCCCGCGACGTGCGCGAGCGTCACCCGGTAGGGACCAATTTCCCAAGCGCGGGCGGACACGTCGTCGGCTGCGTGAGCGCCGACGCTCGATGCGAGCAGCAGCGCGATCGCCGCGGCGAGGCACCACCACATCATCGCGGCAGGTCGGATCTTCCCATCATGAATTCGTCGACGGCGCGGGCACATTGCCGACCCTCGCGAATCGCCCAGACCACCAGCGACTGGCCGCGGCGCGCGTCGCCGGCGGCGAAGACCTTGTCGACGCTGGTCCGGTAATTCTCAGTGTTCGCCTTGATGTTGCCGCGCGTGTCGAGCCCGAGGCCCAGGGCGTCGACCGCGCCGGGCTTCACCGGATGGACGAAACCCATCGCCAACAGCACCAAATCGGCCAGGACATGGAACGCACTGTTCGACATTTCGACCATCTGCGGGCGGCCATCGCCATCGCGGTGCCATTGGACACGCACACAATCGAGCCCGGTCACCCGTCCGTCCTTGCCGGTGAATGCCTTGGTCAGGACCGACCAATCGCGGTCGACGCCCTCTTCTTGCGACGACGAGATGCGCAGCTTCATCGGCCATTCGGGCCAGGTCAGCAGCTTATCCTCGTGCTCCGGCGGCTGCGGCATGATCTCGATCTGGGTCACTGACTTGGCGCCCTGCCGGTTGGCGGTGCCGATGCAGTCCGAGCCGGTATCGCCACCGCCGATCACCAGCACGTTCTTGCCGCCGGCGAGAATGTCGGGACCGTCAAATTTCTCGCCGGCGACGCGATGGTTCTGCTGCATCAGGAAGTCCATCGCGAAATGGATGCCCGAAAGTTCACGGCCCGGCACCGGCAAGTCGCGCGGCTGCTCGGCGCCGATGGCAAAGACCAGGGCATTGTTTGCTTTGAGGAGCTTGGCCACCGGCAGGTTCAGCCCGACATGCGTATTGACGTGAAACACCACGCCTTCCGCACGCATCTGGGCGATCCGGCGATCGACGACGTGCTTCTCGAGTTTGAAATCGGGAATGCCGAGCCGCAACAGACCGCCGATCCGCGGCGCCTTTTCATAGACCGCCACCTCGTGGCCGGCGCGCGCCAGCTGCTGCGCACAGGCGAGACCGGCCGGTCCCGAGCCGATGACCGCGACGCGCTTGCCGGTGCGGTGCTTCGCCGGCTGCGGCGCGACCCAGCCTGCCTCCCAGCCGCGCTCGGCGATGGCGTGCTCGATCGTCTTGATGGTGACCGGCGATTCGATGAGGTTGAGCGTGCACGACGCTTCGCACGGCGCCGGGCAGATGCGGCCAGTGATGTCCGGAAAGTTGTTGGTCGAGTGCAGCACCTCAAGGGCGCGCCGCATGTCGCCGTCATAGACCAGATCGTTCCAGTCCGGAATGATGTTGTTCACCGGGCAGGCGGCGTGACAGTAGGGCGTGCCGCAATCCATGCAGCGCCCCGCCTGGCGCTTCAGCTCGTCGGCCGGCAGCGGCTCGGCGAACTCGCGATAGTGCTTGATGCGCTCTTCGACCGGCGCGGAGGCATGGTCGCGCCGTTCGAACTCCATGAACCCGGTCGGCTTACCCATTGGATCAGGCGCTCACTGCGACGCCAATCTCCACGGGCCGGACCTTCTGCACATTCTCGATCTTTTGCAGGGCACGCCGATACTCGATCGGCATGACCTTGACGAAGCGGTTCTGCCACTCTGCCCAACCGTCGAGGATCAGGCGGGCGCGCGGGCTTTGGGTCAGCCGCGCATGCCGCTCGATCATGCGGCGCAACAGGCGGAAGTCGTTCTCGTGGAGCGAATAGGTGAACGCGATCGGCTGATCCGCATCGACCGGACCATCATCGCCCTGGAGCGGCTCGAGCTCGACCATCGCGGTGTTGCAGCGGGTCTTGAAATCGCCGCGCTCGTCGAGAACGTAGGCAACGCCGCCACTCATGCCAGCGGCGAAGTTCGGACCCGTATCGCCGAGCACCGCGACGATGCCGCCGGTCATGTATTCGCAGCAATGCGCGCCGGCGCCCTCGACCACTGCCACCGCGCCCGAATTGCGCACGGCGAAGCGTTCGCCAGCCACGCCGCTGAAATAGCACTCTCCATTGATAGCGCCGTAAAGCACGGTGTTGCCGACGATGATGCTTTTGTCACGCGCGAGCTTGCTGTCGCGTGGCGGATAGATCACTAGCCGGCCACCTGACAGGCCCTTGCCGACATAGTCGTTGGCCGCGCCTTCGAGCGTGAAGGCGATGCCACGCGCCAAGAAGCCGCCGAAGGTCTGGCCGCCGGTACCCTTGAAGCGGACGTCGATCGTGGCATCGGGCAGGCCTGCGTCGCCGTAGCGCCGCGCCACCTCACCCGACAGCATGGCACCGACGGTGCGGTTGACGTTGCGTACCGGCGTCTCAATGACGACGCGTTTGCCGTGCTCGAGCGCCGGCTTGGCCGCAGCAATCAGCTTGTGGTCGAGCGCCTTCTCGAGCCGGTGATTCTGCGCCTCGCACTGATAAGTCTTGGTGCCGGCCGGCACTTGCGGCCGATAGAGTACGTGGCTGAGGTCGAGCTGACGCATCTTGGGATGGTTCAAGCCGCGGCGCATCACAAGCCGATCGGTGCGGCCGATCATCTCGTTAAAGGTGCGGAAGCCGAGTTTCGCCATCAGTTCGCGCGCTTCCTCGGCGACGAAGCGGAAATACGTGATGACGTCCTCCGGCTTGCCGACGAAGCGCTTGCGCAGCTCTTTGTCCTGCGTCGCGACGCCGACCGGGCAGGTATTGAGGTGACACTTGCGCATCATTACGCAGCCCTCGGCGATGAGGGCCGCGGTGGCGAAGCCGAACTCATCGGCGCCCAACAGTGCGCCAACGATGACGTCCCGGCCGGTGCGCAGACCGCCGTCGACCTGCACCGAGATGCGGCCGCGCAGGCCGTTAAGCACCAGCGTCTGGTGCGTCTCGGCGAGGCCGATCTCCCACGGCTCGCCGGCGTGGTGAATCGAGGTCAGCGGACTCGCGCCGGTGCCGCCTTCGTGGCCGGCGATGGTGACGTGATCGGCGTAGGCCTTGGCGACACCGGCGGCGATGGTGCCGACCCCGATCTCGGCCACCAGCTTGACACTGATCCAGGCCTTCGGATTGACGTTCTTCAGGTCGTGGATGAGCTGCGCCAGATCCTCGATCGAGTAGATGTCGTGGTGCGGCGGTGGCGAGATCAAGCCGACGCCGGGCATCGTGTGACGGGTGCGTGCGATCCAGTCGTCGACCTTATGGCCGGGCAGCTGGCCGCCCTCGCCCGGTTTTGCGCCTTGCGCCATCTTGATCTGCAGCATGTCGCCGTTGACCAGGTACTCGGCGTTGACGCCGAACCGACCGGACGCGACCTGCTTGATCGCCGAGCGCAGCGAATCGCCGTTGTCGAGCGGCGTATAGCGCCGCGGATCCTCGCCGCCCTCGCCGGTGTTCGAACGGCCGCCGATGCGATTCATGGCGATGGCGAGGGTGGTATGCGCCTCCCATGAGATCGAGCCGAACGACATGGCGCCGGTCGAGAAGCGGCGCATGATGTGCTCCGCCGGTTCGACCTCGTCGAGCGGGATTGACTCTGGCATGAAGTCGAAATCGAGCAGGCCCCTCAACGCGACGGCGCCGTCCTCTTGGTCGCCGGCACGGCGCGCGTATTCCTTGTACTTGCGATAGTTGTTGCCGCGCACCGCATGCTGCAACAACGCCACCGTGTCCATGGTCCAGATGTGCTGCTCGCCACGCACGCGGTAGAGGATCTCGCCGCCCGGATCGAGCGCGTTGCGATAGACCGGCGCATCGCCGAAGGCTAGCCGGTGGCGGCGCACGGTCTCCTCGGCGATCTCTTTGAGGCCAATGCCCTCGACCGGCGAGGTCGTGCCGGTGAAGTATTCGTCGAGCACGGAGTGGTTGAGTCCGACCGCGTCGAAGATCTGGGCGCCGCAATAGGACTGGAAGGTGCAGATGCCCATCTTGGACATCACCTTCAGGATGCCTTTGGTCAGCGCCTTGATGTAACGCTTCTGCGCCTCAGCCTCGGTGACAAGCTTCTCGCCCAGATCGCGCTTCAGCGCCGCGATGCTGTCGAGCGCGAGATAAGGATTAATCGCTTCGGCGCCGTAGCTAGCGAGCAAGCAGATATCGTGGAGCTGACGCGCTTCGCCGGTTTCAACCACCAGGCCGACCTCAGTACGCAGCCCCTCGCGGATCAAATTGTGATGAACAGCGGCGACCGCCAACAGCGACGGCACTGCAATGTGCTCGGCATCGAGCGCGCGATCCGACAGCACGATGATGTTTGAGCCGGCGCGCACGGCGTCCTTGGCCTCGGCGCAGATGCGCCCCAACGCGGGCCCCATCCCATCGGCACCCTCGGTCGCGGGATAGCAGGTCGAGAGCGTGAAGCTCTTGAAATGGCCGTTGGTGTTGTCCTCGATTCGGCGCACCCGCTCCATGTCCATGTTGGTGAGGATCGGCTGATGCAGCTCGAGCCGGATGTGCGAGCCGCCGGTCTCGAGATCGAGCAGGTTGGGTCGCGGTCCGACCAGCGAGACCAGTGACATAACCAGTTCTTCGCGGATCGAATCGATCGGCGGGTTGGTGACCTGGGCGAAGCGCTGCTGGAAATAGTCGAACAGCAGCTTGGGCCGGTCCGAAAGCACCGCCAGCGGCGTGTCGCGACCCATCGAGCCGACGGTATCCTCAGCGGTCAGCACCATCGGCTTGAGAAAGAACTTGATGTCCTCCTGCGTGTAGCCGAAGGCCTGCTGGCGATCGAGCAGCACGTCGGCCGGCGGTGGCAAGGGCGTCACTTCCTCGGGCAGCGATTCGAGCTTGATCTGAGTCTGGTCGAGCCACTTCTGATACGGCTTGGCGCGGGCGATCTCGGCCTTGAGCTCGGCATCGTCGACGATGCGGCCCTTCATCAGATCGACCAGCAGCATCTTGCCGGGCTCGAGCCGCCATTTGCGGACGATCTTTTCTTCGGGCACATCGAGTACGCCGGCTTCCGATGCCATCACTACATGGTCGTCCGACGTGATGAAGAACCGCGCCGGCCGCAGGCCGTTGCGGTCGAGCGTGGCGCCGATTTGGCGGCCATCGGTGAAGGCGATCGCAGCGGGTCCGTCCCACGGCTCCATCAGCGCCGCGTGATATTCATAGAAGGCGCGCCGGTCCCTATCCATCAGCGGGTTTTCCGCCCACGCCTCCGGAATCATCATCATCAGCGCGTGGACCATCGGATAACCGCCAGCGATGAGCAGCTCGAGGCAATTGTCGAGCGTCGCCGAGTCCGAGTTACCATCGCCGATGAGCGGCCAAAGCTTCGCCAAGTCCTCGCCCAGCAGCTTCGAGGTCATCGAATGCCGCCGCGCCATCATCCAGTTGATATTGCCGCGCAACGTGTTGATCTCGCCGTTATGCGCGAGAAAGCGAAAGGGATGCGCCAGTTCCCATGACGGAAAAGTGTTGGTCGAGAAGCGCGCATGCACCAGCGCCAGCGCCGATTCGGCGCGCGGATCCTTGAGATCCTTGTAGTAATGCGCGAGGCGCTCCGGAATCACCATGCCCTTGTAAATGATCGTCCGGGTCGACAGGCTGGCGATGTAGAATGCCGCGCCTTCCATCAGCTTCTTCGCCCGCACGGTCGCGTGCGACTGCTTACGGATGACGTAGAGCTTGCGCTCAAGCGCCTCGGCATCGGCGCAGTTGGCGCCGCGTGCGACAAAGAACTGCCGAATCACCGGCTCGATCGGCTTGATGCTGTCGCCCAGCGCCGTCGAATCCACTGGCACGTCGCGCCAGCCGAGCAGCGTCTGGCCTTCGGCGGCGATGAGACGCGTGATAGTCGCCTCGCATTCTCGGCGGGTCTCGGCGTCGCGCGGAAGGAACACCATGCCGACACCGTAATGGCCTGGTTCCGGCAGCGTGAAACCCAGCCGCTTGGCTTCGTCACGGAACAGCCTCTCCGGCAGCTGGATCAGGATGCCGGCGCCGTCACCGGCAAGCGGATCCGAACCCACCGCGCCGCGATGCGCGAGGTTGTCGAGAATCCGGATGCCATTCGCGACTAGGTCGTGGCTCTTGCGATTCTTGATGTTCGCAATGAAGCCGACCCCGCAGGCGTCATGCTCATGCGCCGGGTCATACAGACCTTGCCGCGCGGGACCACCGTGCGCCGTCAAAACCCCATCCTCCTCCGACCCGATCGCCCCCTGAGTCGCGAACCCAGGCTGGATCGGGAATTTGCCCAGCCGCGGCTCACGCCGCGGCGATACCGCGATGTGCTTTGTGGCAGCATCGCGGCAGGGCCCCATCGAGTCAAGGAAAGCCTACCGTTAAATGGGGTCTCCGGCGGCCGAAAAAACCCTTGGCGCGGCAGGGAAATCATCGTTAAGCGCCGACCGTTGAACCGGTGCGCGACAACCCACTACGGCGACCGCTCGATGTTGACAGTGGCCGAGCGTGCGACGCATGGTTAAGTCCGACATCAACCAGGACCACGGTAAGTGCGCGACGACGCCGCACCGCGTCCGGCGAGGGATGCGGCAACCGGCGCCGCCCGAGAGAGGACCATCCGCTTGATCGGCCGCGCCCAGCTGAAGTCCGTGAACCTGCACAACGACGAGTTGAACGAGGCCAAGCGCCTCGACTGGTCGGCTGAGTTGGGCTGAAATTCGGGCGGTCGCCGCCCAAAAATTGGGCAGCAACTCCAGTGGATCGTTCAGCGTTTTTTCATCGCATTGCGGCTAAGCACTTGGCATGCAAGCGGAACGGCCGAAACGACGCACGCGGCACGTGCTGGCAGATGGAGACGGCGACTTCGCGTCGTCCGCGCCGTCCACGGCCCGCATCCAGGCAGCGCGACATTTCGAGGCCGAGCACCGCTACCGCGACATTTTCGAGAACTGCGCCTGGGATGTCTTTCAGACGACGCCGGCCGGCCGTTATCTTCGTGCCAATACGGCGCTCGCTCACATCTACGGCTACGACAGCCCCGGCGCGTTGCTCTCGGCGCTCACCGACATCGGCGCACAGCTCTATGTCCATCCGCGGCGGCGCGACGAATTTCGTCGCGTCATGCGCGAGCGTCGTGTCGTCACTAATTTCGAATCCGAGGTCCATCGCCGCGACGGCTCGGTGATCTGGATCACCGAGACCTGCCGTGAGGTTCGCTCGAGCACTGGCAAGCTGCTCTATTACGAAGGCACGGTCGAGGACATAACCGAGCGCAAGCGCGCCGAGATCGAGCTACGCCGCGCCAAGGAGACGGCCGAGGCGGCCAATCATGCCAAGAGCGAATTCCTCGCCGTGATGAGCCATGAGCTGCGCACGCCGCTCAATGCGATCATCGGCTTCGCCGATATCATTCATCGTCAGATGCTCGGGCCTGATGCTGCCGCGCGTTACGTGGAATATGCCGGCGATATCCAGCGCAGCGGCCAACGCCTTCTCGGCGTGATCAACGATATCCTCGATCTGGCGCGCACCGACGGCGCAGCGGCACAGGCCGAAATCGAGACGGTCGAACTGGCCGCACTCGCTGACGACGTGGTCCAGGCCATCGCCGAGATCGCGAGAACCGCTGATATTGTGCTCACCGTTCGCGCCGAGACGGCATATGTCCGCGGCAACGCGGGCATGCTGCGCCGCGCCCTGCTGAATCTCGCCGGCAATGCCGTCAAGTTCACGCCGCCGGGCGGCAGTGCCGAGATCGTCGTCGTCGCGGAGCCGGATGGCCAAGCACGTATCGAGGTCCGGGACACGGGTATCGGTATTGCCGCCGGGGAGATCGACCGCGTGACCGAACCGTTCTATCAAGCCGATTCGGGCTTGAACCGGCATCACGAAGGCGCCGGTCTCGGGCTGACGATCGCCGACCGTATCCTCCGCGTGCATGGCGGCACGCTTAGTCTGGCGAGCCGGCCGACGCAGGGAACGGTCGCGACCGTGCGACTGCCGCTGGCCAGGGCAATGGCGGAATTGCGCCGGCTGAGTCCGATCAGTACTGCTTGTACGGCAGGAATTTGTACTGGAACACCTTGAGTTCGATCGAGCGACTGGCGTGGAAACGAGTCTAGGCGGTGGCAAATCTCCGATCAACTCTATGCACCGCTACCGCCAGATATTCGCGAAGTACTCTAAGATCTAGACCATAGAAATCGAACGAACCCGGAAGATGCCAGGTTCCGAGAACCAGAAATACACGCCTGATTGTTCATTTCGAAACATTATCGCACGAACCAAATTCGAGCGCAGACGGCGTGTTCCGACTTACTCCGCGGCCTGCGCCTTAGCGCGCTTCGCTGGCTTGGCGGCGATGGCGAGATGGTCTTCGCCTGTTGACGTCACGCCGACAGTCTCGCCGTCCTTGATCGTGCCCTTGAGGATTTGCTCGGCGAGCGGATTCTGCAGCTCCCGCTGGATGACGCGCTTCAGCGGCCGTGCGCCATAGACCGGATCGTAGCCGGTCGTCGCCAGCCAGGCTCGCGCTTTGTCGTCGAGATCGAGTGCGATCTTGCGCTCGGCGAGGAGCTGCTCGAGCCGTTTGAGCTGGATGCCGACGATGCCTTCCATGTCGGCGCGCGACAGCCGCCGGAAGATCAGGATCTCGTCGAGCCGGTTGAGGAATTCAGGCCGGAAGGCGGCGCGCACCGCCTCCATCACCGGACCGCGGACGCTGGCGACGTCCTGGCCCTCGGGCAGGTTGGCAAGATATTCGCTGCCCAGGTTCGAGGTCAGGATGATCAGCGTGTTGCGGAAGTCGACGGTGCGACCCTGGCCGTCGGTCAGCCGGCCGTCGTCCAGCACCTGGAGCAGCACGTTGAAGACGTCAGGATGCGCCTTCTCCACCTCGTCGAACAGGATCACCTGATACGGCCGCCGCCGCACCGCTTCGGTCAGGGCGCCGCCCTCCTCGTAGCCGACATAGCCCGGCGGCGCGCCGATGAGGCGCGCGACCGCGTGCTTTTCCATGTATTCCGACATGTCGATGCGCAGCACCGCCTGCTCATCGTCGAACAAGAATTCGGCCAGCGCCTTGGCGAGCTCGGTCTTGCCGACGCCGGTCGGGCCGAGGAACAGGAACGAGCCGATTGGCCGGTTCGGGTCCTGCAGGCCAGCACGGGCACGGCGGATTGCGTTCGAGACCGCAACCACGGCCTCGTCCTGCCCCACCACGCGGCGTCGCAGATTCTTCTCCATCCGGAGGAGCTTCTCGCGCTGGCCTTCGAGCATCTTGTCGACCGGAATGCCTGTCCACCGGGAGACCACGGCGGCGATGTGCTGCTCGGTCACGGCTTCATCGATCATGCGGTTGCTTTCGGCGGCTTCGGCCGTTTTGAGCTTTCTCTCGAGATCGGGAATGACTGCATAGGTCAGCTCGCCGGCACGGGTAAAATCGCCCTTGCGCTGCGCTTGCTCGAGTTCGATCCGCGCCTTGTCGATCTGCTCCTTGAGCTTCTGCGCGCCGGCCATCTGCTCCTTCTCGGCGCGCCAGCGCGCTGTCAGGTCGGCCGACTGTTTCTCAAGCGCTTTGAGCTCGCCTTCGATCTTCTTCAGCCGGTCCTTGGACGCCGGATCGGTTTCCTTCTTGAGCGCCTCGCGCTCGATCTTAAGCTGGACGATGCGGCGGTCGAGCTCGTCGATTTCCTCCGGCTTCGATTCCGCCTCCATGCGCAGGCGCGAGGCGGCCTCATCCATGAGATCGATGGCCTTGTCGGGCAGGAAGCGGTCGGTGATGTAGCGGTTCGACAGCGTCGCCGCGGCGACGATCGCACCGTCGGTGATGCGCACGCCATGATGCAATTCGTACTTTTCCTTGATGCCGCGCAGGATCGAGATGGTGTCCTCAACCGACGGCTCGTTGACGAAGACCGGCTGGAAGCGCCGCGCCAGCGCGGCGTCCTTCTCGATATGCTTGCGATATTCGTCGAGTGTCGTGGCGCCGACGCAGTGCAGCTCGCCGCGCGCTAAAGCGGGTTTCAGCATGTTGGACGCGTCCATCGCGCCCTCGGCCTTGCCGGCGCCGACCAATGTATGCAACTCGTCGATGAAGACGATGATCTCGCCGGCGCTGGCGGTGATCTCGCTGAGCACGGCCTTGAGCCGCTCCTCGAACTCGCCACGGAACTTGGCGCCGGCAACCAGCGCGCCGAGGTCGAGCGCCAGCAGGCGCTTGTCCTTGAGGCTTTCGGGCACGTCGCCATGGACGATGCGCAACGCCAAGCCCTCGACGATGGCGGTCTTGCCGACGCCGGGCTCGCCGATCAGCACCGGATTGTTCTTGGTGCGCCGCGACAGCACCTGGATGGTCCGGCGGATCTCCTCGTCGCGGCCGATGACCGGATCGAGCTTGCCGTCGCGCGCGGCGGCGGTCAGGTCGCGCGCGTATTTCTTGAGCGCGTCATAGCTCTGCTCGGCCGTCGCGGTGTCGGCGGTGCGGCCTTTGCGGATCTGCTCGATCGCGGCGTTGAGGCTCTGGGCGTTGACACCGGCTGAGGCGAGCGTCTTGCCGGCGCCGGAGTTCTTGTCGAGCGCCAGCGCGAGCAGCAACCGCTCGGCAGTGACGAAGCTGTCGCCGGCTTTCTCCGCGATCTTCTCGGCCTCGCCGAAAAGTCGCGCCAGTTCCTGCGACAGGAAGGTCTGACCGGCGCCGGCGCCCTCGACGCGCGGCAACCGCGCCAGAGCGGCGTCGGTGGCGGCCAGCGCGCGCGTCGGATCGCCGCCGGCGGCGCGGATCAAATTGGCCGCAAGGCCTTCGCGGTCGTCGAGCAGCACCTTGAGCAGGTGCTCGGGCACGATTTGTTGGTGTCCGGAACGCTGGGCGAGCGTTTGCGCCGCTTGAACGAAGCCCTTTGAGCGCTCCGTGTATTTCTCGAAGTCCATTGGACCCCCGTTTTGAGACCGACACATCCGCCCTTCTTGGAAGCGACGGATCTGTCTTCCGGCTCAAATATGGGGAGATTTCGGACGCCGACAAGGGCGCCGAAAGCGCGGTTCAGGTGCAGCGGGGCGCCCCCTCGCTCAGGCGTTGTAGTCGGGTTCGACTGGCGGTGGTGGCGGCTGCATCCCCGCCTCGGCCGGACGAGGCGTCGCCGACGGCTGTGGTGCCGAAACTTGCGGCTGCGGCTGCGGCTGAGATTGAGGCTGGGGCTGGGGATGTTGCTGGGGCTGGTGTTGTTGCGGTGGCCGCGGTTGCTGCGGTGATTGCTGCATCTGCGATTGCGGCTGCGGCTGCGGTTGGCCATGAGCGCCCGGTTGCGAACCACGGCCGTCCATGTCGTCGCCACCGGACATGTCGTTGTCGGCGGGCGTCATCGGCCGCTGGCCCTGGTTATCGTAGCCGCCGTTGACCTGCATGATCCGGTAATAGTGCTCAGCGTGCTGATAGAGATTCTCGGCCGCGATGCGATCGCCGGCGGACGCGGCTTCGCGGGCCATGGCGATGTAGCGCTCGAACACCTGGTAGGCGTTGCCGCGGATCTTCACGCTCGGCCCGCTCGAGTCGAAACTCTGCGTGCGGTGCGGCGGGCGCCCGCCGCCCTGCCGGTTCTGCGGATGGCCGCCCATCATGTTGCGTCCACCACGCCCACGATTTTTCTGGCCTGGTCTCATGAGTTCCTTACAGTCGAAGTCATCGTTTGCAGTTCGATCGTGCCTTTACGGCTTCGCCCCGAATCCGAAGCGGTATCAACTCCTCGCGCACGGCACTCTTGCCGGCGGTAAATCGAAAAAGGGGCGGTTTGTGCGCCTGAGGCGCGGAGCACATGGCTCCTTGGCTTTTGGCGGGTTCACCCTAGACGGGATGGCCGCCGAAGCCAACCTGTTTTTTTGCGCGGTCCGCCTTACCGGCGGGTAAATTTCCTTGCCGCAGAATGAGGCATCGCTCGCATCCCGCGAGGTCGCGCCGCGTTTCTATCGCTCGCAAGCCGGCCGCCGCCATGATCTGCGTTACCGCTTCGGCTTGGCCGAAGCCGAGTTCCACGAACGCCCAACCCGCCGGACGCAATGCGCCGTTCAAGACCGGCGCGAGCGACCGGTACGCCTCCAGTCCATCGCGACCGCCATCGAGCGCGCGATGCGGATCGAAGCACCGCACTTCGGGCGGCAACGCCGTCATCTCGTCACCGGATATATATGGCGGATTGGCGAGAACAATATCCGCCGGCACCAATTTTGTTTCAGCCCAGTCGCCGGCGATGAAGCTGGCGCGCGCGGCGAGGCCCAAGGCCGCGGCGTTCTGCCGCGCCGTCGTCACGGCGCCGGCGAGAATGTCGATGCCGATGCCCGTCGCGGCGGGATACTCGCTCAGCAGCGCCAGCAGGAGTGCGCCGGTGCCGGTGCCGAAATCGATCGCGCGCAGGGCCGCGCCACGGTCCGGCAGCGCGGCGAACGCTGCCTCGATCAGCGTCTCGCTGTCGGGCCGCGGATCGAGCGTATCCGCCGACAGCGTGAAATCGAGACTCCAGAACTCGCGCGCACCGCGGATGCGCGCATAAGGCTCGTGCGCGGTGCGCCGCCCAACAAAGGCCGCGAATCGCGCTGCATCGCTTCCCGCCAGCGCCTGCAGCAACCGCGCCTCGTGTCGCGCATTGGCAATGCCGGCGGCCGCGAGGCGGCGAGTCGCGTCCAGGAGCTGGTCCTTCACTGCGACGCTCATTCTGCCTCCGCCAGCTTGGCGGCGCGGTCCTCCGCCAGCAACGCGTCGACGAACTCGTCAAGCGCCTCGCCCTCCATCACCTGCGCAATCTTGTAGAGAGTCAGATTGATGCGATGGTCGGTGACGCGTCCTTGCGGGAAATTGTAAGTGCGGATGCGCTCGGAGCGGTCGCCGGTGCCGACCTGGCTCTTGCGCGACGCCGCACGCTCAGTCTCGCGCGCCAGACGCTCGCGTTCATAGAGCCGCGCACGCAGCACCTTCATCGCCTTCGCCTTGTTCTTGTGCTGCGACTTCTCGTCCTGCTGCGAGACGACGATGCCGGTCGGGATGTGTGTGATGCGCACGGCGCTGTCGGTGGTGTTGACCGACTGGCCGCCGGGTCCGGACGAGCGGAAGACATCAATGCGCAGATCCTTTTCGTCGATCTTGACGTCGACCTCTTCGGCCTCGGGCAGCACTGCGACGGTCGCCGCCGAGGTATGGATCCGGCCCGAACCCTCGGTTGCGGGCACGCGCTGAACGCGATGAACGCCCGATTCGAACTTGAGTCGGGCAAAGACGCCGCGACCACTGATCGACGCGATACCCTCTTTCAGGCCGCCGAGACCGGTTTCCGATAGCTCCATCGCCTCGAAGCGCCAACCCTTGAGTGCGGCGTAGCGCTGGTACATGCGGAAAAGCTGCGCGGCGAACAGTGCCGCCTCTTCGCCGCCGGTGCCAGCACGGACTTCGAGTATGGCGTTCTTCTCGTCGGCCTCGTCCTTCGGCAGGAGCAGCGTCTTGACCTGCTCTTCGAGCGCCGGTAGCCGCTTTTTCACCGTATCGAGCTCGACCTCGGCCAGTTTCTTCATCTCGGGATCGCCGCCGCCGATCAGCTCCTCCAGCGACATCCGTTCGGCCTCGGCCTTGCGCAGCGCCGCAATGCCTTCGACCACCGGCGTCAACTCGCTGTACTCCTTGGCGAGCTTGGCGAAATCGCCGGTGCGCGCGGGATCGGCCATCGCGGCGCTCAACTCGGCGTGGCGCGCCACCAGGCGGTCGAGCTTGGCGTCGAACGGGGTCTTGTCTGCCATGTCAGCCCCGGAAGGCCGCCAGACGGTCCTTGAGCGCGGTCAGCGGCACGTCGGTTTGCGTGCCGGCGTCGAGATCGCGCAGCGCCGCTCGGCCGCTTTTCAGTTCGTCCTCGCCCACGATCACCGCGACGCGCGCCTTGATGCGGTCGGCGCGGCGCATGCGCTTCTGCAGGTTGCCGGAATAGGCGAGATCGACAGCAAAGCCATCGCGGCGCAACTCCTGAGCCAGCTTCAGCGCCAGCGCTTCGGCGTCACCGCCGATCGGCACCAGCGCGATCGGCCGCGGCGGTGCCGGCGGCTCGGCGATCATCAGCGACAACCGCTCGATGCCGCCCGCCCAGCCGACGCCTGGCGTCTCCGGGCCACCCATCACGCCCATCAGACCATCGTAGCGTCCGCCCGCCAGCACCGCACCCTGCGAACCTAACTCGGTCGTGACGAACTCAAACGCGGTATGGGTGTAATAATCGAGACCGCGCACCAAACGCGGATCGAGGACATAGCGGATGCCGAGCCCGTCAAGACCATCGCGCACCCGCCGAAAGAAGTCATGCGAGGCCGGCGTCAGGTAATCCTCGAAGTGTGGCGCGCCGGCGCTCAACGCGATATCGGCCGCGTCCTTCGAGTCGAGAATGCGGAGTGGATTGCGCTCGAGCCGCTTGCGGCTGTCTTCCGACAGCTTGTGCGCGTGCGCGCCGAAATATTTCACCAGCGCATCACGATAGCCGCCGCGGCTTTCGGGATCGCCCAGCGTATTGAGGTGCAGCTCCGTGCGCTCAAGCACGCCGAGCGCGTGAAGGATGTCGGCGCCGAGCGCGATCACCTCGACGTCACCCTGAGGCTCCTTGACGCCGATCAGCTCGACGCCGATCTGGTGGAACTGTCGGAAGCGACCTTTCTGCGGCCGCTCGTAGCGGAACATCGACCCGTGATAGAAGAAGCGCAGCGGCAGGCTTTGCGTCAGCGCGTTCGAGATCACGGCCCGTACCACGCCAGCGGTGTTCTCGGGCCGCAGCGTTATCTCTTCGCCGCCCTTGTCGACGAAGCTGTACATCTCCTTCATCACGATATCGGTAGTCTCGCCGATCGGTCGCGCGAAGACGTCAGTGAATTCGAAGACCGGCGTCGCGATTTCGTCGTAGCCGAAACGCAGCGCATGCCCGCGCGCCGTCTCGATGACGGCGCGGTGACGGCGCATCACCGCGGGCAATAGGTCCTGCGTGCCGCGGACCGGCTGGAGGGCCCGGCTCACTCTGGCCGACTCAAGAAGCGGCGACCTCCGCCGGCTCGGCCGCCTTCTCGTCTTGCTTTTTCGCTTCGATCTCGGCGGCTTTCTTCTCGACCAGCTCGACCAAGTGATCGACGATGTTCTGGTCCTTGAGGCGATGGTGCGGCACGCCCGCGACATAGACCTGGTGCGTGTTGTTGCCGCCGCCGGTGAAGCCGATATCGGTCTCGCGCGCCTCGCCCGGGCCGTTGACGACGCAGCCGATAACCGACAGCGTCATCGGCGTGGTGATGTGCGCCAGCCGCTGCTCCAGAATCTCGACCGTCTTGATCACCTCGAAATTCTGCCGCGCGCAGGACGGGCACGAGATCACCGTGACGCCGCGCCGGCGCAGGCCGAGCGCCTTGAGAATCTCGTAGCCGATCTTGATTTCCTCGACCGGCTCGGCCGAGAGCGAGACACGGATGGTGTCGCCGATCCCGGCCCAGAGCAGCGAGCCCATGCCGATCGCCGACTTGGTCGTGCCGGTGAGCATGCCACCGGCCTCGGTGATGCCAAGATGGAGCGGATAATCGCAAGCCTCGGCCAACTGCTGATAGGCCGCGACAGCTAGAAACACGTCCGACGCTTTGCACGAGATCTTGAACTCGAAGAAGTCGTTGTCCTCGAGAATCTTGGCGTGGTTCAGCGCGCTCTCGACCATGGCCTCCGGGCAGGGCTCGCCGTAGCGCTCGAGCAGGTCGCGCTCGAGCGAGCCGGCGTTGACGCCGATGCGCATCGAGCAGCCGTGATCCTTCGCTGCCTTCACCACCTCGCGCACGCGCTCGGCTGAGCCGATATTGCCGGGATTAATGCGCAGGCACGCCGCGCCGTTCTTCGCCGCCTCGATCGCCCGCTTGTAGTGGAAATGGATGTCGGCGACGATCGGCACCTTCACCTGACGCACGATGTCTCTGAGCGCCGCCGACGATTCCTCATCGGGGCAGGAGACGCGCACGATGTCGGCACCGGCACGCTCGAGCGCCTGAATCTGTTCGATCGTCGCCTTGACGTCGTGGGTGAGAGTGTTGGTCATCGACTGCACCGTGATCGGCGCGTCGCCGCCGACCGGCACCGGACCGACGTGAATCTTCCGGCTCTTCCGTCGAGTGATATCGCGATAGGGACGCACGCTCATGACGGAACCTCTTCGAACCCTTGCAATGCCAGATTAGGAGCCCCGGGATCGGCACCCGGCTGGCCCGGGTTATAGCGCGTTTTACGGCCTCAAACCAAGGCCGAAGCGCCTCAGTTGACGACCGCGGTGCCGGCCTTGAGTAGCGCGGGATCGAGGCGGATATCGTGACGTACCTTGCCGGTGAATGGCGGCGCGGCACGGCCATCGACCGTCACGGTCAGGCCGTCCGCGTTGCCGGCATAGAGTTGCAATCCCGGCTGGTCTGGCACGCGATAAACGTCGCCGACCTTCAGCAAGTGCTCGAACATTGTTGTCCCATTTTGGTCACGAACCTTCACCCAGCAATCGGATCGCGCGCGGATGACAATGCGCGCCGCTCCGTCAATGACGCCGAAGACGTGCGTATCGCTCGGCCCCAGGGTCACAGTCGTGTCCGACGGTACCGCCGCGGTCTGCGGCGGTGGACCGGCCTCGGTATGCGGCGACGGCAGCGGCGCGATGCCCGGCGGCGGCTTCAGCACCGGCGCGACCGGCGGATTGACGTCGGCGGCCGGATGCGTCGGCGGCGACGCCGGACCGGCGGGCGAGGCCGGTGCCGGTGTCGCCGACACCGGCGGTGAGCTCGCCGGCGGGGCGACGGAAGGCGTCGACGTCGTCGGCGCGCTCTTCGGCGGCGCCGCCGGCAGCAGCGACGCCGGGACCGCGCTCACGCGTTCGGGCCGAACGCGACCACCCGACGAGAGGTAATACCAGCCGCCATAAGCGGCGAGCAGCAACAGCACCGCCGCCGCGAGAATCCGGCCGCGCGGAATGCCACGTTCGCCAAGCGGCACCGGGAACACCAGATCGCGGGAAATCTCGAATCCGCTCGCCTCCTGCTTGAAGCGCCGCACGGCTTCTTCGCCGTCGAGGCCGAGATGCACGGCGTAGGCGCGCACGAAGCCGAGCGCGTAGACCGGTGCCGGCAGCCGGTCGTAGCGGCCCTCCTCGATCGCGACCAGATACTGCGCACGGATGCGCAGCGCGTTAGCGATCCGTTCGATGTCACCGCCATAGCTTTCACGGGTTTCGCGCAAGAGCGCGCCGATCGTGTGCTTCGGCCGCGCGGGCGCAGCATCGACGTCGAGCGCGGCGTCCGGCGGACCGCTCTCCGATTCCGAGCCATTTTGGTCCGGGAAAGACGACATGGACCCTCGGCAGGAATAGTGTCCCAAGGCGCCCGCAGTCGCAACCGTCGTCGGAATCGCGACGCGCTCAGATTTCCACGCCGTGGTCGCGGGCGAAGTCGTGCAGACTCCCGCGCAAGCTGCCGGCGTGACCGCCGAGCGTCGCAAGGAAGTCGCGCAGGATGCCGCAGTCGAGTGAGCGCACCATTGCCTTGACCCGGCCGAACGAGCGCGGTGCCATCGACAGATTGCGATAGCCGACCGCGATCAGCGCCATCGCGCCGAGCGGATCGCCGGCCATCTCGCCGCAGAGCGCAAACGGCTTGCCGGCGGCGCCACACGCCCGCGCGATATCGGTCAGCACCCGCAGCACCGCCGGCGAGAGATAGTCGTAGCGCTCGGCGACCCGCGCGTTACCACGGTCAGCAGCGAACAGGAATTGCAGCAGATCGTTGGTGCCGACCGAGATGAAGTCGACGCGCTTCAACAGGTCCGGTAGCTGCCAAAGCAGGGCGGGTACCTCGAGCATGACGCCGGCTTCGACCGCCTTCGGCAGCGTGCCGCCGCGCTTGCGCACGCGGTCGAGTTCGAGGCTGAGCACCTCGCGCGCCGCATCGAACTCGGCAATCTCGGCAACCATCGGGAACATGACGCGCAGCAGCTTGCCCGAAGCCGCGCGGATGAAGGCGCGCAGCTGCTGGCGCAACAGCGCCGGGCGGTCGAGGGCGATGCGTACGGCCCGCCAACCCATCGCCGGATTTTCCTCGCGCTCGCCTTCCATGTAAGGCAGCAGCTTGTCGCCGCCGATATCGAGCGTCCGGAACGTCACCGGCCGCTCGCCAGCTTGGTCGAGCACGCGGCGGTAGAGCGCCGCCTGCTGCACCACGGTCGGAAATTCCTCGCGCAGCATGAATTGCAATTCGGTGCGGAACAGGCCGATGCCATGCGCGCCGGCCTCGCCGAGATAAGGCAGGTCGATCAGCAGCCCGGCGTTGAGATTGAGCTCGATGCGCACGCCGTCCTTGGTTTCGGCCGGCAGGTCCTTTAGCGCGGCATACTGTTCCTGCTGGCCCTGACGGATGCGGATGCGCGCCTGCGCCGCTTGCACCAGGTCCTCGGTCGGACGCAGCACGACGAGCGCATCGTCGCCGTCGACCACAACGAGATCGCCGGCCTCGACGCGCAGCAACACGTCCTTAACGCGGCCGACGACCGGGATATCGAGCGCCCGCGCGACGACGGCGACGTGGGCTCCGGGCGAGCCTTCCTCAAGCACCACACCCTTCAACCGGCGGCGATCGTAATCGAGCAACTCGGCTGGCCCCATGCTGCGCGCGACCAGCACGAACTCCTCGGGCAATTCCCCCTGCCGCGCGGCGGTGGTCGGCTTGCCGGTGAGATGCGATTGCAGTCGGTTAGCGACATCCTCGAGGTCGGCGAGGCGCTCCTTGATGTAGGGATCGGTCGCCTGCAGCAGCCGCGCGCGAGTGTTGTCGAGCACGCGCTGAACCGCCGCTTCCGCCGTTAGGCCCCCGCGCACCGCGTCGGCGATGCGCTGAAGCCAGCCGCGGTCGGCCGCAAACATGCGATAGGTTTCCAGCACGTCCTGGTGTTCGCCGGAATCGGGCATGTCGGTCTGCGCCAACAGTTGGTCGATCGCGTTCTGCATCGCGGCCGTCGCCTCGCGCAGACGTTCGAGTTCGGCATCGATGTCCTCGGCCACGATGCGGCGGATCGCGACCCGCGGCTGGTGCAGCACAGCCTGGCCGACAGCGAGGCCAGCGTTGAGCCGGACGCCATCGAGCCGCGTCGGCAACGTGACATTGCCCTCGCCCGGCTGCTGCTCCACCGGACTGACCAAGTCGCCCGAAGCCGCGATCTCCGCCAGCACCATGGCGATGGTCTGCAGCACTTCGATCTCGTCCTCGGTGTAATGGCGCTGGGTGCGGTTCTGCACCACCAGCACGCCGAGGACGCGGCCGCCGCGCAGGATCGGCACGCCCATGAGCGAGTGATAGATCTCTTCGCCGGTCTCGGGTCGGTAGGCGAAATCAGGA
Organism: Alphaproteobacteria bacterium; assembly: GCA_028871455.1. Classification (GTDB taxonomy): domain Bacteria; phylum Pseudomonadota; class Alphaproteobacteria; order ATCC43930; family CGMCC-115725; genus REEB95. The sequence goes on from JAGWNF010000019.1 coordinate 36,454, forward strand.
TGCGATTGCGCTTCGGCCAGCGCCAGCGGCCGCGCCGTCGCGGCGATCACACCGACTAAACCCTCGCCCACGAGCAGGCGCGTGCGGTGCACCGCTTCCGGTCGCAGGCCTTCAGTGGCGAACAGTTCCAGCAAGTCGCCAGCGCGGCGGATGTAGCACGAGCACACCTCGGCCACCATGTCGGCTGCGACGATGCGCACGATCGTGTCAAGTTTCTGCTGGGCCGTCCCCTCGCCGGCCATCACGTCGCGCAAACGACGGAGGACGCGGCGGGACCCAGCGGCCGCCGCGCCAGGTTCCATCAGGCTTCCGCCCGGGAGCGCAGCGTTGCGCCGCGCTCTCCCTTGGTATCGTGCTCGCGACCGAACGCCGCGCGCGACAGCAGCGCATCGATCGCTTGTGCCACCAGCTCGTCTAGAATCTCCTGCGTCGACTGCTCGCGCGTCACCATGCCAACGCTCTGACCCGCCATCAGCGAGCCGCCTTCGATATCGCCATCGATCACGGCACGGCGCAACGCGCCGACCCAGAAACGTTCGATTTCGAGCTGCGCATCCTTCTGCGACAAAGTGCCTTTGGTGAAGCGCTCGAGGACATCGCGCTGCTTTTCCATGAAGGCGCGCGTGCCCTCGTTGGCGAGCGCGCGCACGGGAATCACCGGAAAGCGCGGATCGAGCTGCACCGATGGCACCGCATCGCGTGCCGCGGCGCGGATGAAAGCCTGTTTGAACCGCGGATGCGCGATGGACTCATGCGCGCAGACGAACCGCGTTCCGAGCTGCACGCCGGACGCTCCCATCTCAAGATAGGACGCGATCGCCGCGCCATGGCCGATGCCGCCGGCAACGAAAACGGGCACTTCGGTTACGTGCGGCAGGATTTCCTGCGCCAACACGCTGGTCGAAACCGGGCCGATATGGCCGCCCGCCTCCATGCCTTCGATGATGATGGCGTCGGCGCCCATACGGATCAGCTTCTTGGCAATGGCCAGCGCCGGCGCGAAGCACAGCAGCTTGGCGCCCGACTGCTTCACCCGCGCCACCGCCAGCGCCGACGGCAGCGCGCCGGCGAGCACAATGTGGCTGACGCGGCGCTGCGTGCACGCGTCGATGAGCTCCATCAGCTCGGGATGGAGCGTGATGAGGTTGACGCCGAACGGCTTGGCCGTGAGCGCCTGAGTCGCGGCGATCTCGGCGTCGAGCTGCGCCGGGTTCATTGAACCACAGGCGATGACGCCGAAACCGCCACCGTTCGAGATCGCGGCGACGAGATGGCGCTCCGACACCCAAGTCATGGCGCCACCCATGATGGCGCGTTCGGTGCCGAGCAGACGGCGGCCACGCGCCCACAGCCGGTCGAGCCAGTCTGCGGCACGAGTCCGGTCGGTGGCGGTCATTCGGCGTCGAGTCCGTAGGCGGTGTGCAGCGCGCGTACGGCGAGCTCGGTGTACTCCTCGGCCACCAGTACGCTCACCTTGATCTCCGACGTCGAGATCACCTGGATATTGATATTCTTGTTGGCGAGCGTCGAGAACATCTTCTGCGCCACGCCCGCATGGCTGCGCATGCCGACGCCGATCACTGAGATCTTGACCACGTTAGGGTCGGGCTTGAGCTCAGCATAGGCCAACGCTTTCCGCTGCGCCTCGAGCACCTTCACCGCGCGCGCCAAGTCCGCCTTGCTGACGGTGAAGGTCAGGTCGGTCGTGCGGCCGTCGTCGGAGATGTTCTGGACGATCATGTCAACGTTGATCGCGTGCTCGGCCAGCGGACCGAAGATCGCCGCCGCGACGCCGGGCCGGTCGGGGACCTTGACCAGAGTCACTTTGGCGTCGTCGCGGCTATAGGCGATGCCGCTCACCACCTGCTTTTCCAAGATCTCGTCCTCGTCCACCACTAGCGTCCCCGGCGTATCCTCGAAACTGGAAAGGACCTGGACACGGACACGATGGTTCATCGCCATCTCGACCGACCGCGTCTGCAAGACCTTCGCGCCTTGCGAAGCGAATTCCAGCATCTCCTCGTAGGTTATTCTATCGAGCTTGCGCGCCTTCGCAACGATACGCGGGTCCGAGGTATAGACGCCGTCAACATCGGTGAAGATATCGCAGCGCTCGGCCTCAAGCGCCGCCGCCAGCGCCACTGCCGAGGTATCGGAGCCGCCGCGGCCGAGCGTCGTCACGCGCGAATCGGGGCCAAGGCCTTGGAAGCCGGCGACCACCGCGACCTGACCACGCCTCAATCGTGCCTGGAGTTCGGCGACCAGGATCTCGGTTATCCGAGCACGGCCGTGCATGCCGTCGGTCCGGATTGGAATCTGCCAGCCGAGCCACGACCGGGCATCGACGCCAAGATCCTGCAGCGCCAGCGCCAGCAGCCCCGCCGTCACCTGCTCGCCGGAAGCAACGACGACGTCGTACTCGCGTGCGTCGTGCAGTCGCGCGATCTGGTTCGTCCACTCGACGAGCTGGTTCGTGGCACCGGCCATGGCCGAAACCACGACCGCGACCTCGCTACCGGCGTCGACCTCGCGCTTGACGCGCAGGGCGACGTTCTTGATCCGATCGATCCCGGCGACGGAGGTGCCGCCGAACTTCTGTACTATGCGTGCCATGGCGATGAGGGCCCGCGGGGCTGGGAGTTGCCGGCAAAAGGGCGCGTATTCATACTCTTTCCGGCAAGACCGGGGCAAGGCGGCAAGCTGGAAAGACGCGGGATGGAAAGGGCTGAGGGATGGCCGACGACGCGGCGCGCGTGGAACGGCCGATGAGTTCGCTGCGCCGCAAACCGCACCGGGCGCCGGTCCGCCGTCGGCGCAAGACCGGCCCGCCGCGGCGCCGCTCGACGGTCGACGCCGGCGAAGTCGCCAACTTCGCCGCCGTCGCCCGCGCGTGGTGGGATCCGGATGGCGAGTTCCGACCGCTCCACCGGATCAATCCGGCCCGTCTCGCCTTCATCCGTGACCAGTTGGTCCGCCATTTCGCGCGCGCCGCCGCGTCGACGCGGCCGCTCGTCGGCCTGTCACTGCTCGATATCGGCTGCGGCGGCGGCCTCGTCACGGAACCGATGGCCCGCCTCGGCTTTCGGGTTACCGGCATCGATGCCGACGCAACAGCGATCGGCATTGCGCGCGACCATGCGGCGCAATCGGGCCTCGCGATCGCGTACCGTCGGGCCGCAGCCGAAGACGTGGCACGCGGGCGCCAGCGTTTCGACGTGGTCCTGGCGCTCGAGGTCGTCGAGCACAGCGCCGACCCGGCTCTTTTCCTCGCGACGGCGGCCCAATTAATCAGGCCAGGCGGCGCTTTGATCTTGTCGACGATCAACCGAACTACGCGCGCTTTCTTGACCGCCATTGTCGGTGCCGAGTACCTGCTGCGCTGGATTCCGCGCGGCACGCACCACTGGTCAAAATTCCTGCGGCCGTCGGAAGTAGCTGAAATGCTTCGAAAAAGCCGCCTCGAGATGGGGACGGTTGCCGGCCTGAGATACCGTCCCGGTGGCGCCGGATGGCAGGTCGGCGGGCCACCTGACGTCAATTATTTACTGTTTGCCAGCAAACCACCGGGGAAATAATCTTATTTATTGGGCCGGTTTCGGATTGGATAAGTCCGGACGGCGAGCGTTTCCTCAGTCCAAAGGCGGAGATCAACCGTCGGTCTTGGAGGGAATGCGGGGGGTTGTTTTTCCGATGGTGCATCCATGAACGCTTTCGCGCCGCCGCCCGGCGAGGCCGTGCGGCTGTCTGGCAAAATCAAATGGTTCAATCGCAGCAAGGGCTTCGGCTTCATCGTCCCGGATGACGGTACGAGTGATGTGTTCCTGCCGCTCGCGGTCCTCGAACGCTCGGGCTTCAGCGAGGCGCCCGACGGCGCCAGCATTAGCTTCGAATGGGTGCAGGGACCGAAGGGCCGCGCGGCAACCCAAGTGCTCGACCTCGACGCCTCTACGGCGACACCGCGCGCGCCACGCGAGCGCGGCGGTTTCCGGCCGCGCGACGCCGGCGGCGACGCGCCGATGGGGCCGTCCGAATCGCTCGACGGCGTCGTCAAATGGTACGACCCAGCTCGTGGTTTCGGCTTCATTCTGCCGAATGACGGCAGCAAGGACATTTTCGTCCACGTCACGGCGCTGCGGCGGTCCGGCATCGACGGGCTCGAGCCCGGTCAGCCGGTGCGCATGATGGTGTCGCAGGCGCGGCGCGGCCGCGAGGCCTCGTCGATCGAACTGCTGCCGCACGGCGGCTGACGCTTCTCAGGACGAACGGCGGCTAACAGCTGGGCCGGCGATGATCGTCGCCGCGGCCGCGGCGAAGAATGCGACGTGATAGCTGCCGGTCCATCCTACGATCGTGCCGAAAATCGGCGGGCCGATCAGCGCGCCGATGAAGGTGAGCGCCAGCGCGCCGCCAGTTGCCGTGCCGGCGCCGCCCATCGGTGCGAGTCGCGCCACTTCGGCCAGGAACACGCCGTTCCAACCCAGCACGACGGCGCCAAGCGCAGCAGCCACGATCAGCACCAGCGGCAAAGGCCAGCTCGGACCGACAAAGGCCAGCGCGATCGCCATCGCGCCGATCATGACACCGAGCAGGCTCAGTGCCTGACGCGCGTTGACCAGCCGGTCAGCGGTCCAGTCCCAGAGAATGCGGCCGACGATGCCAGCGCCCTGCAACACCGCCATCACCAGCCCGGCCGCAACCAGCGCCATCTGCGCATGCGCGGTCAGGAACGTCACAACAAACGCGCCGAGGCAGAGCTGCATCGCCGAATAGGTGACCGAGGCGAACGCCAAGTGGCGGAGCGCCGGTTGGCCGACGACCATGCGGATGGCCGCGACGATGTGGCTGCCGCCCGCGGCTTTCGGATCGACGTCGTCGTCGAGGCTCTTGTGCAAGGGTTCGCAGACGAGCGCGAAAACCACGCTGGCGGCGGCCACCACCAGGGTCGCGCCGCGCCAGCCTAGCGGCAGCACCAGCACCGGCACGACCAATCCTGCCAGTACGCCGCCCACGGGAACGCCGGTCTGCTTGATCGAGAACACCAGGGCGCGCCGCGCCGGCGGCGTCTGCCGAATCAGGATGTGCGAACTCGCCGGCGTCATCGGTCCATAGCCGATGCCGATGAGCACTGCACCGACGAGACCGGCGATGATCGACGCCGTGGCCAAGAAGGCCAGACCAGCGGCGCCAATCAGCAGCGAAGCCTGACTTACCCGGATGGCGCCATAGCGACGCACCGGACCGCCGGCCATGCCGGTCGACAGGCATGCGGCGGCATAGACCACCGCTGTGAAGACGCCAATGTGGTCGGCGCTGACGCCGAAGGCCGGCGCCGCCACGCCCGCGAATACCGGCGGCGCCAGCACCATCATGGTGGCCAGCGCCTGGATGGCGAGGGTGGCGATCAGCACCAGCACGATGCGGCGGCGGCGACGCGCCGCATCCAATGCTGCTGTGAATCCCGGGGATATCCGAATCGTGGGTATTGGCCGGTCGGAGGGCACGTGATACCGTATTTAGTGGTTGGACGATCTCTCACCACGATATACGGGGGGATGGCTTATGGAATCGATTTGGACGTCTGAACTCGTGCAGAACCTTGCCCGACTCTGGGACGAGGGGCACTCGACGGCCGAGATCGGCCGCCGGCTCGGGGTCAGCAAGAACGCCGTGGTGGGGAAGGCGCATCGGCTGGCCCTGACGCCGCGGCCTTCGCCGCTCAAGCGTCCGCCGTTGCGTCGACCGGCGGCACCTGCGGTGGCGACCGGCAGCGGCAGCTGCTCCTGGCCGACAGGACATCCCGGCGACAAGGACTTCGGCTTCTGCGGCAAGCGCACGCTCGCTGGCAAACCTTATTGTGCCGAGCATGCGGCGATGGCCTATGTGCGGCCGAAGAATCACAACGCCGCCTGAACCGACCTGAGACCAGCCAAGCGGACGCTCCCGGCGTCAACGCCGGGAGCGTTTGCGTTTCAGCGGAAGCGCCATAGGCCGCGGTGCGCCGAACGCGCGGCGCCTTCGGCGGGAAGATAGTCGTAGCTCTGCGCCGAATCGGCAAGCGCGAGACCCTCGATAACGAGGAAGCGGCCGAGATCGTTGCCCTGCTCGTCGAGACAGATGGCGCCGAGCGTGCCGTGTTGGCCCGGTGGCACGCGACAGGCGACGATTGAATGGCCAGCGAGCTTGTGGGCGAGCGTCGCTTGGGCGAGCGCGGCACATGACGTCGGCTTGCCGTTCGTCCCGGCGCAGCGGTCCTGTGGTTCGGCCGACTTAACACCAAAAAGAGCGACGGTCTGACCCTGCACATCGAGAGTCAACGGACCGGCGGCACGCGCATGGCCGCTGAAGACCGCGGAAGCCATGAGCGGCGCGAAGCCTTCAGCACGTGGCGGCGCGGCGGTCGCGACCGCGGATGGCGATGGGCTCGGCGTCGATCGCGGTGCCGGCGCGGCGGGCACGATGGTGAAGGTATGGCCGTTACGCTCGCTCATCGTCACGGCGCCGAACCGCTTGGTGTCACGTTCGCTTGGCACGACGTGGAAGCCCGGCGACGCGACCGCGACGGTCGGCAATTCGGGCACGGCCGGGGTCATCGGGGTCGACCCGGGCGACGTTGACGGCGCTTGTGGCGGCAACTGCACCGGCGGCGCCGGCGATGGCGCCAGAGGCGCCACGAGGATGAGGGCTTTGTTGCCCGACGGCACCGAACGCAGCAACTCCGGCGGTGACTTCGGCGGGGGTGCGGGCGCCGTGCTCACAACGCTGGGCGCGGCTTTCGACGACGACGGCGCAGCGGGCATACCGGCTTTCATGGCCGGCTTAGGCACCGCGGCTACCGGCGGCGTCGCCGGCATCGGGTTGGGTTTACGATGGTGTTCGATGACGGCGACCGACGCCGCGGCGATGAGGCCGACGCCCAAGACGACCGGTCCCCATTTGCGCAGCGTCAGGCCGCGGGCATGCCGAATCCAGGCCTTGCGGATCGGTTGGTTTTCGCTTGACATATTGTCGCTAGGTCTGCGCCTCTGGTGCTAAAGTTCCGTCATCCGGAACCAATTTCCGAGGTTTTACCATGGGTTCCTTCAGCCTGCTGCATTGGCTGGTCGTTCTCGTCATCGTCGTCCTGCTGTTCGGCGCCGGTAAACTGCCGCGTGTCATGGGCGACTTCGCCAAAGGCATCAAGGCCTTTAAAGCGGGCATGCGCGAGGATGACGAGGCCGAGAGCAAGCCACCCCAGCAGGTGCAGCCACCCTCGGCCGCCGCCGGCGATCGGCCGGCGCATGATCGCGGTTAGGACGTCGCGCCTCACCGCGGACATTATGAGCGAAGCCCGGTTTCCGCCGCTCGCCGAGAGCGCGATGACGGACGAGCAGAGGCGTGTCGCGACCGCGATCGTCGAAGGGCGCCAGACGCTGCGCGGTCCGTTCCACATGCTGTTGCGCAATCCCGCACTCGGCGACCGCGTCCAGAACGTTGGCCGCTACCTGCGTTTCGAGAACACCCTCCCCGACGCGGTCAAAGAGCTAGTGATCCTAGTGACAGCGCGCTACTGGGGCGCGCAATTCGAATGGGCAATTCATCGCGGCTTCGCGCTCGACACCGGCCTGCCGGCGGCGGTCTGCGACGCGATCGGCCGCGGCCAGGAACCCGCCGGCCTGACGCCGGAGCAGCAGACAGCTTATGACTTCGCCAGCGAGCTGCTCGCTACCAAAGGCGTGAACGATCCGGTCTTCGCGCGCGCCAGGCAGGTCTTCGGCGAGGCCGGCGTGGTCGAACTCACGATCTGCGTCGGCTATTACGGCCTCATCGGTCTCGTCCTCAATACCGACCGTACGCCACCCCCGCCCGGTGCCGAGGCGCTGCCGCCGCTGGCCCGCTGACCCCAACGGGCGCCCGCCATGCGGGTCGACGATTTCGATTTTCCGCTGCCGCGCCGGCTGATCGCCCCGCACCCGATTGAGCCGCGTGATGCCGCGCGGCTGCTTGTCGTCGGATCCGCGCTGGTCGATCGACAAGTCCGCGATCTGCCGAAATTGCTCAGGCGCGGCGATATCCTGATAGTCAACGACACACGCGTGATTCCGACGCGGCTCTATGGTCGCCGCGGCAGTGCCGCGATCGAAGCGACACTGCATCGCCGCGAGAGCCCGGCGCGCTGGCGTGCGTTCGTCAAGAACGCACGACGGCTTAAAGTGGGCGACCGCATCGAATTCGCTGCGGACTTTTCTGCAGGCGTTGCCGCGCGGCACGCAGAAGGCGATCTCAGCCTCGATTTCGATTTCAGCGACGCCGATCTACGCGCCGCGCTCGAGCGTTATGGCGCAATGCCGCTGCCGCCCTACATCAGGCGGTCGCGTGGCGGCGATCCACGGGATCGCACCGATTATCAGACTATCTTCGCGATTAACGAGGGTGCGGTGGCGGCGCCGACGGCAGGATTGCATTTCACGTCGCCGCTCTTGGACGCACTCGAAAGCGCCGGCGTCGCTCGGGTTGCCGTGACCTTGCACGTCGGAGCCGGTACCTTCCTGCCAGTCAAGGTCGACGACACAGCGGAGCACAAAATGCACGGCGAATGGGGGACGGTGAGCGCCGAAGCGGCCGCGAAGCTCAATGCCGTCCGCTGCGCCGGCGGCCGCATCGTCGCCGTCGGCACGACCGCGGTGCGGCTGCTCGAAAGCGCTGCGCGCCCGGGCGGCGAAATCGAGCCATTTGAAGGCGAGACTGAGCTCTTCATCACGCCGGGTTATCGTTTTCGCGCGATCGACATGCTGTTCACCAATTTTCACCTGCCGCGGTCCACGCTGTTCATGCTGGTCTCGGCCTTTGCCGGGCTCGGTCGGATGAAGCGTGCCTATGCGCATGCAGTCGAGCGTGACTACCGCTTTTTCTCCTACGGCGACGCCTGCCTGTTGTTTCCGGAGGTGCGGTGAGCGTCGCCTTCGCGATCGCCGCGCGCGACGGTGCCGCCCGGCGCGGTCGGCTCACGACCGCGCACGGCACGGTCGAGACGCCGGCCTTCATGCCGGTCGGCACGGCGGCGGCGGTCAAGGCCATGCGGCCCGAGGACGTGGCCCAGGCCGGCTTCGCTATGATTCTCGCCAACACTTATCACCTGATGCTACGACCCGGCGCGGAGCGCGTGGCATCGCTCGGCGGGCTGCACCGGTTCATGAACTGGCCGGGCCCGATCCTGACCGACTCCGGCGGCTTCCAGGTGCTGTCGCTTGCCAAGCTGCGCCAAATCTCCGAGGACGGCGTCGTCTTCCAGTCGCACCTCGACGGCAGCCGGCACGAACTCTCGCCCGAGCGCGCAATCGAGATCCAGCGCCTGCTCGGCGCCGACATCACCATGGTGCTCGACGAGTGCACGGCGTTTCCCGCGACCGGAAACGAAGCGCGCCAGTCGATGGAACGTTCGATGCGCTGGGCCGAGCGCTGCAAGCATGCTTTCCGCGATTCGGGCGGTTATGGCCTCTTCGGCATCAATCAGGGCGGTGTGCACGCGGATCTGCGCCTCGCCTCGGCCAAGGCGCTGACGGACATCGGCTTCGACGGCTATGCCATCGGCGGTCTCGCGGTCGGCGAAGGTCAAGCGGCGATGTTCGCCGTGCTCGACGCAACCGTGCCGACGCTGCCCGACGACAAGCCGCACTATCTCATGGGTGTCGGCAAGCCGGACGACCTCCTCGGCGCGGTAATCCGCGGTGTCGACCTCTTCGATTGCGTGGTGCCGACGCGCTCTGGCCGCACGGCGCAGGCTTTCACGCGTTTCGGCACCGTCAATCTGCGCAACGCGCGACATCTCGACGACAAGCGGCCGCTTGATCAGGGCTGCGACTGTCCGGCCTGCACACTCTATTCGCGCGCCTACCTCCATCACCTGGCGCGCGCCGGCGAAATCCTGGCCAGCATGCTGTTGACGCACCACAATCTTCGCTACTATGCACGACTGATGGAGCAAATGCGCGCGGCCATCGAAGCCGGGCGTCTCGCCGAGCTCGGCAACCACCTGACACGCGACTGGGCCCGCGGCGATATCGAGCCCCGCTAGAGATGCCGAAATCCAAGAAGCCCTATCGCGATCTGACGCTGCTCGGCCGGAAGGTGGCCCTGCCCGCTTCGCCTGATGAAGCGGTGCTCGAGCGCGTCACCAATCCTCATCCGGGCGCCACATATCTCGTGCGATTCAATGCGCCGGAATTCACCTGCCTCTGTCCGCTCACCGGCCAGCCCGACTTCGCGCATTTCGTCATCGACTACGTGCCGGCGAAGCACATCATCGAGAGCAAGTCGCTGAAGCTATTCCTCGGATCGTTCCGCAATCACGGCACTTTCCATGAGGACTGCACGCTGGCGATCGCCAAAAGTGTCGGCGCCGCGATCAAGCCGCGCTGGCTCCGCATCGGCGGCTTCTGGTATCCGCGCGGCGGCATGCCGATCGACATCTTCTATCAAACCGGCGCGCCGCCGAAGGATCTCTGGCTGCCCGATCCGGGCGTACCACCCTATCGCGGCCGCTGAAATGAATGCGGCGCGGATCAAGGCGATGATCCGCGACGAGGCGCTGAAGCTCGGCTTCGACGCCATCGGATTTGCCGCACCCGAAGCCGCTGCGGCGGCGCGCGTCGGCCTTGCCGATTTCCTGGCACAAGGCTTCCACGGCGAGATGGACTGGCTGGCCGGGCGCGCGGCGGAGCGCGCCAGCCCGACCGAGCTGTGGCCCGACGTGAAAAGCGTCGTCGTGCTTGGTTTGAATTACGCGCCTGAGTGCGATCCATTGCCCGAACTCGACGCGCATGACCGCGGCTATGTCTCGGTCTATGCGCGCGGCCGCGACTACCACGACCTGATCAAGGGCCGGCTCAAGACCCTGGCGCAGAAGATCGCGTCACGCTGGGGCCCGGCGCTCAAGGTCTTCGTCGACACCGCGCCGGTGATGGAGAAGCCGCTGGCGCAAGCCGGAGGCATCGGGTGGCAAGGCAAGCATACCAACCTGGTGTCACGCGAGTTCGGCTCGTGGTTGTTTTTGGGCGAGATCTTTCTCGATTTGGCGCTGCCGCCCGATGCGGCCGAGAACGATCATTGCGGCGAGTGCCGTCGCTGCCTCGATGCCTGCCCGACACAGGCGTTTCCCGGCCCCTATCGACTCGATGCGCGGCGCTGCATCTCGTATCTGACCATCGAGCACAAAGGACCGATCAACGCCCAACTGCGGCCGCTGATCGGCACACGCGTCTATGGCTGTGATGATTGCCTCGCCGTTTGCCCCTGGAACAAATTCGCACAGGCCGCGCGCGAGGCCGCGCTTCAGCCGCGGCCAGCGCTGACCGCTCCGGCGCTCGCCGAGCTGGCGCGGCTCGACGACGCGGCGTTTCGTAAACTGTTCGCGGCTTCGCCGGTGAAGCGTATCGGCCGCGACCGCTTCTTGCGCAATGTCCTGATTGCCATCGGCAACAGCGGCGAGACGGCGCTCGCCGCCTCGGCGCACGAGCGGCTCGACGACGACTCACCGCTGGTGCGCGCCATGGCCGTCTGGGCGTTGAAGCGGCTCGATCCGGCGAGGGCGGAGACGCTACGTGATGGCTGTCTGGCGCGCGAAACTGACCTCCAAGTCCGGACGGAGTGGACGGCTTAGGCGACCTTCTGAGAGATCTTCATCGCCGGCAGGCGGACGATGACGACGAGACCGCGACCCGGCACGCCGGTCACCTGCAGGGTCCCGCCCTCGTCCTCGGCGAGCGCCTTGGCTTGGCCGAGGATGCTGCGCTCGCCAATCTCGTCTTCGCCGAGCGCCGGCCCGGTATCGGCGATCTCGATGCCAAAATCGTCGCCGGCGCGCGCGGCACGCAGCATCACGCGACCGCCCGACGCCGAGCGCGCAACGGCGTTGCCGAGCAGCCGCACAACCATCTCGGTCAGCGCCCGATCCGAGCCCGTATAGGTGCCGATGCCGGGTTCGACCGAAGTGGCCAGCACGACGCCGGCGGCTTCGGCCTCGGGCTCGACCAGGCAGGCTGCGGCGCCGATCAGCGCAGCGAGCACGACCTGTTCGTCACGTGCGGCGGCGATCGTAAACGCGGAGGATACGGCGTCGGTAACGTCGCGCACTGTAATCAACAGTTTGCGCGTGCGCCCCGTGTCGTCGGCGATGCCGAGACATTCGCAGCGCAGACGGCGTGTTGCGCCGTCGGCGCGCAGTGCCCGCAGCTCGATCGGCGCCGGTGTTTCGGCCCGCGCCAGGGTCGCCAGCCAAGCCGCCGCGCGGCCGCGATCCTGCGCGTGAATCATTGCCATCAGCCGGGCACGAGACGGCGGTGCACTTTCCGGATCCAGGCCGAACAGCGAGTACATCGCCGGCGACCAAGTCACGTCGCCATTCGCGATATCCCATTCCCAGCTGGCCACCGGCGTATCGCGGCCCTCGGCAGCGGCGGCTTGATATTGGCGGAGGCCAGCTTCGGCGGCGATGCGGCGCGCGCGCTCGTCGGCGAACGCCGCCGCCGCGGCCGTCAAAGCCGCGCGCCGGTGGTACGAAACCGCTAACCAAGCGGCACTCGCACCGACCAGCGCGCCCGCCGCCGCGAGGCCAATTCCGTCAAGCCAATCCATGCCGCGAGTATCGGCCGGGAAGGTGAACGGAGGTTAAAGCAGGCGCTCGGGTCCCGCTGCCGTGGTTAACAGTGCGTTCAGCACGCGCAAGCGTCGGCGCGGCCGCGGCTTCGCGGCGGCCGCCTTTTCCGCCGCATCGATGCGCTGCCAGCCAGCGAGGCTGACCGCACCGGCACCACGGGTCTCGAGCAGCCGCGCCAGACCGGCCCGACCCGGCCGGGTTGACGGCGCCGTGCCTGCTTCCTTGAGGACGCGATCGGCCACCTGCCGCGCATCGGCGACGATCTCAGCGATCGAGCCGGCCGGGCCGCGCTTGGCCCAGCCGGCGGCATAGAGCCCCGGCGCGATCAAGCCGCGATCGTCGAGCAACCGATCGTAAGCCGCCGTGCGCTCGAGGCCGATCGCCGCGATCACGAGTTCGCCACGCAGCGCGAGATTTTGGCCGAGACGGTCGGGCCGCGTGAACAGTACCCGCTCAACACCTGCCGCGCCGTCGAAGCGAAGTGGCCGGAGATAGAAGTGAAAGCGGATCGGCAGGCGCGCTTCGTCGCGCGGGGCTGCGGCGAGCGCGTTGAACGCCCGCAGCAGCGTCTTGCGATCGCGGTCGAGCGTATCGGCGAGCGCTTCGGCATGGGTCAACGCCTCGGGATCAATCACCGCCTGAGCGCGCGCAAGCTTCTTCAGGTCGGCAACGTCCCCCGGCCGAAAGCGGGAGGCGAGCAGGTCGTTGCGACCGACGACATGGATGCTTTTTAGCGGCATCGCCGCGAGCGCGTCAGCGACCTCCGGGTCAAGATCGGCCTTAGCCAGCTCCTTGGACGATCGCGCCAGCAGCCGAGCGATTTCGAGTGCGACGCTGCCCTGGCCGACAACGATGACGTTGCGCACACGCGCGAGCGGCGGCGGCGATGGTGTCTCTGGGTCGCCGTTGAGCCAGCGCATAAACGCGCCCGCCCCCCAGACGCCGGACAGTCGGTCGCCGGGCACATTGAGTTGCCGGTCCACGCCGGCGCCGGTCGCGACCACCACCGCGTCGTAGAGCGTGCGCAGATCGGCGAGATCGAATTCGCGGCCGAGCGCGACATTGCCCCAGAACGCCACCGATTTCGCCGCCAGGGCGCGCGCAAAAATCGCCGTGGTTTTCTTGTCGAGCACGCGGTCCGGCGCCAGGCCATAGCGAGCCAGACCGAACGGCACCGGCAGATTGTCGATCAGGTCGATGCGCGCCTGCGGCGCTTTATGCGCAATCCGCTCGGCAACCGCGAGTCCGGCCGGGCCACTACCGACGATGATGATGGACAGCGCCAAGGCCGCCTCACGCTAGGCGGACGTAATCGGAGTCGGCCAGCAGCCGATTGACCCCGCGATCCGTGATCAACGCTCCCTCCTCGGCCGGTGGCGCCAATTCGTGCTCTTTTGCCGGACGATAGTGCATACTCGTGGCCGGTCAAGAAACGGGGAAGAATTGGTCGCTGCATCGCGTCATGGTTGGGAGCGCGTCTAGCGCCGTGCGCGTCCTTCACCTCTTTCCGCGCTTCCGACCGCATTTCGCCGGCGACGGCCTCTATTTCGAGAAGCTCTGGCCGCATCTCGTCGCCGCGGGCGGCGGCCACGACGTGCTGGTCTTTACCACGCCGGCGCCGGCCGAGCCGCCGCGCGTCGCACCTGCCGGCATGAGATTGATCTATCTGCGCCACTCCGAAGTCGAATCGGCACCGGCCGTGCTGCTGCGCTATTACATCTGGCTGCTACGCAACGTCCGGCATTATGACGTGATTCACGCGCGCACCCATATCGACCGGTTCTTCGTCTCGAATTGGATCGCCAAGCTTGCCGGCGTACGATTCGTCTATTCGGCAACGCTCGACGATTCGCCGCCTTATATCCTGCGGACCTATCGTCCGAGCTTGTGGCGGTTCGTCACCTGGGCCATGCGCCGCACGATTGCACGCCTCGTGGTGCTCAATCGCCGCCTTTACGATGAGAGCGTGCCTTACATGGATCGGCCGGATGACGTCGTGATCGTGCCGCAGGGTGTCGCCGTGCCCGACCGGATCGACGGAGATGGGACGACACGCGCGGCGCTCGGCATTCCGCGCGACGCCATTGTCCAGCTCTATGTCGGCAGCATCTCGCGCCGCAAGGACGTGCTGTTCCTGATCGAGAACCTGGCCGCGCTCAACGCCGACGGCGCGGAGCGCTTCCTGGTCATGCTGGGTCCCGAACTCGAGCCCGATTATCGCAGCGAGCTCCAGGCGGCGATCGGCACGCTGGGCATCCGCGCGCGTCTCCGCTTCGTCGGCTATCGTGACGATCCAGCGCCGTTCTACCGCATGGCCGACGTGTTCGTCTTCGCGTCCTGGCTCGAAGGCTTTCCAAACGTGCTAGCCGAGGCGATGTCCTACGCCCTGCCGATCGTTGCGCGCCGGCTCGAAGGCGTCACGGATTTCGTATTGGCCGACGGCGATACCGGATTGCTATTCGATACCGCGGCGGAATACCGCGACCTCATCCGGCGGATCGAAACCGACCCCAGCCTGGCCGAGCGCCTCGGACGCAATGCCCGGCAGAAGGCTGCCAGCGACTATTCGCTCAGCTCTGTTGCGGCGCGCTATGGCGCGCTTTACCGCACGCTCGGCGAACGACACACAAAAACAGCGTAAATGAGCTGTTAACGGCGCCATGCAATGCTGCCGCATGCTCGATGGCAACGAATACGTCGACGTCTCCGAGCTGCGCGACCCGGCGCTTTGCCGGCTTCATGCCGAGTGGCAGAAGCGTCGCAATGGACGCGCGTTTCCGTCGCGCGGCGATTTCGACCCGATCGACATGAAATACATCCTCGGCAAGCTGTCGCTGATTGAGGTGCATCGCCATCCGTTGCGCTTCTTCTTCCGCGTCCATGCGGGCAAAGCGGCAGAACACTTGAGCTTCGACCTCACCGGCAAGTTCCTCGACGACTATCCGGACCGCAAGCATCGCGACTTGATCCGCGATCACTTCATCCGCGTGGTCGCCGAAGGCGTGCCGCTCTTGGTCCGCCGCGATGCGCAAGCAACCGACAATCATCTCCTGCACTGCGAGGGCATTGTGCTGCCTTTGGCCACCGATGGCCGATCGGTCGACATGCTGATGACGGGATCCGTCTGGGGGTGATCGGCCGGAACCGTCCGCGCAAACACATGACGACGCCTGCCCTCGCGCCAATCATTGAGATATAAGGCGCCGACAGGACTCGCCAGAGAGTCACGCCACCCGCACCCGGGAATATCCAACGCTTCACGCTGCGTGACCGAGACCGTCGCTGACGACGGCTGGACGACGGCATGCGCAGTGATTACGTTCGGCGGCGCTGATCCGCCATGGCCTTCGTCGAAATTAACGGACACCGGATTGAATACGCCGAGATTTCGGCGCGGAATGCGCGCGCGCCGACCCTGGTCCTGCTGCACGAAGGGCTGGGCTCGGTCGCTATGTGGCGCGACTTTCCCGCCAAGCTGGCGCACGCTACCGGCTGCCGCACGATTACCTATTCGCGTTGGGGCTACGGTAAGTCCGACCGCTTCGCGGGACCGCGCGATCCGCGCTACATGCATGACGAGGCACTCGACGAGCTGCCAGCGCTCCGGACGGCTTTGGCGATCGACGATCCGATCCTCGTCGGCCACAGTGATGGCGCGTCGATCGCGCTGATCCACGCTGGCAGCGGCCGCTGGTCCGTGCGCGGTCTGATCCTCGAGGCGCCACACGTTTTCGTTGAGGATGCCTCGATCGCCGGCATTGAGGAAGCCAAGCGCGCCTACGAGACCGCGGATCTGAAACGCCGCCTCGCGCACTACCATGCTGATGTCGAGGGTGTGTTCCGCAGTTGGAACGACATCTGGTTATCGGCGGGATTCCGGGCCTGGAATATCGAGGGATGCCTTTCCGGCATCACCTGTCCGGTGTTGGCGATCCAGGGCCTCGACGATCAATACGGCACGGTCGCCCAGGTCAATGCGGTCGCGCGGCAAGTCAAGGGGCCGTTCGAGAAACTGCTGCTCGAGGATTGCATGCACGCGCCGCATCGTGATCAGGAAGCCGACTCGCTTGCGGCGATGGTCGGCTTCATCGCGGCGCTGTAAATTTTTGGACGGGAGAGAAATCCCATGCTCGAAACCACCATCGCCGGCAGCCTGCCAAAGCCCGCTTGGCTGGCGAAAACCAGGATGCTGTGGGCGCCCTGGGCGGCCGAAGGCGAAGCGCTGGAGCAGGCCAAGCGCGACGCCACGCTGCTAGCCATCAAGGAACAGGAAGATGCCGGCATCGATATCGTCACCGACGGCGAGATGGCGCGGCAGCATTTCGTCCACGGCTTCCTCGTCAACATCGACGGGATCGATTTCGCGAAGCGCGTCAAGATGGGCATCCGCGACAATCGCTATGTCGCCGAAGTGCCGACGGTGACCGGCGCGCTCAAGCGCAAAGGCAGCGTGCACAAGATGGAAGCGACGCTTGCACGCGATCACACGCGCCGCCGCCTCAAGTTCACGCTCCCCGGTCCGATGACCATCGTCGACACTGTCGCCGACCAGCACTATGGCGATCGCGTCAAGATGGCGATGCGTTTCGCCGAGCTTTTGAACGAGGAGGCGCGCAAGCTCGACGCCATCGGCATCGACGTCGTCCAGTTCGACGAGCCGGCCTTCAACGTCTACATGCGCGAAGTCAACGAGTGGGGCATTGCCGCGCTGGAGCGCGCGGCGCAGGGTCTCAAGGCCAAGACCTGCGTCCATATCTGCTACGGCTATGGCATCAAGGCCAATATCGAATGGAAGGCGAGCCTCGGCGGCGAATGGCGCCAGTACGAGGCGATCTTTCCGGCACTAGCGCGGAGCAAGATCGACCAAATCTCGCTCGAATGCATCCACTCCAGAGTGCCGGTCAGTTTGCTATCGCTGCTCAAGGGCAAGGATGTGCTGCTCGGCGCGATCGACGTCGCCACCGACCGGATCGAGACGCCGGACGAAGTCGCGGCGGTTGTCAAATCCGCGCTGCCTTACGTCGCACCTGAAAAGCTCCAGCCCTGCACCAATTGCGGCATGGCGCCGCTCGACCGCACGGTCGCCTATGGCAAGCTCGTCGCGCTGGCGGCGGGCGCGCGCAAGCTCAAGGCCGAGCTCGGCGGCTGAGCATCAGGGCGTCGTCGTCCGGACGTGGATGACGGCGGTGTCGTCGGCGTAGACGCGCTTCCAGCCCGACAGGTGATCCATCAGCGTCACCGCCACGCTCCGCGCGGCGAACAACGTCCAGGTCGCGTGATATTGATCGAGCAGCGCCGGCAGATCGTCGGTGACGCCGCGCGTCGCCTCGGTGTAGCGCTTGAGGAAGGCGTCGCCGTACATGTCGGCGCGGCCGTCGATGAACGGCTTGATGCCGTTGAAGATGAGATAGCCACCGAAGCCGTATTCGTTGAAGACGCGGCCGGTCAGGTCGTGTGTCCGGGCGTAGTCGAGCGCCGCCACGGGCGTATAGGCGTCGGGCTTGCGCACCAGCGGATGCTGGAGGAACAGCAAACCGATCGCGGCGGCGGCGATGGCGGTCGCCGCCGCGCCGCGCATGGTTGCGCCGCCGGCAAGCTCGGCCAGCGCGCCGTCGAGCGGCGCCATTTGTCGGCGCTGCGAGCGCGCGCGGATGAACGCGCCTAGCGCCGGCGCCACCAGCAGCGGCGCAACGAAGCCCAATGCCTCGGCGTGGCGCCGATGCGCCAGACTCATGTGCAGCAGCAGAAGCAGCATGACGATGCGTGTCGGCGGCAATTTGACGCCGAAGCCCAGCGTTAGCGCCAAGGCGGCAACCAGCCAGATCTCGAGCGGCTGGAGTGTCTGGAAGTTGGGGCTTTGCCATTCCATCAGTACCGAAAGCGCGAACTTCATGCCGAGCACGTGGAACGGCAGCCACAATCCAGCAAAGCCGTTGGGCGTCAGCAGCGCCGCCGCCAGCGACGCCGCACCGAACAGGCTCCAGTGCTTGAGCGCGCCGAGGCGGGCGACGCGATCACGCGCCAGGATCAGCGCCTCGCCGGCAAGCAGAGCCGCGAAGGCGAGGCCGAGCGCGAAACCGCCGTGCAAGTTGGCCCAGAGGCACATTAACGCCGCCAGCCACAGTGGCGGCGCGCGATCGTGAGCGCGCGCTTCGACCAGCGCCGCGAACCACAACACCATGACCGGCAGCGCCAAAATGTGCGGCCGTGCCAGCAGGTGCGGAAGCGTCAAGCCCCAGGCCGCCGCCGTTCCGGCCAACGCGTGCGCCGGCTCGAGCCAGCGCAACAGCGCGCGCGTCAGGATCGCCAGTGTCGCGGCCGTCGATGCGGCCGTCGCGAGCATCAGGCCGTTCCAGCCCCACTGGTCGTAGAGCAGCGCGAAGATCGTCTCCGCCAGCCACTCATGCGGGACCCACGGTGCACCCGGCATCGAATAGGAGAAGATGTCGACATGCGGTACCGCGTGGTGCGCGAGGATCCAGCGCCCGGCGACGATATGCCAATAGGTGTCGGGATCGCCCAGCAGCCGCGCGCCGCTGAACAGCTCCGCCGCGAATGCGGCGAGCGCCACCAGCAGCGGCAGCGAGATGCCGAACCGGTTCTTCGCCGCCGGTAGCGATGCGGTGACCGCCATCGCGGCATTAAGCGAAAAGATGGTTAATGAAAGCTTGCCGCGCCTTGCCTTCGCGGCCCGGATTCTTACACTGGCGCCATGCCCGATAATCCGCGAATCGGCCGCCAGGACCTGTTTCCGCCGATCGAACCCTACCAGATGGGCATGCTGCCGCTCGACGGCCATCACGCCATGTACTGGGAGCAGTCGGGCCACCCCGCCGGTCTGCCGGCGGTCTTCCTCCACGGTGGGCCTGGCGCGGGCGCGACGCCCACTCATCGGCGCTTTTTCGATCCGGCCGTCTACCGCATCGTCGTCTTCGACCAGCGCGGCGCCGGCCGCTCGACGCCGCTCGGCGATACGCAGGACAA
Organism: Alphaproteobacteria bacterium; assembly: GCA_028871455.1. Classification (GTDB taxonomy): domain Bacteria; phylum Pseudomonadota; class Alphaproteobacteria; order ATCC43930; family CGMCC-115725; genus REEB95. The sequence continues at coordinate 56,069 of JAGWNF010000019.1, forward strand.
TACGCTGCGCCACCTGGTCGCCGACATCGAGCGGCTGCGCATTCATCTCGGTATCGAGCGCTGGTTGGTGTTTGGCGGCTCGTGGGGCTCGACCCTGGCGCTCGCCTATGCCGAGGCGCATCCCGAACGCTGCAACGCGCTGGTGTTACGCGGCATCTTCCTTTGCCGGCAGAGCGAGATCGACTGGTTCCTCTACGGCATGCGCGTGGTCTTTCCGGAAGCGTGGCGCAATTTTTCCAGCTTCATTCCGGCGGCGGAGCGCCGCGATCTGCTCACGGCCTATACCCGACGGCTGACGGATGCGAATCCGGCGGCGCACATGCCGGCGGCCCGCGCCTGGAGCACCTACGAGGGCGTATGCTCGACCCTGCTGCCGAGCCCCGACACGGTGGCCGCCTTCGGCGAGGATCGCATGGCGCTCGGCCTGGCGCGGATCGAGGCGCACTATTTCCGTCACCACGTCATCGGGCCGGAGGACGATTTGGTCGCGCATGTCGATTGCATCCGCCAGATTCCGGCGACGATCGTGCAGGGCCGTTACGACATGGTCTGTCCGGTCGTCAGCGCCGACGAGCTGCACCGCGCCTGGCCCGAGGCACAGTACGTAGTGGTGCCGGATGCGGGCCATTCGGCGATGGAGCCGGGCATCCGCGGCGAGCTGGTCGCGGCGACCGAGCGGATGAAGCGCCGGCTTTAAGGCGAGTCGTTGTCACTGGCCTTGCCGTTTCCGGTCAAGCCCTTAAGATGGCTCCTGTCACGCGGGCGGGGGAGACAATCGCGCATGACGGGACGACGAATTGCCGGGCTCGGCGCCCTGCTGGTGGCGATGTGCCTCGGAATCGTCACGGCGCGCGCCGATTGGCTCACCGACCTCACCGGCCATGAACGCGACGGCCTGCTATCGGTCGGCGGCGGCATGTTCGACTTCCTTCATAATCATAAGGCGGTCGAGGGCCGCGCCGAATACGACTTTGCCCACGGCTTCTATTTCGTGAAGCCGATGATCGGCATTTTCGGGACCAACAAGAAATCGCTTTTCGCTTACGCCGGCTTCATTCTTGACTTGCATTTCGGCCGCCATTTCGTCGTGGTGCCCAATGCCGCCGTCGGCTATTACCACCGCGGCAACGGCAAGGATCTCGGCGAGGCGTTCGAGTTCAAGACCGGCGCGCGCTTCGACTACCGCTTCGAAGACGCCTCGCGCATCGGCGTCGCCTTCGACCACATCTCGAACGCCGGAATCAGCAAGACCAACCCCGGCGAGGAGAACATCCTGCTGATGTTCTCGTTCCCGCTCGGCAACTGGTAGTCACTCGCGCATCTGGCGCGAACTTCAATCCCTTCGGCAACCGTAAGGCCGGCAGCAACGCCAGCAGCGAGAGCGCGGCGTGGAGCCTGGCCGGCCAGGCGCGCCGATGCGTCAGCGCGGCGTAGTCTCGCCGCCTTCGACCATGATGGTCTCGACCTCGCCCGCCCCGCTGCGGCGGAACGCGGCCGCCTCGTCGTATTCCTTCGAAGTGAAACAGGCGACGCCCTGCTCGAAGGTCGGAAACTCGATCACCACGAAGCGTTGAAACTTGGCGGGCCCTTCCATGATCTGATAGCGGCCGCCGCGGGCCAGCACCTTGCCGCCGTACTTGGCGACGATCGCCGGAACTCGGTCGGTGTACTTCTTGTATTCGACCGGATCGAAGATCCGCGAACGCGCCACCCAATAAGCCGGCATCCGATTTCTCCCGCGTGGTTTATTTCCGCCAACCCTAATTTCCGGGAACTATCCGGTTGACGTACCAAGTCCCAAGTGCTAGGGTTCCCATAGATTTAGGGAACCTGAGCCATGGATACTAAGCTTGATCTTCGCAACCCGATCTATAACGACGATGACGCCGCTAGAGCGCATCTCGAAACCCTGCTCTGGCCACAAGGCCCGACCTGCCCGCGCTGCGGCGTTACTGGCGACCGCGTAACCAAGCTCCAAGGCAAGTCAACCCGTCCGGGCGTCTACAAGTGCAAGGACTGCCGCAAGCCCTTCTCTGTGACCGTCGGCACCGTCATGGAGCGGTCGCATATCCCGTTGTCCAAGTGGGTACTGGCGGCGCAACTCATGGCTTCGAGCAAGAAGGGCATGAGCGCCCTGCAACTGCAACGGATGATCGGCACCAATTACGAAACCGCGTGGTTCCTGTTCCATCGGCTCCGTGAGTGTGCGCCGGACCCGTCATCGGCTGGTCCGATCGGCGGCAAGAACCGCGTGGTTGAAGCCGATGAAACCTATGTGGGCGGCAAAGAGGCTAACAAGCATCCCAACAAGCGGTTGCGCCAAGGTCGCGGTCCGGGCGGCAAGCAAGTTGTTGTCACACTCGTTGAACGCGACGGCGAGGCTCGGTCATTCCATGTCGCCAACGTCAACCAAAAGACGCTTCGGCCGATCATCGTCAAACATGCCAGCCGCAAGTCCGCGCTAATGACGGACGAAAGCACGATCTATCCGAAGATCGGTGAGGAATTCGCCAGCCATCATTCGGTCAATCACTCGCACGAGGAATACGTCCGGCTCGCCGGCTTCGCTCATACGAACACCGTCGAAAGCTATTTCGCGGTGCTAAAGCGCGGTGTGTACGGCACGTTCCACAACATCAGCGAAGCCCACTTGGCGCGGTATCTGCGCGAATTTGATTTCCGCTACAACACGCGCAAGATCAGCGATGCAGAGCGTAGCGAGGCCTTATTGCGCGGCGCACAAGGCAAGCGGTTGCTCTACCGACAGCCTGACTAAGCCGCGAACGCCAAAGCAAATTGCTCGGTCGTTTCTGAGCTGGAGGGGAAAACGATGACAAGCAAGATGCAGTTGTCGGCAGCACAATTCGTTTTGGTTCTGCTATTTCTCAATACGAGCGCGGCGCGTGCCGCGACAGACTTCGCATGTGTCAACGACTGCACGAGCCGAGGTTATCAATATAACTACTGCATCGCGCGTTGTTCCTACGCTAGTCCGGTACCGGCTCCGCAGCCACTCGTTCAGCCGCACGGCACAGATTACAAGTGCGTCAATGACTGCACGCGGAACGGCTACCTCTATCAATACTGCGTCCAATCCTGCTCATATTGATTAGTCGTAGCCAGTAGATTGACTCTCACGTATTGCAGCGATCTAATTTAATTCTGACATGCGAACGGCCGGGTTAGAGGCCCGGCCGTCGCTTCCGAAAGGCTTACACGGAGCCGCTTCGGACGATCCATAGATCGCAAGAATCCTAGGATTCTTAAAGGGTTAGGTCAAGCGGCTCCTTTGGACCAAGGAGACTGCATTGATCAAATGTCGCCCTGAACGTATCTCCCCGAGTCGTCCCAAAACGGTCAGCGTGCGCCCACACAAGCGGTCGCGCGGTCGGCGTATTCGCCGTTCATGCTGCCGATGATTTCTTCGTAATCGGTTTGCGTTTCCGGCGCTTTACAGATTGGCGCGTTTGATCGCGTGAGGTTGGCTTTGTTTTCAAAAGCCGTAGCAGCAACGCATCGCGGCGCTGGCCATCATCGTTTCCCATAAAGTGAGGATAGCATGTCGAGGGGGAAGCGTCACAAGCCAACAATACGGGACTTAAGCAGACAGATTCCGACGACTGGCCTGCTGCCGGTTCGGTTGACAGCCGCTTAAGCTAATCCCGCCTTCATCTCGAACTCCATAGGGCTCATATATCCGATTGTCGAATGCCGGCGTTTCGGATTGTAGAAGCGCTCGATGTAATCGAACACATCGGCCTTAGCCTC
>JAGWNF010000038.1 GCA_028871455.1 Alphaproteobacteria bacterium
CAAGAAGACCTCTTACAAGGAATACGCCAAGGATGTTCCGAACGGCCAGAAGCTGCTCGACGAAGCGCTGGCGGTGAAATAGGCAGGGCCGAAAGAACGCGCGCCCGGCGGGGCGATCCGGCATGGACAGGCTCATCAAGGCCGTGCGGACCGTCTCGCTGGCTTGCGGCTTCATCGCCGCCTTCCTCATCGTGCTCGGCGTCTTCATCGTCTGCGAGATGGTGTTCGAGCGCTCGGTGCTCGGAACCAACACGATCTGGCAAACGGATTTCGTCACCAACTGCCTGATCGCTGCGACCTTCATCGGCAGCCCCTATGTCTTGATGACGCGCGGCCACGTCAATGTCGACGTGCTTCCGCTGCATTCGGGACCGCGCTTTCGCTTCTGGCTGGCGCTGTTCTCGATCCTCTTGGCGATGGCCTTCGTCGTCGTCCTGGCCGTGCTCGCCTATAATTTCTGGTACGAGGCGTGGAGCCATAACTGGCGCTCCAACACGGTTTGGCGCGAGCGCCTGTGGATTCCTTATGCGGCGATGCCGGCGGGGCTCGCCCTACTCGCGCTGCAATACCTGGTCGAGCTCATCTGCCTCGTCACGGGCCGCGAGCCGCCTTTCGGCCTGAAGCCCGGCGCGCGCCACGGAACGGAGGTCGGGTTGTGAGCCCGACGGCGGCCGGATCGCTCGTCCTTATCGTGACGCTCGTCATCCTTGTCTCCGGCGTGCCGGTCGCCTTCGGTATCGGCGCCATCTCGGTCATCTTCATCGTCATCTTCCAGGGCTTCGACGGGCTTCAGATCGTCGCGCAGACCTTCTATTCGGGTCTCGACGATTTCACCCTCGTCTCGATCCCGATGTTCGTGATGATGGGCGCGGCGATCGGCTCGTCGCCGGCCGGGAAGGATCTCTACGAGGCGCTCGATCGCTGGCTCTATCGCCTGCCGGGCGGGCTGGCGATCTCGAATCTCGGCGCCTGCGCGATTTTCGCCGCGCTCACCGGCTCGTCGCCTGCCTGCTGCGCCGCGATCGGCAAGATGGGCATTCCCGAGATGCGCCGCCGCGGCTATCCCGACGGCGTCGCCACCGGCTCGATCTGCGCCGGCGGCACGCTTGGCATCCTGATCCCGCCGTCGATCACCTTCATCCTCTACGGCATCGCCACCGAGAACTCCATCGGCCGACTGTTCCTCGCCGGCGTCGTGCCGGGGATGATGCTGACGGGCTTTTTCATGATATGGACCCTGTTCACCATCTGGCGCAGCGGCTTTCGCGCCTATGCCGCGGATTTCCGCTACAGCTGGAAGCAGAAATTCGTTTCCGTTCCCAAGATTGTGCCCTTCCTCGCCATCATCGTCGGCGTGATGTACGCGCTGTATGGCGGTCTCGCCACGCCGTCGGAGGCGGCGGGCGTCGGCGCCGCGCTCTGCTTCCTGCTCGCGGTGGTGATCTACAGGATGTGGAGCCCGCTGGATTGGTGGAAGATCCTGCGCGACACCGCGCGCGAATCGATCATGATCCTGACCATCATCGCCGCCGCGGTGGTGTTCGGCTACATGCTGACCTCGCTCTACCTGACGCAGACGCTGGCGCAGGGCATCGCCGACATGCACGTCAACCGCTGGGTGTTGATGTTCATGATCAACATCTTCCTGCTGGTCTGCGGTTTCTTCATCCCGCCCGCGGCGATCATCTTGATGACCGCCCCGATCCTGCTGCCGATCATCACCGCGGCCGGCTTCGATCCGGTCTGGTTCGGCGTCATCCTCACCATCAACATGGAAATCGGGCTGATCCATCCGCCGGTCGGACTCAACATCTACATCGTCAGCGCCATCGCGCCCGATGTCGAACTGGCCAAGATCATGTGGGGCACGTTGCCCTATGTCGTCTGCATGTTCCTCGCCATCATCGTGCTGAGCATTTTCCCCGAGATCGCGACTTGGCTGCCCAATCACCTGATGGGCGTTGGCCATTGACCCGAGAGGCGGATCGACAAAGCGCTTGCGGCCGAATAGTGAAGGCGCGAAGCTAGGCGAGCTAGCGGGAGCCTTCGCCAGCCGCCGCGGTGAGCCGCCGGCGCGCAAGCATGCCGCAGAAACCTTCTCGACGCGTCTTCTCATAGAGTGGAATGGGCCGGAAAAGATGCTGCCACACATTGCGGCAAGACGATCGCGAACGCGGCCCGCGACCCGTAACACCTCGGCAAAGAAAAGCGTGCGCAAGACCGGGCCCTCGAACGCACCGGGAATCGGCCCTCGGATTCGCTTCATGCGCCAGCAGCGGAACATGACCCTGGAGCAGCTATCGTCAGCCTCGCACCTCACCAAGAGCTTCGTATCGAAGGTCGAACGCGGGCTGACCGTGCCTTCGATCTCTACAGCCATGAAACTTGCCGACAGCTTCGGCATTACCGTCAGCCAGCTCCTCGGCGAGGATCATGACTCAGACGCCGTATGCGTCGTGCACAAGAACGAGCGCCAGGCGTTCATGCGGCCGGGCAGCGCCTCGGGCTACAACTACGAGCTGGTCGCTGGCGCCAAGCGCTTCAAGCGCATGGAACCCTATATTATGCGACCGCCGCTCCGCTTCGATGACGAGCGCCTGTTCTCGCATGTCGGCGAGGAATTCATGTTCGTCCTGAGCGGGCGGATAGAGGTAACCCTGCCGGGGCGGCGTGTTGTACTTAGCCGCGGCGATGCGCTCTACTTCGATTCACATCTGCCGCACCGCACGCGCTCCGTCGGCCGCAAGTACGCAGAAGTCCTAGTCGTGATCATCGCGACATAGCGTAGGCTAATACACACGTGCCTCGCTTGGGCAGCAGCGCAAGAATTTTTGCGGAATAGGCGCTGTGGTCCTGCTTCTTGAAGTTGGCAGGCGCGGCCTGCCAAGGCCGCTGCTCTGCCTTGTTCGTGGTGAGGGCAAAGACCTCCGTATTATGCGCGTTCTCGTCGTAGATGCGATCGCGAACCGGTGAAGGCCTGAGGTATGACACCTTGTGTCTTACCGGATACGCGATTACACTGCCTAGCTAGCAACGCTGCGGCAATTGAGACGCGGTCCGCCGAAGCATATGCGAGCAACCGGACAGCCGGAAAAATGCCAGCAGACCATCAATCAGGTATCGGGGAGGACATCATGGCGCATCTACGAATTGGCCTCTTGAGCTATATCGTCGTGGCATTCGCCACCGCGATGCTGTGTGCGCCGGCTTCGGCGGAAACCATCCTACGCGCGTCACACCAGTTTCCCGGAAATGGGGACGTGCGCGATGACATGGTGCGGTTGGTCGCCAAGGAAGCGCACGACGCCAATATCGGGCTCACCATCCAGGATTATCCTGGTGCTTCGCTGTTCAAGCCGCACGCCCAGTGGGACGCGCTGATCGGTGGCGAGCTCGATATTTCCTTGTTTCCGCCCGACTACGCCAGCGGCAAGGTCCCTGAGTTCAGCGCCACGCTAATGCCCGGTCTGATCCGGAGTCAGGATCGCGCCAAGAGGATCGACCATTCGCCGTTCATGAAAGACATCCACACCATCCTCGAGCGCCACGGCGTGATCGTGTTGTCTGATGCCTGGTTCGCCGGAGGCATGGCGTCGAGGCAGGGCTGCATTCTGAAGCCTGGCGACCTCAAAGGTCTCGAATTCCGCGCCGCAGGACCGACGTTTGCAGCAATGTGGCAAGCCGCCGGCGCGAGTATCGCTACCCCGCCATCGAACGAGATCTACAACGCGTTCCAGACTGGCGTCGTCCAGGCGACCGACACTAGCCTCGCAACCTTCGGATCGATGCGCCTCTACGAGGTGGTCAAGTGCCTCACCGCGCCCGGCAACAACGCGCTGTGGATGATGTATGAGCCGCTGCTGATGTCGAAGAAGAGCTTCGACAAGCTCAACAAGCAGCAGCAGGCGGTCATCCTCAAGGCCGGCAAGGACGCACAGGCCTTTTACGAGAGCAAGGCCGATGCGGTGAACGAGAAGACGATCAAACTCTTCGAGGAAAAAAAGGTGAAGGTCGTGACCCTCACCGACGCCGAATATGACGCATGGATCGCAGTGGCGAAGAAGAGCGCTTACGCGGAATTCGCCAGGAACGTGCCCGATGGCCGGAAGCTGATCGATGAAGCGCTCGCAGTGAAGTAGTCGCCTACACCACGGCAATCGCGAATGGCCAGATGATCAAATGGCCGAACGTATGGAGCACCAAGTAGATAATCCGAAGCGCGCGAGCAGTCCGATCATGGCGACAGAGACTCACTCGAATGCCTGATACACAGGATCAGAGTTCATGCGGCGCCTCTCGCAGCGCCTTGTGCCGCCGAGAGCCCAAGAAATCGCGCCGCCGTGCCGTAGAACACGTCGGCGCGCTGCTCATCCGATAGAGTCGACTGGTTTTCGATCTCCGCCACCGGCGATGCGGCGCCCATGTCGAACGGGAAATCGGTGCCCAGCATGACGCGATTGCTGCCCACGACTTCGATCAGAAAGTGGCTCGATGCTGGCGAATGGATGATCGTGTCATAATAGAATTGGCGCAGATAATCGCTGGGTGGACGCACGATGTTTCGCCTGCATTCGGGGCGCGCCCGGAACCCGGCATCCAGCCGCCCTATGATCCAAGGAAGGAATCCGCCTGCTTGGCCCAGGCAGATGCGCAAGCGGGGAAAGCGCTCTAACACACCGGAAAAAATCAGCTTCGCCGCTGCCAGCGTTGTGTCAAACGGGAACCCCACCAGATTGCGTAAGTGATAATCCGCCATCCTCTCCTTCCCCGTGACGTCGGCGGGATGTATGAGGATCGCCAGGTCGAGTGCCTCCATAGCCTCATAGAATGGCCAGAAGCGCAGCTCGTCGAGGCTTGCCCCATTGACGTTCGACCCGATTTCGACGCCTCGCAGGCCGAGATTCTTGATTCGCTCACACTCTCGAACCGCAGCCGGCACGTCCTGCATCATGACGGTGCCAAACGCCTGAAATCGCGTCGGATACCGGGAAACCGTCGTAGCCAGGGAGTCGTTTTCGAGCGCCATCAGATCACGCGCCGCACCATCGTTCGTCCAATAATAAAACACGAACGGCGGCGGGATCAGCACCTGCTGCCCGATACCCAACTTGTCCAGAAATGCGAACCGCTGATCCACGTCGAAAAATGCCGGACGGATCGGACCGTAGGGCCGCTCGGGCGTGAGAACAAAAATACCGTCTGGACGCTCCTCGAGCGGAGTGTCGCAGCGATGGCCGGACCGGCGGATTTCATCGAGCACCGATTCCGAAACATAGTGGCTGTGGACGTCAATGCATGGGCGCATGGGTGCGATTTGTGTTGATGCGCTTACAGCGGGATCGGCTGCGTAATCGCACCGTAGAATTGCGGGCGGCGATTCTTGACCAGGTCGGTGCCAGGTCGAATCTGTTTGTCACGTGCCCAAGCAAGGTTGAGATATGAGAACACATAGTCGTTCTGACGGGTGCCCGCCTTGTTCGACGTTGCGGCGTTGGGGAAGACGACTGTACTCTCGCCCGGGATCGGAGCATCAACCCGGTTCGCCGCGACGACAAAGACCTTGTTCTCCAGCGCGCGTTCTCGCGTGAACATTTTTGGCTCGCGCTCGGTACGCCAGCTCGATGGCATCGCAATCACATCGGCGCCCATACAACAGAGGATGCGGGCGACCTCGAAGAAACACACATCTTGGCCTAGCATGAGGCCTACATTGCCGAAGGGCGCCTGGAATACCTTGTAATCTTCACCGGGCGTTGCCCAGTCCGATTCGGTGGCGGTGAGATGCACCTTACGGTAGCGCTCTGCGATCTTGCCATCGGGCCCGATCACATGCGCTGTATGAAAAAGCTTGCCATCCTTGGGTTCGACCAGGTTGAGCACGTAATAGGCGCCCCAGCGCTGAGCCAACGGCGCGAATTGGCGCAGCGTTGTTTCGGTGAGCCCGGCGGATTCCTGCGCCTCGGCGGCCTTTGCCCCGAGCCGCATCAGGAAGAGCTCGGGAAAGACTATGAGCCGCGCATTCTCTTTGCCGGCCTCGTCGCCGTGGCGCAAGGCTCGGTCCAGCGCCGCCGTCGGATTGCCGTCGGTGTTGCACACCTGCGCCGGCGAGGCGAGCGCCGCCAGCGATTCCGGAATGACCGGGGTCGAAGCCACCTTTGCATATGGCAGCGCCGGAAACGGATCCTTTAACATCCAGTACGTCTGCGGTCGGCGTTGCCGCATGAGGCTATCACCGCGCTGGCGCACCGCCGCGACCTCGTCGGTATCGATTTCGGCATAGATAATCTCACGGTCGAACTGGCTGCCCTGCACGACCGTGGAGCCGTCGGGATGGATGATCTGGCTGTGCCCCGGGTAGGTCAGGCCCTCCTCCCGGCCGGCCTTGTCGGCGCAGACCATCCAGACCTCGTTCTCGTTGGCGCGTGCCGGCTCGTGGATTTCATGCTGCTCGTGCGTCGTATTGTTGGTGATGTGCAGCAAAACCTCGGCCCCGTGCAGCGCCAGCATGCGGGCGCCCTCAGGAATGCGCGCGTCGGCGCAAATGAACATTCCGATCTTGCCTAGGGGCGTATCGAATACGGGATACCCGGTGGTGCCAAAGGTGAAATAAAACGGGTCGAAGTCAAAAAGGAAATTCTTCTGGTATTTGCCGACCAGGCCGTTGGGGCCGATCAATGCCGCGGAGTTGTAAAGCTTATCGCCGTCTCGCTCCGATAGGCCGATCGCAACGTGGACGCTGAGTTCTTTCACCAGCTTGGCAATGGCGTCGGTAAACACGCCCGGGATTGAATCGCCGCATTCGAGCGCATGCGCGCCGTCGCGCCACACGTAACCCGAATTCATGCACTCAGGAAACACGACGAGCTTGGCGCCGTTGCGCGCGGCCTCGCGAATGTTTCTGAGGACGACCTCGAGGTTGCGCTTTGTATTCGCCAGCTCCGAATAGGTCTGGACTGCCGCTACCTTGAACGTCGCCATTCTCCCCTCCCGTGGTGTTTATTTGGCATCCGCTTTCGAAAAGGTGGCTCACTCCGTAACCGCAGCTTGGCCCAGCGCCTTGAGAACGCGGCGAGAGGCATTAATGATGTGATTGCGGAGGATTTTTGCCGCTGCCCGCCCGTCGCGAGCCTGCAGGGCGTCGATGATCTCGCAATGCTCTTTCACAAGACGTGAAGGATCGTGGTCGCGCATGGCGTGAATGCTGATCCGTGTCATGCGGTCCATCTGCTCGATCAGCTCCCGCGCGACCGCTGCCATGCGCTGGTTCTGCGATGCCTCAAAGATCGCACCGTGGAAATCCTGGTTATATGCGATGAAGCCATCGTCACGCGGCCGGGCCCGGAAGCGGTTGAGAGCCTTAAGCTGCTCATCGGTCGCCCGGCGCGCCGCTTCGACGGCGCATGCGGTTTCGAGCACGGCGCGAAAAGAATACATGTTGCGCGCATCGGCGACCGAAATCGGCATAACTCGATAGCCTTGGCGCGAGATGACCTCGACCAAGCGATCGCGCTCGAGCCGCAACAGCGCCTCCCGCACGGGCGATTTACTGACCGAGAATCGTTCAGCCAAATCGTTTTCGTGTAGCTCGCTGCCGGGAGGCAGGTTGCATGACAAGATTTCCTGCCGCAGCGACGAATAGATGTCGTCACGCAATAGCACTGAACCTCCATTTCTCTTCACTATCTGCACCCTACTGGCATCATGATCACGTCCAACTTCATGCTCCTTAACTTATCCGAAATAGAGGCCGCCATTAACGTCGAGTGTCTCGCCCGTAATCCAGCTCGCCAGATCAGAGATGAGAAACAATGCGGCCGAGGCTATGTCCGATGGCTGTCCAAGGCGGCCGAGCGGGATTGTTTTTTCAAAGTCCGCTTTCGCCTGCGCCGACCAACCGGCCGTCATCGCGCTTTCGACTGGACCGGGATTGATCGAGTTCACCGTCACCTGATATTGCCCCAAGCGTCGCGCGAAGGCGCGGGCCAACGAATTGACCCCGCCTTTCGAGGCGGCGTAGTGCGGACCTCCCATCGAGCCGCCGACCCGTGCCGCGATCGAGCCGATCAGCACAATTCGCCCGTATCTCTGCTTGATCATCGCCGGCGCCACGGCCTGACAAATCAGAAATGAGCCTTTCAGATTGACATCGAGGATGCGATCCCAATGTTCGTCCTCGATCTCAGCGATGTTGCGACCGTCCCAGACTCCGGCGAAATTGGCAAGAAAATCGATGCGCCCGAATCGATCGATGGTCTGACGCGCAACCGCTTCACAACTCCGGCGGTCGGCAATATCGAGCCGCGTGGATATTGCCTGCGCGCCGACGCCCTTCGCTGTCTCGGCAGCGCCAGCTTCGTGGACGTCGGCGCAGACGACGTGCGCGCCTTCGCGCGCAAACAGGCTCGATGCGGCACGCCCCATGCCACTCGCTGCCCCCGTCACGATTCCGACTCTGCCCTCGATTAACACCAATCGTCTCCTTCTGTGCTTGATCCCGGAGCTCCGGTGCTGGTTACAGCCGACCGCCCGCCGCCGACTGAACCGGCGACGGGCAGTTCCTCGGCTACTTCTTCGTGCGCGGATAGATGTAATCGCCGGTTTTGGCGTTAGGCGGCCAGATCACGACCACCTTGCCATTCTGCACTTGTACCGGGAACGGCTCGATGGTCCCGACGCCATTGCCCGTCGCCTTGAAGGTTCCCATCACGGTCGGGGTTTCGTTCTTCTGAATCGCAGCGAACACGGCGTTGTGATCGAGCGATCCAGCTTTTTCGATGCCCGCGCGGATAACTTCCAACGCTGGGATCGAGATCAACGCAAAGGTCCACTGCACCGGATCGAGCCCGCTGATCTGGAGCGTTCGTTCGAGCGTGCGATAGTCACCCAGCTTCATGCCCGGCACCCAAAAAACCTCACCGGTTATACTCTCGGCCACTGGTCCGAGCGCGTTTCGCACCGAGACCGCCGAACACGTCGTGCAATGCAGTGCCCGCGGATTAAGTCCGAGTTCGTCCGCTTGCTTCGCAAAACGAATGTAAAACGGCGGGAAGCTCGAGACGTAAACCAGATCGGGGTGCTTCTCCTTTATTTGTGCGATAATCGCGGTGAAATCTTGGTTGTCGGTGGGAACGGTCTCATCGAAGACGATTTTCATTCCGTATTGCTTGGCAAACTTTCGCGCACCCGGTGCGATGCCGCGCGAGAAAAGCGAATCTTCGACGAGCAGCGCGACGGTTTTTACCTTTTTCTGTTTTGCCAGCATCTCGAAGAAATAGTGCGACCAGTCGGCACCCGGGCCGAGCACGCCCTGGATGTACTTGAACCCGCGCGAAAAGATCGCCGGATCGCTCACCGCACCAAGAATCATTGGAAACTTATATCGTTCGGCAACCGTGCTCGCGGCGAATGCGATCGGGCTGCCGGGTGGCCCCATCAGGAAGTTGACTTTGTCTTCGGTGATCAGCCGCTCATAGAACTTCACCGACACCTTCGGATCGCTCTGATCGTCGTAGTACACGATCTTGACGGGAAGCTTCTTGTGGAGCGACTTGACATAAATTCCGCCCTCTTCGTTGACAGCCTTCTCCCACGCCTCCCACAGCTTACCCTGAACTGAGTAAATGCTGCTGAGCCCACCGGTGATCGGAGCCGTGGCCCCGATCTTGATAGCGTCTTGTGCTCCTGCATTTCCGCTCGCGAATACGAAAGCCAAAGCAGCCGCGGCACCAAATCGTGTCTTCCACAGTCGCATTGCATCCTCCCTCATGTGTTTTCGCTGTGAGCCCCGGACTTCAATTGCCGGGACGGGTAATAACCGTAGTGATCGGGGAATCCGGCAAGTGCATAGAGGCGGCTGATGAGCCGGCTCCGCATTAGACCGCCCGGCATCATGATGCCAACGCTAATCAGCACGACGCCGTACATCGTCAGTTGTAGATATCCGACGTGCGACCACAACACTTCCTGCACGATTGTCAAGAACACCGTGCCAACTAGTGGACCAACGATGGTTCCGCCGCCGCCGAGCACCGCCATAATCACCGGCGCGAACGCCACGCTCGAACCGAACCCTGAGTCCGGATCGATATATGTTGTCTGCCACATGTAAATGGCGCCAGCGAAGCCGGGTAACGCCGCGCTGGCGACGAGGGCGCAAAGCTTCAATCGGCCGGTCTGAACGCCCGATGCTTCAGCGACCTCTTCATCCTCACGGATTGTCAAAAGGCCAAGGCCGAAGCGCGAGGTGGCGAACCAAGCATTAAGCGCAACCGAAGCAACACACAGCAGGACCGACAGATAATAGGTGATCATTGTGCTGCCATCGGTCGGCGGGATCGAAAGGCCGGTCGTGCCACCCGTCAAATCCCGCAAGTTGGAGGCGAGAACCTCCATCAGTTTGAGGATTCCGAACGTGGCGATCGCGAAATATGCGCCACGCAGGCGAAACAGCGGGTAACCGACCACGCTAGCAAACGCCATTGCTGCGACGACCGACAGGATCAGGCCGGTCACGGTGCCTCCATCGCGCAGCACCGTCATGCCGTAGATATAGGCTCCGATGCCGAAGAATGCGCCGTGACCGAGATTGAGATAGCCCATGTAGCCAGCGGTGATGTCGTAGGTCTCGGTCATTGCAACCGCAATGAAAAGGAAGAATAGAACAGAGATTTGGTACGAATTGGCGATCGCTGGCGCTGCGAACGCGCCGGCGAGCAGCACGAACGAGATCATGAGCGGCGCGCGCCGGGCGCACGAAGCAGATCGCAGGGCGATGGTACCGGTTCCGGTTTGCACGTTATTCCCCGCGCCCGAGCAGGCCCTGCGGCCGCACCAGTAGGGCGATGATCAAGATTACAAACGCCGTCATTGGCGCCCACTCGGCGCCCACGAAATAGCTCGTATAAGCCTCGACCGCAGCCACGATGAAGCCGCCGACCATGGCGCCCATCAAGCTGCCCATACCACCGATGATGATGACCGCGAGATATTTCAGGGTTAGGGCGAGGCCCATGAAGGGCTCGATCGAATAAAGCGTGGCATAGAAGACGCCGGTGCCAGCGGCAAGCGCGATCCCAATCGAGAACGTCACAACGGCAACAAATTCTGTGTTGATACCAACCACGATCGCGCCGACCCGGTTAACTGACGAGGCAACGATCGCGCGACCGATAAAGGTGCGGCTGAGGAATAGATGCAGGGCGAAGGTCAAGAAAATGGTACCCGCGAGCAAGGTCAAGCGTAGTCCGGGGAACACAACGCCGCCGACGACAAAGTCCCGCATCTGGAAAGGAATGCCGGTCGAGCCGCCGCCCCAGAGGAACGATGTCAGATCTTCGATCACCAGTGCGACGCCGAGCGTCGTCATCACCGAAGTGATGAGCATTTGCCGGAAGCTGCGGCCGACTATGCGTGCGATCAAAAGCCGATAGAACACCGCGCCGACGAGCAGGCCGATGACGGCGACGCCTGCGGCCGAAATGAATGGATTAATGCCGAGATGGACCAGTGCCAGAAAGCCCAGCAGGCCTCCTAACATCAGAAAATCGCCGTGACTCAGATTGAGAATCTTGAGTACGCCGAACGACAGCGACAGGCCAACGGCTCCCAGCGTGTAGAGCGCGCCCTGCAGGATCGCGCCGATCAGTACTTGAAGGAAAACGCTCACCACCCTGCCCTCATCGCAGCGTCAAGCCGCCGTCGACCACGAGATTGTGGCCGGTGATAAAACTTGCATCGTCCGATGCCAAAAAGAGCGCCGCCTTACCGATACTGTCGGGCTCGGGCAAGAATCCGAGCGGCGTCGCTTTGATGAATTCGTCAGCATTTTCTTTGGCGCCCGCGCGTGCCCGTTTCACCATCTCGGTGTTATGGAAGCCAGGCGAAATGGCATTGGCACGAATGCCGAATTTTCCGTATTGGCGCGCCAAGCTGCGCGTGAGGCCGAGGAGCGCGCTCTTGCTCGCGATATAATCCGCGTTGCCGCGGCCGATGAAGGCCGCGATCGACGCGATGTTGACGATGTTGCCACGGTTCTGCTGCTTCATCGGCGGAAGCACGGCTTTGCAGCAGTTGAACACGCCGGTGAGATTGACGCTGATCGTTAGGTCCCAGCTTTCGCGATCGAGGTCTTCCCAGGTCCGGAGCGTGTTCACTCCGGCGTTGTTCACCAGGATATTGAGCCGCTTCGAATCCCTGATGATGCGGCTCACGAGGTCGGCGATCTGTTTCTCGTTGGTCACGTCCGCCTGCGCCGCATAGACGCGCCCAGCTTTGACACCCTCAACAAATTCAGCTGCTTCAACGGCTTCCGCCGCAGTTGGATAATTGACGTAGCATTCTGCACCCTCCGCAACGAACTCGCGGACGCAGGCGGCGCCGAGACCGCGTTGCCCACCCGTAACCCACGCGACGCAGCCTTCGAGTTTGCCCATGGTTCCTCCCTAGAGCCCCAAATACGCCGCACGCACGTCGTCGCTGGCCCGCAGTGCCGCTGCGTCGCCTTCGCGCGTCATATGGCCATGCTCAAGGATGTAGGCGCGGTCGGCGATCCGCAGGGCGAAGTCGACGTTCTGCTCGACGAGAAGGATTGAGATGCCTTCTTCATTGATCCGCAGCAGAGTCGCGAACATCTCCTCGACCACGCGGGGCGCGAGACCGAGCGACGGTTCGTCCAGCATGAGCAGTACTGGTTTCGACATCAATGCGCGGCCGATCGCGAGCATCTGCTGCTGACCCCCGCTTATATTGCGTGCCATCGACTTACGCCGCTCCGCGAGTATCGGGAACAACGAATACACCCACTCTTTCGAGGCGGCACGATGCGGCCGCGCGCGCTTGGCATACGCGCCAAGGTCAAGATTGTCGTCCACGCTCAGCGTGCCCCAA
>JAGWNF010000020.1 GCA_028871455.1 Alphaproteobacteria bacterium
ACGAGGCTAAGGCCGATGTGTTCGATTACATCGAGCGCTTCTACAATCCGAAACGCCGGCATTCGACAATCGGATATATGAGCCCTATGGAGTTCGAGATGAAGGCGGGATTAGCTTAAGCGGCTGTCAACCGAACCGGCAGCAGGCCACTTTGAACGTGCGTAACGCGATTACAGCATGGTCGAAGCGCGTCGCTGGATCGCTTAAACGCGTTATGAGCTTACCGAGCGATAAGCGTGACTGACAGCATTGCATCGACTCAGCACGAAGGATAGCTTCGCGCCCATGACCGTTGCGCTCGCTCCTTACGCCTCTTCGCCGGAGAGGAGTCGCGGGCGCCTGCATCGCGAGGCGGAGAGTCCGAGCCGCACGCCGTTCCAGCGCGATCGCGATCGCATCATCCATTCTGCCGCATTCCGCCGCCTGCAATACAAGACGCAGGTCTTCGTCTATCACGAGGGCGACCATTATCGCACGCGGCTGACCCACAGCCTCGAGGTGGCGCAGATCGCGCGCAGCCTGGCGCGCGCACTCGGTCTCAACGAAGATCTCGCCGAGGCGCTGGCGCTGGCGCACGATCTCGGCCACACGCCGTTCGGCCATGCCGGCGAGGAGGCCCTCGACGCGGCGATGAAAGGCTACGGCGGTTTCTCGCACAACGATCAGACGCTACGCATCCTCACCAAGCTCGAACACCGCTACGCCGATTTCGACGGCCTCAACCTCACCTGGGAGACGCTCGAAGGCACGGTCAAGCACAACGGTCCGGTGAAGTCGCCACTGTCCGACACGATCGCGGCCTACAACGCGCAGCACGATCTCGAGCTCGATACCTGGCCGTCGGCCGAGGCGCAGGTCGCGGCCTTGAGCGACGACATCGCCTACGACAACCACGACATCGATGACGGCTTCCGCGCCGGCCTGTTCACGCTCGATGATCTGCGCGACGTGCCGCTGATCGGCGACGCGCTGGCCGAGGTGCGCAAGTCCAACCGGCCGATCGAGGACAGCCGCGCGATCCACGAAGCGGTGCGGCGCCTGATCGACCGTATGGTGACCGACGTGGTCGCCGAGACCAAACGGCGCATCGCGCGCTCAGGCGTCGCCTCGGCCGACGCCGTGCGCAGCTCGCATGCGCCGGTGGTGGCGTTCTCGGACGCGATGCGCGAGCAGGAGAAGGGCCTGCGCGCGTTCCTGTTCGAGCGCATGTACCGGCACTACCGCGTCAACCGCATGTCGTCGAAAGCGCGCCGCGTCGTCGCCGATCTGTTCCGCATCTTCAACCGCGAGCCGGATCTGTTGCCGAGCGAATGGCGCGAGCAGGCGCTGAAGGTGGACGCGAAGGGCCGCGCCCGTGTGATCGCCGACTACATCGCCGGCATGACCGACCGCTTCGCCCTCGACGAACACCGCAGGCTGTTCGACCGCGACGCTACGACGTGATGAATCTGTTCGCGTATTTCCATGACAAGATCGCGGCCGAGATCGCCGCGTTGGGCTTCGATCTCGACACCAGCCGCATGTCGGTCGAGCCGCCACGCGATCCCTCGCATGGCGACGTCTCGGCCAACGCGGCCATGGTGCTGGCCAAGGGCGCCGGCATGAAACCGCGGGACTTCGCGGAGAAGCTGCGGCTGCGCCTCGCCAAGCTCGACCACGTCACCGCCGCCGAGGTCGCCGGACCGGGCTTCATCAATCTGCGCCTCGACGCCGATTTCTGGTACGCGCGTCTCGCCGAGATCCTGCGCGCCGGTCCTTCGTACGGCGACAGCACCGCGGGGGAGGGGCGCACCGTCAACGTCGAATACGTCTCGGCCAATCCGACCGGTCCGATGCATGTCGGCCACGGCCGCGGCGCGGTGGTCGGTGACGCGCTCGCCGCCCTGCTGCACAAGAGCGGCCACGCCGTGACCCGCGAATATTACGTCAACGACGCCGGTGCCCAGGTTGACGCGCTGGCTCGCTCGGTGCATCTGCGCTATCGCCAGGCGCTCGGCGAGACGGTGGGCGAGATTCCCGATGGCCTCTATCTCGGCGAGTACCTGGTCGAGACCGGCGCGACGCTGGCGCGCCGCGACGCCAAGAAATGGCTCGGCCGGCCCGAAAGCGAGTGGCTGGCACCGGTGCGCGACTTCGCCGTCGAGGAAATGTTGACGCTGATCCGCGGTGATCTCGAACGCCTTGGCATCGTCTTCGACGTATTCTCGTCGGAACGCCGACTGGTGAAAGCCGGCGCCATCGAGCAGGCCATATCCGAACTGGAAAAACAGGGCCTCATCTACGTCGGCACGCTCGAACCGCCCAAGGGCATGCTGCCCGAGGATTGGGAGGCTCGGCCGCAAACGCTGTTCCGCTCGACCGCCTTCGGCGACGATGTCGACCGGCCGATCAAGAAGGCCGACGGCTCTTGGACCTATTTCGCCGCCGACATCGCCTATCATTGGGATAAGGTGAAGCGCGGCTTCGCCGATCTGATCGACGTCTGGGGCGCCGACCACGGCGGCTACGTCAAGCGCATGCAGGCGGCGGTCAAGGCGCTGACCCAAGGAAAAGCGGCGCTCGACGTCAAACTGTGCCAGCTGGTCAATCTGTCGGAGGCCGGCCAGCCGGTGCGGATGTCGAAGCGCGCCGGCACATTCGTCACGCTGCGCGAGGTGATTGAGCGCGTCGGCAAGGACGTGGTCCGCTTCGTCATGCTGACGCGGCGTAACGACCAGACGCTCGATTTCGATTTTGCGAAAGTCGTGGAGCAGTCGAAGGACAATCCCGTGTTTTACGTGCAGTACGCACATGCGCGCGCTCGCTCGGTGATGCGGCTGGCGGCGCAGCATTTTGGCGCCGGCGAATTGACGCCTGCGGCGCTGTCGCGCGGTCCGCTTGCGCTGCTCGCCGATGCCGACGAGCTCGCCCTTGTGCGGCAACTGGCGCAATGGCCGCGCACCGTCGAGGGTGCGTCGCAGATGCACGAGCCGCACCGTATCGCCTTTTATCTGCAGGAAATCGCGGCATCGTTCCACGCTCTGTGGAACAAGGGCAACGCTGATCCCGGGCTGCGCTTCGTCGTCGAGAGCCGGCGCGACCTAACGCGCGCGCGATTGGCGCTGGTCCAGGCCGTGGCTTTCGTCGTCGCCTCCGGTCTCAAGGTGATCGGTGTCACGCCGGCGGAGGAGCTGCGCTGATGACGCTCGGCATCGACCCTGGCGATCGCATGCCGGCGGTGGCGCGGACCGAGGCCACCAATGGCTGGCAGCGCTATTTCGGCACGCTGGTACGGATCGGTGTTGTGCTTGTCGTATTCGGCGCCGCCGGCGCGTCGCTCTGGCCTTATTTCAGGGAGCACTTCCTGCCCGCGGCCGCGCCTTCGGGTCCGGTGCCGGTAATTGGTCCGGGCCGCGAGCCGATCAAAGAGCCGCCCAAGCAGCCTGGCGGCATGCAGGTGCCGGACCAGGATAAGATCATCCTCAACGGCGCGGCCGCGCGGCCGAAGGTCGAGCAGATTCTACCGCCGCCACCGGCGCCGTTGCCGGCGCCAGCGCCGCCGGCTGCGGTTCAGACGCCGCCGCCGGCCACCGCACCGCTGCCTGCGGCGCCGGCCAGGGCGTCGACCGCCGTCGCTGCGCCGGCGGTTGCAGCACCGCCGCGCACCATTGAAGCGCCGCCGCCGCAAACGGTCGCTGCTGCGCCGAAGCCGGTGGCTCCTCTGGTATCCGCTGCGGCGCCGAAACCGAAAGCCGAACCGACGCCGGTGATCGCGCGTGATAGCGCGCCGACGCAACTCGCCGGTCGCGGCTGGTTCATCCAGCTTGGCGCGATGCGCTCGACCGTGTCGGCGCAGGCGGAGTGGACGCGCCTCAAGCGCGCGCAACCTGATCTGCTCGGTTCCCTGCGGGCGGACGCCGTGCGCATCGACCACAACGGCATCGTGCTCTACCGCATCGAGGCCGGTCCGCTCGCCGACGCCGGCGCGGCGTCGCAACTCTGCCGCTCACTGCTCGCTCGCCATGTCGCCTGCATCGTCCTCCGGCCGTGAGCCACGTGCCGTGATCTTCGGCTGCGCGGGCACGGCGCTGTCGGAGGTTGAGCGCGATTTCTTCCGGGCCGCCAACCCGCTGGGCTTCATTCTGTTCCAGCGCAACTGCGACCATCCGGATCAGGTGCGCGCGCTGGTCGCGGCGCTGCGCGGATGCGTCGACAGCGCCGACGCGCCGGTGCTGATCGATCAGGAGGGCGGTCGCGTCGCGCGGCTCAAGCCGCCGCATTGGCGGACCTATCCCGCCGCTGCCGCGCTCGCCGCCGCGCCCGAGCCGCGCGAGGCGGTGTTCCTCGCCGCGCGGCTCATCGCCGCCGATCTTGCGGCGCTCGGCGTCACGGTCGATTGCGCGCCGGTGCTTGATCTGGTGTTTGCCGGCGCCGATCCGGTGATCGGCGACCGCGCCTACGGGGCGTCGCCGACCGTCGTCGCCGAGCTCGGCCGAGCGGCCTGCGATGGGTTGTTGCAGGGCGGTGTGCTCCCCATCATCAAGCACATCCCGGGGCACGGCCGGGCCACAGTCGACAGCCACAAGGTGCTGCCGGTGGTAAACGCGGCCGGCCGGGAGCTCGCCGAAAGCGATTTCGCGCCGTTCCGGGCCCTCCATGACATGCCGTGGGCCATGACGGCGCATATCGTTTATCAGGCGCTCGATCCCGAGCGGCCGGCGACACTGTCGCGGCGGCTGATCGCCGAGACGATTCGGACTAGCATTGGCTTCGACGGCGTGCTGATTTCAGACGATCTGTCGATGGCGGCGCTTCCCGGCACTTTGGCGGAGCGGGCAAAGAGCGCACTCGATGCGGGATGCGACGTGGTTTTGCATTGTAACGGTGATCCGGTGGAGATGACGGCGATTGCGGGCTCGGTCGGGCCCTTGACTGCGGCGGCGCACCGCCGACTGGCGCGCGGCGAGGCGCGGCGCCGGGCGGCGGACGAGGGGACGGCCTTCGATCGTGCCGCTGCGACCGCACGCCTCGATGCCCTGCTCGGAGGGCGCCGATGACCTCGCCCGAATTCGCGCGGCTGCTGCGGGAAATCTCGGTCCTGGCGCTGCCGGCGATCTTCGCCATCACGCTGCACGAGGCGGCGCACGGCTACGTTGCGCTGCGCTGCGGCGACGACACGGCGCTGCGCATGGGTCGCGTCACATTCAATCCGCTGCGCCACATCGATCTCTTCGGCACCGTGATCATGCCGCTGCTGTTATTCTTCGCGACCGGGTTCCTGTTCGGCTATGCCAAGCCGGTGCCGGTCAATTTCAACCGCCTCAACCGGCCGCGCCGCGATATGGTTTGGGTCGCGCTCGCGGGTCCCGCCGTCAACATCCTGCTGATGATCGTCTCGGCGCTACTCTTCTATTTGGTGCCGTTCCTGCCGCGACTCTTCCAGCAGTGGTTCTTCGAGAACCTGCAATATTCGGTGGCGTTCAATTTCATCCTGGCGGCGTTCAACATGATTCCGTTGCCACCGCTCGACGGCGGCCGGGTCGCCGTCGGCATCCTGCCGGACGCGCTCGCGTTTCCCTTGGCGCGCACGGAGCGCTACGGTCTGCTGATCCTGATCACCGTGCTGATCCTGGTGCCGATGGTCGGCGCGCGGTTTAATCTGGACTGGAATGTGTTCGGCCACGTCGTCGAGGGGCCGGTGAACTGGATTCTCGGCGAGATCAGCCGCATCACGGGGGTCGGATGAGCGACGTCGAACCCTTCGAGATGGCGAAGCCCGATCCGGCGCCGGCGGCCGATCTGGTCGTCGACCTCGAAGGCTATCAGGGACCGATCGATCTGCTGCTCAATCTCGCACGCGAGCAGAAAGTCGATCTGCTGCAGATATCGATCCTGAAACTCGCCGACCAGTATCTCGCCTTCATCGCCGCGGCGCGGCGGCTGCGTCTCGAGATCGCCGCCGATTATCTGGTGATGGCGGCGTGGCTCGCTTACCTCAAGTCGCGCCTATTGCTGCCGCAGCCGCCGAGCGCCGGCGAGCCGACCGGCGACGAGCTGGCCGCAGCGCTGGCGCACCGGCTCAAGCGGCTCGAGGCGATGCAACAGGCAGCGACGCGGCTCTTCGCGCGGCCGTTGCTGGGCCGCGACGTCTTCATGCGCGGCGCGCCCGAGGGCCTGCCGCGGACCTATCAGCCGGTGTGGAGCGACACGCTTTACGATCTGCTCAAGGCCTATGGCGACCAAAAGCTGCGCCAGGAGGTCAGCGTTCTCCAGATCGCGCCAACCGAGCTCTATTCGATGGACGAGGCACTCGAGCGCATGGCGCGCTTCCTCGGCCACATGCCGGAATGGCGCACGCTGATGAGCTTCCTGCCGTCCGATCTCGGCGACGGCCTGGTGCGGCGCTCGGCGATCGCCGCGACCTTCGCCGCCAGCCTGGAGCTGGTGCGCACGGGCAAGGTGCAGCTCCGGCAGGACAACGCCTTCGGCCCGATCTATCTTCGCAATCCGTCGCCCGAGGCCTAGATGATCAGCGAACCCACCGATCCCCGCGCCGACCATTTGCGGCTGCTCGAAGCGTTGCTCTTCGCCTCGCAGACGCCAGTCGACGATGATGCGATCAAGGTGCGCCTGCCCGCGGATGCCGACATCCCGTCGCTGCTCGCCGAACTCGTCGAGCATTATCGCGGCCGCGGCGTCAATGTCGTCGAGGTGGCGGGCGGCTGGACGGTCCGCACCGCGTCGGATCTCGGTCCGCGGCTCAAGCTGGTGCAGAAAATTTCGCGCAAGCTGTCGCGCGCGGCGATGGAGACGCTGGCGATCGTCGCCTATCACCAGCCGGTGACGCGCGCCGAGATCGAGGACATCCGCGGCGTCGTGGTCTCGTCGGGCACGCTCGACCTGTTGATGGAGATCGGCTGGATCGCGCCGAAGGGCCGTCGGCAGACCGTCGGCCGGCCGGTAACCTGGGGCACCACCGACGCTTTCCTGCTGCATTTCGGCCTGGCCAGCGCCGCCGACCTGCCGGGTATCGAGGAACTGCGCGCCGCCGGCCTGATCGGACCGCGGCCGGAGATGACGTTGAGCGAGACCGGCAAGCTCGCGGACCTGCCGATGGACAGCGCCGAAGCGCCGGGCGCCGACGCGGAGGCGGAGGCCGAAGCGGCAGCGGCTGCCGAAGAGCTCGGCGGCGGCACATCCGACTGACATGTTTGATTTCTCCTGGTCCGAGCTGGCGCTGATCGCGGTCGTTGCACTGGTCGTCATCGGTCCCAAGGACCTGCCGCGGGTGATGAAGAATGTCGCCTTCTGGGTGCGCAAGGCGCGCTCGATGGCGCGCGAGTTCCAGGGCAGCATCGAGGAAATGATGCGCGACGCTGAGCTCGACGACGTCAAACGCGACCTCGACCAGGCGACGCGCTTCAACTTCGACGAGGAGATGTCGAAGACCATCGATCCGCAGGGTGAGCTTCGGCGATCGCTCTCCGCGCCCGAGCTCAGCAATCCGCTCGCCGATCAATCGAAGTCGGAGACGACGCCCGATGCGCTCCAAGTGACACCCGGAAACAAGCCGCCAGTGTCTTCGCCGCCTGGCCAGGGTCTCGCCGAAGCGGGCCAAGCGGTGTTGCCGCCGGACGAGCCGCATGAGCCGGATGCCGCGCCGCCGCCGGTCGATCAGCCGAAGCGGCCATGACCGAACCCAACGAAGCCGAACTCGAAAGCGGGAAGATGCCGCTGCTCGATCATCTGATTGAGCTCCGCAAGCGGCTGCTCTATTCGATCGTCGCGTTCCTGATCCTGCTGGTGCCGTGCTACCACTTCTCGCGCGAGATCTACGATTTCCTGGCGCAGCCGCTGGCCAATGCGCTCGCCGGTCAGAGCGGCCGGCACTTCATCTATACCGACCTCACCGAGGCCTTCTTCACCGACCTGCGGGTCGCGGTCTGGTCGGCGTTCTGCCTCGCGTTCCCCTTCATGGCGACGCAGCTCTGGCTCTTCGTCGCGCCCGGCCTCTACAAGACTGAGCGGCGCGCCTTCCTGCCGTATCTGATTGCCTCGCCGGTGCTGTTCATCATGGGCGGTGCGCTGGTCTATTTCGTCATCTTTCCGGTGGCATGGCGCTTCTTTCTGAGCTTCCAATCGCCGGGCGGTCCGGGCTCGCTGCCGGTCGAGGTCGAGCCGCGGGTGAGCGAATACCTGACGCTGGTGATGCGGCTGATGCTCGCCTTCGGCGTCGCGTTCCAGCTGCCGGTGCTGTTGACACTGATGGCGCGTGTCGGCCTCGTGTCGTCGGCCGGCTTGGCCTCGAAGCGGCGCTATGCGATCGTCCTCGCCTTTATCGGCGCCGCGGTGCTGACGCCGCCCGACGTCTTCAGCATGATGTCGCTGGCGGTGCCGCTCGTCGCGTTGTTCGAGATTTCGATTCTGTCGTGCAAGATCGTCGAGAAGAACCGCGCCAAACGCGAAGCGCAGGAAGAAGCCGATCTCGGATTGAAACCGGACGGCGAGACCTGAGAGAGGAGAGCATGACGCTCGAGCTCTATCACGCGCCCTTACCGGTCTGAACCACGCGCATGCTCGACATCCGCTGGATCCGCGACAATCCGGGGGCCTTCGACAAGGGCCTGGCGCGGCGCGGTTTGGCGCCGCTGTCGGCGCAGGTGCTGCGGCTCGATAAGGAATGGCGCGAGGCGAAGACCGCGGCCGAGCAGAATCAGGCGGCGCGCGGCAAGCTCGGCCAGGAGATGGCATCCGCCAAGGCCAAAGGTGGCGAGGCGGCGGCCGCGCTGATGGCGCGGATGGCCGAGAGCAAGGAGAAGCAGGCATTCCTCGAAGCGGAAGCGGCGCGCTTGCGCGAGGCGGTCGATGCCGCGCTGGCGCCGTTGCCCAATATCCCGGCGGACGATGTGCCCGACGGCAGGGATGCGGCCGACAACAAACTCGTGCGTGAGAGCGGCGCCAAGTCGCAATTCGCCTTCAAGCCGAAGGATCACGTCGCGCTCGGCGAGGCGCTCGGCCGGATGGATTTCGCCCGCGCGGCCAAGATTTCCGGCGCCAGATTTGTCGTGTTGAGTGGCGGTCTCGCGCGGCTCGCGCGTGCGCTTGGCCAGTTCATGCTCGATCTGCACACGCGCGAATTCGGCTATACCGAAGTCGCGCCGCCGCTGTTGGTGCGTCAGAACGCGTTATTTGGAACCGGCCAGCTACCAAAATTCGAGGAAGATCTTTTCCTGGTTCGTGGATTCCCACCTGATCCTCTCATTCAGACGATAAGAGAAAGAATCAAAGAGAACCTGGGCGAGAGCGATGAAGAAAAATTGGATTTGTTTATACGGTATGTGCTTCGAGGCGGCATGAATCTCACATTGGAGCGTCACCGCGGAGGAAAACTTTCTGACCCCGAGTTCGACAAGATTTATACGGAGCTAGTTAATCGGGAGCGCTGGCTAATTCCGACAGCCGAGGTGCCGTTAACAAACTTAGTGCGTGAAGAAATCGTCGAAGAAGAAAAATTGCCGCTGCGTTTCACGGCGCTGACGCCGTGCTTCCGCTCCGAGGCTGGCGCGGCTGGCAAGGATACGCGCGGCATGATCCGCCAGCACCAATTCGACAAGGTCGAGCTGGTTTCGATCGTGCATGCTGATGCGTCGAACGACGAGCACGAGCGCATGACGCGTTGCGCCGAGGAGGTGCTGAAGCGCCTCGGCCTGGCCTATCGCGTGATGTTGCTGTGCGCCGGCGACATGGGCGCGGCGGCGCGCAAGACTTATGACATCGAAGTGTGGCTGCCGGGCGAGAACGGCGGCAAGGGTCAGTACCGCGAGATTTCGTCGTGCTCGAACTGCGGCGATTATCAGGCGCGGCGGATGGACGCACGCTTCAAGCCCAAGGGCGGCAAGGGAACGCGCTTCGTCCATACTCTCAACGGCTCGGGCCTGGCGGTCGGCCGGGCGCTGATCGCGGTGATGGAGAATTATCAGCGCGCCGATGGCTCGATCGCGGTACCAGCGGCGCTCAGGTCCTATCTGGGCGGAATCGAGGTCATCACCGGTGGCGTTTAACTTCCCGATCGATCTGCGCCGCGCCCGCATTCTGGTTTCCAACGACGATGGCATCGAAGCGCACGGTCTCAAGCTGCTGGTCAAGCTCGCGCGCAGTCTGAGCGATGACGTCTGGGTCTGTGCACCGGAGCAGGAGCAGAGCGGCGCCAGCCACTCGCTGACCATCCATCGGCCGCTGCGCATCCGCAAGCTCGATACCCGGCGCTACGCGGTCGACGGCACGCCCACCGATTGCGTGCTGCTGGCCGTCAACGGGCTGATGCACGAGCGCCGGCCCGACCTGATGTTTTCGGGCGTCAACGCCGGCGGCAACATGGGCGAGGACGTGATCTATTCCGGCACGGTGGCGGCCGCGCTCGAGGCGACGCTGCTCGGCGTGCCGGCGATCGCCTTCAGTCAGCACTCCGACGAAGGCGGGAAGTTCTGGTGGCCGACCGCTACGGCCTACATGCCGCGCGTCGTGCGCCGGCTGGTGCGGCATGGCTGGCCGAGCAACACGCTGATCAACGTCAACTTTCCCGATCGGCCGCCGCGCAAGGTAAAGGGCATCCACGTCACGTCGCAGGGCCGCCGCAAGATCGGCGACAACCTGGTGGAGCGTCGTGATCCGCGCGGCCGACCGTATTACTGGATCGGACCGATGCGTGACGAGCAGCGCACGCGGCGCGGTACCGACGTCAAGGCGGTGGTTGAGGGCTACGTCTCGGTGACGCCGGTGTTCTTCGACCTGACCAGTCGCCGCGTGCTCGCCCGCTTGCGCAAGGCGTTCCATTGACCACCGCCGCGGACAAGTCGGAGGTCGCCCGCCTCATCATGGAGCTGCGCGGCGAAGGTATCGCGGACCAGCGCGTGCTCAACGCCATCGAGCGCACGCCGCGCGAGCTGTTCGTGCCGGCGACCTTCCGCGAGCGCGCCTACGAGAACGTCGCGCTGCCGATCGGCCACGGTCAGACAATCAGCCAGCCCTATGTCGTCGCGCTGATGACGCAGGCGCTCGAAGTCAACGACCGGCACAAGGTGCTCGAAATCGGCACCGGCTCGGGCTACCAGGCGGCGGTGCTGGCGCGCCTCTGCCGCCGTGTGCTGACGATCGAGCGTCATCGCGCGTTGCTCAAGCAGGCGGAGGCGCGCTTCGCCAAACTGCGGCTGCACAACGTGGTGACGCGCTTCGGCGACGGCACCAAGGGTTGGCCCGAGCACGAGACCTTCGATCGCATCATCGTCACCGCAGCGGCGCCGGAGATTCCGCGCAACCTGCTCGAGCATCTCGCCGAGGGCGGCATCCTGGTGGCGCCGGTCGGACCGGCGCGGCGCGATCAGAAGCTGCTGCGCGTGAAGCGTCGGAACGGCGATCTCGCGGTCGAGGAGTTGGGCGACGTCCGATTCGTGCCGTTGATCGCCGGCCTGCCGCGGGCGCGCGAGGGCCTGTCGCGGTCGCCGCGGTCGTCATAAACTCGGCGCATGATTCTGCGCGCCCGGCGACGTCGCGTTCCGCTGCTCGCGCTTATCCTGGCGGCGCTTCTCGCCGGCTGCCAGAACGTGCGCGTCAAGCTCGGCGAGCCGGCGACCGCGAGCGCGGCGGTCGCGCCGGCGGCGAAGCCATCTTATCCGAATCCCGGCGATATTCCCGGCGGCCAGGTCACGATCCGCCGCGGCGAAACCATCTACGATGTGTCGCAGCGGACCGGCGCGCCGGTGCGCGACCTGATCGACGCCAACCATCTGCGGCCTCCCTATCGCCTGGCCGCCGGCCGCACACTGATCGTGCCGCGCACGCCGACCTATGTCGTGCGGCACGGCGACACGCTCTACAGCATCGCCGAAGGGCAAGGCGTCGAGCTCTATTCGCTGGCGCGGATGAACGAGCTGACGCCGCCTTTCGCGGTGACGCCGGGCCAGGTGCTGAAGCTGCCGCCGACGGTCGCGCGACCGCTGGCGCCGGAAGCGCCGCCGCCCAGTCCGCCGTCGGCGAAGCCCGCGGCCGTCACGGCGACTCAGCTCGGGCCGGCGGGCTCGACCGGCAGTGCGCTGCCACCGCCGCGGCGGAAGCCGGAGGAGGCGAGCCTGACACCGCCGGCGCAGACGCCGGCCGCGGGCGAAGCGTCGCTGCCGGAGCCGCCGCCGCGTGGTGGCCGCTTTATCTGGCCGGTGCAGGGCCGCATCATCGGCCGCTATGGCACGACGGCGGCGGGCACGCACAACGACGGCATCAACATCGCCGCGCCGAAAGGCGCGCCGGTGCGCGCCGCCGATGCCGGCGTCGTCGCCTATGCCGGCAACGAACTGCGCGGTTACGGCAATCTGGTGCTCATCAAGCACGCCGGCGGCTGGATGACTGCCTACGCACACAATGGCACGGTCCTGGTCCATCGCGGCGAGGTGGTGAAGCGCGGCCAGGAGATCGCGACCGTCGGCGCGACCGGCATCGTCAGCGAACCGCAACTCCACTTCGAAATCCGCAAGGGCATCCGCGCCTTCGATCCGACGCAGTATCTGTCGCCGACCCAGGCGAGCGAGCGCCGGTAGGCTGCGCTAGCGCGTCTCGAGTTTCTTACCGAGGCGGCCGGCGAGGTCCTGAATGTATTGCCAGGCGACGCGGCCCGAGCGCGCGCCGCGGGTGATCGCCCATTCCTGCGATTCCGCCTTGAGCTTGTCGGCCGGATAGTCGAGGCCGTAGCGCTTGGCATAGCCGCGGATCATCGCCTGATAGGTTTCCTGATCGCAGGCGTGGAAGCCGAGCCACAGGCCGAAGCGGTCGGAGAGCGAGACTTTCTCCTCCACCGCTTCGCCCGGCATGATCGCCGTCGAACGCTCGTTCTCGATCATGTCGCGCGCCAGCAGGTGGCGACGGTTCGACGTCGCGTAAAGCACGACGTTGTCGGGCCGGCCTTCGATGCCGCCTTCGAGCACTGCCTTGAGCGACTTGTAGCTCGCGTCCTGTGCGTCGAACGACAGATCGTCGCAGAACAGCACGCAGCGCCGCTTGGTCGTGCGCAGCTTGCCGAGTAGGGCGGGCAGGGACGGGATGTCCTCGCGATGGATCTCGACCAGCACCAGCGAGCGCGGCTGGTCGTGGTTGATGGTGGCGTGTACCGCCTTGACCAGCGACGACTTGCCCATGCCGCGCGCGCCCCAGAGCAGCACGTTGTTCGCCGGCAGGCCCTTGGCGAAGCGGCGCGTATTGTCGAGCAGGATATCGCGTACCCGCTCGATGCCTTGTAGCAGCTCGAGCTCGACGCGGTTCACCGTCTTCACCGGCTCGAGCCAGTGGCCCTCGGCGTGCCAGATGAAGGCGTCGGCGGTGTCAAAGTCGGTCTGCGGATTGCCCTTCGGTGCCAGCCGCTCGAGGGCGTCGGCGATGCGCCGCAGCGTCGTATCTTGGCTCGTGTCGTCGGTCATCGAACGGGTGATAAGCCTTTGGCCGAGAGGGAAAAATTCGCGGCGACCCTAAGCGCGCATGATCGCGCCGTCAACTGCGCCCTTGCCTTGCGCTTTCAGCCCAAGTCGATTACCAATGCGCCCGACATCGCGCGGGAGTCCGACATGTTCTTGATTTCGCCGGCCTATGCACAAGCGGCAGCCGGAGGCGGCGGCTCAAGCGCCATCCTTCAGATGGCGCCGCTCGCGCTGATTTTCGTCGTCTTCTACTTCTTCCTCATCCGGCCGCAGCAGAAGAAGGCGAAGGAAACCAAGTCGATGCTCGAAGCCATTCGCCGCGGTGATCGTGTTGTCACTGGCGGCGGCATCATCGGCACCGTCGCCAAGGTCGGGAATAACGACGAGGTGCTGGTCGACATCGCCGAAAACACCCGCGTGCGCGTCATGCGCAGCACGATCGTCAGCGTCCTGGCCAAGACGGCGCCGGCCGAAGCCAAGGGCGGCAAGGACGACGACGATGCCGATGACGACGAGCCGAGCGCGGCAAAGGACGAAACCAAGGACAGCGCCAAGGCCGGCTAGAGTATCGGGCGTATGCTGTATTTCCAG
Organism: Alphaproteobacteria bacterium; assembly: GCA_028871455.1. Classification (GTDB taxonomy): domain Bacteria; phylum Pseudomonadota; class Alphaproteobacteria; order ATCC43930; family CGMCC-115725; genus REEB95. The sequence continues at coordinate 14,028 of JAGWNF010000020.1, forward strand.
ACGTGGAAGGTCGCCCTCATCCTGGCGGTTTGCGCGCTCGGGGTGGTCTTCACGCTGCCCAATGTGTTTTCGTCCCAGACGGTCGCGTCATGGCCGGGTTTCCTGCCCAAGCATCAGGTGAGTCTCGGCCTCGATCTGCGCGGTGGCTCGTACCTGCTTCTCGAAGTCGATATGGCCTCGGTCGAGCGCGACCGGCTCAGCAATCTGGTCGACGAGCTGCGCACCACGCTGGTTGCCCGCCGCATCGGCTATACCCATCTCGGCGTTTCCGGCGACCACGCCGAAGTCAAGCTGCTCGACTCATCGAAATACGGCGAGGTCCACGATGCCATCCTCAAGATCGATCCCAATCTCCAGATCGCCAGTCAGTCTGACGGCACCATCACGGTGAAGCCGACGACCGATGCGGTTCAGAACCGCGAGCGCCAGACGGTCGATCAGTCGATCGAGATCGTCCGCCGCCGCATCGACGAGACCGGCACACGCGAAGCCACCATCCAGCGCGAAGGTGACCGGCGCATTCTGGTCGAGCTGCCGGGCATCAGTAATCCGGAGCACGTCAAGGCGCTGCTCGGCAAGACGGCGCGGCTCACCTTCCAAATGGTCGAAGCCAATGCCTCGGTCGAAGACGCGTTGCACGGCCATATACCGCCGGGCGACGAGCTGCTGCCGGCGTCCGAAAGCCGGCCCGGCCTGCCGAGCAACTACGTCGTGCACCGCCGCATCCTGGTCTCCGGCGACATGCTGACCGACGCCCAGCCGACGTTCCAGGAAAACGAACCGGTGGTCTCGTTCAAATTCGATTCCGTCGGCGCGCGACGCTTCGGCGAAGCCACCAAAGTCAACGTCGGCAAGCTTTTTGCCATCGTGCTCGACAACAAGGTGATCAGCGCGCCGGTGATCCGCGAGCCGATCCTGGGCGGGCAGGGCGTGATCGAGGGCAACTTCACCGTGCAGTCGGCGAACGACCTCGCGCTGCTGCTGCGCGCCGGTGCGCTGCCGGCGCCGCTGACGGTGATTGAGGAGCGCACCGTCGGGCCCGAACTCGGCGCGGATTCGATCCGTGAAGGAACCACCGCGAGCATCGTCGGCATCGCGCTGGTCGTTGTCTTCATGTTCGTGTTCTACGGCCTTTTCGGCCTGTTCGCCGACGTCGCACTGTTCTTCAACCTCTGCATCATGATGGCGGCGCTGACGCTCCTTGACGCGACGCTGACGCTGCCCGGCATCGCCGGTATCGCCCTGACCATGGGCATGGCGGTCGACGCCAACGTATTGATCTACGAGCGCATCCGCGAGGAGGTACGCGCCGGCCGCTCGCTGATCTCGTCGCTTCAGGCGGGGTTCGAGCGCGCTTTCGGCACCATTCTCGACAGCCATGTGACGACCCTGGTGGCCGGCGCGCTGATGTTCTGGCTCGGCTCCGGCCCGGTGAAGGGCTTTGCCGTGACGCTCAGCCTCGGCGTGCTGACCTCGCTGTTCTCGGCGATCCTGGTGACGCGGCTGCTGATCGTGACTTGGTTGCGCCGCTTCAAGCCCAAAGTGATTCCGATCTGAGCCCGCGCCGATGTTCCGCCGTCCGCTGATCGTCATCCGCCGCATTCCCAACATCGACTTCATGGGGCTGCGCCGGTTCGGCTTCGCGCTCTCGGCGCTGATGACCATCGGCTCGATCGTGCTGTTCGCGGTCAATGGCCTCAACTATGGCATCGATTTCTCTGGCGGCATCGTCATCGAGGCGCGCACGCCGCAGCCGGCCAATCTCGGCGCCATGCGCACCGAGCTCGACGGCCTCGGTGTCGGTCAGGTCCAGCTGCAGGGCTTCGGCAGCCCCAACGACGTCATGATCCGCGTCCAGCGGCAGACCGGCGGCGACGCCGCGCAGGAGCAGGCCGTTACCAAGGTCAAGCAGGCGCTCGGTCCGGGCGTCACCTATCTCAGCACCAACGTCGTTGGACCGACCATCGGCGCCGAGCTGATCCGCGCCGGAACCATCGCCACCATCTTGGCGCTGATCGCCATCGCGATCTACGTCTGGTTCCGCTTCGAGTGGCAATTCGGCATCGGCGCGATGCTGTCGACACTGCATGACACCGTCACCACGATCGGATTGTTCTCGTTGCTGAGGGTCGAGTTCAACCTGACGACTCTGGCCGCGATCTTGACCATCGCGGGCTATTCGATCAATGACACGGTGGTGATCTACGACCGCGTGCGCGAAACCATGCGGCGCTACAAGACGATGGATTTCACGACGCTCATCAACAAGAGCCTGAACGAGACGCTGTCGCGCACCATCCTGACGGTCAGCACGACGGCGCTGGCCGTGCTGTCGCTGTTCTTCTTCGGCGGCCAGGTGCTGCACGGCTTCTCGATTGCCATGCTGTGGGGCATCGTCGTCGGCACCTATTCGTCGCTCTTCATCGCCGCGCCAATGCTTTACTACATCCGGCCCAAGGGCGTGCACGGCCGCGGCGGCGAGGCCGCGCCTGCGCCGGCCGCATCGCCAGCCGGCGCACCCGAGTCGCCACGCGCCAAGACCGGGGCGCCGTGACTGATGTCACGCCCCTGATCCCCGCCGGGCGCCAGGTCGTCGACAGCTACGGGCGCAAGGGTTTTCATGTCAGCGGTGTGGCCTATGAAGGCGCTATCGTGGTCACGGCCGACGCTACCGTGGCGTGGCGGGTGACGTCGCTGGCTGACGTCACGGTTGAGAGTCTCAGCCTCCTGTTCGATCGCGACATCGAAATCTTGCTCCTCGGCTGCGGCGCGCGCCTGATGCCAGTGCCGGGGGAGCTGCGCGTCGCGCTGCGGCAAAAAGGTATCGTCGTCGACGCCATGGATACCGGCGCCGCCTGCCGCACATACAATGTGCTGCTGGCAGAGGAACGCCGCGTCGCTGCGGCGTTGTTACCGGCGGGTTAACCACGCGGAGCGGAGCGCTTGACCATGACCGAGATTTCAGGCCAGCCTGCGGTCGCTCGTTAGCGTTTGTCCCGGGGAGGCGGTGCCGGATGGCCTGCCCCGACCGTTGAATCGCCGGGAGTCCTCGAGCATGACCGCCATCGCCGAATCCAGGGAATCCGAATTTTCGTCGCTTGGCGCGCTGGTGAACCGGCACGACCGCGACCGCTTCGTGACGGCGCTGTTCGCACCCGAACACCGCCGCGAGAATCTGTTCGCGCTCTACGCCTTCAATTACGAGCTCGCCAAGGTGCGCGAGTCCGTGCGCGAACCGATGATGGGGCGCATCCGCCTGCAATGGTGGCGCGATGCGATCGCCGAGATCACCGCCGGCAAGCCGCCACGACAGCACGAGGTCGCCGAGCCGCTGGCCCGCGTCATTCGCGCGCATCATCTGTCGACGTCGGCGCTCGAGCGCATGATCGACGCGCGCGAGCAGGACTTGTCGCCCGATCCGCCGGCCACACTCAACGAACTCGAGAATTACGCCGATGCTACCGGCGGCGCACTCAACCTCCTGGCGCTGCAGGCGCTGGCGGTGAAGGATGACAAGGGTGCCGCCGCGGTTGCCGCGCGCCACATCGGCGTCGGTTATGCTCTGGCGGGGCTACTGCGCGCCACGACCTTCCACGCTCGTTTCGGCCGATCTTTCATTCCGATCCAGCTCGATCCCGCGCGTCATGCCTTGGGCGCCACCGTCACGCCGGCGTTGCGCGATGCCGCGGCGACCATCGCCGAGGCGGCGCATGTGCACCTCGACAAGGCGCGCGTCGTCGCCGAGGACGCGCCGGAAGCGACCCTGCCGGTGCTGCTGCCGGCGGTGCTGGCCGAGCGTTGGCTGGCGCAGATCGAGAATGCCGGCTACGACCTGTTCGCGACGCGGATCACGCGGCCCGATCCGTGGCGCAGCCTGCGGCTTTTCCTCGCAGCGCGCCGCCGTCGCATCTGATCCGGCGTCAGGCGAGCGTCGCCGTGCAGTGCGGGCAGCGCGACGCCTTGATCGAGATCGTCGAGATGCAATAGGGGCATTCCTTCGTGCTCGGCGAAGGCGGCGCCTGATCCGGTCCGAACTTGGCCGTCAGCTTGTTGATCTGCTTCACCAGCAGGAACACGGCAAAGGCGACGATGACGAAGTTGACGATGGTGTTGACGAACTCGCCGTAGTTGAGCGTCGCGGCACCGGCGGCCTTTGCCTGCGCGATCGATTCGTAGTGCTGGCCCGACAGACTGACGAACAGGCTGGAGAAATCCACGCGGCCGAGCAGCAGGCCGATCGGCGGCATGAGCACGTCGTTGACCAGCGAATTGACGGTCTTGCCGAACGCGCTGCCGATGATGATGCCGATGGCGAGGTCGATGACATTACCCCGCATCGCGAAGTCGCGGAATTCCTTGAGCACCGTACCCTCCCTGGACTTGACACGGCGCGCCCCGCGGCACGCCGGCTGCGCGCCAGCTTGGTCAAACCGCGCGGCGCGCGCAAGATCGGCCTGGCTCCGGCGTCTTTAATGCAGGAGGGCGAAGGCGCTGCGGACCAGCATGTAGGTGGCCACAACCAGCACCATGCCGGCGAACAGCCGTGATAGCACCGCCTTGCGGGCGGCCAGCGCGATCGCGGTGCGCATGCCGAGGATGCCGCCGCCGACGCCCCCGAGAATGAACACGCCCGCGATCTGCCATGCCACCAGGCCGGCGAGAGCGTAGTTGGCGGCGGTGGTGATGCCGAAAACGCCGACTGAGACCAGCGACGAGCCGATGGCGTTGAGAATTGGCATACCGCTGCCGAGCATGATCCCGGGCACGATCAGGAAGCCGCCGCCGATGCCGAAGAAGCCGGAGATGCCGCCGGTGAGCGCGCCGATGCCGGCAAGGCGCCCGGCGATGCGCGCGTCGAGGCGCACGGTGGGGTCGCCGGAGGCCATGCGCGGCCGCAGCATCGCCGCGCCCACCGCGAACATGGCGAGCGCGAACAGCACCAGCAGCACGCTGCCGTTGGTCAGCTTGCCCAAGGTCGAGCCGATCGCCGCGCCGACCGCGCCGGCGCCGGCGAAGACCGTAGCGCAGGGCCATTTCACCGTGCCGCTGCGCCAGTGGCCGATGACATTGGCGAAGGCGTTGACGGCGACGGCGAGGGCGCTGGTGCCGATCGCGACATGCGGATCGGGCACGCCGACGACATAAAGCAGGAGCGGCACCGCCAGAATCGAGCCGCCGCCGCCGCTCATGCCGAGGGCGAAACCGACGATACCACCCGAGACGAGCGAAAGGACGGCGGTGAGCAGACTCATGCCGCCTGGGGCCGGTTCCAGGGCATCACACGCAGCAGCCGCGCCATGCCGCAAAAGCCGGTGATGCCGGCTTGCAACAGCCCGGCGCCCACCGCGCCCGACAGCAGGAAGAACCATGGCGAGACGGCATAGCCGAGCGCCACGCCGGCGAGCACCAATGAACCGGCGCCGATTTGCACCTGGCGCTGCAGGTCGATCGGCGCCGACCGGTTCAGATGCACCGCCAGGCCGGCTGCCTTCCACCCATCGAGACCGCCGGCGAGCACGTAGGTCTCGCGAAAGCCCTTGGCGATGAGGCGGCTGGCGTTGGCGGCGGTGCGGTTGCCGCTGCGGCAGGTGAACACCACGGCCTTGCCGTGTTCCCGGTCGAAATCGTGCCGGTCGAAGCCGGAGAGCGGCGCCAGCCGGGCGCCGACGATGTGCTCGCGGGCAAACTCGTCGGCCTCGCGGATGTCGATCAGCACCGCGCTGCCGTCGTCGAGGCGCCGCTTCAGTTCGCGCGGTTCGATGGGTTTAAGCGACATCGGTCATCTCCTCGTCGAGGCGGGTTTGGCGGGCGGGCAGAAAATCGCCGCAAGCGTGTTGATCACGGCGACGGCGGCGGCGCTCTTGAGGCGATAGAAGACCATCTGCGACTTGGGGCGGGTGTCGACGATGCCGGCCTGCCGCAACTTGGCGAGGTGCTGCGACACGGCCGCCTGCTGCAGGCCGACGCGGCGGACGAGCGTACCGACCGAGCGCTCGCCCTGCGCCAACTCGCACAGGATCATCAGCCGGCGCGGATTGGCGAGCGCCGAAAGCAGGGTTGCGGCCTCGTGGGCCTTGGCCTCGAAGCGCCGGGCCTCGCGGATCTGAAGGGCGGACATCGGCAATCCCATTCCATAAGTTGAAGCTTAATAAGTGAATACTTATATAATGGCCCGACGGCAGAATTCAAGGCTGCCGATGGAGGTGCGAGCCATGTCAGCGCGCGTTCAGGCGTTCTTCGATCCGGCGACCTACACGGTTTCCTATCTGGTATCCGACCCCGCGAGCCGCGACGCCGCGATCGTCGATCCGGTGCTCGATTTCGACCCGAAATCCGGCCGGACGGCAACGCACTCGGCCGACGCGATCCTGGCCGCGGCGGCGGCCGGCGGCCTACGCATCCGCTGGATTCTCGAAACCCATGCGCATGCCGATCATCTGAGCGCGGCGCAGCACCTCAAGGCCAGGAGCGGCGCGCCGGTGGTGATCGGGGCCGCCATCACGCAGGTGCAGATCATGTTCAAGGGCGTGTTCAATGATCCCGATATGCCAGCCGACGGCCGCCAGTTCGATCGGCTGGTGAATGACGGCGACAAGTTGCCACTGGGCACGCTGGAATTCGAGGTGCTACATACGCCGGGCCATACGCCGGCCTGCGTGACCTATCGGATCGGCAATGCGGCCTTCATCGGTGACACGCTGTTCATGCCGGATTATGGCACCGCGCGGGCAGATTTTCCCGGTGGCGACGCGCGCACGCTCTATCGCTCGATCCGGCGCATTCTTGCCTTGCCGCCCGAAACTCGCCTGTTCATGTGCCACGACTACAAGGCGCCCGGACGCGACCGGGTTGCCTGGGAGACGACGGTCGCCGAGGAGCGCGCTCGCAACGTCCACATCCACGACGGCGTCGGCGAGGACGAGTTCGTGCGCCTGCGCCAAGCGCGCGACAAGACGCTCGAGATGCCGACGCTGATCCTGCCGTCGATCCAGGTCAATATGCGCGCCGGTAACTGGCCACCGCCCGAAGCCAATGGCACGGTCTATCTCAAGTTGCCGGTGAACGCGTTGTAAAGCTCAGGCCCGTTTGCGCTTCTGCTCGGCATACCGCGCGAGATAGGCTTTGAGATACTGGCCGGTATAGCTCGCCTTGGTGCCAGCGATCTGTTCGGGCGTGCCGGTCGCCACTACGCGGCCGCCGCCGTCGCCGCCTTCGGGACCGAGATCGACAATCCAGTCGGCGGTCTTGATCACTTCGAGATTGTGCTCGATCACCAGGATAGTGTTGCCCTGGTCGACGAGGGCGTGCAGCACTTCCAGCAATTTGCTCACGTCGTCGAAGTGGAGTCCCGTCGTCGGCTCGTCGAGGATGTAGAGCGTGCGGCCGGTGGCGCGCCGCGACAGCTCCTTGGCGAGCTTGACGCGCTGTGCCTCGCCGCCGGACAGCGTCGTCGCCGGCTGGCCGATATGGATGTAACCCAACCCGACGCGCTCGAGCGTCGCCAGCTTCTCGCGGATAGACGGCACGGCCGAGAAGAACACGGCGCCTTCCTCGACCGTCATGTCGAGCACGTCGGCAATGCTCTTGCCCTTGAACTCGATCTCGAGCGTCTCGCGGTTATAGCGCTTGCCCTTGCAGATATCGCACTGCACGTAGACGTCGGGCAAAAAGTGCATCTCGATCTTGATGACGCCGTCGCCCTCGCAGGCTTCGCAGCGGCCGCCCTTCACATTGAACGAGAAGCGGCCGGGCCCGTAGCCGCGCGCCTTCGCCTCCGGTAGTCCGGCGAACCAGTCGCGGATCGGGGTGAAGGCGCCGGTATAGGTCGCCGGATTGGAGCGCGGCGTGCGGCCGATCGGCGACTGGTCGATGTCGATCACTTTGTCAAGATGCTCGGCGCCTTCAATGCGGTCGTGCGCGCCGGCCTGCTCGCGCGCGCCCATCAGCTTGCGCGCCAGCGCCTTGTAGAGCGTGTCGATGACCAGCGTCGACTTGCCGCCGCCCGAGACGCCGGTGATGCAGGTGAGCGCGCCGAGCGGAAAGCCGACTTTGATGCTCTGCAGGTTGTTCGCGCGGGCGCCGACCACCGTGAGCATCTTGCCGGTGCCGTGCCGGCGCTGCGGCGGCAGCGCAATGCGCTTCTTGCCGGTGAGATAGGCGGCCGTGACGCTGTCGGGGCTTTTCATCACGTCGCCGGGCGTGCCGCAGGCCACCACCTTGCCGCCGTGGATGCCGGCGGCCGGCCCCATGTCGATGAGATAGTCGGCGGCGCGGATGGCCTCCTCGTCGTGCTCGACCACCAGCACGGTGTTGCCGAGATCGCGCAGCCGCTTCAAGGTCGCCAGCAGCCGATCGTTATCGCGCTGATGCAGGCCGATCGACGGCTCGTCGAGGACATAGAGCACGCCGGTGAGACCGGAGCCGATCTGCGACGCGAGGCGGATGCGCTGGCTTTCACCGCCCGAGAGCGTGCCCGACGCGCGCGACAGCGTCAGGTATTCGAGGCCGACATTGCGCAGGAAACCGAGGCGCTCGTTGATCTCCTTGAGGATGCGCGCTGCGATGTCGCGCTGCTTCGGCGTCAGATGCTCGGCGAGCGTGCCGAACCATTCGCCGGCTTCGAGGATCGACATAGCCGCGACCTGGCTGATGTCGAGACTGCGGATCTTGACCGCGAGCGCCTCGGGCTTGAGCCGCCGACCCTGACAGGCTTCGCACGGTGCGGTGTTCTGGTAGCGCGACAATTCCTCGCGCCGCCAGACACTCTCGGTCTCGCGCCAGCGGCGTTCGATGTTTGGGATCACGCCTTCGAACGGCCGCGTCGTCGAATAGCTCTTGCGGCCGTCGTCGTAGCGCATGGTCACTGGTTTCTCGCCAGTGCCATAGAGGATCGCCTGACGGACCTTGTCGTCGAGGTCCTTCCAGGGCGTATTGACGCTGATCTTGAAGTGGCGCGCCAGGCTGTCGAGCGTCTGGGCGTAATACTGCGTCGAGGCCGTGTTCCAGGGCGCGATGGCGCCTTCGCGCAGGCTCAGCCGCTCGTCCGGCATGATCAGATCGGGATCGAAGAACAGCTTGGTGCCGAGGCCGTCGCAGGTCGGACAGGCACCGAACGGATTGTTGAAGGAGAACAGCCGCGGCTCGATCTCGGGAATCGTGAACCCCGAGACTGGGCAGGCGAACTTGGCCGAGAAGATGGTCTGCTTGCCGCTGTCGGCGTCCTCGGCGACCGCGATGCCGTCGGCGAGCTTGAGGGCGGTCTCGATGCTGTCGGCGACGCGATTGCCCAGATCCTTGCGCACGACGATGCGGTCGACCACGACCTCGATGTCGTGCTTGAACTTCTTGTCGAGTGCCGGCGCGGCGTCGATGTCGTACATTTTTCCGTCGATTTTGACCCGCTGGAAGCCGCGTTTCTGCAGCTCGAGCAGGTCCTTGCGATACTCGCCCTTGCGGCCACGCACGATCGGCGCCAACAGCAGAAGCCGCGTGCCATCCGCCATTGCCATGACACGATCGACCATTTGCGACACGGTCTGGCTTTCGATCGGCAGGCCGGTGGCGGGCGAATAGGGGATGCCGATCCGTGCCCAGAGCAGCCGCATGTAATCGTAGATCTCGGTGACCGTGCCGACGGTCGAGCGCGGATTGCGTGACGTGGTCTTTTGTTCGATCGAGATCGCCGGCGACAGACCTTCGATCAAGTCGACGTCGGGCTTCTGCATCAGTTCAAGGAACTGGCGGGCATAGGCCGACAAGCTCTCGACATAACGCCGCTGACCCTCGGCATAGATAGTGTCGAAGGCGAGCGAGGATTTGCCCGAGCCCGACAAGCCAGTGATCACCACTAGGCTGTCGCGCGGCATGTCGACGTCGACGTTCTTCAGATTGTGTTCGCGGGCGCCGCGGACATGGATTTGCTGCATGGAAGAAGGCACCCGAGTCGCAGAAGACGCACCACTATGCGGTACAAGCTTCGTGCTTGGCAATGTTCCCATTGTGTTCTAGGCTGGCATTTGGCGTAGGAAGCGGCGTTCGACCGGCCTTGCGCCGAGATGGGGTTGCGCCGGCCTTTGCGCAAGGCGCGACCGGGACAATCGGATAGGGGCATGCGCCCCGGAAGGGACATCGGTTCATGGCCGGAAGCGTCAACAAGGTGATTCTCATCGGCAATCTCGGGCGAGATCCCGAGATTCGCTCGACCAACGATGGCACGCGTGTCGCCAATCTGTCGGTCGCGACATCGGACTCTTGGCGCGACAAGACCACCGGCGAACGCAAGGAGCGCACCGAGTGGCACCGCGTCGTCGTCTTCAACGACCGGTTGGTGGAAATCATCGAGAAATACCTGAAAAAGGGCTCGAAGGTTTATCTCGAGGGCGCGTTGCAGACGCGCAAATGGACCGACCAGTCGGGCCAGGAGAAATACACCACCGAAGTCGTGCTGCAGAAATACCGCGGCGAACTCACCATGCTCGACGGTGCACGCTCGGGCGCCGGCGAAAGCTTCGCGGCGGACGAGCCGGCGGCGGCATCGGCCGCGGCCGGCCGCGGTCGCGCCAAGGCGCCGGCGGCCGGCGACCTCGACGACGAGATTCCCTTCTAGGCGGGAGATGAAACCGTGCCAGATGTAGTTCCGTCTAAGCTCGCTGAGATCAAGCTGCGCCAACTAGTAGTGCAGCAAGAAGGCGATGAAGCAATGCGCAGGGGAGACATCGCCCTTCATCACCGGAAAGCGATCGAGTGGCAGCGATTGGCATCTGAACGACGGCGTCTCGGTTCTTAGACTCTGCTGAAGTTCAACAGCATCGGTTCTAGGCGGCACGCGACAGTTTTAGCGCGCACTAAGATGTCGATTCGCATCTTTTGCAGCGCCGAAAAACCCGCCCCAAACCGACTCGAAAACGGGCCCTAAATTAACTTCATAAGTGACTGTTAAAGTGGTTTATAGAGCTCTGATTTTATAACATCTTATTTAACCACCAAAACGTGTGATTCAGGCCCGTCGCGGACACCGGCCGACGTTGTTCGCAAGGTTGAAATCTCGTACAATTTTGTCGCTGCAACGCTGGCGTCTTTCGCCAGCGTTTGCCTAAGAAAACCGCCGAAAACGAGACACCAACCCCGTGGTCGCCAACCCGACACCGCCGACACCGCCGCCGAGCGATATCGCGCCGGTCTCCATCGAAGAGGAGATGCGGCGGTCCTACCTCGATTACGCCATGAGCGTCATCGTCGCGCGGGCCCTGCCGGACGTGCGCGACGGCCTCAAGCCGGTCCACCGCCGCATCCTCTACGGCATGAAAGAGGGCGGTAACGAGTGGAACCGGCCCTATCGCAAGTCGGCGAACATCGTCGGCTACGTGATGGGCAATTACCATCCGCACGGCGACGCCGCGATCTACGATGCCATGGTGCGCATGGCGCAGGATTTCTCCATGCGCCTGCCGCTGATCGACGGCCAAGGCAATTTCGGCTCGATGGACGGCGATCCGCCGGCGGCCATGCGCTACACCGAGGCGCGGATGTCGCGCGCCGCCGACGCGCTGCTCGACGATATCGACAAGGAAACCGTCGACTTTCAGCCCAATTACGACGGCAGTCACCAGGAACCCAAGGTCCTGCCGGCGCGCTATCCCAACATTCTCGTCAATGGCGGCGCGGGCATCGCCGTCGGCATGGCGACCAACATCCCGACCCACAATTTGGGCGAAGTGATCGATGCCTGCATCGCCTATATCGACGACAACACCATCTCGGTCGATACGCTGATGGCGAAAGTGCCGGGCCCGGATTTCCCGACCGGCGGCATCATCCTCGGCCGCGGCGGCATTGCCGACGCCTATCGCACCGGCCGCGGTTCGATCATCATCCGCGGCAAAGCGACGATCGAGGACATCGGCAAGGACCGCGAAGCGATCATCATCACCGAAATTCCATACCAGGTGAACAAGGCGCGGATGGTCGAACGCATCGCTGAACTCACGCGCGAGAAGCAGATCGATGGCATCAGCGACTTGCGCGATGAAAGCGATCGTCACGGCGTGCGCGTCGTCGTTGAGCTCAAGCGCGACGCCATGGCCGAGGTCGTGCTGAACCAGCTCTACAAATTCACGCCGCTCCAGGAAACCTTCGGCATCAACATGCTGGCGCTCGACGGCGGCCGGCCGGTGCTGATGAACCTGAAGAACGTGGTCGCCGCCTTCGTCGCTTTCCGCGAAGAAGTCGTCACCAAGCGGACGATCTATCTCCTGGGTCAAGCACGCGGCCGCGCCCATCTCTTGCTCGGTCTCGCCGTCGCAGTCGCCAACATCGATCCGGTGATCGACCTCATCCGTAAGGCGAAAGATCCCGAGACCGCGCGCGCGCAGTTGATAGCGCGGGCCTGGCCGGCGGCGTCGATCGCACCGTTAGTCGCGCTAATCGAGGAAGAGGGCCGCTCGCGGCTGGCTTCGGACGGCACCTACAAGCTCTCCGAGGAGCAGGCCAAGGCCATCCTCGAGCTGCGGTTGCAACGCCTGACCGGCCTCGAGCGCGACAAGATCGCCGAGGAGCTGCGCGGTCTGACCGAGGAGATCCGCGGCCATCTCGACATCCTCGGCTCGCGGCCGAAGCTCCTCGACGTCGTGCGCAAGGAGCTGCGCGAGGCGAAGGACCAGTTCGACACGCCACGCAAAACCGTGATCGAGGACGCGACGGCCGAGACCAACATCGAGGATTTGATCCAGCGCGAGGACATGGTCGTCACCGTGAGCCATGCCGGCTATATCAAGCGCGTGCCGCTGGCCACCTATCGCGCGCAGCGTCGCGGCGGCCGCGGCCGCGCTGGCATGGCGGTGCGCGACGAGGATTTTGTCAGCGAGGTCTTTGTCGCCTCGACGCACGCGCCGGTGCTGTTCTTCACGTCCTCGGGCCGCGTCTACAAGCTCAAGGTGCACACGCTGCCGGTGGGCACGCCGCAATCGCGCGGCAAGGCAATGATCAATCTGCTGCCCAACCTGGTCGAGGCCGAGACCATCTCGACCATCATGCCGCTGCCCGAGACGCCGCAGGAGATCGAGGGCAAGACCATTGTCTTCGCCACCGCGCACGGCTATGTCCGGCGCAACGCGCTCAGCGATTTTGAGGAGGTCAAGGCCAACGGAAAGATCGCGATGAAGTTTGAGGGCGAGGACAAGGATGACCGCCTGATTGCTGCGGCGATCTGCATGGCGACCGATGATGTTCTGCTCGCGACGCGTAACGGCAAGGTCATCCGCTTCCCGGCGGAGGATGTGCGCGTGTTTTCCAGCCGCGGCTCGGTCGGCGTGCGCGGCATCAAGCTGGCGAAGAGCGACGAGGTATTCTCGATGTCGATCCTGCGCCATGAGGATGTCGAATCCGAGCTGCGCTATGCCTATATCGTCGAGGCGAACCGGCGCCGTCATGGCGAAGAGCAGGCGGAGGATGCCGATACCGAGGAAACCGCCGGCGCGACCATCACCGAGGCGCAATTCGCCGAGATGGCGGCGCGCGAGGAATTCCTGCTCACCGTTACCGAGAAGGGCTTCGGCAAACGCTGCTCGGCCTACGATTACCGGATCACCGGCCGCGGCGGCCAGGGCATCGAGAATATGAAACCCAGCCGCGGCCAGGGTCCGACCGTTGCCGTCTTCCCGGTGCGCGATCAGGATCAACTCATGCTGGTCACCAACGAGGGGACGGTGATCCGCACGCCGGTCGAGGATATCAGCATCCGCCGGCGCGGCAGCGGCGGCGTGCGTGTGTTCACGCTCGACGAAGGCGCGCGCGTCGTCTCGGTCGCGCATCTCGCCGAGGCCGGGGAGAACGGCGACGGCGAGTCAGGGGGCAAATGATGAGCGCGCAGCGCATCGGCGTCTATCCGGGGACTTTCGATCCGATCACGAACGGCCACATCGATGTCATCGTGCGCGCGACCAAGATCGTCGATCGGCTCGTGGTCGGCGTCGCGCGTAACGCCGGCAAGGGACCGCTGTTCCCGACCGACGAGCGTGTCGCCATCGTCAAGGCGGAGATCGATCATCTTTCCGCCGAGGTGCGCCGACGGATCACGGTGAAGCCGTTCGACACGCTGCTGATGCAGTTCGCGCTCGACAATGGCGCGTCGGTGATCATCCGCGGTCTGCGCGCGGTCTCGGATTTCGAGTACGAATTCCAGATGGCCGGCATGAACAGCCGCATCAATTCGGACGTCGAGACTTTGTTCTTGATGGCGTCGGATCGGTTTCAGTTCATCTCGTCGCGCTTCGTCAAGGAGATCGGCATGCTCGGCGGCAATGTCACGCCGTTCGTCAGCGCGCGTGTTGCGAAGCGTATCGCCGACAAGTTCGACGGCGGACGCAGACGGCGAAACCATCGGAATCGCTAAACGCGCGAACCATCCCAAGGCGTTCAAGATGAACGGGAATTAACTTGGCGCGCAGTGGACCATGGACCCAAATGACCGTTGGCAGCCGCAAGGCAGCCGGCCCGCTTCGACCCCCCTTAGCGGGTAAAAACCCCTGGGTCCGCCCCGCCTGCACCCCTTTCCTCCACAGCGCAGGCGGGGCGATTCATGTCCGGCTCCTGAGTCGACGACATCGCGCACAGCGCGCGCTTCAAACCGCCATCCATTCAGTCATGAAAGACCTCGCGCGCCGTTCAAGCTGCGTGCGTTGGCGCTCAAGAACCGCATCGTCGTTTCGCCGATGTGCCAATACAGTGCCGATGACGGCGTTGCGTCCGACTGGCACATGGCGCATCTGCCGACAATGGCAGTGTCTGGCGCCGGCCTTGTGATGATCGAGATGACCGACGTCGAGCCGATTGGCCGCATCACGCCCGGCTGCCTCGGTCTCTATTCCGACGCGTGCGAAGCCGCGTTGAAGCGTGTCGTGCAATCGGTGAAGCGCTGGTCCTGTTCGGCATCGGCGTCGCGATCCCGGCGCCGCCGCAGTACCAACGCGCGACGCGCGATACCTGGCCGGGCGCGAAGATCATCCGGCCGATGACGGCGGCCGCCGCCGAGTGAGGCGGCGTTAACCACGTGTCCGGCTTTAAGCGCGGGTTAATCCGCCCCCGCATACGCTTCGATCGAGTTAGGGGAGACAATCTTGCGCGATCTTTTCGGCCGACGAAGCGATACTGGCGGCGCGACGGCAGTGGAATACGCGCTCATCGCGGGCCTGATCGCGGTCGTTATTGCCGCCGCGGTCGGCGCCACCGGTAGCAGCCTCGAAGGCCTCTACAACAGCGTCGTCGTCAGTTTCTGAATCCACGCGGCGGCGCGCGAAAAAAATCCGCGCATTAACCACACCTCTCTACTGCAAGCATTTGTCGAGAATGCTACAAAACGCTGGCGTGCGCCAGCGTGACGTTAACCATGTGGCGACCGCGCGGAGTTCTCGACGATGCTCGACGGATATTCGGCGCCTGATCTGCTGCGCGTTGCGTCGGTGGCGCCTGTGCGACGGCTTTATCTCGTCACCGGCGGCTGCGGCTTCATCGGTTCGCACCTCGTTGAGGCGCTGGTGGCGCGCGGCGACGTCGTACGCGTGTTCGACGATCTTTCGCACGGGCGGCGCGAGCGTTTGCCGCGGGGCGTCGAGTTCATCGAAGGAGATGTCGCCGATCCTGCGGCGCTGCGGCGCGCGATCCAGGACGTCGACGGCTGCTTTCACCTGGCCGCCGTGCCGTCCGTCGTTGAGTGCCAAAGCCGTTGGCTCGAAGCACATCGCACTAACCTGACCGGCACGATCAACGTCTTCGACGCGGCTCGCCGTGCGCAGCCGGGCAAGCCCATGCCAGTCGTCTACGCCTCTTCGGCCGCGATTTATGGCGATCGAGGTGCAACGCCGCTGGTCGAGATGCTGGCGCCGCAGCCGATCTCGATCGCGGGCGCGGACAAGGCGGGATGCGAACTGCATGCGCGCATCGCTCACGCCGCGCATGGAGTTCCGACCGTCGGTCTGCGGCTGTTCAACGTGTTCGGTCCGCGTCAGCTGGCCAATTGCGCCTATCCTGCTGTCGTGCCGAGCTTCCTGGCGCAGTGCGCAAGCCGGCGAGCGATCACGATTTTCGGCGACGGCGGCCACGTCCGCGATTTCGTGTTCGTGCGTGACGCGGTGGATGCCTTCCTCGCGGCAATGGCCCGAGTCCGAACCGCCGAGGTCTTCAACGTCTGCAGCGGCCGCGCCACGACCATGGCCGAGCTTGCGCGGTTGATTGTCCGTCTCACGGACATTGATACCGAGATCACGTTCCTGCCGCCGCGCGCCAGCGACGTGCGGCATTCCGTCGGCGATCCCGCCGTGGCGGCCCGCGCGCTTGGTTTCGTCGCGACGACGGAACTCGAGGCCGGCTTGGCCACGACGTTGCGGGCGTGGCACACGGTTGACGCGCTCTGACGCGCACCGCGCCGGCCGCGGGTCAATCGTGACGTAACCTGATCTAAATCAAGGGCAAAATACGCCATCCGCGAAATGATCCATGCTCCCGGAGCAGGGGGCAGAGGGCACGATGGAAGCCAATATCGGCACATTCGATCGGATCGTGCGGATCGCCGTCGGTCTGATGTTCTTGTCGATTGTCGTCCTACTGAAGGACGACGCGCGCTGGATCGGCCTCGTCGGGATCGTTCCGCTGGCGACCGGCCTGGTCCGCTGGTGTCCGCTCTATACGATGTTCAGCGTCAGGACTTAAGGACCCGTCCATCCGGCGCCGCGACGGTCACCGTCAATGGAATGCCGGCTTTCACGCTTTGCGAGACGGTGCAGAAATCCTCGAATTGCGCAAGCGCGCGATCGAGCTGCGCCAGCGATTCCGGCGAAACGCCGAGCGTGATATCGACCTTGATACCGGTGACGCGTAGGCGATTTCGTTCATTGCGGCCGATCGCGCAGGTCGCCGTCGCCGTCAGCCGGCCTAGGTCCGCCTTGAACTTGGCGTTGGCGAAAACCAGGCTTGCTGCGAGGCAGTTCGCGACCGTTGCCGCGAGCAGCTGTGTCGGTGAGGGACCGGCACCGGTGCCGAGCGGCGGCGGCTCGTCGGCCATCGCCGGCGCCAGGCCGCCACCGAAATCCACGATGAAACGATAACGGTCTTGCCGCGTGATCGTGACGGCGACTTGGTTGCTCATCGGCACGCGCTCCGCTTGGCGAGTGGGAAAACACGACGGCGGCAGAACACTGGCTCGACCACCAACATCTTCATCCGTCGCTGGCGATCGGGCGACTCAGAATACCAGGACCTTGTCGGCGGCTGCCGTCGCGGTAGCCAACTCGTCCATCGAGCTGCGCTTGGCGCCCTCGATCAAGTCGGCCTCGCCCAAAGCGCGCGCGTCCATGCAGGCACCGCACAGGAGCAGGCGATGACCGCCGGTCGCGAACCGCCTCACCATCCGTTCGATGTTGTAATACCCCTCGGGAGTCTTCTGGCCCTTCTTCGCGCATGACACAGCGTCGGCCATGAGAAAGATCGTCACGACATGCGACGGATCGCGGC
This sequence comes from Alphaproteobacteria bacterium, assembly GCA_028871455.1. GTDB lineage: Bacteria > Pseudomonadota > Alphaproteobacteria > ATCC43930 > CGMCC-115725 > REEB95. The sequence goes on from JAGWNF010000020.1 coordinate 31,530, forward strand.
GAGCGAGCGCGATGGCGAGCCGCAGACCGTTATAGCAACGCTCGGTGCCGTAAGGCGGATCGTTCAGGATGAATAACGCCTGCATGCTTTTCGGCCCGACTCAGGACCGCAGCAGCCTGCGCTTGTCCTCGAACTCGGCCTGGTCGATTTCCCCGCGCGCGAAACGTTGCTCGAGAATGTCGAGCGCCGCCCTGCCGCGATGGTCGGCATGGCCGAAGCCGCGCACCAGCCAGACAACCAGTGCGATGGTGCCGCCGACGAAAATCAGCATCATCAGCGGGCCAAGCATCATCCCCGGAAACCAGCTCCAACCCCAACCGCCCCACATCGGTCCGTAGCCATAGCGCGGGCCGAAATCGGAGGCAGTTTGCGCCCCGGCGGGAAGCGTTGCGAACATCGCGGCGCCGGCGACGATGAGCGATCGAGCACGCGTGATCATGCGAGCCTCCGTGACAGCGAAACGCACGAGGCTAACGGTGCCCGCCGTGTGCCGGCATTGACCTGGATCAACTGCCGGTTCAGCCTCAGCCGATCTGGCGGGCGATGCGGGGACCCAAGAGATTGGCGACGGTCAGCGGCAGACGCTGCCACGTGCCGACCATCAGCCGGTATTTCGGATTGAGGGGATTGATCTCCGGCAGATCGTTCCGCGTCATCAGTCGGTACTGATAGCTCAGCGGTTCGGGTGCGAAACCCCAATAGGTCTTGTAGTCGAACGAGCCGGTGCCGCGCTTGCTGCGGCCGAAATCGAAGATGCGTAGGCCACGGTCCGCCGCGCGCCGCATCTGCGCCCAGTACATTAGATCATAGGCGTGGAACCGGCGCGCCGCCGGCACCGCGCCGCCATAATAGGGCAACACGCGATCTTTGAAGACGAAGGTCATGAGCGCAGCCGCCGGTCCCTCGGGTCCGGCGACGGTCGAGATTTCGACGGCATCGCCGAACGTGGCCTTGATGGCGGCGAAGAAGCGCCGTGGTAGCACCGGCGTGCCGAGGTTGCGCAGGCTCTCGGCGTAGATGCGGAAGAACGTCTCGACCGATGCGTCGACATCAGTGACGAGGCGTCGGTCGTCGATAGCCTTGCGCAGATCGGCCCGCTTCTTGCGCGGAATGGCCTTGAGATTATCCGCATCGGCGGCGGCGATCGGGCGCTCGAAACCGAAATAGAGACCGTCTTTCGTGATCCAGCGGTCGCCAAGAGTCAGCGCCGACGCCTGGCGCATCTCGACGAATTCGACGCCCAGCCGCTCGCCCAGCCGCGCGGCGTCATTGGCCAGCGCCTGCGTCGCGGCGTCGTCGTCCGCCGCGATGCCGCCGCCGGTCGTGAATGCGGTCGAAATCAAGGCGTCGCCGAACAGCCGCGAGCGGAGATGGATTAGCGGCAGGATGCCGACGATGCGGCCATTCCGCCAGGCGCAGTGATAATGCGCGCCATGGCCGAGCGTGTTGCCGATGACGCGGCGCCAGCCGACGCGATGGAAAAACGTCGTCTGCGGCGAGCGAGCGACGAAATCCTCCCACGCCGCCTCGTCGCCGTCGGCCAGGGGCCGCACCTGCAGCGGCGAAGGGTGGCTGGCGAGGGGATCGATACGCCGCACGGCAGCGGAGTCGGGGCTCACAGCCGGCCCTCGAAGAGGCGGGCATAGCCGTCGACCATGCGCGCGAACGGATATTTGCCGCCGACATGAACGCGGTTGAGCCGGCCGACCGCGTGGCGACGACCGGCGTCGGCGACCAGCGCCGCAAGCGCGGTGGCGAGCATAGCCTCGCCGCGCGGCACAATGAAGGCGCGATTGGCGGGCGCAACCATGTGCTTGATGTCGCCGACGTCGACCGCGGCGATCGGCAAGCCTGCGGCCATCGCCTCGAGTACCGTCATCGGCATCTGTTCGGTATCGGACGAAAGCGTGAAAATATCGAACGCTGCCATCGCCTGTTGCGGCTCGCGCACGGCGCCGAGGAAGCGCACGCGATCGGCGATGCCGAGCGCTTCGGCAAAAGCCTCGAGCACGGGCCGTTCGCGGCCTTCGCCGGCGATCACCAGCCGCGCGGTGGGCGCATCGAGGCGGGCGAACGCGGCCAGCAAACGGCCCAGGTTCTTTTCGGGCCGCAGCGGCGCCACCGTGCCGACGATGATCTCATCGTGGCGGCGCGCGAACAACGGCGGTTCGGGCGACGCAGGTGAGAACGCGCCGAGATCGACCCCGTTCGGCAGATAAATGACGCGTGACGCCGGCAGGTGCCAGCGACTGACGGCGATCTGCTCCAATGTGTGCGACGGCACCACGACGGCGTCGGCACGTGCCAGCGAGAGTCGGCGCAGCACACCGCGACGGCGCAGCGGCCGGTCGATCTCATCGGGTCCGAAACCGTCCTCGAAATGATAATGGCGCCGGCCGGCTAGCAACTGGTTGGCCATCGCCCATTCGATAGAACCCCAGTTGTAGGTCGCGAGCACGTCTGGCGCCGCGGCGCGGATCCGCCGCGCGTTAGCGCCGAGCCGGGCCAGCAGAGAGCCCTGCGGCGGCGCCTCCTCCACCGTGACGTCGACGCCCGAATCAAGCCGCTCACGGCAGCTGAGGTCGTCGTTGAGGCTGATGATGGTGTGGCGGAAGCGCGATCCCAGGGCGTTGATGACGCGCGCCAGACGCACTTGAATGCCGCCGACGCCGAAACCGGGCAGGACATGCAGCACGTGGCGGGACGCCAGGCCGGATAGGGCGGCGCGAATACCGCCGGAAGCGTCCGGCGGTGGCATCGTCAGGGCTTCGACCATGACCGAATGGTGCCGCGAAATGGCTAAAGAACCGATAGCGGCGCGCGCCGCAGGCGCGCAAAAAAAAACGGCGGATCCCTGCGGAACCGCCGTCAAGTCGTCCGCCAACTGGTGTCTCGTCCGGGAGACATCGCGGGGGCGGAACCCTGCTTGTTTTTGACCAACGTCTTGGCCCGGACGGCCCGGTTGTGCGGACCTGCTGTCGACGTTGCAAGGTGCGGGCCAGATCGCGAAAGCCGCGGAATCCCATGATTATTTGATCGGCGGCGTCCGCGTTTACAGGGTCGCCGTAAAGCCGGCCGACGCCGCGGGGACAAAAAAAGAGTCCGGTTTGTGCCGGACTCTTTCAGTTTGGGGGGCTGATCGCTCCGGCGTTGCCGGAGAAAAACAGCACACGCCCAAATTCGCTCAGTATGGTTAAGAAAGGGTTTACGCTGGGGCGTAGTGGAGTGATGGATCAGACCTCGCCGAGATACTTGCGCGCAAAGCGCAGCAGCTCGAGATCGCTAGTTTGCTTGGCGACCGTCTGGATTTCGTGGAAATAGGCGCGCAGTCCCGTCTGATCGATCCGGCACGACAACCAGCCGACGAATTGATCGGGCGTTCGGACCCAGGCGGGCAGGGGATCCAGTGAGTTGTCGAACGGCAGGACGCTTTGCATGATGCGCCAGCGCCGTTGCGACAGGATCTCGGCTGGTTCGTCGCCGGCACCCGGCGTCCAACCGGGGCGCGCATAAGCATGCGTGCGGCGGACCATCATCTCTCCTCGGGCTTCGTTCTTGTCGATTTCTTGATTGCTAAAATAAATAAAATTGTTCGCTTCTGACAACCGTAAAATATCATTAAAATGCAAGTTAATAGAGTTAATTCCTCCGCTTTTGGTTAATCATCGCCGGATCGGTTTCGGAGACAAGGCCTTCGCCGATGCCGCGGCGGGCCGTGCACCGTATCCGATGCCGCAGTCCGAGATGGTGACGACAATCGCCGCGCTCGAGGCGCTGGTCAGGTCCGCGGCGACCGGCGCGATCGCGCCCGTTTCAGCAGCGCTCTGAGCCTGGCGTTCTCGGCCAGCGCGACGTCGCGTTCGCGCTCGGCGCGCTTCAATCGCGCTTGAGTACGGACTAGCTCGCGTCGGAGCAATAGGCGGTAGCGGTCGGCCTGCGACATGGCGCCATCATCCGCTGGCTGGCCGGCCGTCGCCACAGCCGGCTGAAACTGTAAAATCGACCGACAAGCCATTGATTTTAACTACAGAATCTCGACGTTAAGCTTGTATTCATCGTGAAAATCCGGTTACCGTCCTGCCAGATTTCATCGAACGCGAATCGCCAGAACGGCCGGCAGAACGCCGAATGCGCCGCCGCCGACGCGCGCACAACGGCTGCAGGAAACCGGGAAGCAAATGTCGTCTCTGTCGCAACGCTTGAAGCAGCGCTATTTCGGCCGCTCCGTCCATCCTTATGGCGTGCTGCGGCAGCGAATCGAAGAGCTGCTGACGCCCGACGCCACGCTGCTCGACGCCGGTTGCGGTCGCAGCGCGCCTACCCTGACGCACTTCCACGGCCGGGCGCGCCGTCTCGTCGGGGTCGACTGCGTAGCGTTCGCCGGCACGCCAAGCGGCGTTGAACTCCGCCAGCGCGACCTCGCCGACACCGGTGTCGCCGACGACGCGATCGATCTGATGTACAGCCAGGCGGTCCTCGAACATGTGACCGATCCCGACGCGATTTTCGCCGAAATCGCCCGCGCGCTGAAACCGGGCGGTCGCTACATCGGCCTGACCGCCAACAAGTGGGATTACGCCTCGGTAATGGCCCGCCTCATCCCCAATCGGCTCCATCCGTGGATCGTGCGCCACACCGAAGGCCGCGAAGAGCAAGATGTGTTTCCCACGGCCTATCGCGTCAACACGCGGCGCGCGGTCATGCGGTATGCCGCGCGCCACGGCCTCGAACTCGTCGAGTTTCGCTATCTCGGCCAGTATCCGAGCTATTTCATGTTCAACGGCGCGCTTTTTCTTTTTGCCACCGCCTACCAGAAGCTCATCGAACGGTGCGCGCCGCTGCGCTGTTTCCAGGGCTGGATCTTCTTCGTGCTGAGGAAGCCCCTCGCGCCGAACCTGTCTGCTCCCGCCGTATCCCGTCCGGCGGCCTGAACGCTTTTGCGCGGACGGTCGCTCGCGGTCTAAGCTTCCGCCGGTCCGTCGCGGGGGATAAGGCGTTGGATCTGTCGCTCATCGCTTCACGAGTTCCATTGCCGCTGCTCGGCGTACTGGTGGTCGGCGTCTGCGCCGGCACCGCCGCGGCGGCGATGCTCGCAGTCCGTCGTTTCCGGCTGCACGATTTCTCGGAAGAGGTGCGGACCAACGCGCTCGGCGTGCTCGGCGCCGTGGCGACCATCTACGGCCTGATCCTCGCGCTGTCGGCGGTGCAGGTCTGGCAGGATTACACCGATGCCGCCGACGCGGTAACGCGCGAGGCCACCGAGGCCGGCGACCTCTATCGCGACGCCGCGGCCTATGGCGGCGCCGAGGGTCAACGGATCGAGGCGGCCGTGCGGGGCTACGTCCAATCGGTGGTTGCGCACGAATGGCCGCGCATGGCCGAGGGCACCAGCGCGTCGACCACCTGGGATCGCTACAATGAGTTACACCGTAGCGTCAGCGCGCTCGATCCACAAAATCCGCGGCAGGTCGTTTGGGCGATGCAGATGGTGCGTGGCGTCGAGGCCATCGCCGCCGCGCGCCGCGAGCGGCTCGATCAGGCGGCCAACGGCCTGCCGGGCCTTTACTGGACGATCATCCTGCTCGGCACGCTGGTGACGATGCTCTATGGCGGGGCCCTGTTGCCTCGCCGCGCCAATATCCTGGTGATCTGCGGGCTGGCGACGGCGATGGGCATGGTGGTTTTCTTCATCATGGCGCTCGATCATCCGTTCTCGGGCTGGACCGCCATCACGCCCGATGCGATGCAGCGCACGCTCCTGAACATGACCGCCTACGGCGCCGCGCCGCGCTGACTTCGGGAACGGCAGTCACGAACCGCCGGCCTGATGCGGCAACGCAAGCCGCAGCGTGCTGCCACTAAAAGGATTGACGACGGCGGCGGATCGCGCGGAAGGGCCTAGGCGGCGCGCCGGAGGCAGTCGAGTTCGATTTCGACAGTGGTGCCGCGGTTGAGGACGCTGGTGATCGAGAAGCGTCCGCCGAGCAGTTCGACCAGGTGCTTGGTCAGCGGCAGGCCCAGGCCGGTGCCCTGGTACTTGCGGGCGAATCGATTATCGAGCTGCTCGAATGGTGCCAGCGCCGCCGGAATGTCTTCCGCGGCCATGCCGATGCCGGTGTCGCGGACTTCGATCACCATAGCGTCTCGCCGGGCTGAAGAATCCGCCGGAGATAGCTCACGGCCGAATCCGATGTGTAAGACTGGTGAGCCCGGCGGGAGTCGAACCCGCGACCCCATGATTAAAAGTCATGTGCTCTACCGGCTGAGCTACGGGCTCGCGCAATTGTGCCGGACAATAGGCACGCGAGCGCGCGCCGGTCAACCCGCTGGCGATGTTGCGCCGTACGGACGCGCCACGCTCACTCGAGGAAGTGGATCGGCATCGTCCAGGAGCCGTAGTCGGCGCCATTGTCCGGCGACGCGACGTAGCTGACTCCGGAGCTTTGCTTCGGAGGATCGCTGGCGCAACCGACAAGACCAAGGACCAAGGCGACGAGAACGACGAAGGTCAGCGACTTGGTCATGACGCGCCTTCTGTTCGCAAGGGAAGAAGTCGCGACGATGCTATGGTGCGGGGCCTGTCGCGCCAATCGCTCGGACCCTTAAATCAAGGCCTTTTTTCACCTAAACCGACGACCGTGATACCGGTAGATTCCGCCGCGGCGAGAGACCGCGCTCCTCGACCCGAATCCGCCACGCCAGCAGTAACGCGTTGAGGATCGAGAAGATCAGCGCGATCCGCCAGGCGCCGAAGGCGAGCGGCAGCACGGCAATCTCGCCGGCGACGATCAGGTAATTGGGGTGGGCGACGAAGCGATAAGGCCCGCGCCGGACCATCGGCGTGCCCGGCAGGTCGTAGACGCGCGTCGTCCAGTACGGGCCGAGACTTCGGATGGTCCAGATGCGAAGCGCCTGGAGCACGACGAAAACGCCGAGCCAGAGCCAGTTGACGGGCGCGATCCACGGCACGAACGCGAGCAGCGACACGAACCATGCCCCGTGCAAGGCGACGATCAGCGGATAATGGCCGGCGCCGATCTCGATCGCGCCGCGCGCGACGAGGGTGCGCGCATTGCGCCGCGAATGCAGGAGCTCGGCGATCCGCGCCAACGCGACGAGCGCGATGATGACCGGCAGTGCGCTCACGCCTCGAGTACCAGGAAGCCGGCGGTGAAGCCGGGGCCGAGCGCGGATAGCAGCATGCGGCCGCGCGCGCCCGCCTTGAGCGTACGGTCGAGTACGAACAGCACGGTCGCCGCTGACATGTTGCCGCATTCGCGCAGCACCGCCCGCGCGTGATCGAGCGCATGCGGCGCCAGCGCGAACGCTTCTTCGATCGCGCTCAGAACTTTCATGCCGCCCGGATGGCAGACGACGTGGTCGATCGCCGTCAGAGAGTGACGATGGCGCGCCAGGAAGGCGTCGACCGCGGCGCGCAGTTCGCTCCGCACCAGCGCCGGAATGTCGCGCGAAAAGATCGCCTTGAGTCCGTCCTCCATCACGTCCCAGCCCATCACGCCGAGGGAATCCGGCCAGGTATGCTCGCCGGCCGGGCCGAGGCGGGGGCCATCGCCGGCCGTCGACATGACCGCGGCGGCCGCGCCGTCGCCGAACAGCGCCGTGGCGACGACATTGCTCTTGGAGTTGTCGCCGCGGCGGAAACAGAGCGCGCACAGCTCGACGACGAGAACGAGGACGTTCGCACCGGGCCGGGCACGCGCGAGATCGGCGGCACGCGCCAGGCCGGCGACACCGCCGGCGCAGCCGAGGCCAAAGACCGGCAGCCGGATCACGTCCGACCGGAATCCGAGCCGGTTGAGCAGACGCGCGTCGAGGCTCGGCGTGGCGATGCCGGTGGTCGAGACCGTGACCACGGCGTCGATCTGCGCCGGCGTCAGCGCCGCGGTCGATAAACAGTTGCGGGTCGCGCGCTCGAGCAGTCGAACCGCGTGGTCGAGGTAGAGCTCGTTGCGCTCGGTCCAGCCATGCGGCCGGTCGTACCATTCGAGCGGCACGCAGGAATAGCGCGTCTCGATGCCCGCATTGGCGAAAACCGGCATCAGGCGGTCGAGGTCGAGCGCGGCAGCGCCGGCGAAATAGCCGCGGGCGCGGCGCTCGATCTCGGCCTGGCGCAGGGTGAAAGGCGGCAGCGCGGTCGACAGGCCGAGCAGGCGGGGTGCGTTCGTCACTGGCGGAGGGCTCCTTGCGCCGGTAAAGTGTCGGCGTCCGTGGGTTCGCCGCTACCGTAGAGCCGATCGGGCTAATCTGGGATCACATATTCGCGCGTTCGAGCCGGTAGACAGGATCGCCCCGCCGATGCCCCGCAAGAGCCGCAAGCCGATCGAAAGCGCTGTCAATGGCAGTGACAACGGTAATGGCAATGGCGTCGGCGAGCGGCTGCGCGCCTATTTCCTCGCCGGCATCCTGGTCACCGGTCCGATCGCGTTCACCATCTGGATTACCTGGAGCATCATTGACTTCGTCGACCGGATGGTCTCGCATCTGGTGCCGACCAGCTACAACCCGAGCAACTATTTCCCGTTCAACATTCCGGGCTTCGGTCTCGTCATCGCGGTCGTCGCGCTGACGCTAATCGGCTGGCTGACCGCGGGTTATGTCGGACGGTTGTTGTTGCGCCTGTCCGACCGCGTGATGAAGCGTATGCCGGTGGTGCGCGGCATCTATGGCGCTCTCAAGCAGATTTTCGAGACCGTGCTGGCCAAGCGTTCGACGTCCTTCCGCGAGGTCGTACTGGTCGAATGGCCGCGGCGCGGCATGTGGACCGTGGCGTTTGTCACCGCGCCGGGCGAGGGCGAGCTCAGGACGCACGTCGCGCCCGATTCCGTCGGCCTCTACGTGCCGACGACGCCGAACCCGACGTCGGGTTATCTCGTCTACGTCTCGCGCGAAGAGGTCGTGCCGCTATCGATGACCGTCGAGGAGGGCATCAAGCTGGTGATCTCGGGCGGCATCATCATGCCCCACCGTGGCGACATTCCGGTCGCGGCGAAGGTCCAGGAAAAGGTCGAGCCGAAGTAGCGCCTAGCCGGCGCGCAGATAGCGCACCGCCGCGTCGCGCGCGAAGAGATAAAGCAGCGTGCGCAGTGCCGCGCCGTGCGGGCTTTCGAGCTCGGCGTCGCGTGCCAGCGCCAGCTGCACTTCTTCGCGCGCCACCGGAATAAGGCCGGCATGCGCGGCGAGGTCCGCGAGGCGGAATTCGGCGAGGCCGCTCTGCCGCGTGCCCAGCATCTCGCCGGCGCCGCGCAGCCGCAAATCTTCTTCCGCAATGCGGAAGCCGTCGTCACTTTCGCGCAGAATCGAAAGGCGTCGCTTGGCGGTCTCGCTCAGCGGCGGCGCGTAGAGCAGCAGGCACGCCGAAGGCTGATCGCCCCGGCCGATGCGGCCGCGCAGCTGATGGAGCTGCGCCAGCCCGAAGCGCTCGGCGTGCTCGATCACCATGATGGTGGCGTCAGTCACGTCGACGCCGACCTCGATCACCGTCGTCGCCACCAACAGATCGATCCCACCGGCGGCGAATTCCGCCATGACGCGATCGCGCTCCGGTCCCTTCAAGCGGCCGTGCACCAGGCCGACGCGATTGCCGAAAATCTGAAACAGCTCCGAGAAGCGGGCCTCGGCCGCCTGCAGGTCGCTGTCCTCGGAGTCCTCGATCAGCGGACAGATCCAGTAGATCTTCGCGCGCTTGGCGAGGGCGCGGCGGATCGCGGCAATCACGTCGTCGATGCGCTCCACGGGCACTGCGCTCGTCGTCGTCTTGGCGCGGCCGGCCGGCTTCTCGTCGAGCCGCGAGGAATCGAGATCGCCATAGGCGGTCATCTCGAGCGTGCGCGGAATCGGCGTCGCGGTCATCACCAGGATGTCCACCGCTTTGCCCTTGCCGGCGAGCTGCAGCCGTTGCTCGACACCGAAGCGGTGCTGCTCGTCGATGACGGCGAGGGCGAGTTCCTTGAACGCCACGTCGTCCTGAAACAACGCATGGGTGCCGATGGCAATGTCGATGTCGCCCGCGGCGAGGCGTTCGAGAAATTCCGTACGCGCGCGGCCTTTCTCCCGGCCGGTGAGCAGCGCGATCGTCAGGCCACTGTTCTTCGCCACAGTAGTCAAAGTGGTGAAATGTTGGCGCGCGAGAATCTCGGTCGGCGCCATCAACGTCGCCTGGCCGCCGGCCTCGATCGCGTTGCACATCGCCAGGAGCGCGACCACGGTCTTGCCGCTGCCAACATCGCCTTGCAGCAGGCGGTTCATGCGCGAGGGCTGCGCCATATCCGTCTCGATCTCGTTCAATGCGCGCCGCTGCGCGCCGGTCAGCTGGAACGGCAGGCCGCGCTCGACTTTTTGGCGCAGTTCGCCCTTGGCCGCGAGCGCGCGGCCGGCACGTTTGCGCGCCCGCGCCCGCAGGAGCGCGATGGTTAGCTGATTGGCCAGCAGCTCGTCATAAGCGAGGCGCTCGCGCGCCGGATGGGTCGGCGACAGATCGTCGGGTTTGGCCGGCGCGTGCGCGGCGGAGATCGCGTCGTGCCAGGCCGGCCAACGCCGGCGTTTGACCAATTCGGCGTCGCACCATTCGGTCAACTGCGGTGCGCATGCCAGCGCTGCCTCGATCGCCTTCTGCACGATGCGGAGAGTCAATCCGGCGGTCAGCCGATAAACCGGCTCGATCAGCTTCATTGCGTCGAGGCCGGCCGGATCGAGGATATGGTCCGGATGCGTCATCTGCGTCTGGTTGTTGAAGCGCTCGACCTTGCCGCTGACGATGCGGGTCGATCCGACCGGCAGCTGCCGCTCGAGCCAATCGCCCTTGACGTGGAAGAAGACCAGGAACAGCACGCCGGTCGCGTCGCGGCAGCGCACGCGATAGGGCTGGCGGGGATTGTGCGGCTTCTGGTGTTGTTCGACCGTGACGGTCAGCGTCGCGATGCGGCCTTCGGGCGCGTTGGCGACCTGCGGTCGGAAGCTGCGGTCGATGATGTCGACCGGCAGATGCCACAGCAAGTCGACGACATGCGGTCCGCACAGCTTCTGGAACAGCTTGCCGAGCCGCGGCCCGACGCCCTTGAGATCGGTGACCTCGGCGAACAGCGGATTGAGGATCGCGGGCCGCAGATGTCTAGTCCTTTGCCGACTGCGTCTGCGCCGCTTTCTTGGCTAGCTCGGCATTTGCTCGCTTGAAATTCTCTACCACCCCCAGCCCTTCTGACAATGCTTTTTCGCCCGTGGAAATTGCAGCTTTAAGGTCATTGAAAGAAATACGCTTGGCTTTCGGGTCTGCAATATTGAGATGTTTAAGCACCTTCGCCGCCGAAACCGGAGTCAGAGTCCACTTACCATTTTCGAAGATCGCCGGCATGTGGCACGCGATATTGCGGTGCCTAAAGACGCTTTCCGCTTTGGCGACGAAGGCCGTGAGGCGTTTTCTCCATACGTCATTACGAATAAATGACGCACGCTCTTTGAGAATTTCGATTTTCCGAACCGGCTCAAGTGTTGCAACAACAGGTTCTATCATTGGAGACGCCCCTAGATGCAGAACTTGGACCATCACCGAGTTTAATAACGTATCGAGGGCGCTAGCGATCAAAACAAGCTCGCCCACGATGGCGTAGGTTTCCTTGTTTTCCGCCGTATCGTCTTTCCCAGCGGTCATTCTGATCTCGCCTAACGATTTGATGCTGCAATCTCGCGCCTAACGACACCAATTTCTTCCCGGGATAAATGCCATGTGGCCCCAAGGCTGTAGTAGATAGCATTCACCGTCTTTTTACGCTGCTCGGGGCTTATCACAAATTCTCCCCGTGGACCTTCGGCCAATTCGAACAAAAGCTGTGCGGCAAGTTCCAAATCGTATTTGAACAGCCGACAATATGCGCGTGTCATCGCGCCGACGAAGCCGAGTTTGGTGACGCAGCGTTCGAGTTCGTCGGCGGCAAGCTTTGCGTCGGTCGTGGTCGGCAGCGCGGCGAAGGCGCCGAAGCGCTTGGGATGAGCGCGCACCGCCTCGGCGAGCCGGTCGTTGACGCTCCGCGCGGTCTGGAGGGCCGAATCCGCTGGCAGGCGCTGCGTCGCGGGCGCGCCGAGCGACAGGATCTGATAGTCGACTCCGGCCTCGTCCATTTCCTTGAGGCGGAGCTCGCCGAGGTCGTCGAGGCGCTTGGCCAGCTCGGGATTCTTGCGGCCTTCGAGCTGGATTACCGCGGTGACCTGAGGGTCGTGATAATGCTCCTCGATCGCGGCGATGTAAGGCTTCGCGGCCATCGGCGCCCTCCCTGCGGTCGTTTTCTAACAGGCGAGATAACCGCTGTCATCCCGACGCCGCATGGGCCGATGCGCGTTTGCCACTTGCAAGCCATGCTCTCCGGCGCAATATCCCGGCCGAGATAGCCCCGCCATGAGTGTGCGAGAAGACGGGGTGGAGAAGCGGCGCAAGCGGCTGCTCTACCAGAGCCGCCACCGCGGCACGAAAGAAAGCGACCTGTTCCTGGGCGCTTTCGCGGACCGCTATTTGCCTGATTTCACCGCCGACCAGCTCGCGGAATACGACGCCATCCTCGCCGAGACCGATAACGCACTCTTCGACTGGATTTACCGCCGTGCGGTGCCGCCGGCGCGGCTTGACGGCGAGGTCATGCGGCGGCTGCTGAATTTCCGGTACCGGCCATGACCGCGCTCGACGACTTTTTTGCGCGGTCGCCGCGCGGCGAACGTCTCGCCGTTGCCCACGCTCCCGAAGGTCACGATGCTCGCGTTCTCGGCGGCGTCGCAATCCACAACGGCCGCATGCTGATCCATGTTTGCCGCGACGACGGTCGTATGGCGCGGATGCGCGCGGCGCTCGGTTTCTTCTGGCCCGAGCTCGAGGTGCGGAGCTTTCCGGCCTGGGACTGTCTGCCTTATGACCGTGTCTCGCCCAATCCCGAGATCGTATCGCGGCGCATCGCCACATTGGCCGAATTGACGCGCGGCGCAACCGGCCCGCGGATCGTGCTGACCACGGTCAACGCCGCGATCCAGCGGGTGCCGCCGCGTAGGCTCTTTGCGGAGCGCATGCTGGTGCTCGAGCGCGGCATGGATCTACCGCTCGACCGGCTCAAGACGTTTCTCGAGCGCAACGGCTACAACCGCGCCGAGACCGTGCGCGAGGCCGGCGAATACGCCGTGCGCGGCGGCTTGATCGATCTCTATCCGTCGGGTGCGCCGGCGCCGCTGCGGCTCGATTTCTTCGGCGACCGGCTGGAAGCGATTCGCTCCTTCGATCCCTTGAGTCAGCGCAGCGCCGGCGCCGTCGAGCGCGCCGATCTCAAGCCGATGAGCGAGGTGCTGCTGGACGCGCCGGTGATCGAGCGCTTCCGCTCGCGCTATCGCCAGGAGTTTGGCGCCGGCGTCCAGGACGACCCGCTCTACGAATCGGTCAGCGCCGGGCGTCGGCACGCCGGCATGGAGCATTTTCTGCCGCTGTTCTACGAGAGCCTCGACACGCTTTTCGATTATCTGCCTGGGGCCGACGTCGTTCTCGATCATCAGGCGGAGGAGGCGCGCGGCGAGCGCATCATTGCCATCGCCGACTTCCACGACGCGCGCGCCAATGCGCCGGTCGCGCGCGGCGCGCTGGGCACGGCGCCGTTCTATCGGCCGCTCAAACCCGAGCTGCTCTATCTCGGCGACGCGGATTGGACCAGGGCGCTGGCCGATCGCCGTGTCGTGCAGCTGTCGCCATTCGCGGCACCCGAGAGCGCCGCGGCTTTCGATGCCGGCGCGCGGCCCGGTCCCGAATTCACGGCAGCGCGCGCTGATCCGAACATCAATCTGTTCGACGCCGTGCGCGCGCAGCTCGAAGCCGAGGCGGCCGCGGGCCGGCGCGTGCTGATCGTCGCCTACAGCACCGGCTCGGCCGAACGCCTCAAGACGGTGATGAAGGATCACGGCATATCCGAGCCGGGTTTTGTCGAGTTCTGGCAGGGCTTCGTCGATCTGCCGGGCAATCGCGCCGGCCTCGCGGTGCTGCCGCTCGAGCGCGGCTTCGTCGCCGACAGCGCGACGCTGATCACCGAGCAGGACATCCTCGGCGACCGCTTAGCGCGGCCGGCCAGGCGCCGGACAAATCTCGACCATTTCGTCGCCGAAGTTGCGACGCTGACGGTCGGCGATCTCGTCGTCCATGCGGAGCACGGCATCGGCCGCTACGACGGCCTGGTGACGCTCGAAGTCGCTGGGGCGCCGCACGACTGCTTGCGTCTCATCTATGCGGGCGACGACAAGCTGTTCGTGCCGGTCGAGAACATCGAAGTGCTATCGCGCTACGGTTCGGAGGATGCCGCCGCGCAGCTCGACCGGCTCGGCGGCGTGGCCTGGCAGTCGCGCAAGGCGCGGGTCAAGGCGCGCATCCGCGATATCGCTGGCGAGCTGATCCGGCTCGCGGCCGAGCGCCAGCTCAAGGAAGGCGAACCGATGGCGTCGCCCGAAGGCCTCTACGAGGAATTCGCCGCGCGCTTCCCCTATCCCGAAACCGACGATCAGGACAAGGCGATCCACGACACGCTCGGCGATCTCGGCTCCGGCCGACCGACCGACCGGCTCATCTGCGGCGACGTTGGCTTCGGCAAGACCGAAGTCGCGCTGCGCGCCGCATTCATCGCCGTCATGGCGGGCACGCAGGTCGCGGTCGTGGTGCCGACGACGCTGCTGGCGCGCCAGCACTATCGCACCTTCGTCAATCGCTTCGCCGGCATGCCGGTGAAGATCGAGCAGCTATCGCGCTTCGTGCCGGCCAAACGCGCCGAACAGATTAAGCGAGACCTCAACGACGGCAAGATCGACATCGTCATCGGCACGCACTCGCTGCTTGGCAAGGGGGTCGGTTTCCGCCATCTCGGCCTGCTGGTGATCGACGAAGAACAGCATTTCGGCGTCGCGCAGAAGGAACGCTTGAAGAAGCTCAAGGCCAATGTGCATGTCGTGACGCTGACCGCGACGCCGATCCCGCGCACGCTGCAAATGGCGCTCGCCGGCGTGCGCGAGATGAGCATCATCGCGACGCCGCCGATGGATCGGCTCGCCGTGCGCACCTTCGTCATGGCCTGGGACCCCGTCGTGATCCGCGAGGCGATCCTCCGCGAACTCCACCGCGGTGGCCAGGTGTTCTGTGTCGTGCCGCGCATCGCCGACATCGCCGACGTCGAACAGGAGTTGAAACAGCTCGTGCCCGAGGCGCGCTTGGCCGTGGCGCACGGCCAGCTCGCGCCGACCCAGCTCGACAAGGTGATGACCGCCTTCGACGACGGCGCCTTCGATGTGCTCTTGTGCACCGACATCGTCGAAAGCGGCCTCGATATTCCGACCGCCAATACGCTGGTCGTCCATCGCGCTGACATGTTCGGTCTGGCGCAGCTCTATCAGCTCCGGGGGCGCATCGGCCGCGGCAAGATCCGCGCCTACGCTTACCTGACTCTGCCGCCGGGCAAGGTGTTGTCATCGACCGCCGAGCGCCGGCTCGAGGTCATGCAGACCCTCGATCAGCTCGGCGCCGGTTTCACGCTGGCGAGCCACGATCTCGACATCCGCGGCGCCGGCAATCTGCTCGGTGAGGAGCAATCGGGTCACATCCGCGAAGTCGGCGTCGAGCTCTATCAGCATCTGCTCGAGGAGGCGATCGTGACCGCGCGAACCGGCGGCGCGGCCGAAGCCGCAACTGACTGGACGCCGCAGATCGCTGTCGGCACCTCGGTGCTGATTCCCGAAACTTACGTCGCCGACCTCAACGTGCGGCTCGGCCTCTATCGGCGCATCGCCAGCCTGGTCGATCGTCAGGAGATCGAAAGTTTCGCCGCCGAGCTCATCGACCGCTTCGGCAAGCTGCCGCCTGAGGTCGAGAATCTGCTCGAGATCATCGCCATCAAGCGTCTCTGCCGCGAGGCCGGCATCGAGAAGATCGAAGCGGGACCGAAGGGTGCCGCGATCACGTTCCACGCCGGCAGCGTTGCGGATCCAGCGGCGCTGGTGCAATGGATTGCGAGCCAGGCCGGCAGCGCCCGACTGCGGCCGGATCAGCGTCTTATCGTCGTGCGCGATTGGGACGACACCCGCACGCGCATCAAGGGCGTGATCAACATCCTCGAGAAGTTGAAGGTGATCGCCGCGGGACGGCAGCCGGTCACCGCACGGTGACGGTTAACCCGCCGCGCGCGCGGGGCCGTTCTGAACGAGATCGAACACCGGGAAGAAGAACGGCGGCTCTTGCGCGCCGGAGATCGCGTACTGGCCGGCGAAGATGAAGCAGGGCACGGCGTTGATGCCAAGCCGCCGCGCGCCGGCGTCGTCCGCGAGGACCTCGGCGCGCTCGCTGGTGCTGGCGAGAAAATCGTGTGCGGTGGCCGCGTCGAGGCCGCTTTCGCCGGCGATCGCCGCCAGAGTGTCGCGGTCGCCGGTGTCGCGGCCTTCGATGAAATAAGCGGCGAACAGGCGATCGACCAGCTCGGTGGCGTGGCCTTCGCGCTGCGCGAAGCGTACGAGGCGATGCGCCGCCAGCGTGTTGGGCGTGCGCTCGATCTTCTCGAATGCAAAGGGAATGCCGACACTCGCACCGGCCTCGATCGCCGCTTGGTTGATCCGCTTGGCATGCGCCTGGCCGCCGAACTTGGCGGCCAGATAAGCCTCGCGCGGCATGCCCTCGACCGGCATGTCGGGATTGAGCTGAAACGGCCGCCAGGTGATGTCCGGCGCGATGTTCGGCCGTTGCGCCAGCGCGGTCTCAAGGCGGCGCTTGCCGATGAAGCACCACGGGCAGATGACGTCGGCGACGATGTCGATACGCATGGCGCATCATACCACGCTTTCACGGGCAGATGCGGGCCGGCACTGATTTTGCCGACGGTGGCGGGAGTCGGCTCGATTCCTGACACTGGCCCGACGGGCTTTAACGTTACTGCAGGGCTGTCCCGCGGTGGCGGCGCGCGGGCAACTGCGATGTGGGTCGAAAGGGTGCCATAATCGCGCTGGCGTCCGCGCGCGCATGGCGGAGGAGGCGCTCGAACCGACGCTGTTCTACGTCACGGGCTTGATCCGCGATCTCTAAATCATGACCGGCGTCGAGAACATGTGGGTCAGCGTCGGCTGCAACCAGTTCGACAAGCCGCAGGTGCTGCGCGGCTTCTCCGGAGCGAGACGGGGGAGGGCGGTCACCGCGCAGATTCGCACCGGCAGCCCTATCGGATCTCGACGGGAGCCCTGCTGCTGGTCGCACCGGCCGGTAACCACATCACCGGCGCGGTGATCCCGGTCGACGGCGGCCATCTGATCGCGTCGATTTAACCCGATTCGGCTTGATTACTGGCCGGAATTGTCGGTCGCCCGGAGGTTTTCAAATGAGTCGGAGCGGACACAGCTCGCATTGGAAAAATTATGAGAAGACTCTGTGGATTGTTGTGGATAAGCTGTCGGTGGCCGGCGCAAGGCGGCAGCATTTGACCGGCGCGGCGGTGCTCTGCCGGATGGCGCCGGCATGGGGCCAAGCAACGTCATCACCGCGAGTCCGCTCGATCCACCGATCATGGGGCGGCGCTCACCGCGGCCTACCGGTCCACCATCTCTATTGGGCGCTGGACCGCGCCACGTTTCTCTGCCCGCTCGCCGACCGCGTGCGCGGCATCGCGACGTTTTCCGGCGAGGTCGATGCCGATTTAATCGCGGCGTGGGTGCGGCTCGAAATCATCGCGGCGATGAGCATCGGCCTCGACCATGTCGATCTCGCGATCGGGCTCATGACGACTCGGTACCTGGTCGGAGAGCATCCTCGACGTGCTCGGGGCCGAAGGCACTTGATCAACATCGCGCACGGGTCGGTGGTCGATCAGACGGCGTTAGGCAACGCGCTCGCCGAACACCGCAAGCTCGCCGGTGCCGGACTCGACGTGTTCGAGAAGGAATCGCACGTGCCGGAAACTTTGACGCGTCTCGGCAATGTCGTGCTGACTCCGCATGTCGGCAACGCCGCTGAGGTGCCCGTCTGGCGATGGGCCGCGTCATGCTCAATAACCCAGCCGCCCACTTCACCGGCAAGTTGCTACTGACGCCCGCGGTCTAGTTCGGCACTCGGTCGGGGGCGACGCCGACGCGTGCTGGGCATTACGCCGCTCGAGCTCGAGCAGCAGCGCCTCGGCAACCGCACCGATGGTGACTGCCACGATTGCTTGATTGACAAGCTTGGCCAGTTGTCCCAAGCCGGCGGGACCGACGAGCGTGGCCCGGCCCAGCGGCGCGAAGATCGGCGCAGCCCGCTCGAAAGTCTGGTGTTCGCCGCCGGCCATGATCGCGAGCGTGCCTTGTTCGGCCCCTAACGTGCCGCCCGAAACTGGCGCATCGAGATAGGCAATCCGCCGCGCGGCGAAGCGGGCGGCATGGCCGCGGGCGAAATCAGGTGGGGCCGAACTCATGTCGATAACCAGGCTGCCCGGCGACAACGTCGCCGCGACTCCGTTCGGGCCGAATAGCACCGATTCGACCGCCGGTCCGTCGGCCAACATGGCGATCAGCACGGCGGCACTGGCCGCGGCTTCGGCCGGCGTCGCGGTGACTGAAGCACCGTCGCTCAGCAGCGAGTCGGCCTTCGCAGGGTGTCGATTCCAAGCGTGGACAGAAAAACCGGCGGCGAGCAGCCGACGCGCGCCATCCGGCCCCCCATCAGGCCAATCCCCAAAAATCCGATAGTGTTTGTGGATTGATTCATTCTAATAATTCTTTCAATTAGTTAGAGCGCAATAGCTCATGTTGGCTCAATGGACAGATCACGGCGGCATTAACCAAAAACTTACCATTCCGAACCGAGTCTCACGGCGCGGCCGGAACGGGCCGATCCCTTCGCAACGGAGAATCCGATGCATGACGTAACGATGGCCCGACTCGATCCGACATGGAAGCCTTGGTCGGTTGCCCGCGTGAGCAAGCCTTCGGCGCAGGCGCGCCCACTGGCGGTGCCAAGGAGCCTGATCGAACGATGGGCGGCGTGGCGCCGACCGACCGCGTTCCAGCGCTGCTTGGCTATTCACATCCTCAACACGACCGAATCGGCCAATGACGCGGCGCCAACACCTGACGCCGCCTAAACGCTAGTCGTCGGGGCGTCGCGTAACCGCATCTGCGGTCGGCCATACCGGTCGACAAAACCGCCGCTCCGGAGCAGGGCAAGGTTCGCCGCGAAATGCGCGGCCGCGCCGGCGCGACCGGCTCCCTCGAGCCAGTTCTGGTCGAGCAACGAGGCGAGAGCCGGATGGCCGAGCTCGGCCTCCCATAGGATGCCGAGCAACGAGGCCAGCGCCTCCTCGCGCTCGCGCGCCAAGCCGAACAAGGTCTGTGCCTGCACCGCGCGGTCGCGGTCGCCAGTTTCTGGTCCGGGACCGAGTCCGAAATCCACCCGGTGGCGCCGGTCCGGTGCTGCAAGCTGGTAATGCGCGACTTCGTGCAGCAGGACGTAGGCCTCGGTCGCGCTGCGAAACGCGGCACCGTCCCAAGACACGTCGGTCTGGGGCGGGTTTGGCGAAACCTTGATGCCAAATTTTGTTATAATATCAATCGCGTCTGAGTGGTTCTTAATAGCTGTTTCGCCTTGGGCGCGAACCGCATCGTCAAGCCGCGCGAGCCGGCGGAAGACGGCGCGGGTGGCGGCATCGGCGAGCGAACCGGCGAAGGTAGTCAGCGTCGCTTCCAGCCGGTCATAGGCGATCGGCGTCAGAATCATGGGACAGAAACAGCAGCTGTTCAGATCGTTGGCGCGCCCAACTACACCAAACCGGCGGCGGTTTCAAAGCGGCTAGATGCGCGGTTGTTGCGGCAGGTGGAGCGCGCGGCCAACGAGAGGCACGATTCCAAGCAACGACTCGCCACGCTCGGCCAGCTTATGGGCCTCATTGCGGCGCAACGAGGCGGCCGAGCGCACGCGATAGCGGGCTTGGCCGGGGACGTGCCGTTCGACAATGGTGACGTTCACACCGGCATGGCTCAAGCGATCTCGCAGGGCGAGCGCGTAATCGGCCCGGTCATAGGCGGCGAACTGTACCCAATAGCCGCCGTCTCGGCGCATAGCGGGGCCGGACGATTGGGCGGCGACGGCACGCTTCGCCAAGTCGGCAGCGCCGCCACGGTGGACCAGCGGCGCAATGCCGATCCGGCCTGCGGCCAATTCAAGATTGCGGTCGGCGCCGGTCCGGTCGGTGAGGGCGGCCGATCGGACGCTGTAATAACGTCGCCCGCCAGCCCCTGGTACTCGCTTGATTTCGGCCTTGATGCCGATGGTCGCCAACCGCGCGACCAGTTGGGCCGCATAGAATGGCCCGTCATAGGCGCCGTACTCGACCCAATACAGCGGCTTCGCCGCCTCGATCGGTACCGGCATGTTTCGACTGGCGGCCGGGTTGATCCGGACAAGTTTCGGTCTGGCGGGAATGGCAACGCTCGGCGGCACGGTATGGGGCGCCGGCGCTGCGGCGATGCTCGGAGCAGGACCCGTTGCCGCTGCCGTCGATTGCATCGGCGTCGGTCGTAGTGCGTTCATGTAGACGGCGCCGTAGACGCCGAGAACCAGGACGAACAATACCGCGACCAGCAGGACGGCGCCGATGGCTCCGCCGAAGCGCGACGTGGTCTGGGACGATGAACTGCCCACTCTGCCGGCGACCTCCCTCGCGTGGCCCCCACAAGCGCGGGCGGCGGAACGTCAAAAATTTATCACGCGGCGAAGAACCGACCTATGCCGAAAGCCGCAGAATTCGCCCGCGAATCGGGTGCAACCCTGTTGATTGCGTGGATAACTCGACGCGGTGAAGCGACCGCGCCTGACTCGGTGTGCGCCAGATTCATTTTGGGCTCTCCCGATCGCGGCAGTCACCGTGTCGAGATGACGAATCGATGTGCGACCGAGAGCCCGAGCGGCGCCTCAAATAGCGCACTTTAGGTGCGGTCTCTGGGATGCCAAAGGCGCCGGCGAAAACGAACGGCAGGCGTGTCGCTCTCGTCGGTGCCGGTCCTGCCTCGCTCACCGTCGCGCAGGATCTGACGCCACTCGGCTATCGCGTGGTGATCTTCGACGGCGATTCCGAGGCGCGTGACCTGCACGATCACGCTGAGACGGTGGACCAACCGCTCAACGCCCTGGGCGAGGCCAAGCTGATTCCCGGCAACGAGGCGCTGCAGAAGCTCAACGCCAACCTGCGTTGCGTGGTCAGCGCTCGATATGTCCCAATATGAACGTGCGGCCGCTGGTGAGTTCGCGGTAACGCGGCATTTGTGCGGGCGAGAGTTCGTTCGGCCGGATCAGCAGCACATAATCGAAATGGGCGGCGAGGGCGGCGGTCGGTGTTTGCGTCGCGAACGCTGCGTAGGGCTCGCGATAACGCAACAGGGTATAGCCGAGACCGGCGAAGAGATCGGGCACCAACGCGCCGCGCTCGCTGACGGCGAGCGCGTCGACATGCGCCAGCGGCGGATGCATCGCCGGCTCGACGATATTGGGATTGCGTCGCAGCGGCAGTAGCGTCGCGCCCTGCGGCAGCTGCGCGAAAGCCGCGCGGTACGCGCCGAATTCGGTCTGCCAGGCGTGGAACTGCACGACTGTCACCAGCCAGCGCAGGACGAACAGCGCCAAGACGAAAGCCTCGGCACGCGGCCGCCGCCGGCTGTCGCGCCACGTCAGGCTGGCGCACAGCACGAGCGCAATGATCGGCGGCACGCGGTAGTCGACGAAGGTCGCGGTGCCGATCTGGTGGGGCAGGGCGATATACGCCGCAGCCAATGCCGCGATCGGCAGCGTCATCTCGCGAGCGAATGCGAGACGATGTGCGGCGACGCCGACAGCGACGACGATGCCGAGCAACGACGCAGCATCGAACACCGGATTGTAGAAGCCGATCGCACCGACGGCCTCCGAGAGCTTCGTCAGCGGCGAAACGTAGGCGATGCCGCCGCCGATGACGTGCGGCATGGCGAAGGCGTAGAGCGCGGCCGGCACCGCAAGATGGAGCAGGGCGACTAGTTCGCGGTGCCAGCGTCTTCGCCGTTCGCGCGCCGCGCCGAGTTCGTAGGCGCACAGCATTAGTGCATAAATCGCGAAGGCGAAGACGTGTGCTAGCAGGATGAGACAGCCGATGATCGCGAAGACCGGCAGCGCCCAGGGCCGATCGCGGCCGCGGATCCAGGCAGCGACTGCCCACAGCATCATCCCGACGCCGAAACTCAGATTGATGAATCCGAAGAGCAGTGGGCCGTTGTATGCGAACAACGCGGCGGCAAGCGCGAAACGATTGCGACCGCCGAAGAGGGCATGATGCAGCGCAATCGAGCCCCAGAAGAGTTGGGCCACGGTCGCGGCCAGAAACAGCCGGAGGGCGCCGTCGATCGAGACCATGTGGTGAAAGACGGCGACCCAGGCGGCGGCGGCGAGGTTGGGCACGAGACGCCACTCGACGGTGTAATAACGATCCGCGTCAGGCACGTCGCCGAAGAGCAGTTGCAGCACGACGCGATGGTTCGGCAGATCGTAGAGCGGGATGTCGCGAAAGACGAAAAACGGCGCGATAAGGAGCACCGTTGCCAGCGCATAGAGTGTGCCGGTATCGCCGAAAAACCGCCGCATCGCCCCCCGGCTCGCCGCTGGTCGATCTGTCATTACCGGATCATCGGCGCCGCGCGCAACCGGCGCATTCGGCCGGCGTTGCGCCCTGGGGCGTGCTTCGCTATGAGGGGACTCGATGGCCACCATCCTGCTGACGCGTCACGGCCACGTCGCGCGCACGGCCGATGCCATCCGGCTCGCGAGCGCGCGTCATCCGCACGATACGGTGGTATTCGTCGGTCATGTCAGCGTCAATCGTGCGCTGTTGCTGCAATGCCTCGATATGCCGCTGTCGGCCTATTGGCGGATCGAGCAAGAGCCCTGCACGCTCAACGAGATTGCGATCGTGGACCGATGCGTGCGCGTCGTACGCATCAACGACGCGCGGCATACCGAAGCGCTTAAATAGCGGTCCGACGATTAACGCCGTGTAAGGTTCGCGCGCGCAAAGCTGCGTTCACTTCGCGTTAGCCGTGCGTGGGGAGAATTTGCCCTCCTTGCGCCGCAAAGGCGACGCAGGATGTGTCCGTCGCGCTGGGGGGGGGGGATGGTGCGTAACGACGAGTACGAGTGGCGCGCGGTGCCCATCGGATGATGAAGCTGTTGAAGGTTCTTCTGGGTCTGGCGCTATTCGGCGTCGCCGCCGGCACGGGCATCGCGGCGCTCGCCGTGTGGTACTTCGGCCGCGATCTGCCGGATTATCAGGCGCTGGCTGACTACAAACCGCCGGTAGTGACGCGGGTCTACGCCGCCGACGGGCGGTTGCTTGCACAATACGCAACCGAAGATCGCATTTTCGTGCCTGTGAGTGCGATGCCGCCGCTGGTGATCCATGCCTTCCTGGCCGCGGAGGACCGCTATTTCTTCACCAATCCGGGAATCAATCCGCTCTCGATCATCCGGGCTGCGGCAATCGACGTGGTGCGGCTCGCCGAACACAAGCGGCCGATCGGCGCGTCGACCATCACGCAACAGGTCGCGAAGAATTTCTTTCTCAACAACAGGGTCTCGCTGGCGCGCAAGATCAAGGAGGCATTGCTTGCCATCCGCATGGACCAGGCGATGAGCAAGGATCGCATCCTCGAGCTGTATCTCAACGAGATCTATCTCGGCAACGGCAGCTACGGCGTCGCGGCGGCGGCGCTCAACTATTTCAACAAGCCGCTCGATCAGCTCGACGTGCAGGAAGCGGCATTCTTGGCGGCGCTGCCCAAGGCGCCGGACAACTACGATCCGCAGCGCCATCCGGAAGCGGCGAAAGACCGTCGCGACTGGGTGATCGACCGCATGGCGGACGCAGGATTCATCACGTCGCAACAGGCAAGCGCGGCCAAGGCACAGCCGATCGTGCTGCGGCAGCGCAGTCCGGCCGAGACGGCACGCGCGCCGTATTTTGCCAGCGAAGTGCGCAATGAGCTGCTTGCTCGCTACGGCTGGAAGAAGGTGTACCAGGGCGGACTTGCGGTGCGCACCAGCCTCGATCCGCGGCTGCAGGCGGATGCCGACAAGGCGCTGCGCGATGCGCTCGAGGCCTATGACCGGCGCCACGGCTGGCGCGGTCCGGTGACGCACATCGCGCTTGGCGGCGACTGGCAATCGAGGCTCGCGGTCATTCCGCTGCCGGCCGGCGCGGAGGCGGTGCATTGGCGGCTCGCCGTAGTGCTGGCGACGCCGCCCGATGCGGCGATCATCGGCTTTCCCGACGGACGGCGCGCCGAGATTCCGTATCGGCAACTCCGTTGGGCGCGGAAGCATTTGAGCGACGACGCGGTTGGTCCGGTACCGGCGGATTCGGGGGCGGTGGTATCGGCGGGGGACGTGGTGCTGGTGCAGCGTCTGGATGGGTCGGGGAAGGTCTACGGGCTGCGGCAGGTTCCGTTG
>JAGWNF010000039.1 GCA_028871455.1 Alphaproteobacteria bacterium
AGCTCAAGGCCTACGGTCTTGACGCACCGCGCGGCATCGCGAACATGCGAAAAATTGCGTCGGGTAAGCAGTTGTGGAACTATGACAATCTCGAGCCGGCGGAAAAGAAAATCGTTCTGTAAACACTCGGAGGCCAGTTTCGATGCCCGCTTCATCAGACAACACGTCGCGCAAGCCGCGCTTGCGGCGCGCCCCGGCCAAGCCGGCCCGCAACAAGAGCATCCTGGGGCAGAATTTTCTTTTCACGCCAACGGTGATCGACGACATCCACATCAAGGCGGAGCTCGGACGCTATCGCATGCGCGGGATGGCGCTCTTCAAGAAAATTCCGAGTTGGGACGATCTCACCTTCCTGCCCGGCACTCTGACGCGCTTCGTGATCGAGGGTTACCGCGAGAAATGCGAGACCAAGACAATCATCGGCCCGCGAGCAAAACGGCCAGTGGGGCTTGAAATTCCGGTCTATATCACAGGCATGAGTTTCGGTGCCCTGTCTTACGAAGCGAAAGTCGCCCTGGCACGTGGGGCGACGATGGCCGGCAGCGCCACCTGCTCCGGGGAAGGCGGTATGATCCCGGACGAGCGGCGCTATTCGGAACGCTGGTTCTATCAGTGCATCCAATCCCGTTACGGATTTAACCCACATCACCTGCGGCTCGCCGATGCCTGTGAGATCTTCATCGGCCAGGGCTGCAAGGTTGGGTTGGGCGGACACCTTATGGGCCAGAAGGTGACGGACCAGGTCGCGGAAATGCGATCGCTTCCCGCCGGTATCGATCAGCGCTCCCCGGCGCGTCATCCCGATTGGCTCGGCCCCGACGACCTAGCACTCAAGATCAATGAACTGCGCGAAGCCACCAACGGCGATATCCCGATCCAACTGAAACTCGGAGCGGCGCGCGTCTACGACGACGTGCGGATGGCGGCCAAATGCGGGCCGGACTCGATCTACGTCGACGGCATGGAGGGTTCAACGGGGGCGGGTCCGCACATCGCGACCGAGGAAACGGGTATTCCCGGCATCGCGGCGATCCGTCAAGCACGCAAGGCGCTCGACGACGTCGGCAAGACTGGCGAGATCAGCCTTGTTTATGCCGGTGGGATTCGCAACGGCGCGGATATAGCCAAGGCGCTCGCGCTCGGCGCCGACGCGGTGGCGATCGGCACTGCGGCCCTTGTCGCCCTCAACTGCAACAAGGACATACCCGAGGCGGATTATGAAGGTACCGTCGGCGTTTCTGCGGGCCTTTGCTACCACTGCCATACCGGCCGATGCCCGGTCGGCGTCGCAACGCAGGATCCTGAGCTGCGCAAGCGTCTCAATCCGGACGAGGCGGCCGAGCGCGTTTACAACTTTCTTCACGCATTGACATTGGAATGCCAGATGATGGCGCGGGCGTGTGGAAAAACCAACGTACACAGCCTTGAGCCGGAAGACTTGGCGGCTCTGACCATGGAGGCATCGGCGTTGGCCATGGTTCCGCTTGCCGGGACGCAGCATACCGTCGGGCGGCCCGACATGAACCGCTATTGAGGCAGGATGCGCATGAGCACGAAGAGCACCAACGTCGGTCAATTTCCGAAGACCGGCCTTAGCGGCGAGCGCGAGAAGCAGATTGGCCAGCACATCGGCTATCGCTACGACGTCAATCTGCTGCCGGATTATTCGCGGCTGACCCCGTTTCTGAAGAAGTATATCGAAATGATGGGGTGGGACGATCTCAATTGGCTCGAGGACGTCCACATGGGTTACGAAGACGGGCGGGCCGCGGTGTTCGACCGCAATCTCAATGGCTGGGTGACGGTGCCGGACACCGTGCATCTTCCGGACAATCAGCAGGATCTCGACATGGTGGCGCGCGAGCTGCTGATCAAATTCCAGATGTCTAAACGGAACCCGCTGGTCGCGCTCAAGGACGTCTACGACAAGGCTTGATCAGGCTGGTTGCGACATCCCGGCCGCGCTGTCCCAGATCGGGATAAAAGCCAGCACCGTCGGCGAGCTGTCGGCCGACTGGGCAAACAGGCGATTGTGCAGATAGACGAATTGATAGTCGATATCGTCCGGCGCCAAATTCTCCACTCGGCAGCGAAAATGATAGGCGTGGTTGAATTGCCGAAATTCAAGCACGCAGTCGCCGGCCTCCAGCAGAGCCGCCGCGGTTCTCGACTTGGCCTGAAACGAGGCGCACAGCTCGTCGCAGAAACGCTCAGGCCACTGGTAAAATGCGCCCGCGAACACCTCCAGCGCCTTGCGATAGCGTTCGGCCGGGTCGTTGGTCTGATGGTAAATCTGGCGGAACTGGTCGACGGATTCCGTGGGATCGTTCTCCAACATGACCGTTGTCATGAATTCCAGGAGTTGCCGACCCGCCTGATCGGACACGCGCGGGCACATGCCCGAAGTCGGCCGTCCATTATGACGGCGCATCGCATGTTGGCGAATGCGGCATTGCCAGCCAATAAAACCGGCACGCAAGGCTGCCAGTGCCGGCTCGAGCTGACTGACGCTGTTTTCTTCAGGCTTGGGGATCGGCGCCTCCCGAGTTCGCGCCCACGCGATTTTATCCGTTAGGTCGATTGCCACAGCCGGACAGCGGGTCGGGACTCACATTGACTGCGCGCCCAAGAGGTCCTGCCGCGCTTCCATCAAATGCGACGTGATCAGCTGAGCCGCGGCATCCGCATCACGCCTGTTTACCGCTTCGAAAATAGCCCTATGCTCGACGTTGTATTCGGCGATGCGCGCCGGCATGAGGATCTTGTCCTTCATCTTGTTCCATTGCGCGTGGCCGCGAATATCGTTGATGCGGCGATAGATGGACACGATCAGGGGATTATGCGTGGCGAGCGCCATCGCCATATGGAAGCGCTGATCCCACTGGCTGAAATGTTCATGGTCGGCTTCGGATGCTTCGAGCTCGCCCAGCGCTTCGACCACAGCCCGCATGTCGCGGGCGGTTCCGTGAAGGACGGCCAGTCGTACGATATGGGGCTCGAGCGCGAGCCGCACCTCGATGAGTTCCAGGGGGCTCGTAACCTCCGCGATTTCCTCATCGCCGCGTGCGCCCACATATTTGACAAATGTGCCGCTGCCGATCTTGCGACTGATGAGTTGCTGCTCCTCGAGCATGTGCAGGGCGTTCCGGATCGTCGTGCGCGATGCGCCGAATTTGCGCGCGATTTCCCGTTCGGGCGGTAGCTGGTCCCCCGAGGTATAGACGCCGTTCATGATCGCGCGGCGCAGATGCGCCGCAATCGCGCCCGATCCGCGCCCGCTGGGCGTGAGATCCGGCGGCTGCCGCTCCGCGGCAAGCGTCGCGACATCGCCGCCATTGCCGTTAGCGTCGCGTGCCGTATTCAGTCGAACCCGCTCCGTCTTCATCGCCCGGTTCCGCGCCGCGTCCCGTTCACCCCGCACCAATGATATACCTTTTTTTCTGATTATAGTGATTTGCCCAAATCGCGGGCAAGCCAGCCGAAGCCTTGCCCAGCTCCGGCGTGAACGGCTGAAAGGTGTCTTGTGTGCAGGTATTGCATGGAGAATCGGGCCACGCGCCGATCAGTCAGCCGCCGATCCGGACCGCCGCTCAGGCACCAAACCCGAGCCAATCCAAACCAAAAACAGGCCAATTAGGAAATAATTGGTTCCCTAAACCAGCCATACGTGGTTAGATTAGATCCGAGTGGATAGTACGGCCGTTCAGGCTCAGGCCGGTCGTTGGGGGCGTTCCAATTCAAGCGGCCGAACACAGATGAGAGTCGTACCCTTCAATCGGCGGTCTTGCGCTCGCGCCGCGCCTCGGACGGCCCCAGCGGCTGGCCGGCGCCGGTCATGCCCTCGGCTCCGCGCCGGGCCTGGATAGCGATAACGGCAGGCGTGTCATGCCCGCCGATTTGCACGGGGCATCCCATCCCACCGGCCGCGCAAAAACCTCAGACCCTGCCGGGCGGTTCGCCGCGCGCCCGGACACCATCCTCGAAACCTGTGAACTCAGCAAAGATTTTGCCGGCTTTGCCGCGGTCAAGGACGTCAACCTCAAGATCCGCCGCAACACAATCCATGCCCTGATCGGTCCCAACGGCGCCGGCAAGACGACGGTGTTCAATCTTCTGACGAAATTCCTGACGCCCACGCGCGGACGGATATTTTACAATGGGCAGGACATAACGTCGGTCCGTCCCTCGGAGCTGCCGCGCTGCGGCGTCGGCCGATCATTCCAGATTTCGGCTATATTCCCGCATATGAGCGTGCTCGAGAACGTCGCCATCGCGCTGCAACGCGAGCGCGGCATCTCGCATCAATTCTGGCGTTCGATGGCCGCGCTCGGGTCGCTGCGCGGTGATGCGATGAACCTCCTCGGCGAGGTGGGCTTGACCGAGTACGCCGATCAGCCTGCGGTCGAGTTGTCTTACGGGCGGAAACGCGCCCTCGAGCTGGTGACCACAATCGCGCCGAAGCCGGAAATCCTGCTGCTCGACGAGCCGATGTCGGGTCTCGGTCTCGAGGACATTCCGCGCACCGTCGATCTCATCCGCAAGTTCGCGCGCGGCCGCACGGTCCTGATGGTCGAGCATAACCTAAATGTGGTCGCCAATCTTTCGGACACCATTACCGTCCTCCAGCGCGGCGAGGTTCTCGCGGAGGGGCCGTACGACGTCGTTTCCCAAGATCCGGAGGTTATCGAAGCCTACATGGGCCCAAGCCATGCGTGATTCCCTGACGCGCGGGGGGCCAGAGCTGCTGCGGATCGAGGGGCTGCACACGCGATACGGCGAATCGCAAGTCTTGCACGGGCTCGACCTCGTCATCAATCGTGGCGAGGTCGTCAGCCTTCTTGGCCGCAATGGCGCGGGAAAGACGACGACCCTGAAATCCATCATGGGGATTCTCCGGCAACGGATCGGGTCGATCTGGTTCGATGGGAAACAAATCATCGACATGCTGCCCGAGGAAATCGCCCGTCTAGGCATCGGATACTGTCCCGAGGAACGCGGAATCTTCGCGTCGCTGACCGTCGAGGAGAACCTCATGCTGCCACCGGCGGTGCAGTCTGGCGGTCTCGACCTCGATGAGATCTTCGCCCTGTTTCCCAATATACAGGAACGCCGCGGCGCTGGCGGATCAAAACTATCGGGCGGCGAGCAGCAGATGCTGGCGATCGCTCGAATCCTCCGCACCGGCGCTTCGTTGCTGCTGCTGGACGAGCCGATGGAAGGACTTGCCCCGGTCATCGTGCAGCAGATCGCGCGAGTCCTGCATCAGCTCAAAGAACGCGGCTTCACGGTCTTGCTTATCGAACAGAATCTGAATTTCGCGACGGATCTGTCCGACTGGCATTACGTGATCGAGAACGGCCGCATCGTCGACAATCTGTCCAACAGCGAAGCGAAAAAGAATTCCGCCACGTTACGCAGGCATTTGGGAATGTGAGCAACGACAACCACAAAACAGGAGGCTGACATGAGGTTTCGTGTCTTTACCGGATACCTCGCCGCGGTCACGTTGGCGACCGCGACGTGGTTCGTGAGCAGTGCGGCCGCCGAGGGGCCGGTCAAAATCGGCGTCATGAACGACCAGTCTAGCATTTATGCCGATCTGTCGGGCTTGGGCGGCATCGCGGCCGTGCGCATGGCGATCGAGGATTTTGGCGGCAAAGTTCTGGGACAGCCGATCCAATTGGTGACCGCCGACATGCAGAACAAGGCGGACGTCGCCGTCAATCTCGCGAACAAGTGGTACGACGAGGACAAGGTCGACGTAATCGTCGACGTTCCGAACTCGGCCGCGGATCTCGCGCTCCAGGAGATCGCACGGCAGAAAAAGCGCCTGCTCATCGTATCGACTGGCGCTACCTCGGATTTCACAGGTAAGAAATGCTCACCCTATGGAATCCATTGGACCTACGACACCTATGCGCTCGCGGCGGGTACCGGCCGTGCGATGGTGCAGCAAGGCGGCAAAAGCTGGTATTTCATAACCGCGGACTACGCCTTCGGTCATGCGCTCCAACGCGACACCGCGAAGTTCGTGACTGAAGCGGGCGGGACAGTGCTGGGATCGGTGGACGCTCCGTTTCCAAACCAGGACTTCTCGTCCTATTTGCTGAAGGCGCAGGGTTCGGGGGCGCAAGTCATCGCGCTTGCGAATGCCGGCGGCGACACGATCAATTCGATCAAGCAGGCGAAGGAATTCGGCATATTCAAGAGCGGGAAGCAGCGGCTGGCCGCCCTGCTCATCTTCATTTCCGATGTCCATAGTCTCGGTCTCGAGGCGGCGCAGGGGATCGTCCTTACCACCGGGTTCTACTGGGACTTGAACAGTCAGACCCGGGCTTGGTCGAAGCGGTTCTTCGCGAAGCGAAATGCGATGCCGACGATGACCCAGGCCGGCAACTATTCGGCGGTCATGCACTATCTGAAGGCCGTGCAGGCCGCGGGGACGAAAGACCCGCTCAAGGTCGCGGCGAAAATGCGCGAGATGCCGGTCAACGATTTCTTCGCCAAGAACGGGCATCTCCGGGTCGACGGCCGGATGGTCCACGACATGTACCTGGTCCAGGTCAAGTCGCCGAAGGAATCAAAGTATCCCTGGGA
The DNA here is from genome assembly GCA_028871455.1 of Alphaproteobacteria bacterium. Classification (GTDB taxonomy): domain Bacteria; phylum Pseudomonadota; class Alphaproteobacteria; order ATCC43930; family CGMCC-115725; genus REEB95. The sequence goes on from JAGWNF010000039.1 coordinate 6,598, forward strand.
TTACTACAAGGTATTGCGCACCATCCCGGGCGACCAGGCATTCCGCCCGTTGAACGAGGGCGGTTGCCCGCTGGTAAGCGCGAAGTAACGGCGGGCGAGTCCTAGGCGCTGCGAGGAAACCCCAGTGTTCAATGCTTTGGGCATTTCCTCGCAGGCCTTCTTCGGGCTGCTGCTCCTCGGCGGGATCAGCGGCGCGTTCTATGCCACGATGAGTTTGGGACTCGCGCTTATTTTCGGCGTCCTCAATATCATCAACTTCGCTCACGGCGCCCAATACATGATGGGCGCGTTCGTGGCTTGGCTGCTGTTGCATTACGCCGGGATCGGTTATTGGCCGGCGCTCGTCCTGGCTCCGGTTTTCGTCGGGGCCACCGGTTATGTGATCGAACGAACGCTCCTACGGCGTCTTTATGATCTGGACCATCTCTACGGTCTGCTCCTGACCTTCGCGTTGTCACTCATCATCGAGGGCATCTTTCGCGGTCAATTCGGCGTCTCGGGCCAGCCCTATGAAATTCCGGACAGCCTGCAAGGCGCGGTCAACATCGGCTTCATGTATTTGCCGCTCTACCGGGTATGGGTGCTGGTCTCGTCGATCCTGTTATGCGCCGGCACGTGGTGGACGGTCGAACGGACCCGGCTCGGGGCCTACTTGCGCGCCGCGACGGAAAATCCGACCCTGGTACGGTCGTTCGGGATCAGCGTGCCGCGAATGATCACGCTGACCTACACCGGCGGCGTCATGCTCGCCGCGTTCGCGGGCGTGCTGGCCGCACCGATCTACCAGGTCAGCTCGATCATGGGTTCGAGCATCATTCCGGTCGTGTTTGCCGTGGTCGTGATTGGCGGATTGGGATCGATTCTCGGATCGATCGTCACCGGGTTTATCGTCGGGTTCCTAGAGGCGATGACGCGACTTATCTATCCGCAAGCCTCGAACACGGTCGTCTATCTCCTGATGGTCATCGTCCTGCTGATGCGTCCGCAGGGGCTGTTCGGCAAGCGGAACTACTGAGGACCGCCGCAGTGAAAATCATCGGCATCGCCTGTCTGATCGTCCTCGGGATGGTCATGCCATTCTTGATTTATCCGGTTTTCCTAATGCAGGCCTTGTCGCTTGCCCTGTTTGCTTGCGCCTTTAATCTGCTCTTGGGCTATGCGGGCATCTTGTCGTTCGGACACGCCGCGTTTCTCGGCAGCGCGGCCTATGTGTGCGGTTATGCCGCCAAGGAATGGCATCTGCCGCCCGAGCTCGCCATTCTGTGCGGCGCCGGCGCCGCGGGGTTGCTGGGGCTCGTCTACGGCATATTGGCCACGCGCCAGCGCGGCATCTATCTTGCGATGATCACCTTCGCCCTCTCGCAGTTGGTGTACTTCATCGCGGTGGAGGTGCCCTTCACGCATGGCGAGGATGGGTTGACAGCGATTCCCCGCCGCAACTTCCTCGGGTTCATCAATCTCGCGCCATCGCTCAAGATGTACTATTTCGTGTTCGGAACCACGCTGCTTGCGCTCCTTCTCATTGCGCGCATCGTCCGGTCCCCTTTCGGCCAGGTTCTGCGGGCCATGAAGGACAACGAACGGCGTATGGTGTCGCTGGGGTACGACGTCGACCGCTTCAAGATCGCGATATTCGTGATTTCCGCCGCCCTGTCGGGCGTTGCCGGCTCTCTCAAAGCGCTTTCGCTCGGGATCGCGAGCCTCGGGGACGTCTACTGGCATGTGAATGGCGAGGTTATCCTGATGACGTTGCTCGGAGGAATGGGAACGCAATTGGGTCCGGTGGTCGGTGCCTTTCTGGTGGTGGCGATTCAGAACTATTTCGCTCAGCTGGGCGGGGACGTAACCGTCATCGAGGGATGCATTTTCGCGGCCATCGTGCTCGCGCTTCGCCGGGGGATCATCGGCGAAATCGGCCCGGTCGTCGGCAGATTTCTCTCCAGCCAGAGTCAGCTGGCCTTCCGGCGGAATCCCGATGGACAAGCCGCATTCGGCCGCCGATGGTGGCGCACGCCGTCGCTCGCCGCAATGCGGCAAAAGCAGTCATATAAAGAGGACTGAGATCCGCGTATGGCCACGTTGATTGATCTTTCGATCCCCATCGCATCCGGAGCGGGCAGGCTGGGCCTGCAAGTCGAGATGTCGCAACCCTTCTCGTTTGCGAACTGCGGCTGGCAGGGCACGATGTTCACGATGTTCGCCCACTATGCGTCGCATGTGGACGCACCCGTTCACTTCATCGAAGGCGCCAAGTCGATCGACCAGGCACCGCTTTCGCAGCTGCTGGGCCCGGCATCGCTGGTCGATCTGAGCGATCACGGCGAAGGCAAGGGAATCACCGGGGACGTGCTCGAGGACCGCGGCAAGCACGTGCGGCGCGGCGATATCGCGATTTTGCGCACCGATTGGAGCGACAAGACCTGGGAGACCGAGCGGTTCTGGAAGGAAGGACCCTATCTGTCGCTGCAAGGCGCCGACTGGCTGGTGGAACGCGGCGTGCGCGCGGTCGTGTACGATTTCGCGGAAGAATTCGCCGTTCGCAAGCCCAATTTTCAAGGCAAGGACTGCCCGGTGCACCATCGCATCCTGGGCCAGGAGATCTACAATATCGAGTACGTCCACCGGCTAAGTGCGATCCGCGCGCCGCGGCTCGCACTCATGGCGCTGCCGATCAAGCTGGTGGGATCCGACGGAGCGCCGGCGCGGGTGGTCGCGATCGAGGGAGCCGACCTGCCGTCGGAATTCGCCGTTCGCTGACATGCGCGCGGTGTTCGGACCGCAACTCGAATGCGTTACTACTTCGCCTACGCGTCGAATATAGATCTGGCCGCGATGCGGGCGCGATGTCCCGGCGCGCGGGTCGTCGGCGTCGCGGTTCTGGCGAACCATCGGTTTCGGATCGTGCGATCCGGCTATGCGTCGGTTCTGCGCGCCACGGGGTCGAGGGTCTTCGGCCTGTTATGGTGGATCAGGCGCCGCGATGAAGCGGCGCTCGACGCTTACGAAGAAACCGGGCGCGGCCTTTATCGCCGGCGGTTCCTGAAGGTAGTCACCCTGGACGGGCGTCCTTATCCCGCGCTGGTCTACGTGGCGCGGGGAAATTCCCCAGGAAAGCCCCGGCACGGGTATCTAGAGCCGATCATCGCCGCGGCGCGGCAGGCCCACCTGCCGGCGGAGACTATCGCCGTCATCATTGCGACTGCGCGCGGATTCCACCCGCTTCGCCGCCGCGTCCTCCGGCGCAATCAGCCGGCGCGGCCTTGCGTCGGCGTTACAAAATGAAACGCGGTGATGTCGAATCGGTTGCGGAAGTAGAAGCGATGAGCGCCCGCATTGCTCACACCACAATCCAGCACCAGCGCGACGCATTTCTCTCCCCGCGCGGTTTTTGCGAGCGTGTCGAGCAAATGGCGCGCATGACCCCGACCACGCTCGCCTTCCGCGGTCACGAGATCGTCGACGTAGAGGAATTGCCCGCGAACCAGATTTTCCTGGATGCGAAATCCAGCGCAGGCTAGGGCGTGGTAGTCGCGCCAAAGCGCCAAGAGCCGATATCCCTGTGCCTGCTGCCGGAGGACGCGTTCGAGGAAGACAGCCGCCGATGCAAGATGCGGGCGCAGCTGACGCATGACCGGGTAGCAGGCGGCGATTTCGGAGTCGGCGGTGACGATTGAGACGCGCGTAGAGCCCGAACGTGCCGCGTCGGTTTCGGGAGTCATGCCGGATCACTCCTCTCTCGGCGCGGTTGGCCGCGCGGGCGGACCACGAGGGAAGATGGAAGGCGAAAGCGGAATCGAACCACTGTGCGAGATTTTGCAGTCCTTTGCATAGCTTGTTCCTATCAGAAACTTGCGGCAAGAGGTTCGTACTGATTCGTGTCCGTCGTCAGGATCTTTGAGACAGGCGGAGCGGCTTCGTATTCGCAGCGTTACTCCTGCCGCTGACGCCGGCGCTCGCCGCCGACCCAATACTGCCGAACCCCCCAGCTTACCCCCGGCGCGGTGCTGACGACTGACCTCTCGAAGATCTGCGTGCCGGGCTACACGAAGACCGTCCGGCACACTTCAGGTCGCCTGAAGCACGAGATCTACGTCGAGTACCACATCGATCCGCGCAGTGGTCACTACGAGATTGACCATCTGATCCCGCTTGAGGTCGGCGGTGCGGATGTTGCCGCGAACCTCTGGCCCGAGAGTTACGACACGCGGCCTTGGACCGCGCACGTCAAAGACCGCCTGGAGAACTGTCTGCACGAGCAGGTTTGCGCCGGTCGTATGCCGCTGGACGAGGTGCAGAAAGAAATTGCGGGAGATTGGATCGAGGCGTATCGAAAATACCTTGGGGAGGCTCGATGACGCCGAAGCCCGCTAGTAGCGAATGAATTTCGATCTTCGCGCCGCGCTCCCATTCCTGCTGCCAAGAGCGATCGCTTGGGCGGATCAGCGTTCGGCCGAGATCCTGGCGAACGGCTTTGCGCTCGACCCAGCAGGTCTCGCGGTTGCCCGCCGCGCCGGTGTGGCGAAGCCGGAACTCGTCCGAGTTCTCAGAGACTTTTTGAAAAAGGCTTGTGCGCGGCGCTGGGGCGTGATTCACCCTTGTCATGTGGACGCCGGAGACGCGTGGCCGCATGGCCAAGATCAGGAAGAAGCTCAAACGCTATCCGAGCGATATGACCGACGAGGAGTGGTCGGTGATCGCGCCGGTGTTGCCGCAGCCATCGGCGCGGGGCCGACCCCGCAAGACCGATCTGCGTGAGGTGGTGAATGCGATCCGCTACCTGGTTCGGACGGGCTGCGGCTGGGAGATGCTGCCGCGCGACTTTCCACCCTGGCAGGCGGTGTATTGGTGGTTCCGCCGCTTTGACCGGCGCCTGCTGTTCAACACGATCCCCGACATCGCGCTGATGGTGGATCGCGAACGCGCCGGTCGCGAGGCGAGCCCATCGGCCGCCGTGATCGACAGCCAGTCGGTCAA
>JAGWNF010000040.1 GCA_028871455.1 Alphaproteobacteria bacterium
AGGATAGGCCGGAAATCAGCCCGTCGGCAGTCACCGTGATGCCCTCGGCCGACGGCACGCGCGGCAGGCCGGGCATGGTCATGATGTCGCCGCAGATGACGACGACGAATTCGGCGCCGGCCGAGAGACGCACCTCGCGTACCGGCAGGGCGAAGCCGCTGGGCGCGCCCCGCAGCTCGGGATTGGCCGAGAAGCTGTATTGTGTCTTGGCCATGCAGATCGGGAGGCGGCCGAAGCCGGTTTGCTCGAATTCCTTGAGCCGGTCGGCCACCGGCTTGGGCAGCACGATCTCGCCCGCGCCGTAGATCTTGGTTGCGATGGTCTCGATCTTTTTGGCCAGCGGCATGTCGTCGGGATAGAGCGGCTTGAAATCGGCCGTTCCCGCCTCGACCGTCGCCACCACGGCGCGCGCAAGGTCTTCGGCGCCGGCGCTGCCCTTGGCCCAGTGCTCGCAGACCAGTGCCTTGACGCCGGACGCGGCACAGCCGTCGACCGCGGCCGCGAGCTCGGCGTCGCTGTCACCACCGAAACGGTTGATGCAGACCACGGCTGGAACGCCGAAGCGCGCGATGTTATCGAGATGGCGGCGGAGATTGGCGAGGCCTTTGGTCACCGCCGCCGGATTGGCGGCCGCGAGGTCCGCCTTGGTGACACCGCCGTGCATTTTGAGGGCGCGGATGCTGGCGACCACCACCGCCGCGTCGGGCCTCAAGCCCGCCTTGCGGCACTTGATATCGAAGAACTTCTCGGCGCCGAGATCCGCCCCGAAGCCGGCCTCGGTGACGACATAGCCGGCGAGCCTGAGCGCCAGCGACGTAGCGATGACCGAGTTGCAGCCATGGGCGATATTGGCAAACGGCCCACCATGGACAAAGGCCGGGTTGTTCTCGAGCGTCTGCACCAGATTGGGCTTGAGCGCGTCCCGGAGCAGCGCGGCGAGCGCGCCCGCGGCCTTGAGGTCGCAGGCGCACACCGGCTTGCGGTCGCGGGTCGCGGCGACGATGATGTTGCCGAGCCGGCGTTGGAGGTCTTCGAACGAGGTGGCGAGGCACAGGATCGCCATGATCTCGCTCGCGACCGTGATGTCGAAGCCGTCCTCGCGCGGGAAGCCGTTGGCGATGCCGCCCAGCGAGGAGACGATCTGGCGTAGCGCGCGGTCGTTCATGTCGAGGCAGCGCCGCCAGGTGATGCGGCGCGGATCGATGCCAAGCGGGTTGCCCCAATAGACGTGGTTGTCAATCATCGCCGCCAGCAGATTGTTGGCGGCGCCGATGGCGTGGAAGTCGCCGGTGAAATGCAAGTTGATCTCGTCCATCGGCACGACCTGGGACCGGCCGCCGCCCGCGGCGCCGCCCTTCATGCCGAAGCATGGCCCTAGGCTTGGCTCGCGCAAGCAGATCGCCGCCTTCTTGCCGATGCGGTTGAGCGCATCGCCGAGCCCGACCGTCGTCGTGGTCTTGCCTTCGCCAGCCGGCGTCGGGTTGATCGCGGTCACCAGCACCAACTTGCCCGACGGGTTCTCCGCCAGAACGCGGCGAATGAACGCCATGCCGATCTTGGCCTTGGTGTGGCCGTAGGGTTCGACGGCATCGGCCGGAATGCCGAGCCGATCACGCGCCACCTCGACGATCGGCTGCAAGCGTGCGGCCTGTGCGATCTCCCAATCGGTCCTGGGAACCGGCTTGACCGGCAGGGCTCCGTTTTTCATGGAGTGCCGCCTTTGACTCGGAAGCCGCCGTTGGCGGCTAGTGCGAAACCGCCTTCGGCGGCGGCGCGCAGCCATTTGCCGGTGCGCACCAGGCCGCCAAAGGTAAAAAGGTGCAGTCCCTCGACGCCCAACCCGGCCAAATCCGACGCGGCAAGCGCGCTAATAACCATCTCCGGTCCGGATTCGACGAGCAACCGCGCGACCGAGGTTTGACCGCCGACCAAGGCGAGGATCGAATTGCCGATCCCGCAGCGCACCGCGAACTTCGCCAGCGTGGCAATGCTGGCGGGGCCAGCGAGGCCGATACGCACCGGGGCGTCGATGCCGGCGGCGCGAATGCGCACGAGCCAGCCGAGGATCGGCGCGGCGTCGAAGCAGAACTGCGTGACAATGTAGGGCGCAATGCCGTCGCGATGCAGCCGCCGGAGCTTGGCGTCGAGCGCGGCATCGAGCGCGGCGGCGCCAATCTTGGGATGGCCCTCGGGATAGCCCGCGATGCCCACGGTTTGGATGTCATGCTTGGCCAGCAGGCCGGTCTCGATCACTTCGAGGCTCGAATGAAAGGGACCCACCGGCCGGTCGAGATCGCCAGCGATCAACAACGCCCGCTTGACCCCCGCATCGCGGGCGCGCGCCAGCACGTCGTGGAGCTGGGTGAAGCCAGTCAGATGGCGCACGGCGATGTGCGGCACTGGTCGGAAACCAGCCCGGCTCAGTTGTGCAGTCTTAGAAATAACATCGTCGTATGAGTCACCAGGTACGAAATTGATGTACACCTCTGACCGAGGCGGGAGGAACGCGCGAGATGTATCGATCGCTCCGTGATCGGCGGTCGAGAGCTCAAGCGATGCAGTGGAAAGAAGTTCAACAATCCGCTTGCGTTGATCTGAACCGTCCAAGGACACCGACGGCAGCTCTGCTGCCTTCCACATGCTGCTCCTCAATTGGCTGTCTCCGACAAATCACCAGCTTCCACACTCGGGCGAATTTCGACCTCAAACTCAGTAGCCCCCGCTAGAAATGCTTCCATGAAGCTGGGCGCCCAACTGCGCGGGATAGCGATCTGGTAGAGCGGTTTCGGATCGATCTGCCAGAGAATGATGGCCGTATAAAACATTCCCGTTGCGGCCACGCTGCCGACCTTGAATACGGCGGGGTGCAAGTCAACGTTGCATCCTTTCGCTAACGCGTCAGGCGCTCGCGTACCCCCAATGTCCACGAGGGCGTACCCGCTGCTTTGATCTGAAATCGCCGCTGAGGATTGAAGTACGGTGAACGCGATGGCCGCTAAAGCCGGCCGATCGTTGATCGCCAGCCATTTCCCGCGACCGATACCGATGAACGCGACGGGCCCTCGTCGAACGTATTCCGGACCCGGCGGTAAAGTGCAGTTGAACTGCGAACGAACCGCAGATGCGAGCGCCATCGCCTGGCCGCGTCGTGAGATTATTGTTGCCACCATTATGCCGGTCCGTTCACGAACCCAAAGACCAGGTGCGCCATAACCCGATCCATGACGACCAGGCTTCAGAATTGGTTCGAGCACGGAATGGGCCCTGACATTGCTTGCTTCAAGCACGCAGCCGTCCTCCTTCGGGGTCAATAAATACCGGATTGCAGATCTCGACCTCGACGTCCGTTGCCCTTACCGGATCATAAGCACGAACGCGGCCTCCGATGCGTTCGGGCCCGCGCTGCAGAAACCCACGTCCGATCCAATGACCAAGGCTCGGCGAAAAAGCGACCGAGGACATGAAGCCCTCGTCGTTTGCGGCGGTCGGTGCTGCGCCGCATGGCACAAAATGCGCACCAGCCTGCAACCGTGCGCTTCGATTCGTCGGCCTGAACCCAACAACGCAGGGCCGGTTGGGGTCGTGAAATGCTATACGCTCGGCCATACGCCGACCGATAAAATCCTTCTTGGTGGACATGAGCCTGCCGAGTCCAAGATCGCGCGCCGTCATCTGGCCAGTGATTTCATTGCCGGCCACGTGACCCTTCTCGATACGCATAACGCCCAGAGCTTCAGTTCCGTAGGGCTCGATGCCAAATTCGGCGCCCGCGCTCATGATCACGCGGATCACGCCATCACCGTAATTTGCGGGAACCGCGAGCTCATAGGCGAGCTCACCGGAAAACGAGAGGCGAAATAGCCGCGCAGGCACACCGCCGCAGACTGTTAGCGACGCAACACTAAGATGCGGAAACCTTTCATTCGCGATGTTGAAGGGTGGATCCACGAGCTTCGCGAGCGTCGCGCGCGAGCATGGGCCTGCTACCGAGAATTGAGCCCAAGTCTCGCTGATCGAAGCCAGCTGAACATCGAGAGTCGGCCAAAGGACTTGGTGACAGAACTCGAGGTGCTGCATGATGAGCCCCGCGTTCGCAGTCGTCGTACTCATGACATAGCGATCGGCTGCGAGACGCGCCGTCGTGCCGTCATCCATAACTAGGCCGTCTTCGCGCAACATTACGCCATAACGCGTCTTTCCCGGCAGCAGTGTCGAAAACGTGTTGATGTAAATTCGGTCGAGAAAAGTGCCGGCATCCGTTCCCTGGATCTCGATTTTGCCTAACGTCGATACGTCACACACACCGACTGCTGTACGCACCGCCGTCACTTCGCGTGATATGGTGGTGAGCCAATCCGTTTCGCCGAATTTCGGAAAGTATTGGGCCCTTAGCCAAGGGCCAGTCTCAACGAATATGGCGCCGTGTTCGGCGGCCCATCGATGGCTTGGCGTGAGGCGTGTCGGGCGAAAATTCTTACCGCGATGGTGCCCAGCGAATGCACTGATCGCGATTGGAACATGCGGCGGGCGATAAATCGTTGTCCCGGTCACCGTGATGGATGAGCCAGTAAGATCGGCCATAATGGCATAGCCGCTAACGTTTCCCGCCTTGCCCTGGTCGGTTCCCATACCCAGAGTGGTGTAGCGTTTGAGGTGCTCGACCGATCGGAATCCCTCGCGAAATGCGATTTCGATGTCTGTGACGGTTACGTCATTCTGCAGGTCAACGAATGCCTTTCCTCGCGACCCGCGGACATGCCAGAAAGGGTTGAGGCGCGCTGGGTCCTCGTCTGTTCGAGGTAAATCCGGGAACCGCGCGATGAAACCGAGTGTGTGGATGGCTTCGTGACCTACCTTTGCGCCGCTCAACAATGCTGCCGGCAGAGAAAGAGCTCCAGCCGCGGCACCCGCTATAGACAGCCCGGGGGGTAACTTGTCAGCGATATAGGCGTGTTGGTCGTCCGACCACCGCGGCTTAGAGCCATGGTGACATGTCAAATCAATTGTCGGATTCCAACCACCTGAAACCCCCAAGCAATCCACCTCGAACCGCACGGCTTGACCATCTGCGCCAATCACATCGATGGACCGGAGACTGCGCCCGCCGCGGGTTCCGACGACGCGGCCGCCCGTCACGAGGCGTGCCCCGATACGTTCAGCAACTCTAGCGAAGGCACGGGAAATTTCGCGCCTTACATCGATCACAGCAACAACGGTGGCACCCGCGGTAGCGAAATCCGCTGCAGTTTTCCAGCCATCATCGCAACATGTAAAAATGGCGATGTGGCGTCCCGGAAGCGCTGCGAAGCGATTCACGTAGGTGCGCGCTGCGGATGCCAACATAACGCCAGGTTTATCGTTCCCACCGAAGACTATGTGCCGCTCAACTGCTCCAGTTGCCAGCACGACGTGGCGCGCCACAATTTTCCACAATCGTTGACGCGCTTGATGTGGTGTTGATTCACGTAAGTGATCGGTTACGCGTTCGAGCGCACCATACGTGCCACCATCATAAACGCCAAAAACGCTGGTGCGACGAAAGATTCGAACGTTCTGCAGCTCGGTAAGACGAGCCTCAGTCTGCGCTGCCCAGACACGCCCCTCCTGCCCATCGATCTCATGTTTCTCCGCGAGGAGCCGTCCGCCAATGGCGAAATCCTCTTCGCATAGGATGACGCGTGCTCCCGCGCGTGCTCCAATGAGCGCACTCATGAGACCGGCTGGGCCACTGCCGATCACAAGTAGATCGCAAAACGCGTGCGCTTTTTCATAGTTATCTGGATCTGGCCCTTCGGCAGCGCGCCCCAATCCGGCAGAACGCCGAATGAGTGGCTCGTATATTGTTTCCCAAAACGATGCTGGCCACATCAACGTCTTATAGTAGAAACCGGCACCGATAAAAGGCGCTAGGAGGGAGTTGATCGCTCCGAGGTCAATGCGCAGCGATGGCCACCGATTCTGACTGGCAGCTACCAATCCATCGAACAGCTCTATGGTCGTGGCCTTGGTATTGGGCTCGCGACGGGCACCAGCACCCAATTCTACAAGGGCATTCGGCTCTTCCGGCCCAGAAGTGAAAATGCCCCGTGGTCGATGGTATTTGAAGGAACGACCGATAAGCCGTACGCCGTTCGCAATCAGTGCCGACGTAAGCGTATCGCCCGCAAATCCGCCGTAGGCTCGGCCATCGAACATAAACGTCAGTGACCTGCTCCGATCAATCGCGCCAACCTCCGGAAGACGATATGCCTGGTTCGCGATCACGCGGCATCGCCCTGACTGGCGAATTCGACCGTAAGGATTTGATGAGTACGAGTGTCGCGCGTTACGGTGAGCCACGAGCGGCATCCGGTCGTGTGGTACCAATGCTCTCGATGTCGTCCGGCTGGGTTGTCGCGCATATATACGTAATCGACCCATAGGCTCTCTCGCGCGTCAAAATCGGGTCGCTTTACGGTCGCGTCTCCCAAATAGGCAAATTCGTGGGCATCGCGCTCCCCACAGTACGGACACGGGATTCGCATCAGTCCGCCTTTCTTAGTGGAGATTTGGTTGCGCGCCGCGACCATTCTCATCGATGAGATGGCCTGTGGCGAACCGATCGAGCCGATAGTGAGCGGCTACCGGATGCAGCTCGTCGCGTGCGATCAAGTGTGCGAAGCACCAGCCAGATGCCGGTGTCGCCTTGAATCCGCCGTAACACCAGCCCGCGTTGAGATAAAGCCCTTTGATTGGTGCACGATCGATGATCGGACTACCGTCCATCGTCATGTCCATCATGCCCCCCCAGATCCGCAGCACTCTGATACGGCCGATCAGAGGCAGAATTGCAATACCGCCTTCGCAAACGTCTTCCGCGGTCGGCAAATTACCGCGACTGGCATAAGAGTTGTATCCGTCGAGATCACCGCCAAAGACGAGACCACCTTTGTCTGATTGGCTGATGTAGAAATGACCAGCACCGAAGGTGATAACACCTGGAATAAGTGGCTTCACGGGTTCAGTGACAAATCCTTGAATAACGTGAGTCTCAATTGGTAGCCGCAAACCGACCATTGCGGCGAGCCGCGACGAATTTCCAGCGACTGCGATTCCCACTTTCGGCGCGCGTATGAACCCTCTACTAGTTTCGACTCCGACCACGCGGCCGGCCTCTGTTCGTATTCCAGTCACTTCGCAGCGCTGAATGATATCAACGCCACTCCCATCGGCGGCACGAGCATAGCCCCACACCACCGCATCATGTCGCGCCGTTCCACCCCGCCGCTGCAGCAACCCACCTTGGATCGGGAAGCGCGCATCATCGAAATTGAGAAACGGCGCAAATTTCTGCAGCTGGTTTCGGTCGAGAAGCTCGGCATCGACCCCATGCAGCCGCATAGCGTTACCGCGACGGGCGAAGGCATCACGTTGTGGATCGGAATGATACAGGTTGAGTACGCCGCGCTGGCTAACCATCGCGTTGTAGTTCAGCTCGCCCTCGAGTGATTCCCAAAGCTTCATCGACCATTCGTAAAATGGCAGATTCCCCGGCAGCAGATAATTGGATCGGATGATTGTCGTGTTACGGCCGGCGTTGCCGAAACCAATCCACGCGCGCTCCAGTACCGCAACGCTCTTCGCGCCATGCTCTTTGGCCAAATAGTAGGCCGTTGCAAGCCCGTGACCGCCGCCACCGATGACGACGACGTCATAACGATCGCGTGGCTCGGGATCCCGCCACACAGGAGTCAGATACCGATTGCCGGTAGTCGCATGCCAAGCAACCGAAAGAGCCGAATATTTACGCCCGAACATATGGCTAGACCGACTTCAATCGGTTCCCCGGCTACTTCGTATCGCTAGGAACATTGCCTTGGACACGGCCGATTGTTGATATAAGAATTTCTTATGGTGACCCCGATGGCGCGCAGCGAATCTCTCCCCTTCGATCTTTGGTCGCTTGAAGTGTTTCTCGCAGTTTGCGAGGCCGGAACAATGGTCGCTGCCGGCAAGCGTCTGGGCCTGACGCAGCCTGCAGTATCTCAAGTCGTTGGCGAAATGGAGAAGCGCGTAGGAATCAAGCTGCTCGACCGGAAGGTCAGGCCGGTCGTGCCCACAGTGGCGGGCAACATAGTTCGTCGGCAGGCCGGGATATTGCTGAGCGAGGCACGGCAAATCCGTACTTTGCTGCGAGAGGTTGGCCGCGCCAAATTTCCGATGGTACGTGTGGGCTTGGTCGATTCATTGGTACGCGTTCTCAGCGCCGATCTGGCAATGTTTTTGCGCGCGCGGAGTGATCACGTTTCAGTGTATTCCGGCCTCACTGCTGCGCACTTTAGTGCCTTATTCACTCGACAGCTCGATATGTTCATCGGAGTGGATGAATTTCAGAGCAGCAATGATATAGAGCGATGGCCAATCTTGACAGAGCCATACATCCTCGCCGTATCTCAGGGATATCGTCGAGTCACTAGCGTGACTGACCTTGCCCGGCTTGCCCGGGAAAAACCGCTCGTGCGATTCACCTCGCGATCGCGAACCGGCGAAGACATCGAACGATATCTTCAACGACTAGGCCTCGATGTCCCTCGCAGCACTGAGTTTGATTCGCCGCATGGGGTAGCAGGAATGATTCGCGGCGGTGGCTGGGCGATCACCACCCCGCTCTGCATGTACGAGGCCGGGATGCCGAACGGCATCGTATATATGCCGCTGCCGACCGCATCTTTGTCGCGCACGCTGCTTCTCACCAGCCGCAGGCAGGAGCTCGGGCCCCTCCCGCAATTCACAGCGACAAGGTGCCGCGATCTGTTGCGGAAAAAGCCTCTTACCGAGCTTCGGCGCAAGCTGTCTTGGCTTGAGGAACCTTTCAACATTATGCATGACTGACATTGTTCCGGGCTGATTGCCTCAAAAGGGCGGTACAGGCCTCACAACCAGCCGATTGGGCTCTTCAAATAAGGTCGAACTACTTAAGTGCTCGCGCGCTTTACAGAGTGCATCGGCGACGGGTTGGGTGAGCGCGCGGCGGCCGAGGCGATGATCGAAGACTTGGCACGCGGTGCGCATTCGACGGTGGTGGCGGACAACGCCTAGATGGCGCAGCCTTCGTGGTGGTCCTGCGCGCGCAGGGTATCGTTCCACACGTCGCGCAGAACCTCTTGGGCCGCCGCTCGGCCATCGACGGATGAACGACACGACATGCGAGTTACGCGGCGAGGCGGCGTGTCCGCAAACGAATCGAGGAGGCATTCGGCTGGACCAAGACAATCGGCGACTTGCGCAAAACCCGATACCGAAGGCGAGACGAGGTCCACTGGGCCTTCACGCTGATCGCTGTCGGCTACAACCTCATCCGATTACCCAAACTGCTCGGAGCTACCTCATGATCAGAGCGCCGAAGGTTCCCGAGAATAGGACTCGCAGGCAAAGCTTAACGACATCGCGCCGAGCCCGAGATCAAAACAGTCCCATCGCAGAGTTCTTCAGCAACCTGCTCATCCGGAGCCTCAGGTGCGTTTCTATTTTGCATATGGATCCAATATGGATTGGATTGCCATGCGCTTCCGATGCCCCAAGGCGCGAATCGTGGGGTTGGCGTATTAGAAAATTCTTGCGTCCATACTGTTCGATCCGGTTATGGCCCGATTCTTCGTGCTACCGGGAAGAAAAGGTGTATGGCCTGTTATGGCAGATTGCTCGCGGTGACGAATGGGCCCTTGATGCCTATGAAGAAACTGACCGCGGCCTTTATCGCCGACGCTTCCTAAGGGTTATCGCTTTTGAGGGACGTGTATTTCCGGCAGGTGCCGTCGCGGGGTTGGTTGGAAATGAGGGTGGCGTAGTCTCCGGGGTGATCAACCTCGAATCATCCGGCGTTGAAGCGTCGGACTGGAGACCACGCCATGACGAGCATTACCACGAAGCCTGATTCCTCACAGCCTGCGGCTGAGATGGCCGTTGACCTTTTCGACGACTGGTTCGATCCGATCGAGACCGAGATTCGCGCGCGAGCGCGCGGGTTCATCGAAGAGCTGATCCGCCGCGAACTCGACGAAGCGCTGGCTCGCCTGCGTTACGAACGAAGCAAGAAGGCCAGCGATGAAGGAAAAACGGCCGTGACGGGCCACCGTCACGGCCGCCGGACGCGATCGCTGACCGGGACCTTCGGGCCGATCGAGATCGAGGTTCCGCGCGCCCGCCTGAACACCCCCGCAGGCGGGACGACGGAATGGCGCAGCCAGGCGCTGCGGGCCTATCAGCGTCGCACGCTGGCTGCCGATGCGCTGATCGCTTCGATCTATCTGGCCGGCACCAACACGCGCCGGGTTCGCCGCGCGCTCGCGGCCCTCTTCGGCGGGGCGGTGGGCAAGGACACGGTGAGCCGGGTCTGGCGCAAGGTGAAGAGCGATTGGGAGGCGTGGAACGTCCGTTCGTTGGCCGACGAGCCGATCGTGCGGCTCATTCTCGACGGCACGGTGGTGCGCGTGCGACTCGACCGCAAAGCGACCTCCATCTCGCTGCTCGTCGTTCTCGGCGTGCGGGCGGACGGTCAGAAGGTGCTGCTCGCGATCAAGAGCATGGGCGGCGAGAGCGCCGAGGCCTGGCGCAGCGTTCTCGACGACCTCATCCGGCGCGGCCTGCGACGACCCGAGTTCCTCATCGTCGACGGCGCGGCGGGGCTCGACAAGGCGATTGCCGCCGTCTGGGACGGCGTGCCGGTCCAGCGCTGCACGGTCCACAAGCACAGGAACCTGCTGGCGCACGCGCCCGAGCGCCTGCATGACGAGATCACCGCCGACTATACCGACATGATCTATGCGGCCACACGCGAGCAGATCGAGGCCCGCCGCAAGGCCTTCATCCGCAAATGGCGGCTCAAGCACCGCGCCGTCGCCGACAGCTTGGAGGAGGCGGGCGAATGCTTGTTCGCCTTCACCCGCCTGCCGCCGAGCCAATGGCGCAGCGTACGCACCACGAATGCGATCGAGCGGTTGCACGAGGAGTTCAAGCGCAGGATCAAGACCCAGACCGTGCTGCCGTCCGCGGACACCGCCGCCATGCTGTTCTGGGCGCTGCTTGCCTCAGGTCAGATCAACATGCGCAAGGTCGATGGATGGCAGACGCTCGCCATCAAGCCCATCGATCGGCCAATTGACCTCGCAGCCTGAAACGATACCTTCATGTTACCGGAGATCGCACCACGCCGAATTCCAACCACGTTCCGGACGGCACCTTGTCGAGGATCACGTGCACAATCTTGCCAACTGGCGTCTCGGCCTCGACGGCGTTGAGGAACC
>JAGWNF010000041.1 GCA_028871455.1 Alphaproteobacteria bacterium
TGCAGCGTCTCGAAGCGCATCGCTCCTACGGTCCCGATGGCGGCGAGCTGGCCGCCGTAACCGGTCGTTCGCTCGGCAAGGCCTGAGGCCGATCTCAGATGCGCAATTCCGCGGGCGGATCGAAGGTTTCGCTCGGTGCCGACGGCGCCGGCTTGCCCGCCGCGCGCGCGGCACGCAACCGGTAGACGAAGGCCAGGACCTCGGCGACGGCGCGGTAGAGCGCGGCGGGAATCTCCTCCTCGATCTCGACGTAGCGGTACAGCGACCGCGCCAGCGGCGGCACTTCGACGACCGGCACGCCGTGTTCGCGCGCGACCTCGCGAATGCGGAGCGCGATCAAGCCGACGCCTTTTGCGATCAACCGGGGCGCCCGCATGCTCTGCTGGTAGCGCAGCGCGATGGCGACGTGCGACGGGTTGGTCAGCACCACGTCCGCCGTCGGTACCTGGCTCATCATCCGCGCCCGCGCCGCCTTGCGGCGCAACTGCTTCAGCCGGCGCTTGGTTTGCGGATTGCCTTCGACCTCGCGGGCCTCGTCGCGCAGTTCCTGCCGGCTCAGGCGCAAGTCCTTGCGGTGGCTCCACATCCGGTACGGCACCTCGAGCAGGACGACGACGGCCAACGAGATCGACGTCAGCAGGAAGAGACGGCCCAGCAGGCTGCCCGCGTGCCACAGTCCGCCGGGCCAGCCCGCGCGGGCGAGATCGATGAAGTCGCGCAGGGCGCCGCGCAGCCACCAGAAGGCGACCGCGCCCACGCCAAGCAGCTTGATCACCGACTTGACCATCTCGACGAAGGCATCGCGCGACCACAGGCGGCCGAAACCGCGCACCGGATTGAGCCGCGCGAGATCGGGCATCACCGGATGCCAGGAAAAAACCAAGCCGCCGATCATCACCGCCGAAGCCGTTCCGATCAGCACCATGCCGCCGCCGAAGGCCGCGACGAACGCAAGCGCCGGCTTGACCACGACCCAGGCGGCGATCAGCAGCCGCGCGGGATCGCGCGCCTGCGCCGGATCGATCCGCAATCCGGTCGCGACCATCCGTTCCATGATCGATACCGCGATCGTGCCGCCCCAGTAGACGAAGGCGGCGCCCGTCATCAGCATGACCGCCGACGGCAGCTCGCGCGAGCGCGCGATCGAACCTTCTTCGCGCGCCTTGCTGAGACGCCGGCCTGTCGGTTCTTCGGTCTTGTTTTCGGTCGACGGGTCTTCGGCCATGGTTCAGCCGCCGCCTCGTAGAACGGTCTCGATCAGCCGGAGCCCGACCTCGACGAGATGCTCGACCGCCGGCGCGACGAACGGCATGAGCAGCGCCGTCGCCGCGATGCCGGTCCAAAGGAAGACGGCGAAGCCGACCGACATGATGTTGAGCTGCGGCGCCACGCGCGAGACGACGGCCATGGCAATATTGATGGCAAGCATCGCCGCCACCACCGGCAGCGCGAGCACCATGCCGAGCTGAAACAGCGCCGATCCGGCGGCGGCCAGCGCGCCCCAACCGGCGGGGACGATGCCGGCGGCGGCGCTGACCGGAACGATCGCGAAGCTCTTGACCAGCGCCGCGATCAGCAAGAGGTGGCCGCCGATCGCCAGGAACAGCACGGTCCCGAGAAGGTCGAAGAAATCGGCCAGCGCCGGCATCGGCACGCCAACCTGGGGATTGAGCAGCGTGGCAAAGCCGAAGCCCATCTGCAGGCCGCTGAGATCGCCGGCAAACGCCATCACCGACAGCGTCAGCCGCATGGCAAAGCCGATCGCGCCACCGACGAGGATTTGCTCGATGACGAGCGTCGCCGTGTGCCAGGAGAGGTCGAGTGGTGCCATCGGCCCGGCGATTCCGCCGATGATCGCCGCCACCGCCAAGCCCAGGGCCACCTTCACCGGCGCGGGAACGGCGCTCGAGCCGAAGGCCGGTGCAAAGGCGAAGAGCGCGAGGCCGCGGATCAGCGGCCAGACCAGTTCGCCCAACCAGCGCGCGATTTCCGCATCGGTGACGGCGAGCATGGCGCGCCTAGAACCGGTCGGCGGCCTGCGCCACGCAATCGTGGAAATAAGCCGACAACCGCTCCCCCATCCACGGCAGCGTCAACGCCGTCACCAGGAGAATGACGGCGAAGCGCGGCACGAAGCCGAGGGTCAGATCGGTCATCCGCGTTCCCACCTGGATCAGGCTGACCGCCAGCCCGACCAGCAGCACCGCGGCAAGCGGCGGGCTGATCAGGATCAGCGCCTCGATCAGCATGCGGTTGGCCGCGAACGCCAGAACCTCTGTGCTCGCCATCATCAGAAGAAGCCTTGCGCCAGCGAGCCGATCACGAGCATCCAGCCGTTGACGAGCACGAAAACCATGAGCTTAAGCGGCAGCGACACCGTCACCGGCGACAGCAGCATCATGCCAAGCGACATCATCACCGCCGCGACGACGATGTCGATCACCATGAACGGCAGGAAGATGAGGAAGCCGATCTGGAACGCGGTCCGTAGCTCCGACGTCAGGAAGGCCGGCGCGACGAGGCGCATCGGCACGTCCCCGGCCTTGTCGTAGGTCTGCCCGCCGGCAAGCTTGACGAACATGCCGAGGTCGTCGGCTCGCGTCTGCTTGAGCATGAACGCCTTGAGCTCGGGCTCCGCTCGCGTCGCCGCTTCCTCCACCGAAATCTTGTTCGCCAACAGCGGCTGCAGCGCTGCGCCGTTGACCTGATTGAATACCGGCGCCATGACGAACATCGTGAGGAACAGGGCGAGGCCGACGAGGATCTGGTTGGGCGGCGTCTGGGTCAGGCCGAGGGCCTGACGCAGCAGCGCCAGCACGATGATGATGCGGGTGAACGAGGTCATCGCCAGAAGCACGGCTGGCAGGAACACCAGAGCCGTCATGAACAGGAGGATCTGGATCGGCACGGTGTAGGACACGCCTCCATGCGACGTGGGCGTCGCGATCAGCGCATCGAGACCCGACGGCGGCGCCGCCTGCGCCACCGCCGGCGTCGCGATCAGCGCGGCGACAACGCCGGCGCAGATCAGGTATTCAAGGTGCCTTGGCGTCATTCGGCGATCTCGAGCCGCGCCAGCGGTCGAAGGCCTGCGCGAGAGCGACGCCGAAGCCGGCCGGCGCCGACATTTGCAGCGACGCGGCGGTTTCGGGCAATTCGCAGAGCAACCCGATGGCGCTGCCGGTGACGCCCAGCAGCAGGCGGCGGCCCTCGACCCGCACGACGACGAGCCGCTCGCGCGGCCCGACCGCGAGCGCACCCATCACCGCGCAATCGATCTTCGCCAGGCCGATCGGACCGAAGCGGCGGCGCAGCAGCCACAGCAATCCGGCAAGCGCGACGACGACCACGCCCATGCCAATCAGCAGCGGCAACAGGCTGCCGACGATGGAGACGCGACCCGGATCCGCGGTCAGGCCGCCGAGGCCGTTCATTCGACGACGAGCTCCGTGAAATAGAGATTGCGTACCGGGCCCCGCGCCGACGGTTGACCGGGCTTGAGCTTGTGCGCGTCTGACGGCGGGTCGAGAACCGTCGCTACCGCATCGTTGGCGTGCGCGATCAGGACCTTGCGCAGCCGCTCGACCCCCTGCGGCGACGTGACCTCGCCGACCTTGCTCTGGAGAATTTCGAGACGGATCGCGTCCTCGATCGCCGGCAGGACCTGCCTCACGCGCTCCGCGCCGTCGCTTCCCGCGACCTCGAGATCGACGCCGACCTGGACGAAGCGCGTCGCCTGGCTGTCGTCGAGCACGGTGACGACGAAGGGCTTGATCGCGACATAGACCGGCTGCGTGGGCCTCGCCGAGACCACCGCCTTTCTGGCGTGCCAGAAATACCAGCCGCCGCCCGCCGCCACCGCCACGGCCAGCAGCCCGACGAGCAAGACGAGCCGGCGGCCCGTCTTGCGCGTGCGCCGGCGCACCGCGGGGGCATTATCGCGTGGATTGGCTGCCATTGCCGATTTTCCTATTTTTGGCAATATATGATGCCCTATCGGAGGCTGCGGCGCAAGTCCCACGGGCTCATTTCGCGCCGGAATCCGCCGCTGTCCGCGCCGTCATGCGCGGAATTCCCGCCGGAAGAAGCCTGCCCGCGAAATCAGGTCGTCGATCTCGATCTGGCTGCGGCGCAGCGTCTCCTCGGCCTCGCGGAGCATCTGCCGCTCCACCAGGATCTCGATCATCCGCTGGTTGCGGCGGGCGGCGACGAGGTCGGCCCATTCGCGCTCGCACGCGCCCTCGAGCTGCCGAACTTGCACCTCTTCCCGCGCCACCACCTCGGCGACCCTTCGGATGAAGGCGGCGACCGCCGCCGCCTGAGACGCAGCCACGCCCTGCCGGCCGCCGGATTCGAGCTGCAGGCGATAGGTCTCGCCGTATTGGTGGAGCAGATTGAGCTTGCGCCGGGCCGCCGCGCATTCCTTGGCCAACAGCGCCCATCGCCGCTGCGCCTCCTCGACCTGACGTTCTGCGAGTTTTCCCATTACCTGCAACGCCATCAACTATCTCCTTGTTCGCCAAGGGTTTGCGAAAGGTCCGCGACGCTTTGAGCGAATGCGACGCGCTGGTTCATCTCCTGCTGGAGGAAGCGGTCGAAGGCTGGATGGAGCGTCACCGCGCGATCGAGAACCGCGTCGTGTCCCGGGCGATAGCCGCCGATCGCGATCATGTCGCGGCTTTCTTCGTAACGCGTATGCAGCTCCTTGAACTGCCGCGCTGCGGCGAATTGCCCAGGCGCCACCACCGAGAACATCACGCGGCTGACCGACGCGGCCACGTCGATCGCCGGAAAATGGCCGCGTTCGGCGATGCGCCGTGACAGGACGATATGCCCGTCGCAGATCGCGCGCGCGGCGTCGGCCACCGGATCGTTGAGATCATCGCCCTCGACCAGCACGGTATAGAACGCGGTGATGCTGCCGTTGAGCGGGCCGCCGGTTCCGGCGCGCTCGACCAGGGATGCGAGCCGGCCGAAAACCGACGGCGGATAGCCGCGGCTCGACGGCATCTCGCCGACGGCGAGCGCGATCTCGCGCGAGGCGATCGCGAAGCGGGTGAGCGAGTCCATCAACAGCAGGACGTTGCAACCCTGGTTGCGGAAATATTCGGCGATGGTCGAGGCGCGCAAGGCGCCGTGGACGCGGGCCAGCGCCGACTGGTCGGCAGGCACGGCGACGATGACCGCCTTGGCAAGCGCGTCGGGCGCAAGATTCCGCTCGATGAATTCCTTGATTTCGCGGCCGCGCTCACCGATCAGGCCGACCACGACGATGTCGGCGGCGGTATAGCGCGCCATCATGCCGAGCAGGACGCTCTTGCCGACGCCGCTGCCGGCGAACAAGCCGAGGCGTGCGCCCTCGCCGACGGTGATGAGCGCGTTGATGGTGCGAACACCGACGTCGAGCGGCTGGTCGATAATCGTCCGCGCCATCGGATTGGTGGGGCGGCCGAACAGCGGCATGTGCTCCGTGCAGCGGATGGGGCCTTTGCCGTCGAGCGGCCGCCCGGCGCCGTCGATGACGCGACCCAGCAGCGCCTTGCCGACCGGCACTTCGGTCGCCGAGCCCGCGGGAATCACCCGCGCGCCGGCCGCCAGGCCGTCGGCGTGACCCTCGACCATGAGGAAGGCGCAGCCGCCGTCGAAACCGATGACTTCGGCCGGCACCAGCCTGCGGGTCGAACTCTCGACGAAGCAGCGCTGACCGACGCTGACCCGGATGCCGCGCGCCTCCATCACGAAGCCGACGATCCGCGTCAGAATGCCGCTGACGTGGGAGATAGTTTCGGCGCTCGCGAAGCGGCCGCGATAGCGGTGCAGCGAATCGACGAGACGCTCGTTCGTTTGTGCGGTCAGCTGCATCGGAATCCGCTAATCAAACAGCGCCAACATCGCCGCGCGCCAACGCGACGCCAGCGTGAGATCGCCCTCGAATAGAGTGCTGCGCCCGACCCATCGCCGGTCGGGCCGCGTGGCGCTGTCGATGCCGTCCGCCAGCACACGGCAGCCGCCGGCCTCGATGGTTTCGTCCGCGACCAGGTCGACCTTGCCGCTTCCAACATCGGACACGTGCGTCTGCAAGACGGCGAGATCGTCCGGGTGAAGCAGGATGCGTGGCGTTCCGGCGTCGATGGGAATCTCGGCGAGAACCTTGCGGATGAGACCGGCGAGCGCCTCGCGGCTCCGGGCCACCTCCGCGCCGATGACGCGGCGCGCGAGCTCGAGCGCGAGAGCGACGACCGCGTCTTCGACGGTGTCGTCCAGCACCTTGACCTCGCCGCCGAGACCCTCGAGTGACTTGGCGAGACTGCCGGCAATCGCCGCAACCTCGGCCTCAGCCGCGCGGCGACCGGCATCGTAGCCTTCGGTTCGGCCTTGTGCCCGCCCCTCCTCGAGCCCGCGCGCCAGGCCCTCGGCATGGCCTTCGGCCGCCTTCTGCGCTCGGATTGCGTCGACCGCCGCCGCCGCCGCGGCCGCGGCGCGGTCTTCCGGCGTCGGCACGTCCGCTTCCGCCGCCGCGCGGCGCGGTTCAGGGACCGGCCGCCGCGGCGCCGGGGGCGCGGCTTCCGCCTCCGCCGGATCGAGCGATGGCGCCTGCCACGGCGATACCCGCACGTCGGCGGCTTTCAGCCGCGCTTTCATGGGCGTGTCCCGCGCCGGAGCAGGTTGACGCGCGCCCAGCCCCACGCCTGCGCCAGGCCCCATCGCGCGGCGTAGAGCGCGATATACACTGCGCAGAGCCCGACGATGCCGATCACCGCATCGGCAACGAGCCGCGACGCCAGAATGGCGCCGATGCTCCACGGCGATGTGCCGCCGTCGAAGGCCGATCCCTGCATCACGAAAAGCAGCAATCCGAGTGCCGCGCCGGGCAGAAACAGGCGCATCGCCGACGGCGTTTGCACCGCCGACGCCTCGCCCTTCTGCTCGATTTTCTGCTTGCGCCCGAAAGCCATGGCCGGCCGTCACGTTCAGGGCGTTTTGCTTGCCGCCGGCGGCGTGCTCGGGCCGGAGGCTGGCGCTGACGGGGGCGATGGCGTCGGGGTCGGCACTGGGGCCGGTGTCGCAGCTGGGGATCGTGCGCCGCCGAGCAACGGTACGCCGCCCACCTTTTCTTCATGGTCCGGTGCTACGACGACGATCGACACGCGGCGATTGCGCGCCATGTTGTCGGGCGAATCGTTGGCCTTGACCGGGTGATATTCGCCGTATCCCGCGCCCACCAGCCGATCCGGCGCAATGCCGTCGGCGACGAAGCGCTTCACGACCGAGATCGCCCGCGTCGCCGACAGGTCCCAATTGGAATCGAACTGGCTGTTGTGGATGGGGACGGTGTCGGTGAAGCCATTGACCTGAACCATGTAGGGCACGTCGGCCAGGGCTTTGCCGACCTGATCGATGATGGTGAGCGCATCCGGCGTCAGTGTCGCGCTGCCGCTCGCGAACAGCAGCGTCGCGTTGATGTCGATCACGACGCCGTTCGGCTGACGGACGATGTGGACCAGATCCTTCTGGATCAGGCCCTGAAACTGTGTCGACAAGCGGTTGTAGAGCTTTTCGAGCTGCTCGATCCGGTGCTGGATCTGGCGCTGCAGCTCCGGCGACAGATTGCGCGGTGGCACGGGAATCGGAGCCGGCAGGTGATTAAATGGGCCGCTCTGCGCCGGCGCCAGATCGGAATCCTCGTGCACCATCTTGCCGAGGAACGCCTCGGCGAAGACCTGCTGCAGAATGCGGTATTTCGAGACGTTGACGCTCGAGATCGCGTAGAGCATGACGAAGGTGGCGAACAGCAGGGTCATGAAATCGGCATACGAAATGATCCAGCGTTCGAGATTCTCGTGCCTCTCTTCGTGGCGTCGTCGCCTGGGGTGCTTCAGATGTTCCATGGTGTGCCCCTGTGATCAGGCCGATTGCCGCTCGTCGATAGGCGAATCCCGAAATTCGTCTTCCGGTAAACCGTCGCCGCCGTCCTCCCCGCCCTCGCCGTTGCTGGAAGCGGTCTTGACCGTTTCGACCTCGCCGTCATGCATGAAGCTCTGCAGCTTCATGCCGAGATGGAGGCGCGGTTCCGAGGTCGCGATGCCGAGCAACCCTTCGATGATGATCTCCTGGCGCCGCACGCCGCGGCGGATGACCGTGCGCAGCTTGTTGGCGATCGGAAGGTAGATGATGTTCGCCGAGCCGACGCCGTAGACCGTGGCGACGAACGCCGTCGCGATGCCCTTGCCGAGATTGGCGGGATCGTTGAGATGCGACATGACGGTGATCAGGCCGAGCACTGCGCCGATGATGCCGATGGTCGGGGCATAGCCAGCCATCTGCTCGAACACCCGGGCCGCGGCCATCTCGTATTCCTCGCGGCTGTGCAACTTGGTTTCCAGAATGGCGCGCACGGTGGGCGGCGGAATTCCGTCGATCACCAGATTGAGCGCTTCTTTGAGAAACGGATCGCTTTCGTCGTTGGCGATGGGCTCAAGCGCGAGAACGCCTTCGCGGCGCGCGATCTGCGCCCAATCGAGAATCCAGTCGACGAGCTTCACGCTCTCGTAAGCCGGCGGTACGAAGACCCACGGCAATATCCGGAAGGCGCGGAAGAAGACCCGCGGTGGGGTCTGGAGCAGAATCGCGCCGACCGTGCCGCCGACGACGATCAGAAACGCCGGAAAATGCACTAGCGCTAGAACATTGCCGCCGTCGAGCATCATCGTCAGGGTGACCGAGGCAAGGGCGAGCGCGATGCCGATTACGGAAAGCAGGTCCATCGTCTATTCTCCTTCCAGGTCGATCAGCGCGTGTGCGGCCGATTCCCAGCCCGCCAGGTGCGCTCGCAGCGCCAGCAGCGCGCGGCCGTGAAGGCGGCAAACCGTTGATTTATCCAGCGTCAGGACCGCGCCCACCTCGTCCATGTTGAGGCCGTGCTCGTAATAGAGACTCAGCACCAGGCGCTCGCGCTCGGGCAGGCTCGACACCGCCTCGCTGAGCGACGCGACGATGCGCTCGCGGTCGATGGCCCGTTCCTGATCACCCTCCGCTTGCGCGGCGTGATCGACCTCCGGCCGCGCGTCGTCGAGCGGCAAGAGGCGGACCAAGGCGGCATCCGTCAGGATGCGCTGATACCGCTCGACCGAGATTCCCAATTCGGCGGCGACCTCCTCGTCCGCGGCGGCGCGGCCAATACGCGCCTGGACGGCGCGCATCGCGGCGGCCGCCGCCCACACGCGGCGCGCGATCGATGTCGACGGCAGCGCCGTCCGGCGCGCCTCGTCGATCATCGCGTTGACGACGATCCGGCGGGTACGGCGGTCGAATTCGACCATGTCGAGCCCGGCGCGCACGACGCGCAGCAGTGCCATCATGCCGGCCTGGATCAGGTCTTCGACGTCGACATTGGGCGGCAGGCGTGATTTCAGATGGAGCGCGGAGGCTTTCACGCTGGGCATGAAGCGGCGCAGGATAGCCTCTTCGTCGATCGTCGACGCCTGCGTCGCGCAGTAGCGCGCAAGTTCGGAGGTCATCGCCATCGGCGGGCTCCGACCGAACGCGCGGCCGCAACGGCCGATTTCGGTTCATTCCGCCGCATTGGTGCTCCGATCGGTCTTGCGGCCGACGACCTCGATCACCCGGATGCGTTTTTCCGGTGGAATCTCCGCGTAGGACACGACCCAGAGCCGCGGCCGCACCACCATCAGGGTCTGCGTCACCAGCGGACGCAGCTCCGGCCGGACGAGGATGGCGGGCGGTCGCCCTTCGGCTTCCCAGCGGGCGGCGAGGGCTCCGGCCGTCTCGCGCAGCTGGCCGGCGATCGACGGCTCGATCGCGAATGCGGTCGCGCCCTCGGCCGGCAGCTTGAGCGACTGCTGCAGGAGCTTTTCGAGCTCGCCGTCGAGAACGGCGGCGCGAATCTCGTCGACGGCGCCGAACGCGCTCTGGACGATGAAGCGGCCGAGCCGGACCCGGACGGCCTCGACCAGCTTGCTCGCGTCCTGGGTCGCGGCGCCTTCTTCGAGCAGCGCGGTCACGATCCCGCGCAAATCGCGCAGCGGTACGCGCTCGGCAAGCAGCGCGCGCATCACCTTGTAGACGATGGCCGGCGACAGCAGCTTTGGTGTCAGCTCCTCCGCGAGCTTCGGCACCTGTTTCGCGAAAGCCGCCAGCAGGCCGTCCATCTCCGTGCGCCCGAAGATCTCGTCGATGTGGTCGCGCAGCACGCGCTCGAAATGCGTGGCGACGACGACCGTCGTGTCGAATACGGCATAGCCCGACGCCCGCGCCTGATCGGCGGCGCCGGGTGCGATCCAGAGGGCCGGGCGGCCAAAGGCCGGATCCCGGGTCGGCGTGCCGGGGACCGACGCCGTCGCCTTGTCGCCGCCGATGGCCAGCAGGCGGTCGGGATGCACCTCGGCGGCGGCGCGCTCGACGCCGTGAACCAGGATGCGATAGCCGATGGAGCGCAGGTCGGGATTGTCCCTGACATGCACGACCGGAATGAGGAATCCGTATTCGCGCGACAGCAGCTTACGCACGCCCTTGAGCCGCGCCAGCAATCCGCCGCTGCGTTCCTTGCTCACCAGGCTCACCAGCCGGTAACCCACCTCGATCGCCAACGGCTCCACCACTTCGATGACGTTGACGTCGATTTCCTCGGGCTCGGACGGCGCGGCCGGCTTCGGCGCGACGGCGGCGGTCGCGCGCTGGTGGAGGATGAGCCATCCCGTGCCGCCGAGGAGCGCGGCAAAGGCCAGGAACGGCACATGCGGCATGCCGGGGATGATCCCGAACAGGCCGACGATTCCGGCGCCGAGCAGCCAGACCTTGGGATAGGCGGCGAACTGCTCGACCACTTGGCGGCCGATATCGGCGCCGGTCGAGACCCGGCTCACGAACACGCCGGCGGCGGCCGAGATCACCAGTGCCGGGATCTGCGCGACGAGGCCATCGCCCAGCGTCAGCAGAGCATAATTCGCCGCCGCC